>DVDT01000051.1 GCA_015296085.1 Trichormus sp. M33_DOE_039 | reverse complement strand
TGGAATCATTTTGTCACTAAGTTTCACAAATGAGATTAATCTCAACAACATGCTTTATTGAGAATAGATGAAAACATAGCTTCAGACCGAACAACGAGAACTCAAGGGTTTCGAGGATTTCTTATCCCGAACTCAGGTTAGTTAGAAGCAGTTATGATGAGCGATCGCATCGCGGTAATGTACAAGGGTGAGTCGGTGGCGATTTTAGATGCACAAACGGCGACGGTTGAGGAGGTTGGGTTTTTAATGGGTGGGGGGAGGGTGAAGTAATTTTGGCTGTGGTGGATGCCGGAATTATTTCATCACGCATTCGCCCTTGGCGTTCCCGCAGGGTAGGCGCAAAGACGCAAAGAGAATTTTTCTTTCGAGATGCAAGAAAAAGTTCTAGTTGAATCAATAACTTCAAATGATTTTGACAGTGTAGGCTAGGATTGCTGCATCAACTGTGGCAATGGTTAAATCGTGATGTAAAGCTTGACAGATAAGCATTCATCAAAGGGATCTTTGTGTAATGACGGCAAGCTAACAAGCTGAGAAACACTGCCTTCATCTAAGTCCAGGTTAGCAATTTTATGGCGATCGCGTTGTTTAGGAATATAAATTTCAGGTGATTCGGGAAGTGGAAGCTTACCCAATTGATATTTAACAATACACTCCCATATGGAAACAACGCTCAGATATACTTGATTGTCTAAATTGGCAATAATCTCTCTGAGATCAGTAGATAAACGATGATCACCATTGATAAACCAGAGAAAAATATGAGTGTCTAGAAGAATTTTCATCGACCCTCAAATGCGTTTAAAATATCTTCCGGTAAAGGAGCATCAAAATCATCAGGTACTGTAAATTCTCCTGCACATAAACCAAATGGTCGCTTTTGTTTTTGTGTGTGTTGAATTGGTTTTAGTTCAGCAATTGCTTGATCTGCCTGGAGAATCACAAAGCTTTCACCTGCTGCTACTTGATTCAAGTATTTCAAGGGATCTTGTTGAATATCATCAACTGTAATTCTCTGTGTTTGAGCCATAAATGAACCTTGTATTGAAAGATTTTAGGGCAGGCAAGATGCCTACCCTACAAGAAGTTAACCCAAGGCGGAATTTAAATCACTCTGTGCTTGTTCTAAGGCTGCTGGTAATTTACTTGCGTCGCGTCCGCCGGCTTGGGCAAGGTTTGGTCTACCGCCACCGCCACCACCGCAGATTTTCGCGATCGCACCCACAAATTTACCCGCCTGTAATCCTTTTTTGTTCACTTCAGGACTGAAAGCTGCAACTAAGCTGACTTTCCCCTCTTCGGGAACTGAACCCAATACCACTGCACCGTTACCGATTTTTTGTAGTAGGCGTTCGGCGGCGGTTTTCAAGGATTCGGGGTCAACGCCTTCTAACTCGGCGACGATAATTTTATGTTCGCCTAGAGTTGTCGCTGTTTGTAGCAAGCTGTCGGATTTGGCGATCGCTAATTGTCCTTTAAGCGTTTCTAGTTGCTTCTCTGCGTTTCTCAGTTCGCTTTGCAGGGTTGTGATTCTCTCTGGTAGTTCTTCGGGTTTGACTTTAAAGCGATCGCTTAAGTCTTTAACTACTTTATCCCGTACATTCAGGTAATCTAGGATAGCAGGGCCAGATACCGCCTCAATCCGTCGCACCCCAGAAGCCACGCCAGCTTCAGTAATTATCTTGAATACACCAATTTCCGCAGTATTACTTACGTGCGTACCTCCACATAATTCCATAGATACGCCAGGGAAATCTATCACGCGGACTTCATCACCGTATTTTTCCCCAAACATCGCTACCGCACCTCTAGCTTTCGCCTCTGCTAAGGGTAATACTTCGATTTTGGCGGAGTGGGCTTCGGCTATCCAGGTGTTGATCTGTTCTTCAACTTGTTGGATTTCCTCTGGAGTTAAAGCGCGGGGACAGTTAAAGTCAAAGCGCAATCTGTCGAAGGATACCAAAGAACCTGCTTGAGATATGCCGTCATCAACAAATTTCTTTAACGCTGCTTGTAGGAGGTGGGTGGCTGTATGGTTAGCTTGGGCGCGACGACGACAAGCGCGATCAATTTGGGCGGTGACGCTATCGCCTACGCGCAGTGTTCCGCGTTCGATGCGTCCGAAGTGGACAAAGAAATCGGATTCTTTCTTCACATCTTCCACTCGCACAACTACGCCATCACCGGAGATATAACCGCGATCGCCTATTTGTCCACCTGATTCCGCATAGAATGGGGTTTGGTTGAGGACAATCTGCACGTCTGTTCCCGCTTCGGCTTCCTCTTGGGAAACTCCAGCTACTAATAAAACTTCGACTTTCGCTGTTGCGGCTGGTTGGGTATAACCTAAAAATTCGGTGGCGTGGATGTGTTCCGCGAGTTTGTCGAGAGAACCTTGCACTGTTAAGTCGATGGTTTCATGTGCGCCTCGGCCTCCTTGTTGTTGGATTTCCATTTGCTTTTGGAATCCCTCAACATCAACTGTCAGGTTATTTTCTTCAGCAATTTCCTGGGTGAGTTCAAGAGGGAAACCGTGGGTATCGTAAAGAGTGAAAGCATCTTTACCACTAACTTGGGTTTGTTCTTGCTTTTTCACCTCAGTGATGATCTCTGCTAGGAGTTTCTCTCCCCTATCCAACGTTTTGAGGAAATTCGCTTCTTCTCGTTGCAGTTCGGCTTTGATTGCTGCTTCTCTTTGGCGCACATTGGGGTATGCTGATTCCGAGAGTGCGATCGCAGTTTCGGCAACTTGGTTAATAAATTCGCCTGTAATGCCAATTAATCTTCCATGACGTACCACCCGCCGAATTAATCGCCGCAATACGTAACCCCTTCCCACGTTAGAGGCGCGGATTTCATCTGCAATCATGTGAACCACGGAACGGACATGATCCCCGATGACTTTTAAAGAAACTTTGGTGTTCTCGTCGTTGTTGTGGTAATTGAGCCCCGCGATTTTGGCGGCTGTCTCAATAATCGGGAAAATTAAATCTGTTTCATAATTATTCGGCACTTGTTGGAGAATTTGCGCCATTCTCTCCAAACCCATCCCAGTGTCAATGTTTTTATTTTGCAGGGGTGTTAAGTTATCGTCTGCATCCCGGTTGTATTGCATGAACACCAAGTTATAAAACTCGATAAACCGGGTGTCATCTTCTAAATCTATATTGTCATCGCCCCGTTCTGGGTGGAAGTCGTAATATATTTCGGAACAAGGGCCACAGGGGCCAGTCGGGCCGGATACCCAAAAGTTATCATCTTTACCCATGCGTTTAATTCTGGCTTCTGGTACACCAATTTGATCCCTCCAGATAGCAAAAGCTTCGTCGTCGTCTTCAAAAACGCTGACAACTAAACGTTCCTTGGGTAAGCCAAACACCTCTGTGGAGATTTCCCAACCCCAAGCGATCGCTTGTTCTTTAAAATAATCACCAAAACTAAAATTACCCAGCATCTCAAAAAATGTATGATGCCGTTTGGTGCGTCCGACATTCTCGATATCGTTAGTACGAATACACTTTTGGGAAGTTGTCGCCCGGTTAAATTCTGGTGTGCGCTGCCCCAGGAATATCGGTTTAAATGGTAGCATCCCCGCGATCGTCAGCAGCACAGTTGGATCTTCTGGCACGAGGGAAGCACTAGGCAGAATTTGGTGTCCCCTTTGGGCATAGAAGTTAAGGAATTTGGCGCGAATTTCGTTACCGCCGATGAACTGGGGGTTTGAAGACATGGGAAGAAATGACAAACTAGTTTTATTTAAAAGAGTGGGGCTTTTTGCCTATTGGATGATGATGGCTTTATGTATGCCGCACTGTACTAGAGACTAGAGGCTAAAGGCTAGTATTTTTACTCAGCACACGGCTCATGTCCCGCTTGCTAACAACATTGGCTCAACGCGCCGCCACTGCTAACAGAACTTTATATATTTTTGCATTTTGTTTCCCGTTGCTGCCACAAATTTGCAGTCTATATCTGTAATATTTCAGTAACCTGTTTTCAAACAGATGCAGGCTCAACACGCAATGCTTAATTTTTAATTTATTGAAGACTTACGTTAACTTAATGATTCTCAAAAGAAAATTGCATGGAAATCGCGGTGAAAACTAAGTGAGCATTACAAATACCCTGATGAATGTAAATTTTTACCAAAAATTATCCTGGTAAATCCGCAATATATCAATAAAAAATTCAGGACTAGTAGCAACTTGTAATTTTATCGCTATATATTTGCCAGCTTTTTAATGATTTTAATAAATCAATTTGCACTTAGCTATTACTTAAAAGACTCAATTCGGAGCATTTGCCATATCTGAGCAATCAAATATGACTCAACTACATTGAATTTTGTCAATTTCATGCTTGTGATTACTGATATTTTATAGATTAGATATATTTTTTTCGATGATTATCAGCAGGACATAATAACTATTTTCATGGGGATTTTTGTACGATGTTTATTAAAATTTTACATTTATATAGGAAGTATAGAGTATTACGACAAAACTTGATATTTATGCGTAATTTATCCATGAAAGAACAGTTTTAAGCAAAAATGCTTAGAAAATCTGTGTATAGACTAGATGTTTTTATATATATTTTTAGTTGTTTATACTGATGCTTTAGGGTTGAGTATTAATATGATATTAGAAGTAAGTTAAATTTTAGTTTTTTTGAGGCTTCAATTATCACTTTATCACTGCTTTACATTTAATTAAATCATCATAGCCTCATAAATACATTATAAATATCATACGTCCGTATAATATTCAGTATTTTTACTGTTATAAAAATAAAAAATAAATCAAGTTTTAATTGAAATCAGTGAAAACAATTTAGTTTTTATATATTTCAGTAAATGTATTAAGAGGATATTAAATTTTAAGGTTTTTATCTATTTCGAGGTAAGAATGTATAGATATATACAAACATTTCTGGAGAGAAATAAATCTATAGAGTAGTGGGAAATAAATTCAAATATTTGCAAGAATAAAGGCAAAAAGCACAGCAATGAAAACCAGCATTCTGGTCTTTGGAAGTCATAAATTTCTTGCCACACTTCCTGATCAGATTCATGATACAAACACTTTTAGTTTAAAAGTGTTTAGTGATTATAATCAGGCAGTGTCGCACATACAAATTGTGCAGCCAGATGTGATATTTGTGCAGGCAAGTTGGAAGGGTAGCATCAAGATTTGTAAATGGTTAAAAGAACAAAATCAGCTATCTTGGATACATTGTATTTTGGTAGAAGATCGTCCCCAGCAGCTAATTGATAAAGCTCAACGCGGTTGTGAATGGGAGTTTGAGATGACTGCTAAGGCATTGAACCAAGGTGCAGATGCTTATATTTGGTTATTAACTGAAGAGACAGAAAATCGCCTAACAAATGCAACCAAAAGCTTAATTCTCAGTCAATTAATAGCAGGCGTGCGAAAAGTTAAAAAGTATCGCGACTTGATGAATACAAATGATATTCTCTCAGCGATCGCTTTAGCAGATTCACTCACAGATTTAAACAATCGTCGCGCCCTAGAATGGGACTTACCTAGACAGATTAATAAAGCCCGAAGTCAAGATAATCCCTTAAGTTTGATTATTCTGGATGTAGACTTTTTTAAAAGAGTTAATGATCAACATGGGCATTTAGTGGGAGATCGTCTTTTACAATTGCTATGTAGTCGTCTGCGTCACAATTTACGTAGTCAGGACACAGCATTCCGTTACGGTGGTGAAGAATTTGTTGTACTTTTACCTTATACAAATGGTGAAGAGGCACTGACAGTAGCTGAACGTCTTAATCGTATAGTGAGAGAACAACCCTTTGCGATTAACAGTCAGTTGCATTTGCATATCACCATCAGTTTAGGTGTAGCTTGTTTGCAACCCAATGACGATGAACAAGGCGTGAATTTGATACACCGTGCCGATCAATGTCTCTTAGCTGCCAAAGCAGCAGGCAGAAATCAAGTTATTGTTTGGGAACAATACTCTCAAGTCTCCAACTTGGACAATGCTGTATTGGATGAAAAGCAAAAGGCAAAAGACAGAAAAATAGTGGGATTGAGGCAAGCTTAGAAATGACACCGCATTAAAACCAAGGGTGTGGAGATATACGGGTAATAGGTGTGAAAAAGCTACTCATTGTTATTGCACCTTTACTCGCTTCCTGGTTTGTACCAGGAATCTCGTTAACGTCAGCCCCGCTAATTTTGCTGAATTGAACTAGCGATCGCTTGCTGACAGTCTGCAACTGTAGCGCGTTGTCCCATCGCTTCAACTAAAGCTTGGTAACTAGACCAATTTTCTTGTAAGAGAGTTTTCGCTTGTAAGGCGTGAAATCTTTGTTTCTGTTGATAGGCTGACTGGGAAAAACCCAATACCTTTAAGACACTAGCTAACTTGCTTTGATCATCAGCACCACCTTCAGACCGATCAAAGACTAAGTTTTCTGCGGCAATACCCGCCATCCAAACAGTGCAGTAACGATCCACCATTTGGGTACTGATTTTACCCTGCTGCAACTGCAAAGCTAATTCTTGATCATCAAAAGTCACACCCCCTTGCCCGGATTGTCCTTGTCTCCAGGCTTCCCAAGCACTAAGGGTATAACCTGTAACCGGAATTCCTAATAAGTGGGCAACCAGAAAATGCCCGGCTTCATGGTGAATAATGCGATCGCGGTGCTGTGGAGAAAATCTCGCAATCCAATCCACGAGAATCGCGCCCCCCTGACCTTGCAAACTGAAACTATCAATCGTGGCTATACCTAAAATTGTGAAAGTCGCAATTGCGGGGATAGCGGGAGATAAGTTAATTAACGGCCCCAACAATGCCGATAACGTCATCAGAAAAACAGATATGGCAACTAGATTGAGGGCAATTTGGCTCATAAAATCAATTCAAAATTCAAAATTAAAGAATTGCTTACTCAGCACTTAAAATTCAGAGTAGTGCTTAATCTTTCTTAATTATTATAGGTTAATGCCCTAATACACCATCTGCAATGCTAGAAATTGAAAAGGAGCTTCAAGAGGGAAGACTATTCTTGATTCCATATTCCTTTTTTGAATAGTTTGTAAAGATGATGACATCACGGGTAGAGTCACCGGATGAGAATCCTAAAGATTGGTTGTGGCCATTCTGGCCAGCTTTGCCGCTTTATCCCTACAACAAACGGCGGACGCTTTGTCGAGAAGTTGTGAAAGACACTATTTGGACATTCGACCAGCTGCACGGCATTCTCTACACCATAATCCCTATTCGGATGACTGTGATCAAGCTAGATGCAGGTGGTTTGTTGGTTTATGCACCTGTGGCTGCAACTCCAGAATGTGTCAGACTGGTCAAAGAGTTGGTAGCCCAGCATGGGGAAGTTAAGTATATTATTCTGCCCACTAGTTCGGGTTTAGAACATAAAGTCTTCGTTGGCCCGTTTGCGAGATGTTTTCCCCAAGCCCAGGTATGGATTGCTCCCCACCAGTGGAGTTTCCCTTGGAATATGCCTTTGAGTTGGCTGGGTTTTCCCCAAAAGCGCACGCACATACTACCAGAGGATAGTAGTCAAGTTCCCTTTGCTGATGAGTTGGATTATGCAATTTTAGACATCAACCTAGGAAGGGGATCATTTGTAGAAGTGGCTATTTTCCACAAGCGATCGCGGACTCTCCTCGTTACTGATACAGTATTATCAATACCAGAAGATCCACCCGCCATCAGTCAATTAGACCCCTATCCCTTGCTATTCCACGCCAGGGAAAACGCACAACAAAGAATTACAGATAACGTCACCAACCGCCGCCAAGGATGGCAACGCATTTGCCTATTTGCCATTTACTTTCGCCCTAGTGCGCTGCAACTAACTGGATTAGGGCAGATGCTACGTGATGCCACGCAAGCCCAAGATCACTCACCCAAAGCGTACTTTGGCTTATTTCCATTTCGCTGGCAAGAGAATTGGCAGCAGTCATTTACCGCACTGCGAGGTCATGGTAGACCATTTGTAGCCCCCATTTTACAAACCCTGATTCTGCCCCAAGCACCGAACCGAGTACTCAATTGGGTGAATCAAGTCGCAAAATGGGATTTTCAGCAAATTATTGCCTGTCATTTTGACGCACCATTTGCAACTAGTCCCAATGAATTTCGTCAAGCCTTCGCTTTTTTAGAGAAAAACCCTTCTAGTGTAAGTAACCAACCGCTACTAGAAACAGATATGCAATTCATTCAAGAATTAGAAAGCAATCTAGTGCAGCGAGGTATTGCCACGCCTGCTAAAAATCAGGTTTAGGGAATTGGGAATTATTGGGTCTTGGGCATTGATTACTCCTGGCTTGTTTCCCCAGTTCCCAGTTCCCTGTATTGTTCTGGTGTATTGATATCTAATAAGATAGTCGGATCATCGAAGGTAACTTTGTTAATTGCACTGTAAAATTCTTGGATAATCTGACGTAAACCTAGAGTTTCTTCGCGGATATTTTCTAGGTGCGATCGCATCTGATTAGCAAACAATATGGGATGCCCCATTTTATTTTCATACGTAGGTGCAGTAATTAGGGCTAAGTTATCTTGATGTGCCTTGACTAATTGTTGATAAATTTCGGCTTTTCTAGGTTGATCAACTGCGGAAATAGCTAATATTTCATAGTTTTGAGGGATATGTTTTAGTCCTGCCAAAATAGAAGTTGTTTTACCCATATGACTGTAAGAATTAATCACAGTTAAACTACCAAACAGACAATCTTTTTGGCAGTCAATATTATGTAAACCTAGCACTACCAATGGTGTAAAACCGATACTTAACCACTGTTCTAGTTGATAAGTTAATAAAGTTCGACCAGCACTCCAAGGTAGTGAGGTTTTGCAAATACCCATGCGGGTAGATTTTCCCGCCGCTAAAATAAGAGCAAAGTTTGTCAATGTTTGATTAATATTTAAGCTCGACTTTATCCATTTTTGGTTCAAACAAGCAGCGTAAACAGCAATATCTTTCAAACGCACCAATAAAGGAAAATTTAGATAGTTTTATAGTTATCATCTGTTACTAAAAATCTTAGTAAGATACTACATTAAACAGAGTCTTGGGATAGCGATCGCCCAGTGCCACCACGATGCACTTTAATCAATTCTGCACAGATGCTAACAGCAATTTCTTCTGGTGTTAAAGCCCCAATATCTAAACCAATGGGTGCATATATCTGTGGCAAATCAACCTCCTTCTGCAACATTTTGTAAACAGTATCGATGCGTTTTTTACTGCCTACCATACCAATATATTTCGCGGGGCAATTTTTTAATACTGCTAAAGCAGCGACATCTTGTAAATAACCTCTAGTCACTAAAGCAATATATAAACTAGGAATTTGACAAATAATTTCCTGAATAGAGTTGATAGGTTGGGCTAGTACCAATGAGGCATCGGGAAATCTTTCTGGTGTGGCAAATTCGGAGCGATCGTCTTGTACAATAATTCTAAAACCAGCAATCTTAGCAATCTTTGCTAATGGAATTGCAATATGTCCTGCACCAATAATTAAGAGAGTTTGTGGCGGTAGTAATGGTTCAATGAAAACTTGATTTTGCAGTTGCGGGAAATCGGGAATATTTAATGTTTCTAAATAGGGCTGGCTATTAATATTTAAAGGTGTAATAATTGCCACTGCTTGGCCAGATGCGAGTTGTTCAATAATCTCATCAACTAAATTTAAACAACTGTCACCTGACCATAAATCCAACCATACCAGCATTGTGCCACCGCACACGCCTTGAATATCGCGTTGTGGTGCGCCTGATAAATCAATTTCTATAAATTGTTTTTTCCTAGTTTGGAATACTTGCAAAGCTTGCTGATAAACTTTTGCTTCTCCAGCACCACCGCCGATTGTACCGTAAGTTTTTCCATCAGTACTAATCAGCATTTTCGCGCCTACTTCTCTAGGTGCAGAACCTTTAGTACTGATGACTGTAGCGAGAACTACAGCATTGTGTCTTAAAGCGGTTGCTAGTTGTTCGTAAAATTCCAGCATGAAAACATGAATTTAACCACTACAGCATAGAATTTTTTAGGCGATTGCCTCAAGCATTCAGTTGCTCATTTAGATTGAGCATTTTCATTCTGCTAAGGTAATTTATAGCTAGCAACACGTATAATTACTTGACCAAGTTGTGGATTTTGGCTAAACACAAACGCTCCCTCTTCCTTTTCGCCACCAGATAAAAAGTCAATTTGCTGCTCTCCTATTTCTTCTTCTTGACTAGCAATCTTTAACGTCGCAATAATTTGCACTGACTCAGCAGTTTCTCCCCCGGTATTCACAACTTCAAAAGGAACATAAAATTGACCATTTACTTCACGAATCGTCTGCTTTTGATTGACGGAAATAATGGGTGGTTGGTCTTTTTCATTAGCCCAAATATATCCTACTAGACTAATAATTGCGGTCAGTATGAATAAAGCAATGCTAAAAGTTATCCATTCTGCTGGTGATCTTTCTGTCTTTAGTTCTGATTGATTCATATTGCTAATCTACCTGCTGCGCCACCAATAGTTGCAGGTAATCCTAGTATTAAACTATTTTCTAGCCAAATATTCCCAGGATCGCTCAAGCTTAATTTGTGAAAGAACCACAGCATAAAAGCACTTGCTAGTAATGATACTAAGTAAGAAACAACTGTTTCACTTAATGGTCTTTGGAAAATACCTTTTTGCTGTTTACGCTTTTGCTGATCAGAAAAACCTGCTTGAAAGACAATTGCATAAGAAATAACTAGTGATGCTGCGATAATTGCTAAAAGCCAAGGTGCTGAAACCGCCGCCACTATCATAGGAACTTCATCTGTAGGCGCAATATTAAATGCAATCACAGTTGCACCAATGAGAGTAGCACCTAAGTCAGCAAAAGTAGCATCTAAATTATTATTATGCTTTGCATGATTTTTGCTTGCTTGTTGATTATTATTACTTTCTCCCAAAAATTGGTTAGCTAATGCTACTCCAAAAGTAAAAGGAACACTTTCAAAAATAATTTTGCCTATAGATTCCTTCAGTGATGTTTCAGGTGTAATTTCTCGTAATAATATCAACATCAAAGTAGAACAAATTATACCGATAGCTATTGCTTCTATAGTATCTGTGATTGCTTCATAAGGTCGGCCTCGACGTTGGCGTTTACGAAATCCTTCTGTCTTATTGAGTAAGAAAACCACAACAAACATTAAAGCGATCGCAATCATCATAAGTTGTGGTTTGACTAGCGATCCTACCCACCAAACTTCCATAGTGTATAGCAAGGGGATGCCAAATAGAAAGCCTCCACAAGCACCCCTCACAATATCATTTAGCTCACTTTTAAAAATATTCTGCTTTCGCCTGACCACTAATCTTTATATTTACCTCAATTATGATTAAGTTCTGCTATTTTCATCTTTTATTCATCTCTCTGAGGTAATGAAAATATAACTGACATAATCTGTCTAAAGATAGTTACTAAAAGTATTTATCTGACAGATTCAAGATTGCTAGATATATTTTAATAGCTGGAAAATTATCCAGCATTAACTAGATTTAATTGTTCATCCAGGTGCTGACTCTATCAGTGGAATTGTAATAATAAACTCTGCCCCTTCTCCTGGGCTGGACACACACTCTAATTTTCCTTGGTGTTTGTTAACAATAATTTGATAGCTAATTGACAAACCCATTCCCGTACCTTTTCCTACTGGTTTTGTGGTGAAGAAAGGGTCAAATAAGCGACTGCGGATTTCTTCCGTCATACCTGGGCCGTTGTCTAAAATGCGAATCATGACTTGCTGATCAGGAGTAAGTTGAGTATGAATAATAATTTGAGGTTTAGTCAATAGTTCATGATGATTCATTGTTGACTGTTGACTCTCACTGGTTTGATAGTTAATTTCTGACACCAGGCGATAGGAACGTACTATTTCACTGTTGATTTTTGACTCTTCTAAAGCATCAATTGCATTAGTTAACAAATTCATAAATACCTGATTCATCTGTCCAGCATGACAGACTATCTTGGGTAAATTACCATATTCTTTAATGACCTGAATTTCAGTCGTTCCTGATTTAGCTTTCAAGCGGTTTTGCAACAACAACAAAGTGCTATTAATACCTTCATGAATATCTACTGGTTTCATGCCTTCTTCGTCTAAGCGAGAGAAATTGCGTAAAGAGAGAACTAGTTGCCGAATGCGTTCAGCACCTATATTCATGGAATCTAAAACTTTGAGTAAATCTTGAGTGAGGAAATCTAAATCTATGTCATAGATTAGTTCATGAATTTCCAGTACTGGTGGACAGTAATGCTGTTGATAAAGTGCGATCAAGTCCAGCAAATCTTTTACATATTCGCGAGCGTGGTTAATGTTACCGTAAATAAAATTGACAGGATTATTAATTTCGTGGGCAATACCTGCTACTAATTGTCCTAAGCTGGACATTTTTTCAGAGTGTATTAATTGCACTTGGGCTTGTTGCAATTCTAGTAAAGCGGCTTCTAATTGCTGGGCTTTTTCTTGGGCTGTTTGGGCAGCAATGCGGCTTTGAGTGTAGAGTTGAGCTTGGTCGATAGCGATCGCAAGTTGATTTGTCACGGCTTGCAGTAATTCTACTTCGCTATCTAACCAAGGCCTAAAACCACTGCAATAACCACAAATAAAAGCCCCAATCTCCCCTGATTGAGTGTGTACAGGTACGGAGATAAAAGCGGTTAAACCGAAATTACGCAAAAATTCTTGTGCAGTCGCATCTTTCGCTGTTTCTACATCATCAATGCGAATAATCTCTTTATTTAAAGTTTTTGTGGCTATCAGTCTAACTTTGGCATTTTTAACTTCTTCAGTTAACAAACATTTACCAGGAAAACTCTGTACTTCATAAACAATCTCCCAGTCAGATACATCAACATTTTGCCGATACCACCAGAAAGCACAGCGATCAATTTGGAAGAGGTTGTGAATCTCTTGGACTGCGGTTTCCACAATATAGTTTAATTCTAAGGAAGCGCGAATATGACTAGCAAGACGGTTGATTAAGGCTTCTTTTTGGGCAATTTCTCGAAATTTTGCTTCAGATTTTCTGAGTGCTACTTCAGTATTTTTGCGTTTAATCCCAATTGCAATTTCAGCAGCGACAATTTCTAAAATTTTAAAGGTAGATTCGCTGAGTGTGTGGCGAGAGAACATGGCTATGACTCCTAATGTTTCTCCTTCCATAACCAAGGGATAACCAGCAAAAGCCACCATACCCTGATGTTTAGCCCATTGCTTATCACCTACTCGCGGATCTGTTTGTACCGAGTTTGTTAAATGAGGTTTACCTTCTTGGGCAATTAAGCCAATTTTGAATTGACCAACTGGTACACGTTGATGAAATCCGTCAATGTGAGTATACATTCCCGAACTGACTTGCAACTCTAGAATATTTTCTTGTTTATTCAATGTCCAGATCCGGGCAAAGGCTGCATCTAAATGTTTGACTATGGCTTCAGTACACCCGGACATCATCTCTTGTAAGGTACAACTTTGAGTTAATAAAGTATCAACTTCAGCCCGAAAATCCGCTAATTTAACTCTCTCTGCTAATGCTGCTTCTGTCAGTTTGCGAGTTGTAATATCGTAGGAAATACCAACACAATATAAAACCTTGTTGTTGGCATCTTTAATTGCAGCCGCACTACTTGTATGCCATCGCCATTCGCCATTTTTATGCTTTGCCCGATATTCAATCGGATCTTGCTTTTGACCAGTACTTACAACTGTTGATAAATAATCTGTACAAAGTTGAAGATCATCAGGATGAACGAAAGGGACAAAGGATTTATTCGTCACATCTGCGATATCATGTCCTAAAATTTCTGTCCAATTTGGGGAGACATAAGAGAATATCCCATCTCCTGTCAGTACAAATATGATATTGTTAGCATTTTCTACAATGTCCTGAAATTGTTTCTCTTTAGCAATAATTTGGGTTATTAATTCTTGGTTAGTTTCACGAATTAAAATTATAATTTCCTGTGATGGTAGAGCTAATAATCTAGCTTCAAAAGTAAATACGCTCTTAGATATAGATAAATTATAAGTTAATGTTACGGGAGATTGCGTTTGCAATGTTTGTGCGATCGCCTGTTGAAAGTCATCTCTGAGATATTCTGGGAAGTATTCTATAACAGGGCTACCTGGGAGCATTTTTGGTAGACTATCGGCAGATTTAGTTTGACTAGGTTTATAATCTAGTATTATCCCATTTACGTCCAGTCGTAAGTATGTGTCTGGGATTAATTTAAAAATAGCTGCCAATTCTAAATTTGTTTGGCATAGTTTCTGTTTAGTCAGTTCGTGTTCTGTAATTGCAGTTTGCAGCTTTTCTAAAATATCTGTTGTTAATAATTCATTATTTGATAGTGACACCGCTTTCTCACCCTAGTTTTCTTGATAATTTGTTATATTTTCCTAACTTGTTAGTTAGATTAATGTGTATGTGCATATAGCAATGCAATTTTATTTCCGTTAGTACAGCGTAACTTATCTATAACCACTCTCTTGGGCAGAAAACAAAGCATAAATAACAGGAACTAAAATCAGCGGTATACTGAGTTTATTGAACATTAAATACAAGCCGATTTTTAAAAACAAATCATCTGATTCTAGCAGAAACAATCTATTATTTTTTAAATGAATTTTATAATTTATATAAACATATAATTTTGTGGCTATATTTCTATATTAATTGATGAACATTTTAAACATATGCTAAATCATTCCTATGCAGAGAGTATTAGTAATACTACTGAAAATTATTAGCTTAAAATATTAATTGTTCCATTTTATGACGATTTAAATTAAAAAGTTTAAGTAGCATACAGACTGCAGCTAGAGAATTAAATCCAATTAGAATAAATACGTAGTTGCCAATTAATTTTATTTAACATTATATTGATCTATAAATAAAATTATTTATTTTATATTTGTCACTAAATTTTTATCACTTCCCATTACCTGGAAATCAAAAAATAGAGTTTTAGATATGCAAAAGATTTGAATTTATCAATAAGAATTGATTTAAAAGAGTAAATTATGGCAAAATCTTCCGAAAGATATGCCAAACAAGTTGTAGATATATAAGTTGCAGACTTTTTTTGTGTTATAAAACTCACAGAAAATTACCCTATTTGGCAGGCTACTCTATGGAACTAGAAAAAATAGGACGTTTTAAAGAGTACGGCGAACTTATACTTGAAAAAATTAATTCTGTTCCGCAAAATCTTTCTCAACAAGAAGATTGGGTTCCCGCTAGCTTAGATGAATGTATTTTGCGTCTCCGAGAAGCTGCGGAGAAAACTGTAGACCTTGCTACTTCGCCTGTAAAAATCGGCGTGATGGGAGAGTTTAGTAGCGGCAAAACTTTACTGTTAGGCAGCTTAATTGGCTATGGTGACGCTTTACCCATCAGTGAAAATCCCACGACGGGGAACGTCACCGCTATTCATATCATCCCCCAACCAGGCTTTGCAACGACACAGGTAGGTAACTTTACTGTGGAATATTTAAGTCGGGAAGGGGTGAATGAGTGCTTGCGCTTCATGTTGGGAGAAGCTAACTGCCGCACCATAGCCGCAGGACTTCCTCCTATCCCTGCAGCCACACTCAATTCTGGGAACGAAATTCTCAACTGGTGTCAAGAAACTTGGAATAGCAGCAATAACTTAGAACTACGTTATCTAGTACGGGAATTAGTGGTGTTTTTACGCGCCTATAGTTCCTATGAGGCGTTGTGCGGTAAACGCTACGAAATTGATGCAGCTACAGCGCGGGACGGTTTACAGTTAGCCGAACAGCAGATGGCTATCCAAACTCTCCGGTTTGAAGATTTACCGCCAGCACATATTCGTTTACCCAGTCCACCTCAAAATTTACCCACCAAGTTATTACAAAATAGTTTCCCTTTAATTCGACGGATTGATATTGAAGTCAGAATTTCTCAAGAAATTTGGGATGTGACTGGTGCTGATAGATTTATTTTGTTAGATTTTCCGGGTTTGGGTGCAGCGAACTCCGGCGCGAGAGATACGTTTTTATCGCTGCGAGAATTGGCGGAAGTCCAAACAATTCTGGTACTGCTGAATGGTAAATCACCAGGGAGCGATCGCGCCAATAAAATTTTCACGATGATGCAACAACAGCGTCCGGGACAAGACCTCAAGGATTTAATTCTGGTAGGAGTGGGACGTTTTGACCAGTTACCTTTAGAAAGTGAAGGCGGTGAACGGGAGTTAGATTTACTCATCAATGATAGCCACACCCCCCAACTTACAGCTGAGATGGTGTTGCGAAAACTTAAAGTGCTACAAACCACCATCGACGGTGCAAGTGCATTCACTATTAATCAAGACCGCATCGTTTTACTATCTCCCCTGTTGGGACTGGCGGAATTAGCTAAACGTTCTAGCAGTGTGAAAGCAGGTTCACCGGAGTTTTTAGCGAACTTAGATTATCCAGAGTATTTGGAGAGGTCGAAGCGACTGCAACAAAAGTGGCGGAGGTTGAGCGATCGCCTGTTAGAATCAGATGCGCGTCACGGTTTAGGTAGAAAGCTGGGTTACTTTGCTCAAGATGGGGGTATCGCCAAGCTACGGGAATTGATTCAAAATCATGTTGCGACTCACGGACTGAAACAACTATATGAAGATACTAGGCGTGCGGCGGAGAATTTAAAATTACAACAAGAAAACCTGAAAAATATTATTGCCGAAATTCACACCCAAGGGATTCCTAGTGGCGATAGTCAGGCTTTAGTTGACTTAAGAAATGCCATTGAAAGTTTAGATAAAACCTATCGTCATTTCCAAAAAGATTTAGGAACACAACCACTCAAAGACCGCCGAGGAACAGTGGTTAGCGATGTGGTAAAAGATGAACTCACTTTTAGAGTCATTAGTTGGAGTCAGTGGACTTTATTATTTAACAAAGTCAACAATGGCACAATTACCCTAACAGAATCGAAAGGTGCAGCAGGTAAGTTATTTGACCGTGGTAGTAGAACTAATAGCAGCATCCCGACTAAAAGCGATGACTTTTATCCTGCCTTTGCCAAGACAGTCAAAGAAGTCGAAGAATTTGCGCGCGATCGCATCCGTCAGGCTGTAGTAGACTTACTCAGTAGATTATCGCACCGCATCGCCCCAGAACGCGATCGCATCTTGGCAATTTTGACACCAGAGATGGAACAAGAAATTGAAGCGCAATTTGGCCCAGAAGAAGCTGATTTATTTTATCAATTGTTGTTAGGATGCGACCCCAATAAATGGCAAGACGTAATTTTAGAAGAGATTAATCATCAAGATAAATCTCTCCTTCCTGAAGTCATGTTTCCCTTAGCACGTCAAGATGAAAAACACAATATTGGTCAAATCTTTGATTGGTCGCCAGAAAAAAGTCCAGGTTTACCGAGATCAGCTAATCACCAGTTATTTGTCTTACGATTACGTGATGAAATCACTGCCATTGCTAGCTTACATCTGGTGCAGTATGTCAGCGAAGTTAATCAACAAGTCAATTCTGAATTAGAGGGAATTTTAGATCAAATTATTCCTACTTTACAAAACTTCTCCAAAAAAGATAGCTTGCTGAGATTTATCGCGGCTGGCGAATCCCAATCAGGAGTGACCGTTCCCACTTGGCTACATCACCTCACGGAAATTGCCAACATTTCTGATTCCTTAGTGGCTAATCAGTAATCAGTAATTAGTCATAAATTTATTGATTATTGAATTTTGCCTGTTAAGGAAGTTAAAAAATGCCTGTAGAAATTCAACTTATGCCTCGCTTCCAAGTGCGGGTTAATCATAAGAAGTATTTAGAATTACCCAGTATTCAACTGCTAGCTGCGGGAAATAATGTCCCACATATTTCTCGAATTACCTGCACAGTTAAAGGCATACCAAGTGAGTTAGCAACTAAAATTCAACAGGCGTATAAAAAGTTTGATTCTGAGATTCCTAAAATTTCCCAAATTGGTCAATTAGAACAGTATCCTTGTAAATTAGAGCAACCTTTAACACAAACAATCAACTGTCATTTACGGGTAATGGTGGAATATTTTGATTCTGATAACTCAGGAAATCCACTGTTATCTGTAAGACAGAAAGTTGCAGCTTATTGTCATCTGTGGTCACTACCTATGGAACAAAAAATACTCAATAATCCAGTTGTCAATCCTATCGAAGTTCGGAGCGAAAAACCAACCAATGGCAAACCCAAAAAAAGGTTTCCGGGATGGCTAGCTGTAGATTTCGGCACATCTAATTCTACCGTGACCCTATTCGACCCCATTGAAGTCCCCATTGCGGAAGTTTTACCAAGAGAACAGGAAATCAGATTACGCGATCGCCTGTCGCAGTGGTTGAGTTCTCCAGCTGCTATTGCATTACCAGAAGTAAGCGAAATTGAATGGGAAAAGTTTATTGTTGATATTAGTAAAAATCTCGAAATTGCACCCAGTAGTTTAAGTGAAGTTTTTAGTAGTGATAATAAACCTAGATTTTTAGAAGCAATTCGGCAAATTGAATTATGTTTAGGGAATAGCGATAAATTTCGCCGTGCTGTTAGTAAAAAACTCTATCAAATCTATCATGAAGTTTTCCGCGTCCCGACATTAGAATCGCAGAATTTAATCCCCGTAGTTTTAGATATTGACCGCCGCGATACAGAGATACCCAGCGAGTTAGAAGTGGCAAGTTTAGAAGCTATTAAACTACGCATGGGAAGAGAAGCTAGAGATAATCGCAAGAAAGCAATTGCCCAAGGAACAAGCAGTTCTTTAAAAGAAATCATCAGCAGGTTTCACCATTCACCCAAGCGTTATTTTGGACAAGACAGAAATTTTTCTGTAATGTTGGATGGCTCAGAAGATATTATTAATGTTAACCAACTCATCCAAGCCGCATGGGCGCATTTAGTCGAATTAACTGAAGATTATCGTCAACGTGCTAGACGCAGATTTTCGGAAGGAGAATTTTTAACAGCAGTCGTCACTTACCCCACCGTCGCACCACCTGTAGTCAGGAAAGAGGTTAAGCAATTAGTCGAACAATTGGGGATTGATGACGTACAGACAGCTTATGATGAAGCTGTATCTGTCGCCATCTTCTTTTTATGGCGAGAATTTGGCGGTAATCTAAATATTGGGATTGAATCTTTTAAAACCCGTTGTCGCCAAGAAAATAATAAATGGTCACAAAATGTTCTAGTTTTAGATATTGGTGGCGGTACAACAGACTTAGCATTAATTGAACTCACCTTAGAAGATAACACCCCCTACTTTGCTAATCATGAAGACCGGGGTTTAGGAGGACGTTACTATAAATTAACTCCGAAATTATTGGGTTCTTCGGGACATTTACAGTTAGGTGGTGAGTTAATTACTCTGAGAGTATTTAGATTATTGAAAGTGGCGATCGCTGACTTTTTACTAACAGCAGTCACCAGAGGCGACATCGAAAGCGACAAACTAGAAGACTTAATCAACGCAGAATTAAACGAACGCTTTTTAGAACAAGGTAAATTTAAAACTGGTAGTTTATTAAAATGTGTTGATAAAGAAAACCCCGAAGGTGACGCAGCTTATAAAGATGCTTTAGATACTGCTGAAAAAGTTATCCCCACCCGTTGGCAACAAGCACCCCAACGCCTACAAACCTTTTACACGCTCTGGGATCATGCGGAAACTGCTAAACTCAAACTTGGGCAGAAACCTGACAATTCCCTCTCAACCTTCACAATTTCTGAACAGCAAATTGCCGAACTCCTCACCCAAAGCGCGATAAAATTCCAGGCGAGAAACTCCGAAAATATTTGCGTCACCTTAGACATTCAACAATTTGAACGCGCTGCTTCCTCCGCGATTAAAGAAGCCATTGGAATTGCAAAGGGCTTAATGGAAAGCCGTCTGCGTTCTGACAACAACAATATAGATCCCTGGAATACCCATAAAGTTGATTGGTTAATCCTCTCCGGTAAAACCTGCAATCTCGATCTAGTACAACGCCAGATTTACCAAGAATTTAGCAAATCCCCTTACTTCGTTTGGAATCCTGAACGCATCACCTTTGTTTTGGAATACACCAAACTCGCCACTTCCGCCGGTGCTTGCTATGCTGAAAAACTGCGGAGACTGAGATTTGATCCCGAAGAATCAAAAGGTTTGCTACGTAAAGGTGCGAACCAATTAGAAATCGATGTTAAAAACCTGTTTTATTACCTACCCTGCAACTTCAAACGCAAAACCCAAAGCAACGAACTTCTGACAGTTTTCAAAGCTGGACAGGAACTCTATCAACTCTCCCCCACAGAAAACGTCGCCAAAGTGCGGACAAATTGGGTAGGGATACAGTTAACTAACATTATTTACCGCCAAGACTACGAAGACGGAGATTTACGTTTATGGGGTAGCTTCGACGGTAAACACTTGATGGAACAATTGCGGATGGACGAAGCGGAGTTCCTGAAAAAAATCAAAGTTCAGTTTGAGATTGACCAAACCCTGCAATTTAACGTTCTATTATGTCAAGGAAATCCCCATTATTTAATAGATGTTCCCGGAATTGATATTGGTGCAGCATTAGCGCAAGTGTCTGAAACATCGTCTTTATTTGCTAACGGAAAATTGCAATGGAATATCGCCGTTGAACGTCCTTATAAAGACTTGAATGATGGTGATATCGCTGTCAACGTCATCGAATCAGCTACCGTAGATCATCCAGATGCTTATCATTTGGTATTTGAAGTAGATAAAGATGGTAGCAAACCTCTGCAACAGTTTCATTACTTACGTGATGGTATCCGCCAACCAGGAAGCGGTTTAATCAGTAATCCTCTACCTCCCTTCCCCTACACTAATCAGCACACCTTTTATATGTATCAAACCGATGTGGAAACTAATACTAAAAAGTGGATACGCATCGGCGCACTGAAAAAACCCGATGTCAGCACAGATTATCCTTGTCAGTATCGCGTCACCATTGACGATCGCGGTATGCTTCGCATCCATGCTGGCGACGTACCTTACTGGACATCACCGGATTTAGAATGTCTGACACAAGAAGGATGCGTTTACTGTGGTGAGTTGGATTTACAACCGAATGAGGTTGATAAGGAACGCGATCCTTTTTCCGGTATACATTGAGAAACCTCACGCAGAGAAGCAAAGAGTTGTTCTGAGGGTCTTTGTATGAGATAAGAAAGGTAATATCATGCAGCATCTCAAGAAGTTATTGGCAATAGAAAACTCAACATTAGCCCAGTTATTGCGGTATAGTCTGCATGGATTAGAAGCTACGCTGCAAAAAGCGCAAGCAGAATGTCCTAATGATCCTGGTATTGAGGTCTGTGATGAGGTGCTGCGTGAGATTCAAAATCTGTTACAAGTACGAGTAAAAGTAGAGGTAAATGAGCAAGCAAGACCGACAGTAAGCTACGCTAATACTTTTACACCACCTTCAAGTGAATCCAAATTGGATTATCTCCGCGCCGCATTTGATTCTGACTCCGAACTCAGCTTATATTTAGGAGACTCACCCCTATACAGCCAAACAGATTCCGATTTATGGGATGAAATTCACCGCAAACTGTTGCGTGTTCCTGAAGATTTGGCAGAATGTTGGCGACAACGTGCTTTAGAATTAGCTCAAGAAGTAGGTGCGATCGCAGATAATTCTCGACTCTATCATTTACCCTTCATTAGAGACGAAATCATTTACCCCGGACTCAGAGGTACAGTGATTTCTCCTGGATTATGTTTATCCCAAACAGCCTTTGAGCAAAAAAACATCATCCCAGAATATGCTTCTGAGGAATTAACTTTACTAGCAGGTTTTCTAGTTTTATTCATTAAATTGATTGAACTTGAACCAGAGTTATATCATGCACTCAAGAGTGTATTTAGCTTTGATGTAATTCCCTTATCTTCTCAGCCAGAACAAAGAACCCAATATATAGAAGCATTAATAGACCGTTTCCAGCGCACTAAAAAAGCCGAAGAAACTACAGATCCCTTATTAATACTACGTGCTTGGATTGACATGGATGAAGCCATCCACTCCTTAACCTTTGTTCCCCCAGCCGAACGTTATTCTTGGTGGGGTAAACTACAACAGGAATCAAGACGTGCTTTAAAAAAAATTGTAGCGATCGCCACTAATGCAGGTTACGAAGTGCGAATTCGTCAGCTAACAGGAATTTATGCTGACATTTGTGCATTAACTAAAGATGATTTACAACTAGACTGCGGCGGAATCCCTGGTGAAGTTTTAACCTGTCTGCGAGTCTATGCCAAAATTAACAATGAAGAAATTCCCGGACGCGTCATCTTTCGTTCATCACGGTAGAAAAATTCCCTCTGCGTTTCAAAATAATACCCTCAACCCCCAGCCACCAAAGGTAAAAGGAACGCCGTCAAAATTCCCACCACCACCATCACCTCTACAACCCTCAAAAGCAAATTATTACCCGCCTCCAAATTTTCTGATAAATTACCCCACCAATCACGCCAACGCCGTAACCAATTACTAGGGCTATCTTCAGGACGCACCTTCAACAAAAACATTGAGATTAATAAAGGTAAACCACCCACTTTACTAGACATCAAAAGATGAATAGCTAAACAGACAACCATCACAACCCAAGCAATCAAATGCAGATAATACCAGATGTGATTTAACTCTCCTGTTGGTAGCCATTCTTCCTGCATCATTCTGCCAGAAATCAAAGCGAAAACAGAGGCTATCAACATCAGCGTATTAGCAATTCTCTGCAAACTCACCCACCAAATCGGTCTACCAACCTGATTTAAGTTTTGTAAAGAATCTTGTTGTAGAAGTTTTTTATTTCCCGCATGAAAACTATAAAGAGCGATCGCTGGAAAAACAAACAAGAAAAAAACTGCAATTGTACCGTGAATATCGATAATGGCATTGATGCGAGGAATCAGGATTTTACCGAATCTACCATCGAAGGTATTGTAAACTAAAAATCCGGTAATGATAGCGGCGATCGCTAAAATGCCACTGACACCATGCAAAATTCGCAACAACAAAGGTTGGTAGGGGGCAGAACGAGACATAAACAGTCATTAAACACCGATAAAATTAATATACATTATAAAATTATTTAAATATCTATAAGCTGATGCTTAAAAGTCCTCTCCGCTACCCTGGCGGTAAATCAAAAGCTATTAATCAGATAGTTGAATACTTACCAGAAAGTTTTGCTGATTTTCGTGAACCATTTATAGGAGGTGGTTCAGTCTTTATTTACTTAAAGCAAAAATTTCCCCATCTAAAGTTTTGGATTAATGACTTAAATCAAGAGCTATTCCTGTTCTGGAAAATTGCTCAATCTGATATATCTCGGTTAGTTAAAGAAGTACATCAAATTAAATATAAAAAGACAAATGGCAAATTATTGTTTACAGAATTAACTAGTGTTGATGTTAACAGACTATCTGATTTAGAAAGAGCAGTCCGCTTTTTTGTACTCAATAGAATTACGTTTAGTGGAACTGTAGAATCAGGTGGTTTTTCTCAAGCAGCTTTTCATAAAAGATTTACTGATTCTTCCATAGAACGCTTAGGAAAGTTAGAAAATATTCTAACTAAAGATATTCAAATTACCAACCTGGATTATAGCGAATTAATAAACGCAGAAGGTGAAAATGTATTTTTATTTTTAGACCCGCCATACTTCAGTGCTACCAAATCAAAATTATATGGCAAATATGGCATTTTACATACATCTTTCAATCATCAAAAATTTGCTGAGATATTAAGAAAATGCCCTCATAAATGGTTAATAACTTACGATGATTCACCGCAAATTCGTGATAATTTCAAATATGCTAATATCTACGATTGGGAATTACAATATGGGATGAATAACTATAAACAAGCACGGGCAGCCAAAGGCAAAGAGTTATTTATCACTAATTATGAGATTAAAGATAATAGTGAAAAAATAATCAATAAAAAATGAGATTTATCATTCTGATTTGCAGTTGCAACTTGATACTTTGAGTTAACTTTAATAGAGTCCAATTTTCCGGTAGGATAACAGCCATAGACAATTAATGTAATTATCCGTAAAAGTTATCAGTGTAATTATGACGACTTCTGCTGCTGCGATCGCTTCTCCCGAATCTTCAACCAGTTGGTATCTTCTCCTACAACAGTTAATTGATGGTCAATCCCTCAGCCGTACTCAAGCTGCGCAATTAATGCAAGGATGGCTCAGTGAAACCGTCCCTCCAGAATTATCCGGCGCAATCCTCACAGCACTCAACTTTAAAGGGGTGTCTGCCGAAGAACTCACTGGTATGGCCGAGGTCTTACAATCTCAATCAAAATCGGGGACTGGGACGAAATCACTCAGCACTGTAATCGATACCTGTGGGACTGGTGGAGATGGCTCTTCAACTTTCAACATTTCTACAGCCGTGGCTTTTGTGGTGGCTGCTCATGGTGTACCTGTCGCCAAGCATGGCAATCGTTCTGCATCAAGTTTGACAGGTAGTGCTGATGTTCTAGAAGCTTTAGGTGTGAATTTAAATGCTCCTAGCGAAAAAGTCCAAGCTGCACTGCAAGAAGTCGGGATCACTTTCCTATTTGCCCCTGGTTGGCATCCTGCACTCAAAGCCGTAGCACAATTACGTCGGACTTTAAGAATCCGCACGGTGTTTAATTTGCTCGGCCCGTTGGTAAATCCCTTGCGTCCGACTGGACAAGTAGTAGGGTTATTTACACCCAAACTTCTAGAAATGGTTGCCCAAGCTTTGCATAATTTGGGTAAAGAAAAAGCGATTGTTTTACACGGACGAGAAAGATTGGATGAAGCGGGTTTAGGTGATTTAACAGACTTAGCAGTGTTATCTGGTGGTGAAGTCAAGTTAACTACGGTGAATCCCCAAGAGGTGGGTATTACACCCGCACCAATTACAGCCCTCAAAGGTGGCGATGTCCAAGAAAATGCTGTGATCTTAAAAGCGGTACTACAAGGCAAAGGCACTCCTGCACAACAAGACGCTGTAGCCTTGAATGCTTCCTTAGCATTACAGGTAGCCGGTGCAATTCCATTGTTGGATCATGCCCAAGGTGTGACAGTGGCTAAGGAGATTCTACAGACTGGTACTGCCTGGACAAAGTTGGAACAGTTAGTTGGATTCCTCCAGAACTAGCATCTGAGTGCGATTGTGGGCGGAACTCTACGACATTGCGTTTAATGGTGACATCATAATTGCCAAAGAAGTCGTGTCCCAATAGCCCCGTTTCCAATTCCGCCCCCGCGATCGCCACAGGAACTCGATTCACTCTCACCCCTCCCAAACTCATGGAATCTACGTAACCAATCGGAAATTCCACAGCCTTAGAACTAGCTGTATTGGCTTTAGCTTTCCCCACCGGGATTACTCCCAAAGCACTTGCCATTGCTTGAGTAATCACAGTTCCACTTGCACCCGTATCAACAATCATGTCA
This sequence comes from Trichormus sp. M33_DOE_039, assembly GCA_015296085.1. Lineage (GTDB taxonomy): Bacteria > Cyanobacteriota > Cyanobacteriia > Cyanobacteriales > Nostocaceae > Trichormus. The sequence continues at coordinate 31,114 of DVDT01000051.1, read as the reverse complement.
AATTGCTGTTGACCATTAAAAGTCACAGTCACCACAGGTGTACCGCCGACCCGCCGTCTAATCGGGGCAACGTATACTCTATCTGGAGTGATTGCGGCTGATACAGGGAAACTTGTCGGTTCTGGTGGTAGTTCTGTCGTTCCTGGTGGCGGTACTGGAATCGTAAATTTAGATTGAGGGGTTGCAGTTGCGGCTGGGGGTGAAGATCGACGATTCGCCGCCACTCTCACCTGGGGAGAAGTGACAGCTACCGACTGAGGCGATGGCCTAGCCGCAGTATTGGCTTGGCGGATAGCATATTTCATCTGTCCCTCAAACTCAGCAATTTTGGTTTGCGCGATCGCAAACTCTGGACTTTGCCGTTCCACCTTCTGCATCAAAGCGATCGCATCATGATACTGACTCGCCACCAAATACCAATCATCCGGCGATTGTGCCGATTGACTAATATTAGTCGCACCTGCTGCCTTATCTAGCCCCAACTCAAAAGAACTAGGTTCTAGTGGCGATGATGGCAGGTTCGTTGGTGCTGGGATATTTGGTACGGTTGTAGGCTCAACAGGAGATTTGGCTATTGCCAGATCATCCGTCACCACAGACTGCTGATTCCGCAAAATAGAGGTTTTTGGTTTATTTGTACTACAACCAACACTCGCAACTGCGATCGCACCAGAGAGAAAAATCAGGGCTGCACGAGAAAAAAAGGGCTGAAGCATAATTACTCTTGATTGAAACTGTCCCAGGACTCCTGCCACCGATTCCCATTGTAGATTTAATTTCCTAATGGAGAATTTAAAACCCAGAATTTCAGAATCACTTCCTTATTTTAATTTTTAATTAATTTCCTTGGGAACGTTTAATTCACCAAGTTATGGGATAATTAACACTCGCAGTATTGACTAAATTGGGAACTAAAGACTGCTCACTATTAACAACAGACTGGGAATTTTAGATTTTTAGATTGCATCCAATCCAAAATCCACGCCTTGAATTACCCAATCCCCAACCCCCAATCCCAAATCCCATCTATCACTTATGCCCCTGTCTGACACAATTCCTGCTCTACTAGTCTTGGCAGATGGAACTGCTTACCGCGGCTGGTCTTTCGGTGCGACGGGAACAACCATCGGCGAAGTCGTGTTTAACACTGGCATGACTGGCTATCAAGAAGTCTTGACCGACCCTAGTTACTGCGGTCAAATTGTCGTGTTCACCTATCCTGAATTGGGGAACACTGGCGTTAATCCAGAAGACGAAGAATCCGCCAAGCCACAAGTCCGTGGTGCGATCGCCCGCAACATTTGCCATCAGCCCAGTAACTGGCGATCGGCTCAATCCTTGCCAGATTACCTGCAACAAAACCAAATTCCAGGGATCTACGGCATAGATACCCGCGCCCTCACCCGCAAAATTCGGATGTATGGGGCAATGAATGGTGCGATTTCGACAGAAATTTTGGATGAGGCAGAGTTGCTAGAGCAGGTACAGGCAGCTCCTAACATGGCAGGCTTAAATCTAGTTCAGGAAGTCACCACACGCCAAGTTTACGAATGGTCAGATCCCACAATCCCCGCTTGGGAATTTAAACCAAAAGCAACCAGCAATGATCAGGAATCATTGACAGTCGTAGCTTTAGACTTTGGTGTGAAGCGCAATATCTTACGCCGCTTGGCTAGTTATGGCTGTCGGGTAATTGTTGTACCTGCCGATACACCAGCAGCAGAGATTCTTCAATACAATCCAGATGGTATCTTCCTTTCCAACGGGCCTGGTGATCCAGCCGCCGTTTCTGAAGGTATTACCACTGCTAAAACCCTACTCCAAAGTCAAAAACCAATTTTTGGCATTTGTATGGGACACCAAATTTTGGGTCATGCCTTGGGGGCAGAAACTTTTAAGCTGAAATTCGGCCATCGGGGTTTAAATCAGCCTGCGGGTTTAACGCAAAGGATAGAAATTACCAGCCAAAACCACAGCTTTGCGATCGACCCTGATTCCTTACCAGAAGCAGTCGTAGAAGTTAGTCACCTCAACTTAAATGATCGCACCGTTGCTGGCTTAAAGCACAAATCTCTACCCATCTTCTCAGTGCAGTACCACCCAGAAGCCAGTCCAGGCCCTCACGACGCTGATTACTTGTTTGAGCAGTTTGTCCAAGCCATGCAAACAGCACGTCAAGCAACCACAGATGAAGTGAGTTAAAAAGGGACTAGAGAAGTCAAAAGTAAAAATTTAAAAGGCAAAAAATTCTCTTTTTCCTTTTGCCCTTTGCCTTTTGCCTTTTACCTTCCCTACCCCAAAGACTATAGACAACAAGCCTAAAAACCATCTATACTTGAGCGTTTACTTTAACCATGAGGAGGGAATTATTGCTGAACCACTGAATCTAACCGTCAGCCTGAGAGGTACTCGTGAAGCACGGGATAATTATCAGCTATTCCGCCTCACAGGTTTGTTAGATGCCTTTTCTGAACCGACATTTCGCAAGGTTCTTGGCACTAAAATTGAAGAAGGGCCAAAGCACATCATTCTGGATCTTTCGCAAATCGACTTTGTAGATAGTTCCGGCTTGGGTGCATTGGTACAGCTAGCCAAGCAAGCTCAAAACGCCGAAGGGACTTTGCAAATCGTCACCAACGCCCGTGTAACTCAAACGGTCAAGCTTGTGCGCTTAGAGAAGTTTCTCTCGCTGCAAACCTCTGTTGAAGCAGCTCTAGACAACATCAAGCAGTCTTGATCGCTTGGCCGAATAATTAATTAAGCTATTCCGAACAATGTACGTATGGGATAGCTTAATTTCACAGACAGGCTGGCCATCACCTCTCCCGCTGGGAGAGGGAAAAGCCACCGTAACAAGTAACAGGGAGCAAAAAACAGGGAATAGGGAATATATAAGAAACAAGAAAATTTAGATTTACCGCATTCTTATAAAAATTCTTTTAGATGGCGAATTTATCACTCGGAAGATGTCCGAGTAGAGATTTTTACTGGAAATCAGCCAAGATATATTTTCTTCAATGCCCTATTAAAGAAAAATAGCCAGCGAAAAGATAAAATTATCAAATAATTCTGATAGTGTTAAATATGCTGAGTCTATAGATACAGCATATTTATGAGAGAATAAAAGCAATTTTGGAATTTTCACAAGACACATACTGATAAATGTAACCTGTTAAGGAATAGTTAATTTGTGGAGTCTAAGGAGGAAGAGTTATTAGATGGCAAAGATGAAGATCCCCAGATGGATACATCTTGGCATCAATCACTCTTAGCGCATACAGCACAATTCACTCAACAGATTTCTCAGGGGCAAGTACGGCAAATCTCCCCCGCAGCTTTAGCATATTTGGGGGATGCAATCTACGAGCTTTATGCTAGAATGTATTACCTGCTACCACTACAACGGCCAGAAGCTTATCATAGATTGGTAGTAGAACAGGTAAGAGCAGAAGCACAGGCGCTACATTTGCGATCGCTAACTCCTTACTTGACAACAACTGAATTAGACATTGTCCGGCGAGGCCGTAACGCCGCCACAGGACGACCTAAACGAGTTAACCCCGAAATATATCAACAGGCAACCAGTCTAGAAACATTAATTGGCTACCTATATCTCACCGATTTGCCACGCTTAACCGAACTATTGCAAAAAATCCATCCAGAGAAATAAATAACCAGTTTAATCTCCATGATCGGAAAATCAGTACGTAATGGTTCAGTCAAGTCGGGAATCGGTATGCTTATTCATGCGTCATAACCCAACCTCCTATGAACAATAAACCTAAAAAAATCAAGACCGCTAACGAACCTAATCGTGGGCCAGTCCTGAAACTTAAGGGTAAGCGTGTAGTGACTAATTCACCCCGCCATCCCAGAAAAGGCGAGAATCATGCACATCCACGCCGTCAATTTACTCCTCCGTCTGTCTCTGTCAAACCAACAGAAGATAGCGACATGATCTATGGTCGCCATCCAGTCTTGACTGCTTTAGAAAATCAGCGTGAACTCAACCGCATTTGGGTAACATCTCGTCTGCGTTACGATCCCCGATTTCATCATCTAATTCTCCAAGCCAAAGAAAACGGTACAGTTATTGACGAAGTAGATCCCAAACGTCTAGATCAAATCACAGACCAAGCTAACCACCAAGGGATAGCCGCACAAATCGCGCCCTATTCATACATCGAATTACACGAACTGATAGGGCAAGCTAAGTCAGTCACAGATCCCGTCATTGTAGTAGCTGACGGGATCACAGATCCCCATAACTTGGGTGCAATTATTCGTACTGCCGAGGCTGTAGGCGCGCAAGGTATGATTATCCCCCAAAGAAGAGCTTCGGGGATTACCTCTACTGTTGTTAAAGTCGCCGCAGGAGCTTTAGAAAACTTTCCTGTAGCCAGAGTAGTCAACCTCAGCCGAGCCTTAGAAGAATTGAAAGAGGCTGGTTTTTGGATTTACGGCACTGCGGCAGATGCTAGCGAACCGCTCCACACTGTCAGCTTTCGTGGCCCCATCGTTTTAGTCATCGGTTCGGAAGGCGAAGGTCTGAGTATGTTGACACAAAGATCTTGTGATGTGTTGGTATCAATTCCCCTGTTGGGTAAAACCCCCAGCCTAAATGCTTCTGTAGCCTCAGGTATGGCACTGTACGAGATTTTCCGCCAACGTGCTGTTAACACTTTATACCTAGATAAATTACCAAAACCTCTTTAAAAATTATGAGTAAAAGAGTATAAAGAAATGTAAATAGGACATATAAACATATCAGACGTTTAGCATTCAGTACCACTTTGATAAATTGGCGGCAACCATGACAACAATTTGGCATAACCTGAAGGAAACTGTAATTAACACGTACAACTCGCTGGGCTTGGCTTGGTGGGTAGAAATCGAAACTCAAAATCCCCGTTGCACCTACTACTTCGGGCCTTTTCTCAGTTCCACTGATGCCAAAGTAGCAACGAAGGGCTATGTAGAAGACTTAGAAACAGAAGGCGCACAAGGGATAGCGGTAAACGTTAAGCAATGTAAACCCGATAATTTGACCATTGCTGATGACCTGGGGGAACGGATTGACCGCAAAGTAACGCCTGCCTTTAGCGGTCAGATTTAATTTAGGCAATGGTCAATAGTGAGATAGTACATTTCTGACGCAAGGCGACAGAAGACAACTATAGACAACAGTCAGCAGTCAGCAGCCAATAACTATTGCTGTGGACTGTAAACTATTGGCTAACTACTTGGGGATGATTTTCTATCCAGCAGTCAATATCACTGAGTAACTGCTGGGGTATTTCCCAGGGGAAAAGGTGAGCAGTGTTATCGTAACATTGCCAGTAGCTATGTTTGAGGTGTTGAGCTGTTTCTAAACTGGACTCAGCTGTAATGTGGCGGTCTTGAGAGGCGGCAATTACCAGACTAGGACAATGAATTTGCTTCAGGTCTTCCAGTCGGTTATATCCCAAACTTATGGCACTGTAAAGGGCGTGAGTAGCAGCTGAAGAGGTTTGTAAATAAGCTGGTACAGCTGCTTGAGCAATGTAATTATATGCGGTGTGTGTATGTTGCTGAATCAGGTAACGAAATAGCGATCGCTTACCAAAAGTCTCAATATTCCACTGCCAACCAGGTTTAATATAGTTGAGTAGCGCAGCAATACCTGTGTAAAGATTGTCTTGCCATGAAATTGGCGGATGATTGCCGCGGGGTCTAGCCGCTGTGGCAATTAAAATTAATCCTGTGACACGTCGTGGTAGGCGCAAAGCCAACTCCATAGCCAAAATCCCACCCAAAGACCATCCCAACACCAGACATTTTTCCAACTGGAAACAGTCAATGAGGGCTTCTAAGTCCGTTAAATGATCCGTCATGGCAAAATTGCCACGAAAGCGACTTTTGCCATATCCCCGCAAATCTGGTGCAAAAGTTTGATAGCGTTTTGATAAATGATTGGTAAACACAGAAAGACTATGACCACGGCCAGGATGCCCATGTAGACACAAAATTGGGAATCCTTGACCTTGAATATCAACTTTGAGGTTTACAGCCATAGCATTAGCAGGTAACAGGTGAGAGACTTGCAAGCTTCCTAGTGTAACAATTTTATGATTGCTTGATGTCCTCACCTATCAGGCGATTTGCTATACTTTAAATATATTTAATTCTTCTTTCTTTTGAATTTTTACTTTTTACTTTTTACTTTTGCCTTACTTTGATGTGTATCCCCCTGCGTAGGTAATCACACACATTTGCCTGTAGGTGGCATGAATGCCAAAAGCTACCCCTGCGACTTGAAAAGCTGGGTTAAAAATATTGGTACGATGGCCACGCGATCGCACACCATCATCAATAATTAATTGCATCACAATATCTTGGGCAGTGTGAGAACCATAACTAATGTTTTCCGCTGCGGTCACTTGCCAATTACCATAGCGACTCATACGAATGAAGGGATCGCTACCATCGCTACCATGATGACCGACAACACCTTTTGTTCCTTGATCTTTGACGTGATCCCTAGCGGCCAAAGATAAACCTTGAGATATTGCCAATGATCCTACTGGATGTGCAGACTTGAGGAAAGCGATCGCTTCATCCACTGCATTGACCCCTTCTTGGGTTTGCAAATAAACATGATCAGCTAACTTTACTTTATTCCCCTGAAACTGGCGACGATATTTGGCCAAAATCGGCAGGTAAGCTTGGGGATTGGTGCGTACCTTGTTAGTTTCCTCTACTACTTGTAGTTCTAACGGGGAAAGTATATATTGCTGTTTCAATTTTTCAGGAGTTTTTCGCGGAATTCCTGGTACACGTTGCCAAAATTGCAGGTGTTCTTTCAGTGATTTCATGGCTGGGAAGCGCATCATCAAGATATATCAAGATATATTTATCTCCACAGCCTAGACAGCCATTTACGGAAGTTGGGGTGTATATATGTACGCAGTTACAAATGTACTTAATTATGTAATTTTTAATACTAATAGTTGTCGATCGCTGTGAACAATGCCATAAAGAAATGGTAAAGGGTTCATAAATATCCTACAAACCAGATAGGTTTGCGCTCCCAGCCCCCAAAATAGATACATCAAACTCATGACTGAACTGACTTTACGCTTACAACAGGGAGAGACGGAAACAACTGTTGCTGTGAATCGAGATGTATTCACAATCGGTCGTTTGCCGGAATGTAACTTATATCTACCTGCTGGGGGGGTTTCCCGCAAGCATGCCCAACTTGTCAAGCAGCCTGATGGTACATGGGTAGTTGAGGATCTGGGGAGTAAAAACGGCACACAGGTTAATCAAACCGCCGTCGGCATAGCCCAACAGTTACATCACGGTGATGTAATTTGGTTAGGTAATGTGAGTTTGGTGGTATTGTTTCAAAATCCTCTTCCACCACCACCGCCACCAACTAAACAGATAACTATTTCCGAAAATTCCGAGCAAAGAACAATTTTCCGTAATGCTAAACAACTAAAACAACAGTGGATAGAAGCTAATAGTAATGATGGTGATATTGGCGACAAAAATAAAACCATTGCTCGTCTTAAAGACTTAGTAGATATAGCTAAAAATCTCTGTGCTGCCGCATCTATAGAAGAAATTTTCTCACAAGTCCAACAAGTAGTATTTCGCTATCTAAGTAGTATTGATCGGTTGGCTTTATTAATTGATGTTAAAGGTGGTGGACATTTAGAGTTAGTTAATGCTGGTACTAGAGATAAAACTAACCAGAAATATCTCTTAGCAGATGCTAGTTGGATTAGTCGCAGTATTTGTCAAAAAGTTTTTGAAGAAAAAGTGGTAATTCAAACTGCTGATACCCATAAAGATGAAAGATTTTCTGGTGAACATAGCATTTTACTCAAAGGTATTCGTAGTGCTATGGCTGTACCTTTATGGGATGAAAATAAAGTAGTGGGCGTACTTTATGCTGATGCTCATCTGTCTTCTTATCATTGGGAACAGGATGGAGAAGAAGAACTTAGCTTTTTTTCGGCGTTGGCTAATCTGGTAGCATCAAGTGTACAGCGTTGGTTGCTCGCAGAAAAGCTGAAAACAGAAGAAGTAATTCGTCATCGCTTAGAACGTTATCATTCACCGGCAGTTGTGCAGCAGTTGATTGCAGTAGGTGGTTTACCGGATGGACGTTTACTACCGGCAGAAAGTGAAATTAGTATTTTATTTGCAGATTTAGTTGGTTTTACGGCTATTTCTGAAAGGTTAACACCAACTGCGATCGCACAATTATTGAATAAGTTATTTGAAGAAATGCTACAGGAAGTGTTTGCTTGTGGCGGTACTTTAGATAAATATATCGGTGATTGTATCATGGCGTTTTTTGGCGCACCCGAACCGCAAGCTGACCACGCGAATCGTGCCACAGCCGCAGCCAAAGGGATGTTAACTCGCTTAGAACATCTCAATGCCAATGGTTTCTGGCACGAACCTTTACAATTACGCATTGCGATTAATAGTGGTAAAGCAGTTGTTGGGGATGTGGGGAGTTCCCAACGGGTGGAATATACAGCACTGGGTGCGACTATTAATTTAGCTGCGAGGATGGAAGGTGTTTGTCCTCCTAGTGAATGTGTTATCAGTGAAGCCACTTATGAATTAATTTCAAAACCTGACGACTTCCAAGAAATGGGAGATTATCGCTTTAAAGGTATCGATAGATTAGTCAAGGTTTATCAAACACAATTACACCAAATGCCAACAATTATTCATCCTTAGTTAGTACTTTCTAGAGATGCGATTCATGTATCAACTTTTGAGACTAGGCGAAGGCAGAATATGTTTGATTAGCTATATGGGATTCAGGGAACGCTCGCAGGGTATAAGAGTAGTTAATGGTACTTTGTTAGTCAAGCCATTCTGAAAATAGAACCAAGCAATAGTGCAAATGCACTGCTAAACCAGCCCACATTGTAAGCTCTTCGGGTTAATATGGGTAGTTCACTTTGTACTAGTTACACGTAGTGGCGATCGCGTTACGATATTGTCAGAGTTACTTTTTAATTTGAGAAGTCCTATTCCAGAAATTTCCGGCTAAAATAGTATATCTGTTCTACTAAAACTCTCAACCCCACACATCTTAAATCCATATACTTAATAGAGGCACGAATGGCTATCAATACCGATACTTCCGGCAAGCAAAAAGCACTCAATATGGTACTCAACCAAATTGAGCGCAGCTTCGGTAAAGGAGCAATCATGCGCCTAGGAGATGCTACCCGGATGCGGGTAGAAACAATCTCCACAGGTGCGTTGACTTTGGATTTGGCGTTGGGTGGCGGTTTACCCAAGGGGCGGGTGATTGAGATTTACGGGCCTGAAAGTTCCGGTAAGACGACTGTCGCACTGCACGCGATCGCAGAAGTGCAAAGAGAAGGCGGCATTGCTGCTTTTGTGGACGCTGAACACGCTCTTGACCCCACCTATGCAGGGGCTTTAGGTGTAGATATTGATAATCTCCTAGTTTCCCAACCAGACACCGGTGAAGCAGCATTGGAAATTGTTGACCAACTAGTACGCTCCGCAGCAGTTGACATCGTAGTTATTGACTCAGTTGCGGCGTTAGTTCCCCGTGCTGAAATTGAAGGCGATATGGGTGATGCTCATGTTGGTTTGCAAGCCAGATTAATGAGTCAAGCTCTACGTAAAATTACTGGTAACATCGGCAAATCTGGTTGTACCGTCATCTTTATTAACCAGTTACGGCAAAAAATTGGTGTTACCTATGGTAGTCCTGAAACTACTACAGGTGGTAATGCGCTAAAGTTTTATGCTTCTGTCCGCCTAGATATTCGTCGTATTCAAACCTTGAAAAAAGGTACAGATGAATTTGGCAACCGTGTAAAAGTTAAAGTTGCGAAAAATAAAGTTGCGCCGCCTTTTAGAGTAGCGGAATTTGACATTATTTTTGGTAAGGGAGTTTCTACTATTGGTTGTCTGGTAGATTTAGCAGAAGAGACTGGTATTCTGGTGCGTAAAGGAGCTTGGTACAGTTATAACGGCGATAATATCTCTCAAGGTCGCGATAACGCTATCAAGTATCTAGAGGAAAAGCCAGAATTTACAGAACAAATTAAAAAACTAGTGCGAGAAAAATTAGATAAGGGTGCTGTTGTGTCAGCTAACTCTGTATCTAAAGTTAGTGAAGAAGACGAAGAAGATGGTGATCTAGAAGAAGAGTAAAATTTTGTTTGTGGGATGGTGCAATCAATAAAGGACAGAATTAACAATATATGAAGTCATGCCCATGCACCATCTCTATTAATCTAAAATTACAGCAGTATTAATTAAAAAGATTACTCCTATTGAGAGTAATCTTTTTGGTTTTAATAATTAATGAAATCAACGCCTGATTCAGATGAGATTATTCCCAACGACAGTTAGAATCTGCGGACTGCTGGAAAAATCTATCTAAAATGTCAGATTTTTGTTGCTGCTGTAAACCATCGCGCCCATACTCTAACCTACCCCAAGCGCAATCTAAAGAAATTTGTACAGTCTCATCCAGATTCGCTACTTCATCTTGCTCTTGATTAGCTGCAGTATGCTTACTTAATCCTTGCTGTTGAACATCTATTGGTATGGGAATTAGTTGGGCTAGTAAATCTACTGGTAACGCTGGTAAAAAACGACATTGATTGTTTAAGAAAAAATCAAACATCAAACTTCCTAAACGGATGCGATCGCCATCTTTGAGTTTAGTGGGTTGATAAATAGATTCTCCATTCACAAAAGAACCATTAGTACTTTGAAAGTCAACTAAATAAAAACCTTGATTTTCAATATACTGAATCGCTGCATGGCAACGAGATAAATGTCGATCATCAGTCCATATTCCGTTGCTGCAATCGCGTCCTATTGTCCAAATATGTTGGGGCTGTTGGAGAGTTTGCGTTTGATTGTCACATAAGTTAGTAATCACATAGACAGATGAAGCATCTACAACACCCTGGACATAACGCAAGTTTACTCCTGTAAATGATGGCTGATAGAGATTTTCTAACTGAAAAATACTATCCAGGAGATCACCATGTCTTTCATATAAGGACAGAAATACATGATATAAACTTAAACGTTTTTCTAGCTCATGTTTTTTCAAGTTTGTATTCATAATTATGGAGACTAATAGAGTATCTTAAACTTAATATTATGCTTAAGATTATGATGGATTAATTTTACATAATTATAGCGTAGATTTTTTTAAAAGAATTTCAAAACATCCAATATTTGACATCAATTCTTTCTTTTTAAAAACCAATAATGAGGGATTTTTTATATAAAATTCTAGTTAATAATGTTTATATTATTGCTCTTTGAAGTTAATTTGGTTTGTGAACCCTCTATAATAAAATACCTGGAACAAAAATTTTTCCATACCCTATTTACTGTTCGCGATCTTTTGAAAACTACAATAAACCTCTTTTACCATTGGGTCTTATCGTCATCCAATTGGTCTTAGCTAATGCTAACTGTTCATCAGAAATTTTTGCTCCAGTCAAATTAGCACCACACAAATTTGTACCCCGGAGGTTAGCATTACTGAGATAAGCATTAGTTAAGTCTGCACCCCGTAGGTCTGCTCCTTCTAAATCAGCGTGATTGAAGTAAGCTTTATTGAGATTCGCATCCTTCAAATTAGCACGAGTTAAACTAGCTCTACCAAAATCGCTATTTTGTAGATTAGCTCCTTGAAGATTAGTATTTTGTAATTGACAAGAATGAAAATTAGTACATGATAAGTCTGCACCTTGGAGATTGAGTAAGTTGAGATTATGTAGAGCAAAATCTCGTCTTCCCTTCACATAGGCTGTGAGTAAACTTTGGGTATCGAGTCTACGCCCCACTTTAGATTTTAGATTTTGTGAACCATTACTATTACTGTTAGCTGGAGTTGTTGGTTTAGCACCTGGAACTCCTTGTCGTGTTCCTCCAGCATCTAATCGAGTTCCATCCGCGATTTTGGCTCGCCTAGCTCGAATTGCAGCTGCCACCTGCGCTACTCCTAAACCAGTAGCCGCAGCAGAAGGATTACTACACAAAACCGCAGAATCATCTGAGCGGTTTTGTGTTGGTTCTTTTTGATGAGAATCTGATTTGACTAGTAGTCCGCTAGCCAAGCTTTCTAAATACGGTTCTATTTCTAATGCTTTGAGAACTTCTGTAGCGGAATGGTAGCGACTACGAACAGATACTTCTAACATTTTTCGCAGCACAAGGATCAGATGGTCACTGACTTGCACTAAATGCTCCCACATAACCTCGCCTGTGCTGGGATTATAGTCCAGGTCTTTGGGTGTTTTACCAGTGAGCAGATAAACACAAGTGACTCCCAGTGCATAAATATCGCTGGCATAAACTGGACGCATCGCCATTTGTTCAGGAGGTGCAAAACCAGGAGTACCAATTGCATATGCAGTTAGGGCTGTATGTCCTGATTGGTTAGTTGTGGCTTGCGTAACTTGGTTTTTGACCGCACCAAAGTCAATAAGTACCATTCTAGAATCTTGAGAACGGCGAATTAAGTTGGCTGGTTTGATATCACGGTGAATTACCTTCTGATCGTGGATATACTGCAATAGTGGGAGAATTTCGCTTAAAAATTGCTTGACACCAGCTTCGCTAAAAGTGCCATTCAGTTTCACCTCTTGTTGGAGAGTAGAACCACTAATATATTCCTGAACTAAGTAAAAATGTTCTTGCACTTCAAAATAGTCCAGTAATCGTGGTATTTGGGGATGATTACCAATTTTGCCGAGGGTATTGGCTTCTCGCGCAAACAGTTCTCGCGCCATCTGCAAAACCTGTGGTGCTGTTCCTGAAGGACGCAGCTGCTTGATGACACAACTTGGTTCTCCTGGCAAAATTTCATCACGGGCTAAAAAAGTTGCGCCAAAGCCACCCTGACCTAATGGCTTCAACACTCGATAGCGATCGCGCAACATTAATTGTGAGCCACAAGCTTCACACCTTTGGCTATATGCTACATTCTCTGGATTAGGACAGGTTGGATTTATGCAATAGCTCATGCACTGTGAACTCGCTGCACGAATAGTAACGGTGAGTGTTAGACTCTGTTTCCATTATTGAGATCCAAAATCAACTCTTGCTAGGTAAGTTTTGCGGTAAATCCTTTGAAGAGTTGCTAAAGTTGAATCTGTTTCTTGTAAAGCAATTATCATGTCAAACAACTTATTATACCTAAGCTGATAAATAGTGTCGAGTCACTCTTTTGTTTATAAATCAAGGAGTGCGATCGCTTTCTTTATACGTAAGTGCGGGTGTATTTAATTTTTTTTATTTTAAATAGAAGACATTGGTTAAGTGATAATACGCAATCAAGATTTCTGAACTAAGATTTATTCAATTACCTGTGGTTGTTGATAATTGCTGAGTTTTGAGTAGAAGGGCAATTTTGATTAGTGATGTTGAGTTGCGGCGCAAATATCAATATGCTGACAATGCACAAGTTTGTGCCTACACCCAAACCATAATCACTAAATTAAGTTATCTAGGATTTATACAGAAACTAAATAAAAGCGGCACGTTAAATCTATATTTAACATCCTAAAAACATGACGTAGAGATCAGCAATGAACAATACATTGTTTTGCATAATTATGTAACGGATAAGTGATCTATGGCATTTACAGATTACTTATCCGTTACATCAAGGCACACATTAAGAAAATGTGTATGCTGAAGAAACCTTACAAGCTAGATAATACATCCCGTGCGATCGCGATTGTTTGGTCAATATCCTCCTCAGTGTGAGCTAAAGAAGTAAAACCAGCTTCAAACTGAGAGGGTGCTAAATAAACACCACGCTCTAACATCCCACGATGGAAACGGCCAAATTTAGCTGTATCCGACTTTTTAGCATCTTCATAGTTATGCACAGGGCCAGAGGTAAAAAATAAGCCAAACATCGCACTGATGTGACCACCGCAAGCTGCATGACCAGTTTCTTGAGTTGCTTTGAGCAAACCATCTGCTAACTTTTTAGTAATGCGCTCTAGATATTCGTAAGTACCAGGCTTTTGCAACAACTCCAAAGTTTTAATCCCCGCAGTCATGGCGAGGGGATTTCCCGAAAGAGTGCCGGCTTGATATACAGGGCCAGCTGGGGCAATCATGGACATAATATCGCGGCGACCACCGTAAGCACCCACAGGCAACCCACCACCGATGACTTTACCCATAGTGGTTAAATCAGGTGTGATGCCAAATTTTTCCTGCGCGCCACCATAGGCGATCCGGAAACCAGTCATCACTTCATCAAACACGAGTAGCGCGCCATGCTCATGAGTTAGTTCCCGTAAACCTTCTAAAAAGCCAGCATCGGGGGTAATAAATCCGGCGTTACCTACAACTGGTTCTAGAATTACACCAGCAATTTGATCGCGGTTTTCTTCAAATAAAGCTTTAACGGCTTCTAGATCGTTGTAAGGAGCGGTAAGAGTGCTGCTAGTTGCTGATTTAGGTACACCAGGGGAATCGGGTAAACCTAGAGTAGCTACACCTGAGCCAGCTTTGACCAAGAACATATCAGCGTGTCCGTGGTAGCAGCCTTCAAACTTGATGATTTTCTCCCGGTTAGTAAAAGCGCGCATTAGCCGTAAAACAGCCATACAAGCTTCTGTACCTGAGTTGACGAATCTTACCATTTCAATGCTAGGGACAGCAGCAATGACCATTTCTGCCAAGACATTTTCTAGTGATGAAGGCGCACCGAAGCTAGTACCTTTTTCCAAAGCTTCATGGAGTGCGCTGATCACTTCTGGATGAGCATGGCCACAAATAGCTGGCCCCCAAGTGCCTACATAGTCGATGTATTGGTTGCCATCTACATCCCAGATATACGCACCCTTTACATGATCAAAAACGATGGGTTGTCCGCCTACAGACTTAAACGCACGAACTGGGGAGCTAACACCGCCTGGCATGAGATTTTGGGCAGCAGCAAAAATTTCTTGTGATTTTGTGGTTTTAATTGTGGTGTTTACCAAGGTTCTCTCCTAACAGTGGGCATTCAAAAAAAGCTCTATCTTAGGATAGGGTTAAATTTTGTCTAGAACTTCTATCGTATAAAATTAATAGAACCAAAAAAATAACGATATGTTATACAAGTCCAACCAAGACTTGCCTTTAGAAATACGTACCGAACTATCAGAGGCATACCAAGACCTTTACCGTGCCGCTTTTAACTCAGCTCTGCATTGGTATGGTGAAGTTTCTAAGGCTCACCATGTAGCATTAAGTGCTGTGAGAATGCAGTCGGCAATGGAAAGAAATGTTGTTCTACAAAGATGATCAATATACTGTGTGGAAAAATCATGCCAGTTGCACTATTGATAATGGTATCGTGAAACCAGACCTCATTAGTTTTACTAGAGCAAATTAGCTGGTATGTTTTCCACTGATCCTTACTCATTACACAATGCCATACCCGTAGAGAAAATCCGCTACGATGAACGGGGTTTAGTTCCAGCTATCGTCCAAGATTACCTGGATGGCACAGTGTTAATGATGGCGTGGATGAATCGAGAATCATTACAAAAGACTTTAGATACAAAAGAGACTTGGTTTTGGAGTCGATCCCGTCAAGAATTTTGGCATAAAGGGGCGACTTCTGGGCATATCCAAAAGGTACAAAGTATTCGTTATGACTGCGATAGTGACGCTTTACTTATTGGTGTAGAGCAAGTAGGAGATATTGCTTGCCATACAGGTGAGCGCAGTTGTTTTCATCAAGTGGAAGGAAAAATCACTGCGCCACCTGGAGATACATTATCACAAGTGTTTCAGGTAATATGCGATCGCCGCGATCATCCTAACGAAAGTTCCTATACCTGTAAGTTATTCGCTGGCGGCGATAACAAGATTTTAAAGAAAATTGGGGAAGAATCAGCTGAAGTAGTGATGGCATTTAAGGATGATGAACCAGATGCGATCGCTGGTGAAGTTGCAGACTTGTTATACCATACACTAGTCGCCTTAGCTCACCATCAGGTGGATTTAAAGGCTGTTTATCGCAAGCTACAAGAACGGCGGCGTTAGGAGTAGGGAGTGGGAGCAGGAGAAGTAGGGGAAGTAGGAGAAGTGAAAAGAATACATGCCCCATGACTAACTAGTAATGACTATTGACTATTGACTAAAACCCCATTTAAATACTGCAAAATTGTGATAGCGATCGCTACACTCAAGACAAAACCCAACCAGAAGTTATGAGTAATCAATGGTGATTGCTCTAAAGCCCAACCTCCTAAGGGTGAACCAATAAACGCGCCTAAAGCCCAACACAGGGAGTTCAGAGAAAAATATATCCCCCGATGGGATTCAGGGGCTAATTCGGTAACGACAGAGGCAGCAGAGGGTGTATAAGCAACGGATGCCATCGCCAACACAGCTAATGCCAACGTCACCCAAATTAATTGATGGGATGGGAAATTATCTGTCACCCAGATCAGGCTAAAACCAATAGCCCACAATACAGCAGAAACCGTCAGTGCGTGCGGGTGGGAGTAGCGTTTTAAGATGTTGGTAATGGGTAGCTGACAGATAATCACTAGTATCAGATGCCAAGAAAATAAAGTACTGATAGTAGTTTCAGTAAATCCTTGAGTAGTCTCGCCCACAGAAATGAAGTTTTTCAAGTACAGGGGGAGAGTACTATGGATTTGAGAAATATAAATCGTGAAAAGGATATTTGCCGCCATATAAATCAGGAAACGGCGATCGCTCAATGCTACCATCCAAGCTGTTAAGTTTTGCGGCTGTTGTGATTGCTGGTTCTGGAGTTGATCCGGTGTCTTCATCGCCACGTAGACAACCACAAAAAACACTACAAACGAGATAGCATCGACAACAAACAGCCAACGGTAACTTTGAATGCTGGTTACTACTAATCCCGCCAATATTAGTCCTATCGCCAGTCCAAGATGATCTGCTAATCGAGTCACAGCAAAAGCTTCACGGCGATTATCTATTTCGCTGCTATCAGCCACAACTGCTTCTGTTGCTGGCCAGTACAGACCGATTCCCAATCCATAAATTAAATTACCAATTACCAGAGTGACAAAACTATTGGTTGTCGCTAAAACTAGTGACCCAACAGCAGAAATTGCAGTTGCTAGCAATAAAGTATGCCGACGACCCCACCTTGGTGAATCTGTCAAAATACCGCCCAGAATCCTACCAAAAAAGCCAGAAAAAGAGGCACTAGCCAAACCAAAACCAACAGTTGTAGTAGATAAACCCACTTGATTGACAAAAAAGATAGGCGCGTAAATCAGAGTAAACCCTGTACCTACTTCTGAGAGTAATCTGGCGATCGCCAAAATCTTAACTTGAGGATGTATCAAGGGTAACAATGATGATAACTGGGAGTGCAACACGATTTTCATGGGCTGAAATGTCAGTAAAAGATCATGTTTTTGTAATTCTTATCATTGGGTGAAATTTTCCTCACCGATTCCACAGAGTTTCCACAGGGATTTTAGCAGTTTTCCACAGACGCTCTACGAGGGTATAGGCACTTGCAAGCTTACTGGGGATTTTTGATTCACAGTGTGGATAAACTTAAAGGACTGAGTTCTTATTAAGTAATGTAACGAAAATATATCTGAAACACTCATTATTACGTTTGCATTTGTTTTTGATACAACCGTTTTTAACATTTCGCAGCATTGACAAACCCACCCCCTCTTGCCGCACAATGATGCGGCCGGGTTTTATAGTTTGTGCAACCGTTGACATCTACACTTACCTCAGAGGTCAGTGTAGATGTTGCCTAAAACTGCCTCACTCCAAGCAATAGTTCCTTTTAACTGAACTCACGGAAGGAAAATATCATGAACGCAACAGTTAGTATTTTTACGGAAATCCCCGAAACTCTTCATGAATCACTAAAAACTTACTTAGAAGCCCATCCCGACTGGGATCAAAATCGAGTACTGACAGCAGCACTATCACTGTTTTTACTGCAAAATGGCGATAGCGATCGCCGTGCTGCCCGCGTTTATTTAGAGACTTTGTTTCATCATTGCTAATTAGCAATGTTTCGTACCGACTTGTCTTGATGTACCAGACACCCCTCTGTGCTGGTACGGACGGTACTCAATTATTCAAAATCACCTACGGGTAAGCTTACGCTTCCGTACTCTCTTGGCCAGAGAAACAAGCTAGACGTTAGCGTCTCTGAAAGAGAAGGAAAGCAAGTTAAAGAATTCAAAATTAATAAAGATTGTTGTGGTAGTCTCTTAGCGATCGCGATTGTAAAAATCGTAGGCTCAACAGTTTTTTGATGAAATAAAAATTTGGGCATGGTGTAACATGCCCAAACTTAATAGATAAATTGTGAGTATTTAAAAGCAATCAAGAATTTGTTTCTAACGGGGAATGAGTTGGACATTCAAATTTATAACCAACCCCACGCACAGTCTGAATCAACGCTGGTTGACTCGCATCAACCTCAATTTTTTTGCGAATTTGACCGATATGTACGTCTACAACTCGCTGATCCCCAACATACTCATAATCCCAAACTTCTTGAATCAGTTCTGCTCGTCGCCAAACTCGACCAGGATGACTAGCTAAAAAATGTAACAAATCAAATTCTAAAGCCGTTAATGGAACAGGTTGGCTATTAAGTGTTACCTCTCGCCGCACCGGATCAATCATTAATTTCTCAAATTGCAAGCGTTTTTGTTCGGCGGTAGTCACTACCCTCTGTCGTCTCAAAATCGCTGCCACTCTGACTTCAAGTTCTCCCAAACCAAATGGCTTTGTGAGATAGTCATCAGCACCTTTCGCAAAGCCACGAATCTTGTCAGCCTCATCTGCACGACTAGTCAGCATGAGAACAAAAACGCCATTACGACTTTGCATCTCTTGACAGAGGTTGAAGCCAATTACGTCTGGCAAATTGACATCAAGAATGACCAAATCTGGGTTAAATTGCTCAAATAAGGACAAAGCGGTCTTACCGTCCTCAGCAGCTTCTACCTGATAGCTTTGCTTTAACAAAAAGCGTTGGATTAAATTCCGAACCGCCGGGTCGTCATCAACTACAAGAATCTTGGCAGGAGCCATGACCATCTCTTTACACAAAAATAAATTTATTTAAGATTAACAGCAGTATTGCGTAAAACGCAGTTTCCACTTAGGGATTATTTAAGGAGCTACAAGCCTCAGAAATCTATTTCCTGATTATCCAAATGAGAGTGGAGTCACAACGCTGGATAAACACACTAGGAGAATTTTGATAACTATTATTACAGTTTAAGTAAGATACTGTCATGAGAAACTTAATGTGTCCAGCTATCTAATACTAGGTCATGAGCCACTGATAATTTATTGAGCCAGGAGAATTCCCTATAGTAATTGAGTGGTGATTTAAAACTCTCCAATTTTAAATCTTTATGTGGATGGACACCACTACTGAGATTAAAGCTAAATCATTGCAATGTCCTCAAATGAAGGCATAGTAACAAGTCTGAATCATAAAAAATAGTATTATTGGGTATTCCCAGTTCAAATTCTAGGTTAAAGCTAGAATTTAGCAACGGCATGAGGGTATACACGGAGTTATAACAATATGTTAAAGTGGCTGTAGTTGAAATTCCTGGGTCAACCTGGCTAACGCGTGCTACTATCCTGGTAGAGCATAAAATTCGGTCGATACATTTGTCTTCGATCAAATTAAAATCTACAATTGTTATTCTCTAACAAAAAATTGCCACTGATAAAGGCTGAAGTATAAACTCCCATGCGCGATCAAAATCCCTACGAAAAACTTGGGGTATCAGAAGATGCTAGCTTTGACGAGATCCAGGACGCTCGCAATCGCCTAATGGAGCAATGTAGTGGCGATGCTAAGAGCGTGGAAATCGTTGAGGCAGCTTACGACGCGATTTTAATGGATCGCTTACGGATGCGCCAGGAAGGAAAAATCAAAGTACCAGAACGTATCCGTTTCCCAGAACTTAGGATACAATCACCTCCCAAAGAAAGTTCAACTTCTCGTGAGCAATCACCTGCATGGCTGCAAAATTTCCTAGATCAGCCCACAATGGCAGATGTGCTTTTACCCGGTGCTTGGTATGTGGGTTTGAGTGCCATCAGCATTTTTACAGGCGATCAAGTTTTGCAGTTAGCGTTAGTGATTGGGATAGGAGTTAGTGTTTTCTTTCTCAATCGGAAAGAAGGTAGATTCGGACGAGCAGTTTTATTTACTCTAGTAGGACTGATTTTTGGCTTAATTGCTGGAGGGCTAATTGCTGGCGGGCTCTTGTCACAAATACCATTCATTAATCTTACGGGCAATCAGTTTTCGACGGTACTGACTTTTTTATTGTTATGGCTAGTTAGCAGTTTTCTGCGTTAAGTTACGAACCATAATCTCAGTTCACCTCAGAAAACGAGTTCGTTGCATAACCTTGTTAAATAGAAAGAGCCATTACCTACATCTTACTTAACAATTCAATAAGAAAGTTCATGTCAAACCTTCCAGTTTGACAAATTCTGTCTTAGGAGCAAAGAGGCAGGTAATGGCATCACGGAGAAATAGGTAATTAGAGAATTGCACCTGTTCCAATAGAATTAAAAAACATATGTAAATACAATTTAGCTAGGGCTAGTACAACAAATATACTTGCAAATCGGGTGCAACAACTATCTTAGCGAGGGAAGATTGCACAAATCATTCAAGATAGTTGCTGACTGAAAAATGCCGCTTTCATATTTTTCGTTTAAATTCTTATAGTTAACTCAGCCACCATCAGTACTTCACTGAACTTACAACTCAGTCTATTGGTGGAATATAAAAAAATAAAAACATTAATTAATATAAATTAATGTAGCATTTGTAACTTAATTTAATCTTTTGTTCATTGTTTTATAAAAAACACAAAAATTGCTGACTAGTACTGTTTTTGTTATTAATAAAAATCAGAATTTATACGGATATAAATCAAATTAACAATCTCTAAAATAGTTACATCAAAGAAAAGCTTTCTAATGTAGGAGTGTAACTTAACTTGTAGCCACCTAATTTGAATAGTGAAAATTAATTGGTAATTTTACTTACGATTGAGAATTAAAAATAAGATTTGGCATAATAAATTCTCGATTAGCATTATCTATAATATATTTCCAATTACCTTAATTATTTCTCTCGGTCTTCAGATTGTCAGGCTATATATTGAGACATAAACAATAAAAATGCTGCTATTAACATAGTGAGCATAATAAGCGTTTCCAACATTAAGAATGCTTAACAAACATTTTTACTTGGGTATTTAAAAAACTGGCTTGTGGATATAAAACAAGTATAAATCACTCAGAAAAGATGGAATCTAACAAAATTCTCGATGAATTTAAAACTTGCACACACCTGCAATATAACGGACAGTTAATTCTTAGTAGTTCAAAGGGGCATCAATGGACTTTCTACTATCGTTTAGGACGGATAGTCTGGGCGACAGGAGGAACACATCCTTTTCGGCGATGGCGGAGATTTATGGCTCAATATTGTCCACAAATTAATGTGGATAAAATACAGTTGCGCCAACAAGATATAGCAATTGGTTACTGGGATTATCGGCTTTTAGAAATTTTGTATAAAAAACAAAAAATTCAAAGAGAACAAATTAATGCTATTGTCGAGAACACTTTAGCAGAACTTTTATTTGATTTAGCCCAACAGACCAAGTTTGTTGCTGTCAAATGTGAACGGAATCAAGAGGTGATCTTAGAAGCACCTATGAGTTTCACAAGTGCAGATATGTCCATGAAACAAATGCAAGATTCATGGAATCTGTGGACACAAGCCGGGTTAGCAAATGTTTTTCCTGAATTAGCACCAGTAATTAGAAGACCAGAACAGCTACAAGAACTAGTAAGTCCACCAGTATACAAAAACTTTGTAACTTTGATTAATGGCAGACTGACACTGCGAGAGTTAGCGGCCAAAATGAAACAGAATGTTTTACCTGTGTCTCGTTCTCTACTTCCTTATGTCCTTAAAGGTATTATCGAGTTAGTGGAAGTACCAGATTTACCCTTAGTTTTAGCACAATCTCCAAATAACTCGATTTCTGCACCGCCGAAAAAAGCTCATGCACCCTTAATCGCTTGCGTAGATGACAGTCCTCAAGTTTGTAAAATGCTGGAGGATATTATTACCTCGCATGGATTGAGGTTTATTAAAATTCAAGATGCAGTACAGGCTTTGCCAATTCTTATTCAAGAAAAACCCGACTTGGTTTTTTTAGATTTGATTATGCCTGTTGCTAGTGGTTATGAAATTTGCACCCAGTTGCGACGCATTTCAACTTTTACTAATACACCTGTGATTATCTTAACAGGTAATGACGGATTGTTAGATAGAGTTCGAGCTAAAGTTGTTGGCTCGACTGATTTTCTGACTAAACCGGTGAATACAGATAAGGTAATGAGTATTTTACGTAAATATTTATCAGTTAAAATACCATCTCCTATGCACAGTCAAACCTGCTTAGATGTTGCTCCTAAAGGTATAGCATAGCAACTAAATAGTATCTAAATTATTTTTAAATTGAGCTTTAGTTATTCACAATCTCTTTTTAAAAGAAAATAAAGAAACTTAAAAATAAGTATTTTTTCTGAGCCAAATTTACCCTTGAACTACCAAAATAATAACAAACTAAAAAGCTATTTTAATATGGCTTTAATAGTAATGAATTTATGCCGATCAATTGATAAGAAATAATTAAGGAATTGCTATGGCTATTGTTTTAGTGATTGAAGATGGCTTAACTGATATGGAAATTCTTAGCCGTTATTTACAACAGGCGGGTTGTTCTGTAATAAGTGCAACAAGTAGTGAAGAAGCTCAAACACAAATAGACAACAATAAACCAGATTTAATTTTTTTGGATGTGATTCTACCCGGTAAAAGTGGGTTTGAAATTTGTAGAGAACTGAAGAATAATCCTGATACGAGTAAGATTCCAGTCGTTTTTTGTTCTACTAAGAATAGCGATGTAGATAAAATTTGGGGCAATATGCTAGGCGCAGAAGCGTATCTCTCTAAACCAATTAACCAGGAAGAGTTGGTATTAACGCTGAAAAAATTTGTGAAATAATTATTTCTGACAATCAAAGGAAAATAATTTTGGAAAATCAAGAAAAATTTCTAAGTTTTAACTTAGGAGTTCGAGATAGAGCAGTAATTTCTTTAGAACATATCACAGAAGTTTTGCAAATATCTTTAGGCGATATATGTGGTGTACCTCAGATGCCTAGTTATATTGTGGGTGTTTATAACTGGCGTGATGAAATGTTGTGGTTAGTAGATCTCGATGAGATGCTTGGTTATCCGCCATTGTCACAAACAGCCAATATGCTTGCTAAAATGATGGCGATTGTACTAGAAGAAAACGGTAAGTATTTAGGTTTACTAGTTAGGCAATTGATGGATATTGAGTTGTTCGATATCCATCAAATGAAAGCACCATCTGTGGAATTATTCTCTCCATCAATATCACCCTTTATACAAGGATACTTCATTAACGATGAAGAGAAAATGATCTTTAATCTAGATGCTGAGATTATTCTTAATTCACCCGTATATACTCATCATAACTAATTGAAATTTTGGTAATCACTACAATAAATTAGTTAGTACTAATTTATTAAATTCATCATTAATTGAGGTTGATCAAATGGCAATAACCTATCATAAAAACCATGATAATGAGCATTCAATTGCTAAAGTAGAACCAATAGAAAAAACTAAAGATAATGTTACTTTAAACGATAATTATAAGCAAGAAGTATCAGATGCACTCGCTCAGGAATTTAAAACTTGGCGACAGCAGTTACAAGATATTATCAATCATATGCGTCAAGCAACTGATTTAGATACGGTCTTAAAAGTGACTGTGGGGAAAGTGAGAGAAAAAATTATCTGCGATCGCGCCTTAATTTATCAATTTAACTCTGTTGACAGTGGCACAGTTTTAGCAGAATCGAGAAACTTGGGTTGGACTCCAACTTTGGGTGAAATTCTCCCAGGTATTATGTTTGGTTTACATACAAATTACGACTACGTAGAACCTGTAGCCATTGAGGATATTAACCAAATACAACTTACTCCCTATCAAAAACAACTATTAGATAAATTTCAAATTAAAGATAGTTTAAGTTTACCCATTGTTATTGCAGGTAAAGTATGGGGAATACTGGCTGTTAATAGTTGTGCTTATGCTAGGCAATGGCAAGAAGTAGAAATTACCTTATTATCGCAAGTTGCCACAGAATTAACTTACAGATTACAAGCGTTTGAATTTCACCGAGAATTGCAATTACACACCCAGTCTAAACAATCATTAGGAAAAGTTGTTGATAAGATTTTACGGACATCAAACATTGACAAAATCTTTCAAACCACCACTCAGGAAGTCCGCCAATTATTAAAATGCGATCGCGTCGCCCTTTATCGCTTCAACCCCGATTGGAGTGGAGAATTTGTGGCGGAATCTGTAGGACATGGTTGGGTGAAACTAGTAGCTCCAGGAATCAAAACAATTTGGGAAGATACCTACCTTCAAGAGACAGAAGGGGGACGTTATCGCCATCAAGAAAACTTTGTCGTTAACGATCTGTACAAAACGAATCATGCTCCTTGTCACCTAGAAATTTTAGAAAGATTTGAAGCAAAAGCTTATATGATCGTTCCTGTATTTACAGGGGAAAATTTATGGGGTCTATTAGCGGCTTATCAAAACTCTGGTACTCGTACTTGGCTAGAGTGGGAAGTTGACTTTCTGAGTCAGATTGGGTTGCAGTTTGGTGTAGCGATCGCCCATGCAGAATATCTGGAACAAATGCGAATGCAATCTGAACAATTGATTCAAATTGCTGAAAAAGAAAAAGCTTTTACTAAGATAGTTAATCGCATTCGCCAAGCACAAGATGTAGATAGTATTTTTAGAGCTACCACTCAAGAAGTTCGCCAATCTTTAAAATGCGATCGCGTGGTTGTTTACCAGTTTACACCTGATTGGGGTGGTGTGTTTGTGGCAGAGTCAGTTGGTCAAGGTTGGACAAAATTAGTAGGGGCTGATCTCCAAACTGTTCTCAACGATACTCACCTCCAAGACACTAAGGGAGGTCGATATGTCAGAGGGGAAAATCATGTCGTCAATGATATCTATAAAATCGGTTTAGCTTCATGTCATATTGATATATTGGAGGCATTTGAAGCCAAAGCATACATAATTGTTCCTATCTTTTTCGACGAAAAATTGTGGGGACTATTAGCAGTATATCAAAACACTAGTTCCCGCGAATGGCAAACATGGGAAGTCAATTTTTTAACTCAAATTGCTGGGCAATTTAGCCTAGCTAAATCACAACTAGATTATCTAGAAGAGGCGAGAATTAAAACTGAAAAATTAACTCAGATAGCAGAACAAGAAAAATCCTTGACTAAGATAGTCAACCGTATCCGCCAAGCTTCAGATTTAGAAGAAATTTTCAAGATTAGTACCCAAGAAGTCAGGCAATTATTGAAATGCGATCGCGTGGCAATTTTTCGTTTCAACCCAGATTGGGGCGGAGTATTTGTCGCTGAATCCGTTGGTCATAATTGGGTGAAATTAGTCGGCCCCGATATCAGAACTGTTTGGGAAGATACCTACATCCAAGAAACTCAAGGGGGTCGATACGCCAAAGGTGAAAACTATGTTGTCAATGATGTTTATGAAGCTGGTCATGCTGCCTGCCACTTAGAGATTCTAGAGCAGTTTGAAGTCAGAGCTTACATTATCGTGCCGATTTTCTTTGGGGAAAAATTGTGGGGACTATTAGCAGCCTATCAAAATTCCGGTGTGCGTGATTGGGAAGAATCACAAGTGGCCTTGTTAGCGAGAATTGGTGACCAACTAGGATTAGCATTACAACAAACCGAATATTTGCAGCAACTCCAGACACAATCAGCTCAACTTGCAGAAGCAGCCGCGCGGGATAAAGCTGCTAAAGAATTGTTGCAACAACGTTCTATTCAACTGTTGACAGCTGTGAGACCAGCCCTGAATGGTGATTTAACGGTACGCGCACCAATTACGGAAGATGAACTAGGTACAATTGCTGATGCTTATAACAATACCCTGCAAGCACTGCGGCAAATCGTACTACAAGTACAGACATCTGCTCAAAAAGTTGCCCAAACGTCTAGCACCAGTAATGCTTCCCTTGCAGGATTAAATAATTTAGCTCAACAACAATCTGACGAAATCAATCTGGCTTTGAGTGAAATTCAACAGATGCTTAATGCTACTCAAGCTGTAGTAGGTAGTGCTGAATTAGTTCAGGTAGCAGTTAAGCAAGCCAACCAAACCGTTGAAGTCGGTGATGCAGCCATGAACAAGACGGTACAAGCAATTCAAGCAATTCGCGAAACTGTGGCTCAAACCAGCAAAAAGATTAAACGCCTAGGTGAGTCTTCACAGAAAATTTCTAAAGTCGTGAATTTGATTAGTAATTTTGCTACTCAAACCAACGTACTAGCTTTGAACGCCGCCATTGAAGCCACACGCGCCGGGGAATATGGCAAAGGCTTTGCAGTGGTAGCAGATGAAGTCCGTTCTTTGTCTCGCCAATCTGCCGCCGCTACTATTGAAATTGAAAAATTAGTCCAAGAGATTCAAGAGGAAACTGGGGAAGTAGCAGTAGCAATGGAAACTGGTATTCAGCAAGTAGTCGAAGGTACAAACTTCGTCAATGAAACTCGGCAAAACTTAAATGCGATCGTTTCTGCTACTGCGGAAATTAGTCAGCTAATTAACCAGATTACTGATTCTACTCAAAAACAAATGGGACAGTCAGTATCTGTCACTAACTCCATGAAAGATGTTGCAGAAATTGCTAACAAAACTTTTGGTGAATCTCAAGAAATAGCGGCTGTATTCCAGGATCTATCGGATATGGCACAAAACTTGTTAACAACTGCTAGTAAGTTTAAAGTTAGTTAAATGAGGCAGAAGGCAGAATAATTTTAGATCTTGAATTTTGGATTATTCAATCCCATCTAAAATTTGAAATCACAAATCTAAAATTGAAGGGTCAGGAGGCAGGAGAAGTAGATAGTTAAGAGGGGATATAAATCTCCTCTTAATTACTCCACTTAAAGCCCTACACCCTTATACCCTTACACGTTTACACCCCTAAATTTATGATTACAGATGCTGAGATTCGTGAACAGGGCTATATTTATTTCCTAGCAGAAGCTCCTGAATTATTGCAAACTATTGAACAAGAATTGTTGAGTTTATCAGAAAGTCATAGCACGAATAAAGTGCATAACTTAATGCGGGCAACTCATACAATTAAAGGTGGCGCAGCTACTGTTGGCTTAGATTTAATTAATAAAATAGCTCACTCTTTAGAAGATGTATTTAAATCTTTATATAATCCAGATATAATTATAGATTTTGAATTAAATTCACTTTTATATCAAGCTTACGAATGTTTAAGTTTAGCTTTAACTTCAGAAATCACAGATAATCTAATTAATCAAGAAGAAATTTTACAAAGAGCTACTGACATTTTTGCTCAGATTCAGGCAAAAATAGGTGATAAATTTGGTGATAATACGCATATTCCTACTTCTGAAGAATTAGGCTTTGATATTGTACAGTCTATATTTGAAACTGGAGTTAACCAACGCATAGAAAGTATTAGCGTTGCTATTAATAATATATCTGACAACGTTCAATTAAGAGATTTTTTGACCGCTGAAGCCGAAGTATTTTTTGGGTTAGCAGAATCTTTAAATTTACCAGGCTTTGGTGAAATTGCTAAAGCGATTTTAGCCGCATTGCAAACTAATCCTCAGCAAGTACGTCAGATTGCAGAAACTGCTTTGGCTGATTTGAAGCAATCACAAATAGAGGTATTAGCAGGCGATCGCATTCGTGGTGGTAATCCTTCTATTGCTTTACAAAAACTGACAGTTGCTACAATCAATCACTCATACCCAGCAACACAAACACCGATTACAGAATTGCTAAATCTGAAATTTTTAGATTTAGAACATGATTTTTATAAATTTTTAATTACAGGTGATAATAATCAAAATAATTGTATCCAGCCAACAACAGCTAAATTTTATTTAAAAGTTTTACATTATATATTTGGTTGGTTTAACCATGAAATGGAAATACCAACCTCAGAAATGAATTTGGATATGTTAATTTCTAATTATGAAGGTGAAAACTATCTAAGTTATGTAGAGAGTTGGCTAAATAAATTTTTAACATTTATTCGCAATGATACTGAAAGTGAGAGTCTTTGCCTGTATCGCCAAGGTATAATTTTGATTATTCTCATGGCTGTGGCTAAATTTCAATATTTTCAGCAAAAGTCTGAGAATCGTCTTGCTTTTATTAAAGCTATACAAAATAAAATTGGGTTATTGGCAACAGAATATAAGAAATATTCCCCCGTGAATTCCCAAGAAAAAAATTGGTCTGATAGCCCCAAATTGCAAGAACTATTAGTTGTTAAACAAATATCCAAAACAAATACTGTCCTAGATTCTAATCTGTTGGAAACAATATGGGGAGTAGAAACTAAGCAAGATATCATAAATGAGGAATACGAGTCACTTCAAGAGCATCAAAATATTGATCAAGCATTAGCTACTATTGCGCCAACAAATATAGATATTATAGAGACAGCAATTGATGTTGTTAATGAACCAATAGCAGAAAAATCTCAGATTACTCACAATAAAAAAAATCAACCCAATTCATTTGTGCGTGTAGATGTAGATAAACTTCAACGGATTAACTATCTGGCTGGGGAGTTATTGGTTTACCAAAAACGTCGAGCTTTAAACGATGAACAAATTCAAGATATTTTAGATAGATTATCTCAACAATTGAGTAGACATCAAGAAACTCTCAATCAATTACGTGATTTACCATTACAGATGCACAGTTTGTTATCACATCACACACAAAATTTTGCATCTGTGAAATTTGATTCTTTGGAAATGGATGTATATACAGAATTTCATTTAACCTTGCATGAAGCTTTAGAAGAGACGCTGCAATTACAAGAAACGACAGAATCAATTGACTTACTATTAAAACAAGCAGCCCAAATTAGTGATAAAAAACAAAATTTAGCTTTAAATTTGCTAGACAATTTAGTCGCAGCTAGAATGTTACCTTTAGGTAATATATTGAATCGTTTTCCCCAGATGGTGAAACAACTGGGTAATGTTTATCAAAAACGGGTGGAATTGCGACTGACTGGTACAGGTTTACTGATAGATAAAGCGATCGCAGAAAAAATATACGACCCAATACTACAATTAGTGCGTAATGCTTTCGACCACGGGATTGAGTCGCAGCAAGTTCGTCGGGAACGAGGTAAACCAGAAATCGGTGTCATCGAGATTTGTGCTTACCATCAAGGTAGTCAAACAGTAATCGAAGTTCGAGATGATGGACAAGGATTGAATTTAGAGAAAATTCGTAAAAAAGCTGATGCGCTAAATCTACACCCCAAAAATACTCCTTGGGATGAATCAGATTTGTTAGATGTTATGTTCACACCCGGATTTTCCACTGCTGATCAGGTAAGTGAAATTTCTGGACGAGGAATGGGATTAGATATTGTACGTAATCAATTACAAACACTAAACGCCTCCATCTCCGTACAATCTCAACCCGATCAAGGCACAACTTTTATTTTGAAAATTCCTTTTTCTATGACTACTGACCAATTAATGTTAGTTCAGGCTGGTGGCGTTGTTTACGCTTTACTATTAGACAGTATCGAAAAAATTATTATTCCCTCACCACAGCAGATACAAGAATTTGAAGACAAAAGAGTTTTACATTGGCATACAGATAATGATGAAACTATGGTTAGCCTTTACCAATTGTCGGATTTGATGTCGTATAATGGTTCTTTAGCCCCAAGTATTGGTAATAAAAAATTACTACCTGAAAATAACACAGAAGTGATGAATAATCCTGTGTTATTACTCAAACACAATCATGGTGTGTTTGCTTTAGAAGTTGACCAAATTATTGGTGAACAAGAACTAGTAATTAGACCTGTAGGAAATGCGATCGCCTCCCCAAAATATATTTATGGTTGTAGTAGTTTGGCTAATGGCACTCTCATCTTGGTAATTGATGGCACTTTATTATTACAGTCTATTGAGATGCAAGCCACATTGGATATAGCTGCATTACCAGAAGCTAGTATTCCAAATAATATCACTTTGACAGCCTCAGATTCTACTCTGAAATCAATGCCATTACTGACTGCTTCTAAACCTATAAACCCTCATCAAGAAGAAGCAGCTAGTCAATCTCTAGAAGCAACACAAAAATCACAAGGAGTAGTTTTAGTAGTAGATGATGCCATTAGTTTACGGCAGACTGTTTCTTTAACTCTGCAAAAATCTGGTTATCAAGTAATACAAGCTCAAAATGGCATAGAAGCTTTAGAGCAGTTACAAAGATACCCTCAAATCCAGGTTGTGATCTCTGACTTAGAAATGCCGCGAATGAATGGCTTTGAATTATTAACCCAGATTCGACATAACCCCAATTTTTCCAAATCTCCTGTAGTCATTCTTACTTCTCGAAGTGCCGAAAAACATCGTCAACTAGCCCAAGAATTAGGTGCAAAAGGCTACTTGACTAAGCCATATTTGGAGCATGAGTTACTGTCCACTGTTGAGCAACTAATGAATACAGAAAAATTTGATAAAAATCAGTTTGTTAGCGTGTAATTGGTATATATACTTTGTGGTACCAAATTTGTAAGAATATTATACTATCTCCACCTAATTCTGATATATATCAAGCACTAATAAACGCATCTATGTACTGCCAAATTATCAAATAAATACTCATATTTACTCTCTGCTGCTACTTACTTAACCTGAGTTCGGGATAAGGAAAGGGACAGGTAGTAAGCTGAAAATAGCGTTAAATCCAGCAACCTGTCCTATGTTTAGTTTAGATGCTTTGTTTTGCCATGTAGATGATTTTTGTCAAGCATTTGAAGCGCAATGGTA
>DVDT01000098.1 GCA_015296085.1 Trichormus sp. M33_DOE_039 | reverse complement strand
TGGAATCATTTTGTCACTAAGTTTCACAAATGAGATTAATCTCAACAACATGCTTTATTGAGAATAGATGAAAACATAGCTTCAGACCGAACAACGAGAACTCAAGGGTTTCGAGGATTTCTTATCCCGAACTCAGGTTATCATTAGGTCAAGGTCGTAATTAATTGATAGGTAAATTCACTTTCTTGGAGTTTGCATACAAATGAAAAGCAAATATTATATTCACTTTTCCAGTCTGTTGACCGTAGGATGGCTATTATCGAGTTTGGGAACTGTCTCTGCTGCTGTGCAATCAGCAACGGTAGGGCAATTGAGAAGTAATGCTACAGTTGAAAAAAATTATCATCAAATAGCATTAAATGTGCCGAACCCATTACTAGTTTTTCAGGGTTCGCAACCAGAAACTATTAATGGTATCAGTTTTCAAAGATATAGATTAGGAGTATCTAACTGGAATGAAATCAGTACAGACCTCTTTCAGAAAGCTCCAGATTTACCTCCTTGCGGAAACAATAATAATTCTTCCAGGACTTGGGTAGATATTTTTGACGCTCAAACAAATCAGCGTATATATGGTTTCTGTGCATTTTCATCTCCTAAAGATTTGAACAGCCTGTGGTTTGCAGTCGAAACAGGAAAAACACCTCCCAAGTCTGTCTATATCGTCTTAAAAGATAGAAGACTTAATAAAACTTACCGCTCTAATTCTGTTTTACTAGCACAAAGAAATTCAGAAATTAAAGAAGATTGTACCGCTTTTAATCCTAATAATACTACTGTCAAACAAGTTAATGGTAGCTGGAAAATAGTTGAGGGTGGCAATCACTGGATGTTTGATTTTGGTAGTAATAAAGATGAAGCAGTTAAGGCTTTCCGCACTATCAAGCAACATGGCATGAATAAATCCTGCTTTGTGGGCAGACCTCAGCCTTCATTCCAGTATCTATTGACAAATAATTCTGCTCCATCTGGTTCTATCGCAGGAGAAGATTGTGTCGCTTTCAATCCAGCAACTGCAACAGTTAGTAAAATCAATAATCGCTGGAAAATTGTAGATGGAAGTCACTGGATGTTTGATTTTAATAATAATCAGTCGGAAGCAGAACAATCTTTAGCGATTATTAAAAAATATAACTTTAGTCGCTCCTGTTTTGTTGGCAGACCAGACCCTAGTTTTAGCTATCTGCGAAGGTAGTGCAAACTTATATCTCATACACAAAATTAGCTGTGTTAGTCAAGAGGGGTGCGTTAATCAGAATTTAACGCACCGTTTTCAAAACTCCAAAATGCTATTATTCTTGGGAATTATTTTGAGGAAACAGGTAGGCGATCGCAGCGTAACCAGAAGCAGTAATTAAACTGACTAATAATGTCGCTAAAATTAAGGTAGACATAGAAGCAAGATGACCCTCTAGTCCTGAGTAAAGTATCTTGATGTTTCTAACCTAACAGTTTGATATGACGCAGATACAACCAGGTTATGACAATTGTTTGTATCTACGCTAAAGGCAAGCAGAAGCGGAAAGTAGTGCCTGTTCCTAGTTCACTTTCTACTTGAATTTGACCGCCTTGTAATTCAACCAAACGCTTAGTAATAGTTAAACCAATACCTGTTCCTCCAGAATTGCGATCGCGTGATTGATCAGCTCGCCAAAAACGCTCAAATACATGAGGTAAATCCTGATCAGAAATACCGATACCTGTATCAACAACTGCTATCCACAGTTTACCCGCTTCCATCCAAGCACGGAGCGTAATTGACCCTGTGGCTGTATAACGTACCGCGTTACCCAACAGGTTAACTAAAATCTGTTCAGTGCGATCGATATCTGCTAAAACCAAAGGTAATTGTACAGGTAATTCTGAACGCAGCACCGGGCCGTCTTCCATTAACTGATCAGTAAATTTCTCCACCAATGACTCCAGTAAAGAATATAAATCTACAGGTTGAATATTAATTGGTAAATAACCAGCTTCCGCTTTAGAGAGTTCTTGTAAATCATTGACCAAACGCTCTAAACGTCTAGTTTCTCTCACCAAACGCCGATAAACTTCGGGAGATGCGTCCATCGCGCCATCCGCCAATTCTTCTAAGTAACCACGTACTACAGTTAACGGTGTTCGCAGTTCATGAGTCATATCACCAATTAGTTCTCGTCGTCGTATTTCCACTCCCTCTAAACTATCCGCCATCCGATTAAAACTAGTCCCCAGTCTGTTCAGTTCTGGAATATCAGATAAAGGTAATCTTGCTTCTAAATGACCAGATGCAAACTTTTGGGTAATTTGTTCCATCTCTGTTAATCGCTTCATAATGCGTTGGGACACCCAATAACTCAATCCTCCCGCCGCACTACCACCCACCAAAACCGACCAGAGGGTGCTACGTCGCCAAGCAATTTCAAAGCCCTGCACTAATTCTGTGCGACTATGAAAGATATTAAATCCCCTACTTTCTAACCTTTCTAAATGCAGGATGAAAAAACGGGGGGAAGAAACCTTACTAATGATCACAAGACTAATTAACCCCACTATCATTACTACCAAGTGGGAAACAAACAAGCGCGATGCTAGGGGTAAGGATTTCATCCTGGGGACTGGGGACTGGGGACTGGGGACTGGGGACTATTGACTGTATCTTCAAACTTATAACCAACCCCAACTACTGTTTTAATAAAAGTGGGATTAGCCGGATCAGGCTCAATTTTTTTCCGTAACCGTGCTACGTGAGTATCTACGACACGTTCATCACCAAAGAAATTATCTCCCCACAATTTGTCAATTAGCTGGGTGCGATTCCAAACTCGACCCGGATTACTGACAAAGGTGCTTAACAAATTAAATTCTAGAGTAGTTAAGTCTAGAGTTTCTGGTGCTTGGGAATTCATTTGGCGGCTAGCCGTGCGTTGGTCTACATCTACTATAAAGTGTTGGGTACGATTCACCTGATTTTGTCCCCCTTGACGCAGGCTACGCCGCAACAACGCCCTCACTCTAGCTACCAACTCTCTAGGGCTAAAGGGTTTCACCATGTAGTCATCCGCACCCGTAGATAAACCGATTACCCGGTCTATTTCTTCACCTTTAGCTGTCAGCATGAGAATATAAGGGTCTTTTGCGCCAGGTTTTTGCCGAATTCTCGCACACACCTCTAAACCATCCAACCCAGGAATCATTAAATCTAGGATAATTAAATCTGGTGGTTGCTCTTGAAATAGCCGCAGAGCATTTATTCCATCGCGGCTCATGCGACAAGTAAATCCTTCTTTTTCTAGGGAATGTTGAATTAACTGAGCAATTTCTGATTCATCTTCAACAATTAAAATATCCATTTTGATTAGGATTGAAGTACGCAGAGTTTCTGGATTGTCATTGTACTTCAGTTGTATGAATGAGGATCTAAACTGAAATATCTCAGAACTTCATGACTTGCAAAAATATCAGGGTGCGTCAGTACGAGCTTACTGACGCACCCTACTAACTACAGGTTGACTAGCAGTTTAACAATAATAGCAAAGGGAGCAAAAGCGATCGCCCCAGCAAAAAACGTAAGAAATACCGCCCTTTATGCTGTCACCTGCAACCTGTAACCTGACTCTAAAGACCAGAATGAGACATAGTTCGATAACTGTAGCCCATGTGGGAATCTTTTTGAATATATTGCTTAATGCTATCGAGGTCTACAAAATAGTCAGCCACATCGATTAAACAGTCGTTAGTCATGGTTCGCAAACTGACGACTTCTACTCGCACGCCTGTACTGCTGACAGCGTTCACAGCGTATGCTAAATCACCATCCCCACTAACTAAAACCGCAGTGTCGTAGTAGGGAGCTAAGGTAATCATATCTACGGCGATTTCTACATTTAAATTGGGTTTTTTGGAGTTATCTGTAACTTGTATTTCCTTGGTAACTACACGATAACCATTACGACGCATCCAAAATAGAAACCCTTGTTGTTTATCATTGTTACGAGGACGGTTATTAGTAGGTCGAGAGTTATCAATTCCGGTGTAGAAAAACGCCCGCAATAACCGTGAACCAGCAGTTAAACGACAGAGTAATTTAAGATAGTCGATTTCAATACCAAGTTGCAAAGCTGCATTAAATAAATTGATGCCATCAATAAAAATCGCCACTCGACCACGATTTGAATCATTGGTGACAGCAATATCATTTCTAGGTTCTCGCTGTCTCACCGATTCATTTTTCTGACCATTTCTTATTTGAACTTTCCCTGATAAATTCTGTTCTTCAGACAGGGGTTTATATGTATTTATTACTTTGGTAAAACTAGTGTTAGCCATTGATTCCTCTGGATGTTAAATCTCGCAAAGCTTTGGGTTAATTGACAATAGGTTGTCTTTGCTGATAAATCAGCAAGGCAAAAAATATATGCAGTTGCTTAAAACAAATGCACTCAACTCTTGTTCGATGTTGAGATTCCAAATTTGAATGATCAAGAGTGTTTAACTCTTGTCTCAGCTATGTTTACGAGATATCCCCTCTGCCGATATGTTGCCTTTCTCATACCACTACAGCACATCAACTTGCTAGAGAAGCAGTTGGCTGCAAGCAACTTGTACTTATGGTTTGCTAACAAACCATTGGCATCTTATTCTTATTGTAACCCCATCTTTAAAATTTCTTACATTAAGGCAATATTTATATATTGATATGGTGATTTCAATAAAAAATTATTATTAGTTAAGATTTGCAGATAAAATTATCAAGTTTATATTGTTTTTATAATCGTCAATTAGTCTGTGAATGCGAATAATTGCGTATATTAATAGGTATTTTATTTAGTAATTCTAAATTATTTATAGGCATTTATAAACTTGCTTAGGCTGAGGAAAATCGATGAGTAAGACGGTTTAGATAATCGTTAATATGGCAATTGATGACATAGCATAAAAAGCTATTGTGAGAGCGCATTGATGTAGCTGTTTACTGTAGCTAGTACCATTGGATACGGAAAAAATTCACCCTAACTATTCCTTGAGATAGAGGGAAGGTATCTAACTGAACAGATAAATTTATAAATAGACTAGTCCACAATTAAATGTCTTTGATCATTGCCTCCTTAAGCGTCTAACTTGGAGGTGATTTTTTTGTCAAGAGAGAATTTGAGGTTTGATGAAAAAATACCCCCGGTAGCTAGCCGAGGGATTCTGCAAGTCGGTATTGTCGCACAAAGACATTCGCGAATCTCACAATACCAACCCCAAAAGTATGATATGTGCCAAAATGCCAAAAGAGTGATGAGTTGGACTTTGTATTGGCTTTGCTAGATAGTGTAAGTAGCACCACGATATTTCAGTACACGAGAAGAACGAGTCTGGGGTGTCGCCGCAGGAGCGGATATCTTAATTTTTACACCGCGATAGATACCGACGCTGTAGCTTGTGGTGGCTTGAAGATTTGTAGGGTTCACTTCATACCTACCAGCGCGATAAGTTAGTTGCATGGCTAGTTAATATTTACTGAGGGGTGAGAGATAAACAATTAGCGATATATCAAAGTTAAGCATTTCCACAACTTAACTTTTAATATTTGGTCACTGATTCCCCTGCAAATTATTTTGTTTTTTTACGTTAGTAGAAAAACCATTCTTAAATTATAACCATAATTACTAGGCTTTCATGCTTAAAAAAATATAATGAAGAGCAACTCTAGTTACATTAGATGCTTTAGAGTTGCGATCGCTATTTGGGTTTGATGGGGATTTGGGGGTGTGGGGAGTGCGATCGCTTAACTTCATTAATTTATAAGTTTTTATACTTCTCTTGTGGTAGCACCTATTTTATACTAATTAGTAGTGGTCTTAATTTATCAATAAAAAAATGAAATTAGCAAATATTAATGAAGCGGAAAATAATCTTTCTCAATTAATCGAATATGCTTTACAGGGTGAGGAAGTAATTATTAGTCAAGCTGGTAAACCTTTAGTCAAATTAGTTCGTTACTCTCCTGCTGATACTCCTAGAACTCCAGGTTTTTGGGCGGGAAAGGTAAAAATGGCTGATGATTTTGATGTGACACCCAATGAAATCATTAATGCTTTTATGGGTGAATAATGAATTATTTATTAGATACACATACATTGTTATGGTGGTTAAATAATGATCTCAAGCTGTCTAGAGAGGCAAGAGAGGTTATTTCTAATCCAGAAAATGTAATTTTTGTCAGTGCGGTTAGTGCTTGGGAGATTTCCATTAAAAAAGCAATTGGCAAGTTATCAGTACCAGATAATCTTGCAGAAGCAATTTCTGTTAACTGCTTTGAACCACTTTTGATTAGTATTGAACATGGTTTGAAGGCTGGAAGGTTGCCAAATTATCATAACGACCCTTTTGATAGAATGTTAATTGCTCAGGCTATGAGTGAAAATTTGATAATTATTAGCAGAGATGCTCAGTTTAGCCAATATGGTGTAAATGTTATTCCTGCTTAGGGTAATTGATGGGGATTTGGGGGTGCATAGGCGCAGCCTTTCGCAAACATGGGTGTGATGAAAACTGTATTTATAGCTTGAAAAAGGGGTGTAGGGGAGGCAGTTGCGTGGGCGGGTTTCCCGACTTGAGCAAACTGCCGTGTGTAAGGGTATAGGGGTGTAAGGGAAAGACTTTTTCATGTTTTCTTATGTACGCTGACTCGTCGCAGCCTCCAAGCAGATAGCAGACATTATTACAAACCCTGGATCATTCCCGGAAGATGCTGATTACTGTGTGCAGTATCGACATGGTGATCACAATGCTATTATGCAGTTGCGA
Source organism: Trichormus sp. M33_DOE_039 (assembly GCA_015296085.1). Classification (GTDB taxonomy): domain Bacteria; phylum Cyanobacteriota; class Cyanobacteriia; order Cyanobacteriales; family Nostocaceae; genus Trichormus. The sequence continues at coordinate 77,414 of DVDT01000098.1, read as the reverse complement.
GCATGGCGATCGCAGGTAGAAGTTTTTCTTCCTTGGAAGATGCGGCAATGTATTGCTAGGGATGTGGCTAGAGAGTTTCAGCTTGACAATTTGTAGATTGTTTTTCTCCACTTAAATATTAATCCTGACGAATCAAAATTAAGTTGAATAATGACTTTACAGTGAATCTATATGCTTAACTTATGGAAATGCCCCAACGCGTATCAATTCGCTATAAGGAGAAGCCTTACAATACCAGCGAGATACGTTTAAAAACCTTCCGCCTTGGCTTACAAATTTGGGATGAACAAAGCAAAACTAGAAAAACAGAGCTGTATGAGTTTATTTTGTCTTGCTTGAAGCAAATTGATCGCCAAGATCGGTTTATGGTTTCTCTGTTATTTGTCGAGTTCACAGATATGATTCGTGATTCGGCTTTAGATCGAAACATGAAAGAGGATTTGATTAAAACAGCGTTTCGAGAATTTGCTTGTGCTGTAGCTGATTTTGAAGATATTGCTAAATAGGGGATTGGGGATTGGGGAGTATTGAGCGCGGTTCGCTTGATGAAGTACAGCCTACCTTATCTCAAACAATCTACAAACCCCGCCATTCTGACCAAAATAATGGGATACAAGCCCCGTGCTTATAGCACGGCTTTATGTCATCATATTATTTGATACCACTTAACTTAGTATCAAACGTGTTTATCTACGAATACAAAGTCAATCCAAAGCCACAACAAATAGTCGCTATTAATGAAGCTATCAGGACATCTCAATTTGTCCGAAACAAAGTGCTGCGTTACTGGATGGATAATCGTGGCGTTGGTAAGACAGAAATGTTTAGATACAACACTCTACTAAGAAAAGAGTTTAAGTTTGTAGAAGAATTAAACTCTCATGCCTGCCAAACTGCTGTTGAGCGAGTGTTGAAAGCGGTTAACCGTTTTTACGACAACTGCAAAAAGCGCAAAGTTGGAGCAATCCTGCGGGGTTACGATTTAACTGTGAACCAAGAATCCTCGCTGTTCTACGGCGATGGAGTGTCAACATTACCTCCAACTCTACCAAACAACCAGTACAAAATCTGGTGTTGTCTAACCCTCTTAGGTTAGGGGTAATTGGTTTAACAAAAACTCTCAGTCAGTAATTAGGTAGCGATCGCATCCGTGTTAACAGCATTTTACCAGGATGGACGTATACAGAACGAATAGAGTCATGCTACAGGTGGATGGCGGACTTCGTGGCGGCACATTTTAGAACAAAACAATGCAAGAGACTTTGCGTTGCATTGTCTCTCACATTCATTAACATCAAAGCTGTCGCGTGTCCCCAAAAAACATTAATCAACAATCAACACTCAACAAACCTATTAAGTGACGGTGTTGTTAAACCAGAATTTATTTATTCTTTTTTGTGTTCTTGTGGCTTTGTTTTCCGGCTTCGGAGTGTTGCTCACTTGTACCACCACGAGTTTTCTTTTCCTCACCACTATCTTCAGTGGTTTCGCTTTCTTCGCTATCTTGTTTCTTGCGTCCGCCGCCGTGAGAGTGTTTACCGCCTTCACGACCGATTTCGGCCATATGTTCTCTGTCTTGGCTTACGGTTTCGCCACCTTTGCGCCCAGCTTCACGCGCTTCTTCAGGAGTAAATTCGTGAGCCGTTCCTTTTTCGTGTGCAGCGTGTCCACCTTTGCTAGCGATTTCGCGTTGTTTATCTTCATCCATAGAAGCGAAACCACGTTTACTTGTGTCTGACATAATTAAACTCCTTGTAGATGGGGGAGTGTATGTTTGACCCAGTAGAAATTTTTACTGGTTACGCTTTGAATGTAGCTTAGTCAATTACCTATATTCATTATCCATTGGTGAGAATCATGTCAGGGTAAACTCGTACTTTAGACATATCACCTCTCACTTAAAAAAGGGTGTAGGGGTGTAAGGGTATGGGGGTGTAGGGGTATAGGGGTGTAAGGGTATGGGGGTGTAGGGGTATAGGGGTGTAAGGGTATGGGGGTGTAGGGGTGTAGGGGAAAAGCGTATTTAAATTTTAAGTCTACAGACTATCATTACTAGGGTAAACATAATAATTAAGTAGCCTGCCAACAGCAGGTTTGATGATTTATAACTTTTATCTGCTAAGTATTTTGTAATTAAGTCTAATGAGTCAAATTCAGCCAGAAGTCAATCGCGCTCAAGAATTGCGTCAACTATTGCAGAACGCGAGTTATGCTTATTATGTCTTAGATGCACCCATCATGGAGGATGCTGTCTACGACCAGTTATACCGAGAACTGCAACAGTTAGAAATTCAATATCCAGAACTAATTACACCAGACAGTCCCACTCAGCGGGTAGGGGAAAGGCCGGCGACACACTTTACCTCTGTGCGGCATAATGTCCCCCTGTATAGTCTAGAGAATGCTTTTAATATTGGCGAATTGCAAGCATGGGATCAGCGTTGGCATAGACAAGTATCACCCACAGACCCACCCGAATATGTTGCAGAATTAAAAATTGATGGTTCAGCTTTAGCATTAACTTACCACGATGGCGTTTTAGTTAGGGGTGCAACTAGGGGTGATGGGGAAATGGGGGAAGATATCACCCAAAATGTCCGAACAATTCGCTCTATTCCTTTGCGGTTGAATTTTGACAGCTTGGAAATGATTGAGAAAATAGAAGTCCGGGGCGAAGCGTTTTTACCTCTGGAAGTATTTCAATACATCAATGAACGCAGACAAAAAGCCGGGGAACAGTTGTTTGCTAACCCCCGTAACGCCGCAGCTGGGACACTCAGACAATTAGACTCTCGCATTGTGGCGCGACGACGGTTAGATTTTTTTGCCTACACTCTGCACATTCCGGGGATGGATGACACGAGTATTGCTAATACTCAATGGGAAGCTTTGGAATTGTTGCAAAAGTTGGGTTTTCGAGTGAATCCCAATCACAAGCTTTGTCAATCTTTAGCGGAAGTTGCAGACTATTATAAATACTGGGATACGGAAAGACTCAATTTACCCTACATGACTGATGGGGTAGTAGTCAAACTGAATTCCTATAAGTTGCAGGAACAATTAGGCTTTACGCAAAAATTCCCCCGATGGGCTGTGGCGTTGAAATATCCCGCCGAAGAAGCACCCACCCGTGTCGAAAATATTGCGGTGAATGTGGGACGCACAGGAGCGTTAACACCATTAGCAGAGATGCGTCCTGTAGAATTGGCGGGAACTACGGTATCCCGTGCTACTTTACATAATAGCGATCGCATCACCCAATTAGACATCCGCATCGGTGATACTGTGATTGTCCGCAAAGCTGGGGAAATCATCCCGGAAGTGGTGCGGGTACTCAAAGAACTACGTCCACCTGATACCCAACCCTTTGTGATGCCCACCCATTGTCCTGTCTGCGGACAGTCTGTGGTTAGGGAAACTGGGGAAGCTGTGACTCGCTGTGTCAATGCTTCCTGTGCGGCAATTCTCAAAGGCTCAATTGAACATTGGGTGAGTCGGGATGCTTTAGATATTAAAGGTGTGGGCGAAAAATTAGTGCATCAACTCGTGGATAAAGGATTGGTGCATGCCGTTGCAGATTTATATGATTTGACAGCAGAACAATTATTTGCGTTAGAAAGAATGGGACAGAAATCAGCCGAAAAATTAATTCAGGCGATCGCCCAATCTAAAAATCAGCCTTGGTCAAGAGTATTATATGGTTTGGGCATCCGTCATGTCGGCAGCGTCAATGCTCAATTACTCACAGAAAAATATCGTACTGTAGAACAGTTAGCTACAGCCAAGCAATCAGATATTGCAGGTATTTATGGCATAGGTGCAGAAATTGCTCAGTCTGTTTATCAATGGTTTCACATTGATGCTAATCAAACTTTAATAGCACGCTTGCAAGCAGCAGGGTTACGATTTGCAAACCCAGAAGAAATACCAACTGTGAGTAATGCTAATCTCAAGCTAGCGGGTAAGACTTTTGTAGTTACAGGAACTTTGCCCACTTTAAAACGCGATGAAGCTAAAGCTTTAATTCAAAAAGCTGGGGGAAAAGTCACTGATTCAGTTAGTAAAAAAACCGATTATTTGGTTGTGGGTGAAGATGCAGGTTCTAAGTTGGAAAAAGCGCAAGCTTTAGGACTTGTACAGTTAACTGAGGCGCAGTTGCTGGAAATGTTAGCCAGTTAGTGATACCGCCACACGAAGGGCTATTAATGGGGGTATAAAACATCACAAAATTAACAAACCACAGATGTATACAGATTTGCTCACCGTGACAAGGTTGCAATGCAACGTCTTTACATGGGCTATCGGTAGTACACGGTTGGGTTGGGGTAGGGAATACGAAATTCTTATACCCTGAGATAGATTTATTCATTCACCATTTATCCAATCTACATTATTGAATCTCATTTGGCTAAAGTAGAGACGTTGCATTGCAGCTTCTCTACATGAGTTATCCTCACATCAATGGCAGATAATGAACTCTAGGCGATCTACCAACAAATCTAAATCTCATTCCTCTGACGAACAGCAGGATATCCAAACCGAATTGTTTCCAATTGTAGGGGTGGGGGCTTCTGCGGGGGGATTAGAAGCATTTACAGAATTACTCAGCTATTTGCCCACTGATACAGGCATGGGATTTGTATTCATTCAACACTTGAGTCCCAATCAAAAAAGTTTGTTAACTGAGATTTTATCTCGGAAAACTCCAATGTCTGTGGTGGAAGTACAGGATGGCATGGTTGTAGAACCAAATCATGTCTATGTAATTCCACCTAATGCGATGATGACTATTTCCCAAGGAGTGCTGAAACTGAGTCCGCGTCAAAAAACTCGTGGACAAGCGATGACAGTTGATACATTCTTTATTTCCTTAGCAGAAGATCGGGGTAGCAAAGCCATTGGAGTGGTGCTATCAGGAGGTGATACCGATGGCACAAGAGGACTAGAAAATATCAAAGGGGCTGGTGGTATTACTTTTGCCCAGTCTGAGTCATCGGCTATGGTTAGTAGTATGCCGAATACTGCTGTGGCTTCAGGTCATGTAGACTTTATCTTGACACCGCAACAAATTGCCGAAGAATTGGCAAAAATCAGCACTCATCCCTACATTAATCATCTATCCTCAGTCAAGCCCGTGGATAACCTAACGGAAGTCGGCGATGCCCTCACCATTATTTTTAGTCTGCTACGAACTGCCACGGGAGTTGACTTTAATCACTACAAGCAGACAACCTTAAGGCGGCGCATCATGCGACGGATGATGTTGTACAAGCTAGACAAGCTAGAAGATTACGTCCGTTATCTCCAAGATCATCCCATAGAAGTCACTGCTTTATATCAAGATGTACTAATCACTGTCACCAGTTTTTTCCGCGATCCTGAAGCTTTTGAAGCTTTAAAAACACAAGTATTTCCAGTCATTGCTAAAGACAGAAAGCCAGATACACCCATCCGTATTTGGGTGGCGGGATGTTCTACAGGTGAAGAAGCCTATTCTATTGCTATTTGCTTACTAGAGTTTTTTAACAATCAATCAATTAATATTCCCATCCAGATTTTTGCTACCGATGTTAATGATGTGGCGATCGAAAAAGCCAGATCCGGTATTTATAAACTCTTTCAAGTAGCAGATGTTTCCCCGGAACGGCTACAGCGTTTTTTTGTGCCGATAGATGGTGGTTATCAAATCAGCAAGCCAGTGCGGGAGTTGTGCGTCTTTGCGAGACAAAACCTGATTAGTGATCCCCCATTTTCCCGACTGGATTTAATCACTTGTCGCAACGTGCTAATTTATCTGGGAAGCCCCATACAAAAGAAGTTACTGCCCATCTTCCACTACGGACTCAATCCTAATGGCTTTTTGATGTTAGGTACTTCCGAAACAGTTGGTGAATTTACAGACTTGTTTACTTTGGTAGACAGAAAGTATAAGATTTACTCCCGTAAATTGGCCGTGGCTAGGTTGGCAATTGATTTGGCTACGTATCCTCTAGAAATTATCAACCCCCTGCCCTTATTAAATACAGATACCTCGAATGATTTAGAAATGCAGAAAGAAGCTGACCGGATTGTGTTGAACCAATATGCCCCGGTTGGTGTAATTATTAACGATGAATTGGAAATTCTGCAATTTCGGGGGCAAACCAGCCCTTATCTGCAACCTCCACCCGGTAGACCCAGTTTTAATCTGCTGCGGATGGCTAAAGAAGAATTACGGCTAGAGTTACGCACCGCCATCCACCAAGCCAAAAAACAAGAAGTGCCTGTGAGAAAGGAAGGTATACAAATTAAAGATAACGAGCAAGTGAGGTGGGTAAGGGTGGATGTCGTGCCATTTAAATCGCCTACTGTCACAGAAAGCTACTTTTTAGTCATGTTTGCAGATATGACTTCGACAGTGACAGTGGTATCTGAGGCAAATACTAGCAATGTTAGCTCTCGGCGGCGTAAAAAAACAATGACGAAGAAGAAATTAACCAACTCAAACAGGAATTAGCCAACAATAAAGAATATCTGCAATCGATTATTGAGGAGCAACAAGCGACAAATCAAGACCTGAGAGCAGCCAACGAAGAAATCCTCTCCAGCAACGAAGAACTACAAAGCACAAATGAAGAACTAGAAACTGCCAAAGAGGAAATTCAAGCCACTAACGAAGAACTCAACACCATCAATGATGAACTACAACGGCGTAATATTGAGTCAACTCAAGTTACCAACGATTTACAAAATCTCCTCAGCATTATCAATATCCCGATCTTGATGTTAGGGGGTGATCTGCGGATTCGCCGTTTTACTCCTGTAGCCGAGAGTATCTTTAATTTAATTCCCAGCGATATCGGCAGACCAATTAGTGATATTAACCACAAACTGAATATTCCTAACCTAGAGCAACAAATTTTAGAAGTAATCGGCACTCTCAACTTTAAAGCCCAAGAAGTTCAAGACCAGGATGGGCATTGGTATGATCTGCGAATCCGACCCTATCGGACAATCGACAACAAAATTGACGGTGCTGTTGTCGTGTTGGTAGAAATTAATGCCCTCAAACGTAGTGCCGAGCAGATCAGAGCATCTAGAGATTACGCCCAAGCAATTGTCGATACTATGCGGGAGTCTCTGGTGGTGTTGAGTGTAGATTTACAGGTAATTAGTGCCAATCAGTTTTTCTACGAGACATTTCAGGTCAAGCCAGAAGACACAGAACAACACCTGATTTATGAAATCGGTAATGGACAATGGGATATTCCCCTGCTGCGATCGCTTCTAGAAGATATTCTCCCCCATCAAACCCAGTTTCAAGGTCTGGAGGTTGAGCATCACTTTGAGCATATTGGTCGCAAAGTTATGTCTCTCAATGCCCGGAGAATGAGACTAGAAGGCGACAGAGAAATGATTCTTCTAGTGATTGAAGATATTACCCAGCAAAAGCAGTTGGAAGCAGAACGTACTCAACTTTTAGCTCAAGAACAATCAGCTCGCAATGCCGCAGAAGCTGCCAACCGCGCTAAAGATGAGTTTCTCTCGATTCTCTCCCACGAACTGCGAAACCCTCTCAATTCTTTGCTGGGTTGGGCGCAGTTGTTGCAAAGGACACAGCTTGATCAAGCTACTATTAATCAGGGGTTGGAAGCGATCGAGCGTAGCGCACAAGCTCAAGCTCATTTGATTACTGATTTACTGGATATTTCCCGCATTAGCTCCGGTAGATTGCGTCTAGATGCTCGCCCGATTGAATTAATTCCAGTGATTGAATCTGCGATCGAGGTTGTCCGTCTCTCAGCAGAAGCCAAACACGTTTCCATCATCTCTAGGCTAGATCCTGCAACCAAAAGTATAGTAGGCGATCCACATCGCTTACAGCAGGTCATATGGAATTTACTGTCTAATGCCATTAAATTCACACCCTCAGGAGGCAGAATTGACATCACCCTAGATTACACTGAGTTTCATGCTCAGATTCAAGTGAGTGATACAGGTTCAGGAATTAGTCCTGACTTCCTTCCCTATGTATTTGAGCGATTTCGTCAAGCGGATGGTAGCAGAACCCGCTCAAATCCCGGTTTGGGGCTGGGATTGTCAATTGTTCGCCATTTGATAGAACTCCACGGTGGTACAATTGAAGCGGCTAGTCCAGGTCAAGGTCAGGGAGCGACTTTTATAGTTAGACTACCCCTGCAAACTATTCAACCACAAATATCTGCACCGATTGTCAAACCACTATTAGCAGCCCAGACAGAGGAAAACAATATCTCTGTGAATGACATTCTCTCCCTAGAGGGTGTGCGGGTACTGGTTGTAGATGACGAAGCAGACATCCGCCTCTTATTTAAAATAGTGCTGGAAGATTACGCCGCAGAAGTGACAGAAGCAGCATCCGCACAGGAAGCACTATCAAAGCTGACAGAAAATCCTGGTGGCTACGACGTACTTTTATCCGATATTGGATTACCAAAGGAAGATGGTTATGCACTAATTCAGCAGGTGAGACAATTGAGTGACGAAGCCACCAGACAAATTCCCGCCGCCGCCCTCACCGCCTATGCTGGATACGCAGAATATAAAAAAGCTTTAGCAGAAGGATTCCAAATGCACCTCGCTAAACCTGTCGAACCTCCGCAATTGTTATGTGCAGTCGCTCAATTAGCCGGCAGAATTAGGAATAATTGATGCTTTTGAAGTTGATACTCCAAGCTAATACCAATTCAATGTGACGTTGCACATATCTCGATCCCCCTAAATCCCCCTTAAAAAGGGGGACTTTGAATCTATTCCCCCTTTTTTTTAGGCTACGGTGTACACACATCTTTGTTGCTAAGTGCAAAATGTGGTTTGATCCCCCTAAATCCCCCTTAAAAAGGGGGACTTTGAATCTATTCCCCCCTTTTTCAAGGGGGGTTAGGGGGGATCAAAACGTTGTCGGGCTAGGTTATTAGACTTGTGTGTACACCGTAGCCTTTTTAAGGGGGGTTAGGGGGGATCGAATTCTATGCAGCTTTATAAAAAATTGGTATAAAAGCTATTTTTACAGGCTGATTAGCTCGAATTTACCAATCTAATTTAATTCCGGTAAAATCTTCTGAAAATTACTTGAGAAACTATATTTTTGCTCCCATTCTAAATAAAGAATACACACAATTAACCATAATAAACCAGCAGCATATCCAGCTAAAATATCAGTTGGCCAATGGACTCCCAAATAAAGTCTACTAACACCGATCGCCAAAATTAAAACTGTAGTCGAACCTAAAATCGGCTTACGCCATTGCGGAAATTCTTTCGCTAAAATGTAGCCGATGCAGCCATAAACTGCGGTCGAGACCATTGCATGACCACTAGGAAAACTATAGTGAACTGCATTCACAATGTAATCCCAAAGTGCGGGACGTGATCGTCTAAACAGTTCTTTGAACAATACATTTAAACCCACTGCACCGACTGTTGCTAAACCTAATGTGGTAGCTTCCCGTTGGTGTTGGTTTTGCCAAAGATTAATTCCTAGTACGGAAGAAATTGATAGGAAAAATAATGGCTCACCCAAAAAAGTTACACTCTTCATGATGGCATCCAACAGGGGACTATGTAGCTTTTGTAATCCTAATAAGATGCTTTCATCTAAACCGTATTTGTATAACATACCACTACCTAAAATTAGGGTAGTAGCAACCGCAGATCCGACAATTAGTTGATTGTTGAGTTGGTCTAATTGTGGCTGGGTGGGCATATTTGCCAGCGGTATAGGTGCTGCAACTGTAGTGTGCGGCAAATTTCTGGAAGTTTTTCTATAATCTAAAACAATATCTTGCAGCAGGGATGCGATCGCACTGTAGCTACAATCGGGATGAAAAATCACCAGCACATTCCCTGTTAAATGGTTAGCACGCACTTGGATGATATTTTCTGTTTGTAACAACTTTGATTCAATGTACTTTGCCAATAGTTCAGCAAGATACAGCCCTTTTACCTTGAATCTAGCTCTACCTTTGACAGATGTGTGTATGGCTTGAATTAAGCCCTGGCCATTAGAAAAATTGGTATAGTAACCGTTCATGGTTTGAGAAGTCCATCTGGAATCACGAATATACTAGATCAACTCCTACACTCATCACTTTGAACGCACTGTATTTAACGTGCGCCTCCCTGGGAGACTGACGTTACTTTAGTATAGGCGATCGCGCTAATACTCAAAAACCTTCCCTATAACAGAGAAGGCTGAATCTTTTATAATCTCAACTACCACACAAATCTGCAAGATAAATCGCCACAACCTACCAATTACCAACTCTGCTATCGTCCCAAATTTCTAATTCCAAGCCCCGGAGATAATTGAGTCCATTTTCGATTTGTGATTCAGTACCTTGCAAATCTAGGTCAAACCAACCATCGCCCACAGCAGTTGCACCTAAAATAGCGGCTTGAATATTTACTACTAAGCCATAGTCTGATACCAAGCGAGAAATCACGGGTTCTTGATGATAATCCTTGGGAATTCTTAAGCGAATTCTCTTGTTGCTCTGTGTATTATCAGTAGCCATATAGTAATCCGAGGAATAGGGAACTTAGGAGGGAGCAAGGGAGAAAAATTAGACTCTATGCTCCCTACTTGATATTTAATCCACATCTTTAATGCGGGTTTTCCGTTCGACAATCTCTTTGAGTACCAAGGTGACAACGGCGAGTAAGGCTAACAATACAGCCGCAGAAAATGCAGCTTCGGTTTCGTATTGTTTGTAAGCTTCTTCAACAAACAAAGGTAAACTTTGGGTAACGTTAGCAATGTTACCAGCAACCACAGAAACCGCACCAAATTCACCCATTGCCCTGGCATTAGTCAAAATTAAACCATACAGTAAACCCCAACGAATCCCAGGTAAAGTCACACGCCAAAATATCTGCCAATCATTTGCACCCAGGGTTCTAGCTGCTTCTTCTTGGTCTTGACCAAATTCTTCTAGGACAGGGATAACTTCCCGCGCCACAAAGGGCATACTGACAAAGGCTGTAGCTAATATCATCCCTGGCAAAGCGAAGATAATTTTGATGTCATTGGCCTCTAGAATAGGGCCAAACCAACCTTGCCGCCCGTAGAGTAAGACAATCATTAAGCCTGCAACGACGGGGGAGATAGAAAAAGGCAGGTCAATAATACTTAAAACGAAAGCACGTCCGGGGAATTTATGCCGGGCGATCGCCCACGCTGCACACAAACCAAATACTGTATTAAAAGGTACGGCAATCAATGCCAGAATTAAAGTTAATTTGGCCGCAGCGATAAAGTCAGTACGGCTGAGGTTTTCGACAAATGGCCCGACTCCCTTACTGAAAGCTTGGACAAAAACGTTGATTGCCGGGATATATTGAATCAGGGCTAAATAGGCGATCGCAATTCCAATTAAAATTGTAGGAACAAAGCTCTGTTTTTGTCTGGGGTGGGATTGACTAGCTTTAGACCCCTTATTTGTTGTCATATCTTCTTGTCCAAGCTTGTAATAAGTTAATTCCTAAGAGCAGTACTAAGGAAATAGCCAATAACACCACACCTATAACAGTTGCACCAGAATAGTCATACTGTTCTAAGCGTTGGAAAATCAACACAGGTGCAATCAAATCTTGAAATGGTGTATTAGAAGCAATAATCACCGTCGAACCATATTCCCCTACTGCACGGGAAAACCCCAAAGCTATACCTGTCAAAATCGAAGGTAATAAAGGAGGTAAAATCACTTTCCAAAAGGTTTGCCATTGGGAAGCTCCCAAAGACCAAGCCGCTTCTTCCAGCTCTATTTCCATTTCTTGGAGTACGGGTTGCACGGTTCTGACAATAAAAGGTAACGAAATAAACACCATCGCCACCCAAACACCTAAACGTGTGAATGAAACCTTAATTCCCATTGGTTCTAGTAGAGAACCAATCCAGCCATTATTACTGTACACTGTTGCCAGTGTTAATCCTGCTACTGAAGTTGGTAGTGCAAATGGTAAATCTACGGTAGCATCCACGATTCTTTTCAAAGGGAAGTCGTAGCGCACTAACACCCAAGCCACCAAAGTGCCGAAGATACCATTGAGTAAAGCAGCTAGTAATGATGTAACAAAGGTGACGTTATAAGTTGCTAAAGCTAAATCACTAGTAGCAATTTCCCAAAACCTAGCCGGTGTTTCTGTACTGGCTTTGAGAAACATGGCAGCCATAGGGAGAAATAACATAATTGTCAGATATCCCAAGGTAATGCGCCATGTCCAAGGAAGTTGTATGACTGGACGAATAAATTTTTGCCACGCTGGAATTTTATGATCAACTTCCGCACTAGGAGATAAGGTCACGTCGCTTCGCTCCGAATTCAAAGTAAGGGTGTAAGGGTTTAGGGGTGTAAGGGTTTAGGGGAGACCAGGAAGTAAAAGTTTTTACCTTTTTATTTTTGCCTTTTTTCTGCCCCATTCCCTATTACCTATCTTTTAATACTTGCTTGCACTTGGTCAAATACACCGCCGTCAGCGAAGAACTTTTTATCTATCGTTTGCCAACCACCTAACTCTTGAACAGTACCTAGAGTTTTAACTGAAGGAAACTGATCTTTTACTTCTTTGGTTTGAGCTAATGTTTCATCTACTGGTCTAAATCCTAATTTGACAAACTCTTGTTGCGCCTCTGGCGTATAGAGGAATTTCACAAAGCCTTCTGCTGCTTCCCTATTACCGTGTTTATCAACGTTCTTATCAACAACAGCGATGGGATTATCGATAGAAATGTTGACTTCAGGGATAATATAGTCTAGTTTCTCACCTTTTTGCTGTGCCAGGATAACTTCGTTTTCGTAGTTAATTAAAGCATCTCCTTGGCCTTGTTTAGCAAATGCGTCTGTTGCTTCTCTAGCATCTTTAGTCAGAATTGGCACATTACTGTAGACTTTAGTGACAAATTCTTGGGCTTTAGCCTCATCACCACCAGTTTTAATCACGGAATTCCATAATGCCAGGAAGTTCCAACGCGCAATCCCAGATGTTTTCGGGTCAGCAGTAATTAATTTCACATCATTTTTAGCTAAATCTTCCCAAGTTTTGATGCCTTTAGGGTTGCCTGGACGAGTAATGATAGCTGCTACAGATTTGGAAACTATTCCATCATTAGGAACTTCTTTTTCCCATCCTGGTGCAATTAATCCAGCCTTCTCAATTTTTTGGGTGTCTAGTGCTAATGCTAAGTGAACTATGTCTGCTTCTAAACCATCAATGACGGCGCGAGTTTGAGAACCAGAACCGCCATAACTTTGTCTAAAGGTGACAGTCTGGTTATGTTCTTGCTTCCACTTTTCCACAAACTTGGGAATAATGGCTTCGTGCGCTGCTTTGGTGACAGCAAAGGAAACTAAGGTAAGTTCCACATTCGGCTTGTTGGCAGCTACAGGATTTGCTGTAGGTGCTTCGCCAGCAGTATTGGTTTGATTGCCGCCAGAGCAGGCGGCAATGGTAATACTCAATATTGCCCCTACTATCATCAGCGAAACAAAGCCTTTGACGGAACTAAATCTAAATCTGAACAGGCTTCTTTGTTCAGCAATCATCTGTAATTTTTTTAGAGGTCGCTGCCACACACTCATGCAAAATTCTCCTAGAGAATATACGGTTAATCGATGTAAATACAGTTGTATATATATACAATAATTACAGATATGTTGTGCAATTGACAAGAAAAAACTTCACATTCCCTATCGGATATATGGGAAATATGGCAATTCTACCAGTTTCATCAGCAGTTAAACATACTTTTTCGTCATCAGTTATTAGTCATTAATTATTGAGTTGAACAATGATGATAGTTGCCCTGAACAAAGGCAGCAGCAGCATGGCAGTAGCCTGCTACAACCTCTAAGTTAGGCAGAAGGGAACATTCTCAATTTATTAATGTTGACAAATTTCTTGCTTCATTTTACGTGTTAATCGATGAACACATAGCTTGATATTAGATGGTTTTTTGAGTATCGATGGTGGCAGATTTTCATATCGGCGATTCATAAGACCGAATATAAAAATTGCTTTCCCCTATCACCTGGCGCAAAAAAGCGATCGCTTATTCTTGATTCCAATATTCGGAACTTTGGAAATAACCCACTTCACTTGTAAATCATCCGTATTTACGATAGATAAACCGTATATTATAAGTAAAAAGTTTGCACTAAAAGGTAGTTTTTAATGCTGTATTGTGCTATGTTTCAACTATATTTGGTTCTTAGCGAATTTTGGCGCAAGATTTGAGGTTAAGCACTTTAAGGCAATATCTCTATAGATAGCCAAGTCTTAGTTATAGACAAAAACATTGATAAACACTTGTCAAATTTCAGCAGCTTTTTTCAAATTTCTATTCACCCCAGAAGCGCAACGGGAGTTTGCTAACGTTTGACTTATATCTGTTAACGTTAGTGTTACTAAAGAATGAGGAAATCAAAATACTATGAACAATAATATATCGGTGATAGCTAAAATCATAGTTGTCACAACTTTATCAGTATTTTAAACTAATAAAAATTGCATAATTTTATTCAAAAGAAGCGTTTTTACTAGTGTGTTTTTACTCAAATTAGCTAGATAATACAACTAGATAGAGTCAAAAAAAGCACTCATATTTAGGGGATTGCAATGAATAAACGTATTACTAGCACTGTCAATTCATTAGTGACAAAATTCTCACGCAGAAATGCACTTTTGTGGCTTGGTGGTAGTGGGGTAGCTACGACTTTGGCAGTGGGAACACAAAATCAAGCGATCGCCAAAAACAACAAAGATGACGAAGATGTGACCTTGATAAATCCGCCGACTTTATATAATGCACCCCAAAATGGCTATAGTCATATTGCCATTACCCCACCAGACACCAGAACAGTCTATATTTCTGGCCAATTTGGTTCAGATTTACAGGGTAATTTGGTTTCTAGTGAATTTGAGCCACAGTTAGTCAAGGCTTTTCAAAACCTCCGCTTTGCCTTAGATGCAGCTGGAGCAAAGCCAGAAGATGTATTAAAAACTACTGTTCTAATAGTAAATCACACTCAAGATAAATTGATTCCTTTAGGACGTGAAATAGCTGCTTTGTGGGGTTTTAAACCACCAGCAAATACACTGATACCCGTTCCTAGGCTAGCACTGGATGAAATGTTGTTTGAGATTGATGCTTATGCAGTCATTCCAGAAAAACGCAATCGCAGGTAGTTTTCTTAGATAATTAAAAAGGTGAAAGGTGAATTGAATTTAATCTAAATTCAATTCATCTTTCATCACAATCCATGTAAACCAAGCTTTTCTAAAAGTTCACGGCTAATGGGTGATGTTGCCAGAATAGGATGCTTAATACCTCCCCAAACACTACCATTGTGGGCGCGATGCAACGATAAAAGTTCAGGCATTTGTGGGGAGATAAAAACTTTTGGTGTTGCCAGTTGACCAAGCGATCGCGCTCGATAATAATGATGTGATTGAGATAAAGCCTCGTCTAGTTTTTGAGCAATAATTTCTGGTGTTTCCTGTGCAGTATCCAGTAAGAGAACATACTGAGGTGGATCAACGACGGGAACTAAACTTTTAAATTGAGTTCCTTGCAAGTTCAAGCTATTTAAAGCATGATGCACAAAAGTCTCTTGCAGCTTTTCGCCGACTAAATCACTGATAGCTGGATATCGTCCCAGAAATTCTAAACAGGGAGTATTGCGATACGAATGCGTTACTCGAATGCGATCGCCGATACGATAACGATACAATCCGCCTTTCTGTGACAAAATTATTGTGTATTCCTGACCAATGCAGAGTTCATGTAATTTATACAGAGAACCAGCATCATCCTCAAACTCGAAAAACACTTCATCTATAACTGGAACATATCCTTGCGCTGCAATTAACGGAATCGTCATCGGTGCTTCAGTTGCTAGCAGTCCCTTACCTTGAATTAAGACATGGGGAAAGAGCGATCGCAATCCCTTCGCTTGGTCGGCGGCGTTAGCACTATCCCAGCAAGAAATCAGCTTTAAATGTGGCCACAGTTGCGTCCAGGGTATATTGTCTCTCAATAGTTGCAGACGATGTTCTGATATTTTTCCTTGTAATTCTCTTTGCAATAACTCGTGATTTTCTTGAATATATTTTAAATGTACTTGTAAAAAACTCGGACTCCAAATTGAGATTATTTCTAGTGTTTCAGCTTGTAATAATGCCAAAGCTAACTGATGTTTAAACTGTTGGGCATCATGTAATTTATTTAATCCCTTTGGCATCACCAACCAAGGACGCAAAAACCACCGTAACCAACCATCAAGATAATCTAAATCATCCTGTAAAGATGGAGAATTAGTTTGATTTAACTGTGGCGAAATGCAGGCGTAAAGCTTACCTGTGGAGAATTTCGGCCCATTTACAATTAAATCATGCGCCCAAACACAAAACATTTGATTAAATGATCGCCGCAAAGATTGCGTGTAAGGAATCCATTTTACCGCCCCACTACTACCAGAAGTTTTTTCATAGAACAAAATAGGTTCGGGTGTGAGGGGAATTAACTGACCTTTTTGATGTTTTTCGGGATTGCCAATCCAAGGTGCAAGTGCGTCATAATCAACAATCGGTATACGTTCCCAATCTGCGAGGGAATTAATTCCCAAGGCTTTGCCGTATGGGGTTGCAGTTAGGCGATCGCAAATTTCCCTCTGCACAGATGTCTGCGTTGATTCAGGGTCATCCAATGATTGATGAAACCGTCGCGCAGTGGGTGCGAGTATTTGCCCAAAAAGCTGAATAATTGGACGCATCATGCCAAAGTAAACCAGTATCCTTAAATACTAAATTATTTTTTATAACATTTATTGATATTATTAATATGCTTGTAAACATCTGCCTTCGTGAACCGCTAAATATGGTACACAAAAATTTTCCGCATCATAAATATTTAAATTGCGTGCTACATAGGTAAAGATGCTATATCTAATTTGCTTCCAAGTTATTTCAACTAAACTGAGCGGAATTTGTGCCACAAGTATCTACACAGTCCATAAATGGAGAGCCAATACTTTTTGGTTATGATCAAGCAATAGGCTTTTTCTTCGATAAATATGATACAGACAACCACCTATTTCCATCAGTTGAATTGTCTACTTTTCAAAACGATTTGGGTAGCAAGGAATTACTTGAACAGATAGACAGGTGGCTTGAACCTGCTGAAAAGATCCGGTTAATACAAGACATTGAAAATGTATTGAATGATGGTAGATTCGTTGAGTATCTCATTCCAAAGCGCAAAAAAATTTACAGCCAATCAGAGCTAATACTGCCTGAAAACAGAAGTGAAATCATTCAGCTATCACCTAGCTTTGGTGTTCTTGAGAAGTTAATTGAAGGCGGGATAGATATTACATCTCTACACTGGCGCGAGTTTGAAGAGTTAGTGGCAGAGTTATTGGAAAAGGATGGGTATTCAGTTGAGTTAGGCTCAGGAAATAATGATGGTGGCAAAGATTTGATCGCAACGAAGGATTTAGGAGAAAGTGGATTGTTTAAGGCTGTTTGGCAAGCTAAACATCATAAGCCTGGAAACAGGGTAGGAATAGAAGTGATAAGAGAGTTGGCAGATACCCGTAACGAGCATAAAGCAAGCAAGGGTATTTTAGTGACTTCAACATATCTTACAAAAGGAGCTTTTGAAAGAGTACAAAAAGACACTTACATACTTGGTAAAGTAGATAAAGACGATTTGTTAAATTGGATTAATAGAATCATTCAGGGAAGACGAAGATAAAAAATAAAGGAAGTTCTGAGCAGTTAGTTATAGCTTAAAATCAGAGAGGTACTTCTGCTATACTGGATAATTTACATGACAGCCGCAAAGCTTGTTATTCATAGTGACCCTGACATCCTGGGAGGAATTCCTGTTTTTGTTGGAACTCGTGTGCCAATGAAAACTTTGCTCGATTATCTCGAAGCAGGTGATTCACTAGATGAATTCTTAGATCATTTTCCCAGTGTTAGTCGTGATCAGGCGATCGCTGCCCTTGAATTAGCAAAAGAGATGCTGACAGCCTATGCTAATCCTGCTTGATGAGTGCGCGCCACGACCTTTAAAGCGAGAATTTGCAGATTACGAAATACGCACAGTTGTCGAGATGGGATGGTCAGGAAAAAAGAATGGTGAGTTGCTGCGCCTTATGAGTCAAGAAGGCTTCACGGTTCTACTCACCACAGATCAAAATTTGCGTTATCAGCAAAACTTACAGCAGGCCGGAGTCGCAGTTATTGTTCTTGTGGCATCTAGCAATAGGCTTCCTGATTTAGTTCCTTTGATACCAGATGTTCGTAATGTGCTGAATAAAATTGCTCCGGGTGAAGTGATTGAAGTTGGAAATTCCTGAAAGTTGAAACGGCAAAATATACAAAGATTTCCTAGAGGAAAAATACAGTTTATCGAGCTTTAGCTGATTCAATCCACCCATACCAAGGATTGGAATTGATTAGTGAAGTAAGTTGATGATTAAGGTCAGAAATTGTCGGCGCATCTCCCTTAACAATCACAAGGTAATCTCCAGAACTATATATACCAAACGTCCACATAGAGCCTGTATTGTTGTCTTCTATGACGAAAACCCATTGATGATAATGCGGTCTGTACAGAGGGTAATAAGCGAACGCTATGACTTTCACCTCTTGCAAAAGGTTAATTATATACGGTTGCCAAAAAGACTTTTTGGTCAGGAGAATCGATTGCCGAGTGGCGGTAGCATCACCAAAGATGACATTGAGCTTTTCTTGTCGTGTCTGAGACCATGCAGTTGGTAAATAAAAGAAGAATTGTCCGTCAAAAACCTCATTAAACTCGATGGCTTTCCACATCCACTCAGGTGTTTCATCCCCATGAAATAGGGAATCAAATGTAAATTCTTCGGGACGGACTCCTAGAGAATTGGCAAATTCAGGGGTGACACCTTCTATCGGTGAATCTGGTGTTGCATCGGATTCCAGCCATTGTGACAAGAGTGTTTGCACAAGATTGTGAATAGTGGTCGTCATGTTTTGCAGAATTTATTTTGGGGATATTTACAGTCGTTGACCAATTATGGCTTGTAAATTTAGCTACTGACGAATTACTGCACCTGTTGGTTAGGGTAAAGGTTTGTGGCTGCTGCAATAAAGGTATGGTCATTAATCACTACACCAGGCGCAAGGTGACTTCCAGCACCAACAAACACATTGCTACCAATCTTCACTTTTTTGACGTATAACATTAAATCTTGCTTGCGGGGTTTGATGACATGGGAATATATCCCCACACGATGACCAATGACCACGCGATCGCCTATTTCTATTAAACCGCGATCAGCAATCTCTAATCCTGGTGTCCAGTAAACATCTCGTCCCACTTTCGCACCCCACAATCGCAACCAAGTAGAGAATAAGCCTGGAATCAATCGCAGCACTGCTTCTAAAGCTGGAATTGCAATATAAATCGACTGGATTTGATGACTACCCCACCAAGGACTATATTCTTTACCTTGTAGATAACTGATACCCTCCTGCACCGGATAAATCCATTGATGACAGCGATAAACGACCACAGGAAAACCGTAAATCCCAAACAATACAGCCAGAAGACTGAAAATGCTGGGTGAATGGACAAAATAAAAGATTGCAGCCCCAGTGATGATAAATACCAAGGTGGGGAAAAATAAGAGGATTTTACTTAAAACTGTCATGAAAAGGGAAATAAGAATTTTTGAGTGAAAGTTAAGGAAGTGGGAATACCTATGGCTGATGGTAAGGTATTGCTTTGATGATAGGTGTGATGTAATTTGTCCCAAATTTTGAGATTAGCACCATAGTTGCAATGATAATTTTCACTGCAATGATGCCAAGCATGATCCTGGGGTAAGATTAACCAGGGAGAGATAAATTTATATAGCCAGTGATTAGCAGAAATCATTAAGCGGCTATGTCTCCATAAATCTAGGGCAGAGGTCAAACTGACTCCTAGTAAATAACCTGTGGGGTCAGCTAATAGATATAAAAATAAAGTGTGTATCCATAGATAAATAATTAGTAAACTTGTCCAGATGGTGTTACGAGAAGTACCTAAGACATCCATTTGTGTAACTGTGTGGTGGACTTGATGAACTTGCCACAGAAAATTAGTATGTAATAAACGATGATTCCAGTAATATAAATAATCAACTAAAACGAAACTGATAAGAAAAGATAAGATTGGCGATACTTTTAAATATCCCTGTTGATTTGGTAATAAATAATGGTAAAATCCGTAAACTAAAGTTGCTTGTAAGAAGGGAATTAAAATACCTTGAATCGTTAATCCCAAAGTATCTATTAACCAATCTTCACGACTTTTAATTTGTAGTTGATTGCGACCAAATTGATTGCTAATTGTCCAACAAAACAAGCTAATAAATGCACCAAAAACTATCAGTTGTATCAAGTTTTGTATATCCACTTATATTAAACCCAAAATGTCACTCTTACAGATTGTTTTGGCAATAATCGTGGGTCTTCTCCACGAGCGATAGCTGCTCTAATGGACTCGACAAACACATGAATTGTGTCAGCAGGAGTATGAGCAAATTGTGTTCCGTATTTACCAATTACTTCACCCTGAATCGTCAAAATTTCTACATCTTGGCGGATAATATGTTGAGCAGTCCACCAAATAAACGGACGGGCTAATTTATTCCAGATACCGTAGTTATAAGTCACATCAGTGTAAACCAAAGTAGAATTTTCGGTTTCGGGAATGGATTGACTGGTAATAAATAAATGGCGCGTGCGCCCCATTTGATATTCCACCGAGGTAATATTGGGCATATAAAAGCGATCGCTATGTTTAATCTCCGCGCCTTCTGGATTTAAAAACCGCGTGTACCATCCCAAATTACTGTTTTCATTGCGATATTC
The DNA here is from genome assembly GCA_015296085.1 of Trichormus sp. M33_DOE_039. Lineage (GTDB taxonomy): Bacteria > Cyanobacteriota > Cyanobacteriia > Cyanobacteriales > Nostocaceae > Trichormus. The sequence goes on along the minus strand of DVDT01000098.1, from coordinate 56,486 downwards.
CACCAACACCGCACCATTTTCACGTTCAACAGTCATCTCTAACTTTTGTTGGCGCGAAGTCCGAAACACCCCAGGATGCACAAAAGCTGTATGGGGAATATCAATAAAATTTTCTGCACAATTGGTTACGTTATTCGCAAACCGATTAATTACCCGCACCGTCTCCCAACCCGCTTCTCCATAGTGAGGCGTAGAAAAGGGTTCAAAGTCAACGCTTGGGTTTTCAGCTAACCGCACATATACATATCCGTCTTGTTCCTTAGTCGCGTAAGCTTTGGCTAGACGCTGCTGGGAAGGTTGGAAGTCAACTCCCTCAGCCGGAACAGCAATCACCTGACCATTGTGATCGTATACCCAACCATGATAGGGACATTGTAAAGCACCCTGACAGACCTTCCCTGCCGACAAACGACTACTGCGATGTAAACAGCGATCGCGCAACGCCACAGGTTGTCCATCTTCACCGCGAAATATTGCTAACCACTCGCCTAAAAGCGATCGCGCCAATACTGTGTGAGGTTTTAGCTGTTCGCTGAGTGCGACAATATACCAAAAGTCGGCAAATTGCATAGTTGATGATTTTCTTTAAAGCATTTTCTTAAATATGACTACATTACTGTATCTAGAGAATTCCAAAAGCAAGTATTACAGTTATAAATTAGATATCGCTGGCAATCAGTTCAGATTATTTTAGATTATTTACAGCGAGAAACATCTTCTGAATTGAAAAATTTCTTGATTTTTTACAAGAGCGAGAGCCTTTCATTTAACTAAAATTTATTCCTATCCAAATCTTATAAATAGAAATGCAAATGCCGCAAGGGATGAAATCAGAAAACCCCAGCCAAGTGCTGAGTAACGACGAATATAATTGGGTTTTAAGAAGGTAATTGCCGTAGTTACCAAACCACCCAAAAAACAAACTAAAAAAGTTCTAGACCATACGATAATTGCCATTAGCTGAATATCATAGGTTGGACTAGGATCAGGCTTATTATTTGAGATATCCAAGAAAGTTAAAAATAAAAGTATGGTTGGTATGATAACTGATCCTATAATTGCAATACTGCGGTATCCTGGTACAGTGCGGCAATAAATAAATGAGATTACAACCGAACATAAACCTACAAAATTTACGACTCCCCAAATACCTAAGATAAATAACAAAATTATGCCCATAAATAATAAAATCTTAAAATTTTACTTTTTTAATAACTTGATAACTAGATTTACCTTGAAATGTATTGTTTATTCATATTCTGTAGCAAATTCACAATTCATGTGTAATTAAATCAATAAATTGAGATATGTTTGCTATATTTTACTCACCATAATAATTGTTGTAATCAGGTAATTTTCCTGAAAATTTCATAAATTAAATATTTTAATCAGTGTTTTTATTGAAATATGTCGTATCTTTTTGCTAAAAGCCAGGCTTCCCCTTTTTCCTTTATTTTTTTATTGTACGAATTTCTATATTTTGCGTCAGGTGTAACTGACAAGCCAACCGTGCATTTGCAATGTTAGGTGCTAATGTATCTAAAATTTCCTGTTCATCAGGCTGAGGTGGAGGAATATCACCAATCACCTCAACCAAACAAGTTCCGCAAATACCAGTCCGACAACCAAACAACACAGGTGAATTTTGAATCGTCAAATGCTCAGATAAATTTTCATGACATTCCATAACCAAAGATTCATAATCACTTCCCGGAAAGGAAATAGTACAAAAACTAGACATAATAAATTAAACTAAACTCCTTCTTTCCTCTTTGCGTCTACCCTGCGGGAACGCCAAGGGCGAATGCGCCTTTGCGTGAGATAAAAAATCTTCTGAATCCTCACCAAAATAACCTTCAAACCTCCTCAAAGACCTCCTTTGCATCGCCAAACATCGAGAAATCGAATTACCCCCCATCAAAGACATTTCCCGATTACGCCGCCAAAGATAATCCAACTTTTCCACATAAACCTTATAAGATGACATCGCCTCCTGATGAGTTAAAAAACTCCGATTCAATCCTTCAGACTCCTCCGTAAAACAGCGACGCATCATTTCCTTAGCCTCAGCATCACCCATATTAAAAATAGGCGATCGCAGCACATAATAAATCTTGCTATACAACGCCGGATCATACCAAAAAATCCCGTTAATCGCTGCCGAAAAATGAAAGTGATCACGCTGACATCCCAGCAATCCCATATTAGCCACTAATCGCTCAAATGCAGTCGGCGCAGAAAGACAGTTAATCACATCATGAGATATAATCGTAGAACTATTGAAGTGAAAACTTTCATCTAAAAAGTGATAATAAGAGATTTTCGCCGGAATCGGTGCAACATCTGGATGAGGATGTTTCTGATAGTAATTGCTGAGTTTATGCTGTACTAATTTACCATTTAGCGTCCGCACTCCTCGGACTGTGAAATACTGACAAGCTAAAAAAGTATTATTCGCAGATATCAGCCCGAAGTATTGCAATTGAATTTTTTTCCACCAAGTTTTCAGAGCGTTAGTATCTGCGTAAACCATCGTTTCTGCAAAAGGGCCGCGCATGGGGTAGGTAAAGATGAGTTTACCAAATAAGGCTTGCTCAACTTGTTTGGCTATGGTGCGGAAAGCGTTGATATGCGCTCTTTCTTGGGAGGATTCTAAGTCTAAGGTATCGCAGATTAAGCGGAAGTCTTCTTGAGCATACAGTCCGGCTGCACTGGTTTGATTAAAGTAGATGGTTGCAATCTCGGCGGAGACTATTTGTGAGTAGTAGGCTACCCAGTAAAGATGGTTTAAAATTATCCTTTGCTGTGGGGTGGATTGTTCCCATAGGGGTGTACCGTAAAGTAGGGAAAATTCTTCTGGATTCCAATATTCGTTTTGACAATCTTCGTAGCGGAATTTGGCGGCTGTTTCGTCCATTACAGCCGTGTGATCCTGCTGTTTGTTACGGGTGTGGTTAATTTGGAGTTTGCGATGGGTGGTTTTTTCCATAGAAGTTTCACGCAGAGGCGCAGAGAGGGTTTAGACGCATTGGTTAGGGGGGAGGGGTGTGAATGATCCTTGTGTTTCTAATGTTTGAACTATGACATCTGCGGTGGTTTTTTGCATGAGCGATCGCAGTATTTGTAATCTTGTCCCACTGTGGGTTTCTGTATCTAGTTGTTCGAGGATTTGGATTTTTTGCGATCGCGTCAGATGTCCTTTTATTTGTTCGATGGCTGATAGGACGCTTTGTGGCCCTACTTGTATCATGAAGAGAAATTTTGTTAACACATCGAGGATGGTTGTTTTACTGTCGGCGGTGACAAGGGTTTGACTAAATAATGTTGTTCCTGTACCGTGATGGCGGGCTTCAGCGTCGAGAAAAGAGGAGAATAACTCTGCTAAGGCTGGATGATGACATGATTTAGCCAAGCGGCGATAATGACTCAAACCCCATCCTTCTAATACAACCTGAAGCACAAATAACAATACTGTTTTATCTGCACTTTCCACGACTTCTGCTAGTAACCGCAGAAATGGATCGTCACTTTGAGTTTGTGCTGATTCTGGTAAAAAATCGCTGATTTGGCTCAGGTGAGTGGCTTCATCGGCTGTAAACATAGCGTAGAGCATTCGCTCTTCAATGGTTTCTGCTAACATTACCATCTTGGCCATGTAGCCAACGCCTGCTTTCTCAATAAAATAGGATTCTGTCAACAATCCACGATTGAGAAGTCGAAGTATCGCTGACTGTTCGCTTTCACTGGCTTGTTGAAAAATTTCGACTTGATGTAGATTAAAAAATTCCCAATCCCAATAATCGTATTGAGGATGTACAGAATTTTCGCTTTGATTTGGTAATGTTGCGGTGAGTATGCGCCGCAAGCGGTTATCTGAGTCTATATGTGGTAGGTCAAGTCCGGCAACTTGATATTTTGAAGTTGTATTAATCATGCTAACTAGTGCATTGAAAATTTGAGTATTCCTAGAAGAACCCCTCCCCCATCCCCTCCCCTACAAGGAGAGGGGTGTTTTTGTTTTGCTCCCCATTCCCTTGTAGGGAAGGGGGTTGGGGGGTTAGGTTTTTATTACTGAATCGATGTTCTAGCATCTCTGTTGCAGCAACAGTTTCCCATGTTCCCCAAGTTAAAGCTTGCTGGTGATTAACATGCTGGATAAATTGCAAAATAGAATTATCAGCTTTGGTGGGAGTCTTCAAATCAAAATTAATCGTCTGAAATACCTGTGTATCGCCTTTAGCGAAGTAATTACCCACCTGCTGAGTTAACCACAGCAACCCGCGATTGACAACCCATCCTAAAAATCCCCGCCGTTTGGGAGTAACTAGGATTGTTTGCCCTTCGGTTTTGCCATCTTCCATCATTCGCAGCGCAAAAATAATATAGAAGTGGAGAAAATCTGGCCCTAGTGTGACAGTACCAGTGCTGCCATACCAGTAACACATACTATAAGTAACTTCATTGCGGTATAGGGGACGAATCAGGCGAATTAACCAGGAATCATCACCGCCTCGTGTAGTATTGCTGAAGGTAATAGCGTTGGTGTTAAGGTTTTGGCAATTAAATACAATCTCTAAGGGTAGATTGTGGACTGTATTAAAATGATGAGCATCGATCGCATTAATCAGTAACACGTTGGGATGGCAGTTTTTCACAAACCGAGTCCCCAACATATAATCACACTCTACCTGTTCCAGTTCTGGGACAAAGGGTAGCGCAGTAGGTTGTGCTTCTCCCACCCACACCCAAATCATGCCGTACTTCTCTGTTGTCTGCCAAGTTTTGATACAGACTGGCAATGGTTTTCCCTGAGAAGGAACGTCTACACAAATGCCGCGATCGCTATACTTCCAATTATGGAAGAAGCAGCGAATCCCATCACCTTCTACCTTACCCTCGGCTAAATGCGCCCCCATATGTGGGCAATAAGCATCTACCGCCACCACTTGACCACTGACTCCGCGATAAATTGCCAGGTTTCTCCCCAGTAGGGTGATAGCTTTTACCTTGCCAACTTTTAACTTTTGGGATGGTAATGTCCAATACCATCCAGCAATAAATTGTTTGGGATTGTTAAAGTTTGGATTTTGGTTGGTAGAAAGCATAAGTGTTTGGGATTGGGGACTGGAGATTGGGGATTGGGGGCTGGAGATTGGGGACTAGGAAAAGGAAAAAACGTGTGTAATTAATTGTGTCTAGTGACTTGAAAGTAGCGCGCCACCCGCCATAAATAAAAAATTCTTTCTTCCCCTACACCCCTACACCCCCATACCCTTACACCCCTATCTTGGACAAATTCTAACAACGATTCTGATTGCCACATCCGTTGTCCGGCGTTGGTCAGATTGTCATAGCAGATTTCAGTTAAACACACCAATTCATCCCCTAGACGATAGCCTGAGTTAATTTCTTCAAAAAATTTGATATGAGGGTTAGTCTGTCTTCCTGTGGGAATTTCAATTAAACCCTCACGCAAAATTTGAGGATTGGGGAAGCGGACGAGTCCGGTTGTTTCTTGATAAGAGTCACCGTAGTATTCCTGTGCCAGATTTGTTATTAGACTCGCAACATCTGCGGGTGTGGCTACATCATAGCGGGGATAGAACTCTTGCCAAAAGGTCGGGAGAAAGCGGTAGGTACGAAAACCAGAACAAATCAACAGCCAGTACAGTTTATTGTTCCCATAGTATTGGCGCAGAAAATTTACAGCTGCTATCCAAGTACGTGGTAGGGTGGTACTCGACCAAGCACTAGGATCAACAATCGTATCGCCGGAATAGACTACACTAATGCGTTCTCCTGCAAAATTTGTCTGACGCAACATTAGGGTAGAAAACCCTTTGAGAGTGTTTGTGATTTCTTCTCTCAAAAGCAACACCCAGTTTTTGCGTTCTAGATCAGCCTGGAATCCTTCCCAAGTAACGCCTTGAAAATGATTTGTCAGTAACGCATACATGGCGATGCGATCGCTTGGTTGCAACTTTTGAACAGGAATTAGCCAACTTTTCATTATTCGGCAATTACCTAAACTTTTTTAATGGGATGTTTATAATTAACACTTTATAAAGCCAAATGGTGAAATTACGGTGTAATGTGACAGATGCGAGAATGGATACATCAAAGACTTCCAGCATTCCCACAAATTGCATACAAATAATTAACTTTTATTAACTTAAATTTGAATTCTCCAAAGGAGTTGACCATCGAGACCTTTCTAGTTGATTCACATACTCCATATACTTTGCTAAAGGCTGATCAATACTCAGCAGTAACTTAGGATGAAATTGAATATTGTCGTAAATTTTACCATCTTCATCTCTGAGCATATAGTAAGCCAAGCGAGTACAAAATAGCAAAAACTGACTGATAAGATATCCCACAATCCCTTGGCGTTTTTCTGTCACATAAATCGGTTGAATACGCGTTCTTCCAGGGGCTATAGGAGTGTAAGCATATATCATGTGCAATGGCGGAAAAAGTTTGACATTTTTCATCATTGTTAACAAGCCGATACAACCATGAGCGTAACGCATAGAATACTCATAAGTAGTACCCAAAAATATTTGACCTAAGCGTTCTCTCCATGTTGATTTAGGGAAATTTCCCCTCATTGTAAAGTCAATTTGTGTCCCTAATTGATTGCGGTGTAGGGACAAATCCATTTTGATATCTAAATGATGAATTGTTCTTAAATGCTGCGCGTCAATCCCATTCATCATACAAATATGGTGATGGCAACTTCTTTCAAATGGGGCATCAGCTTGGGTGACAATTTCTTTACCCAGCAATTCATCAAAATCAGCTACACCTTCCGGTGCTTCAGCATCAGGATAAATCCAGATAAAGCCATACTTTTCAGTCGTTGCATAAGCTTGGACTTTAGCTTTAGCTGGAATCTCTGTTTGACAGGGAATATTTTGGCATATCCCTGTAGCGTCAAATGCCCAATGATGAAAAGCACAGCGAATCCAATTCCCATCAACATGACCAATACCTAAATCTGTTCCCAGATGTGGACAGTAAGCATCTAAAGCACGCACTTGCCCATCTTCACCGCGAAAAATGACTATTTTCTGTCCGCAAATTTCTATAGATTTTGCTGTGGTTTGAGGTAATTCACGACTAGAAGCGGCAATGTACCAACCCTTAGCAACAATATTCCAGTTATTAAATATTTGCATAATCAGTAGACTGATAATTTTTTAATATTTCTTGTTTTTGATGAATATCATCTTGATATTTCCCCATCAAAACCCTGATTAACATTCTACCTAAACAGTAAGAAGCTCGCCAAGAAAATACAGCATCTTGCAAATCAATATGGCTACGCTCAAATAAAAAATGTCCAATTAATCCAATTAACTGCGTTAACGGTAGACCCAAGAGTAACCAAAAATTTTGCAACTGCCACACAGAAAATAGTAAGCCGTAAAAAAAGCATATTCCGACGATATGTAGAAAAATATTCACGGGATGCTGATGTTTAAGAACAAAAATATCCCAATAATCTGTAAAAGGATGATCCAGAATTTGATGGTTAATGCGATTTCTAAATTTTTGTTGAGGATTAGAATTGATGTCAATCATAAAAAAGATATTTGAAAATTTTATGTTTAGATGCGTCGCAGCTTGTCGGAGAAATCACGCTATAGATAACAGCTAGGTTTAATCACAGCAAGAATTGCTTGTGGTTAACTAATAACCTTTGGATGTCGTTTTCCCCCTACCTCTAATGTCAACTCATTCAGTTTATCCATTCCTACAAAATCCCAGAACAATTTTCTTCATTTCCCGAACCGTTGCCGTACTCAATCGCTTTTAATCCATATCATTTGTAGAAACTACCTCCTTATTAATGGTACATTTAGTACAAAGAGCTAACAAAAAATATAAGTAGAAGGACTTGAAAAACCCAAACCATGTTAAGTTATATAAAAATACTAGGATTCAATTCGTAGTAAGGACTTTAGTCCTTTTTTGAGAACTTTAGTTCTCACTACAAACCTTTAATTATTTACCCTGTTCTACTTAAATGGCTACTTTACAATCCCCAATTATAAAATATTTATGTTATCTCATTTCCTGTACATCTAATTGTTCAATTTTTTTAGCTTTTATTAGTATTTTTCATTCATCTTGTAGTCTAGCAGCAGAGAAAATTGTTTTTAGATATGGATTATTTGAGCAATCAGTTACGGTAAGAGATATACGTCAATATGCAGAAACACAGCAGGTTTCTTCTGATTTAGCCTCTTTTTTACGTTACTTAAGTCAAAAACAACAACAGAGATTACTAAAGGCACTTCAGACCAAAATACCTTTAAGTATTGTAGCTATGGATAAGCTAGTAAACTCAGAAACTGGGGAAAGAGTACTAAGTTTTCTAGCTCCAGCGATCGCCCGTCCTGATGATTCCGGTATTCAAGCACTACGTTCTGCGATGATTCTAGGAACAAAAGCGCCACAAGGGTTAGGAATTATCTCTTTTTTAGAAGCTTATCCCAGCGATCGCATAGTTGTAAATTTACCAATAGCTTTAGAAATGTTAAACAAAGCAGGTTTGTTGAACGAAGATACCAACATTAATGAAACTTGTAAATATATAATTCCCCAATAGTGATTGAGCCAAAGTTATTAACCAAGTGTTATATCTTCAATTAGTACTTGATCACGGGGAACACGAAAAACTTTGAGAGTAGAAACTCTACCCCCTATTTTTGTAATATCATTGACCACCTTGAAAGTACAAATTAAAGCTTCTGGCGTTAATTCTACTATATTGTAGCCGTGGGTATTGGAGTTAAAATAGTAAATGTGTGGATTACTAGCTTGAATTAATGTCGTAACTGTTTCAATGGGAGGTAAGGGGATATTAAATGAGTTCAAAGCAATTCTTTCTGCCAGATTAGAAGCTGTAATTGAACCAACTACAAACTCTACACCCATAGGTTGATCACTTTGATCATCAAAGTCTAATTTTTGATATCCGGCAACAAATGTATGCAGATCACCAGTAATAGTTACGAAATTTTTGACTTGAGCTTCTTTTATGGTTTTAAATAGTAAAGCACGCTCTGCAGGATAACCATCCCATTGGTCAAGGTTAACAAACAAATCTGGAGTTCTCTCCCCTAAAAATAGGGTTGCAAAAACTGACATAATTTTTAATTGCATTGTCATCACTGCATTACCCCATATCTTCCAAACACAGGAAGAATTGCAAATTTTTTGGATGAACCAGTCACGCTGTTGTTGTCCTAGCATGGTTCGTTGAGTTTCGTTCTTTTGGGGATTATCGGATACAAGGTAACGTTGACTAGTTTCATAACGTTGCTGTTGTGTAACACTTTGATCACAAGCTGGAGGTTCATCACGATATAAACGCTCATCTGTCAACACCAGCTCAAGCAAATTTCCAAACTTAAATGTGCGGTAAATTTGTAATGAGTCAAAGTTTTTGTTGTTAATATCAATGGGTATGCTGGTAGGTGTATACTCAGCCCAAGCTTGGGTGGCTGCTTGCCTTAATTCGGGTTTATAGAAAGGGAATTGATCAGGAGCATTTGCTTGAAAGCAGTCGTTTGCAAATTCATGATCGTCCCAAATAGTAATGAAGGCAAATTTTTCTCGCAATTTTTGTAGCTTTGGCTCAGAATTATAAGTTTGATAAAGGAAGCGATAGTCTTCTAATGTTGATGCGACTAACTCACCACTAGGAAGAGTCAGAGAGCGGATTATTCTTTGGGAAGTAGTATCATTTACTGTCTCATAAATATAGTCACCTAAAAATACAACAAAATCTATATTCTCTTTGGCTAAAACATCATAGGCATTGTAATAGCCATTAATATAGTCATGGCAGTTAATGTAAGCAAATCTTATTTTATCTAATGTCTGATCTTCATTAGTAGGTAAGGTTTTGAAACGACCAATAGGACTAACAGATTTATTAAATATAAAACGATAGTAATAATTTGTATAAGGTTGTAAAACAGTTGATTCTAATATAATCTTAACGGTGTAATCACAATTACTATTAGTATTTGCCAACCCTTGTAAAACTACTTGCCTAAAAGCTGCATCAGAAGCAACTTCAAAGGCGACCTGAGCAACTTCTGATTGAGATATGATACGAGTCCATAAAGTAATACCATGAGGTTGAGGATCTCCAGCACTTACACTTTGTGGAAATATAGTTATTGAACTTGCAGAAGCAGCGGCAATCTCAAATATTTGCATTTCCTGAGAACTGATATTCAGATTGCTAGCAATGGCTTCACTTGTCCATATAACAACATTAGTAGCTAGCGAATACTTTAAAAAATCTCGTCTACTAAATCGGTTTCCCATAAATTTCTATCAAAATATGATCATGCTTTTCTGGTGTAAACTAGCTCTTGAATGCGAACCAGAAGATGAGACATTATTCTTGATGATAAAACAACAAGGTTGAATAATGTGCTATCAAAGTTAATTGAAGATTAAGTCTGGGTTAAGGAAGATATGGGTAATCGATAACTATTAAGATGGGGACAAAACGCTTCCCAATTTTTCACGTCCTAAGCGATCGCCCACTTTACCTTGACTAACCACCCGCACCCCATTAATATACACCGCTGCCACAATCCCCTCAGAATCACGCTTCACCATTCGGGGTTCACCATCCAAAACGGGATCTAAAATTTCCACTTGGGGGCTGATGGGCTGATTTAAAGCATGAGGATCAAGTAAAACTATATCGGCTTTTGCACCAACTTTGAGGACTCCTGTATCCAGGCGGAACCATTGGGCGGGTTCTCCCGTGACGCGACAAATCGCCGCCTCTGGTGACATAAACTTGCTGGTAACTGCTTGTTTGAGTAAAGACAAAGCCCCATCATAGTAGCCAAGATTACGAACGTGCGCACCAGCATCCGTAAATCCTGGGAGAATGTAAGGGTGCTGCATTAACGCTAAACGGGGTTTTAGGCGATCGTTTGCCCCTGTCGCTACCCAACGTAAATCTGTGTCGTATTCCTGTAACGCTTGGATAAAAAAATCTATCGGTTCTTGTTGCTGTTGACGGGCAATTTCAGCGAAACTCAAGCCTTCCCAACTGCTTTGGGGACACTGCACAACGGTAATCAAATTTAAGTCACGATGAAATGATTTATGTTTTCCCTTCAGCCATTCTTGGCGGAACTGGCAGCGAAAAGCAAGAGATTGCCAAAGTTTTTGTCTTTCTTGTCGGGAATCACAGCCATTGAGTTGCGCGCCTGTGGAAAAGTCTTCAAATAAGGGTGTGACAGGGCCATCTGAGTAAATTGTGAAGGGTTCAGTTAGGGTTTGAAAGCGGACATTACCCCCCAACAAATGATTCCAGATGTACAGAATCGGAGAAAATATTTTCCAGAGGTGGCGATTATGGACAGCATCTAAAGCCGAGAGTACAGTTAGTCTGAGTGGACGTTTACCTATACCTACACCCATACGGAGAATATCAACAAAGGAAGCCAACCGTTGTAAATTGGGGGTGACTTGAAAAACGCGATCGCGCCTTCTACACAAATCCGCCAACATCGCATATTCTTTTAACTTGGCGTGTTGTGAAGGAATGGTCACACCCCGCCATTCTCCACTCATCCGATGCCAAGGAAACATATCGATAGAAACACCCACAAATCCTGCATCTAAAGCATCTGCTGCAATGCGCTGCATAATCTTTAACTCAAATTTGCTAGGTTGAACCTTTAAACTGCGTTCTAATCCCATCACTTCCGCACGTAAAGCACTATGTCCCAGCAAAGGCGCAATATTCGGGCCAAGGGGTAGCTGTTGCAAATGCTGTAAATATTCGGCTGGAGTCTGCCAAGAAACCGATGTTTGCAGCCATTTGGCAATTAAACGATGGGAAAGCGTCTCCACCCTTTGAAAAATATCTGCCAACATTTGCGGTTCACCGATCGCGATCGACAAACTACAATTACCAATGACCACGCTAGTCACACCATGACGCACTGATTCACTCAGCCCTGGTGCAATTTCTAACTCTAAATCATAGTGAGTATGAATATCAATAAATCCTGGTGTCATCCACAGCCCAGCAGCGTCAACCACTTCCCGTGCTGGGATATTTAACGAAGGTGCAATTGAGACAATCTGTCCATTTTGAATCCCGACATCTCCCCGCACAGGTGCAGATCCTAAACCATCAAAAATTAACCCATTTTGAATCAATAAATCTAACATGATTTTTTGTTCTTACCTGGTTGTTATTGGTTCTGAATCATGTCCATAAAAGTGTTGATAGAAACTAATAGGATCGTTCTGCAAACTCAGAACTTGATGTGAACCAGATCGATAATCTATAAGAGCAGCATAAAGTTCTTTCTCACCTATGAAATTTATGTCGTCAGTTAGCCTAATTAGTGCAAATAGTTGTTCATATAAGAATATCAAAACTGTTGGTATTCTCTCCATATTACCCAGTATCACAGTGTGATATCCAGGTAATGAAAATTTATGTTTCTGTAAGATATGTTTATCATTGGCATACGAACAAAATCTATCAGTTTTGTATCAAGTGAACAGAAAATATACTATTACAATGACAACAAACATCTGTATCTAAAGTCCACCGGGAATTTTTTAAGCCGTGTTGAATAATATGTTCTTCCGTGCGGACTCTAGTGTTGTCACTGCAAAATAAGCATGGATAGGTGTGTTTAGTACTGGCAGCCATATCTAATTTATTACTTATTGTTGCAATTTCATTTATTCAACTTATGTAACAGCATAGCCCGTGTGTGGTCTAACATTTTGTGGGTGAAATCCTAAAACAATTTTATTTTTAGGAATTCCAGCAGCTTCTAATTCGTAGGTAACACCATCTTCTGTATCATCCCGTTGTACCCAAATTTTGCCATCAATAATGTCAATATGAACTAAGCAACCATGAATTCTTTTAGCACCATCCCAACCAAGAGTGATCAGTAAATATCTGTCATTTTCTCTATCAAATACTGTTTTACATTCAATATTCGCATAGGAATAAGGAATTTGTGTATATGCTACTAAAACATCTTTAACTATGCGACGATAATTATCTCCGGTATCCATTGAGTTATCCTCTCAGTTTCAGGATTGAATACAAGTAAATTTAAATTTTCTGTTTCTATTAAAAGTGTACCAATTGGTTCTTCAAATAAAGCGGTGAATACACTATCACGCACTCCCAGATATAATACTCTATCAGGTTCTAGGCGGCTGATAACAGCACGATACATAATAAATCCACCGAGTGCATCTTTGAGGTCTGCCATTTCTGAAGGGCTGACAAAACTTTTGATTTCTACGGCTATTTTTCTAGTTCCTTGTTCGGCAGCTAAAAGTTGTTTTGCTCCTAAATCTACATACATATCTTTTTGACCCCATTTTAAATGTAGGGGGTCATCAGTAATTATCCAACCTTCTTTAATTAAGGCATTCTTAACAGCATCATGATAAATATCTTTTGCAGGCATATTCAGATTTTAACCTTATTTTTTGTCATAATTTACACCTTGATGTTCAGTTTTTACCCAAGGTGATCGCCTACTCTGCACACACATCTGAAAAGTTGTCACAATCATTACCGGAATCCAATGCACCATATAAATAGAACCTTGAATTGTTGCCCACAGTAAGGACAAACCACGTAAATTTTGATGTTGATAAAGTCCAGCCATGAAAGCTACTGTTAAAATAATACTGAGTAGGGTTTGCAGTGGTAATAAAACTGGGGTATCTCTGTAGAATATTGTCCAAACTAAATCAGGAATTAGTCCTATGGGTAGGATAAACTGCAAGAGAAAAAATAATATTAAATCTATTTCTTTTACCAAACCCAAAGTGAAAATTTGCGGAAAATAATCCAGGTAACGCTGATAGCCACCTTCAGCCCAGCGGCGGCGTTGCTGCCAAAGATTTCTCCAATTAGTTACACCTTCTTCTTGGATAGCTGGATTGGGTAAAAATTCAATTTCAAATCCGGCTAAATAAATCCTAAAGCACAAGTCTAAATCATCAGTAATAGTATTCTCGTTCCACCCCTGACATTTATCTAATATATCTCGCCTTACTAACATCCCATTCCCCCGTAACTCAGACATCCCCCCGACAGCAAGGCGATGGGTTTGCAAAAAGCTATCACAACACATTTCCATTTGTTGGCAACGAGTCAAAAAGTTTATATCTGCATTCGTAATTGCTTTTCGCGTTTGCACTGCACCAAGACTTGATTTTTGGAATAATGGGACTGTTTGTTGTAGAAAATTCACAGGTAGCAAAGCATCAGCATCACAAATTAAGATGATTTCTCCTTGGGTGTAAGGGAAAACTGCATTTAACGCGCCTGATTTCGCACCCTGTGATTCTCGACTATAAACTTGGAGTGCTGGAAATTGGGTTTGTAATTCCCTTAATATTTCAGGGGTAGCATCGGTACTGCCATCATCAACTATCCAAATATCTAGGCGATCGCTAGGATAATCCAATTGGCGTAAGCTATGAACTAAATCACTCAAGACGGAACTTTCATTTTTAGCTGGGACTAAAATTGAGATTTTTGGCGGTTCAGAGGGACTGGTAATAACTGATGTGGCTGGTTTAGCTATCAGCATTCGGATGGTTTGGATACTAAAAACCGCCGTTAACCCCACCATGAACCACCGTGTTTCCGGTTGCCAGTGTAGCAAACTGACAGTACCCCAAACCAGCATTACTACTAGGGTTGCCTGAAAACGGCGAGTAGAAATTGGCTGATTGGTGTTTCCCATGTTAGTTTTTCTGTGCTTGTGGTTCTTGACTAGGCTGTTCTGGTTCTTTGTTTGGCTGACGACGTAATACGAACGTTGTGATCAGAAAACCACCTACTGCTGAGGCAATAGCTATAGTCCATACTAGTCTTTTAGTTGCATTCAAGACGGGATTATCTAAGAGGTTAGAGGAGAAATGCAGCGATTGAATTGTCCATTGATCTTGGAGTTTCTGCAACACTGCTGTCCAACGCATCCCCATATCGGCGGCTTTGCCATCTTTAAAAGAGAAAGTAGCGATCGCCTCTCCTGAAGAAACAACTATCTCTGGAGATAAAAACGTTCTCACAGTTTCACCTGGGAGATTCATTTTGATACTTTGAATCGAACTAGAAAACTGCTGATTCCAATACTCTTCAAATTCAGGTACTTGGTGAAAAACTTGGTTGTCAACTGTGGTAATCGTAAAACTCGGGTGTAAGTACGGTTGAATTTTGGAAAAATCACGGTTGTTAATGGCTTCTAGGGCTACTTCTCGTGTCTTCAGAATTGAGTTGATCTCCTGTTGATTATCTGCCAAAGCAACTTGGGGAAAACACCAAATTGCCAGCACTAGCAGGAAACTCCAAAGTAGCTGAGTGCATCTGTATCTAGTTGTCCATCTCTGTTGCATCATGTAAAAACCTCCACTTTGAGTTACACTTATGGTGATTTTTTTTACGCTCGTCAACATGATGGATTTTAAACTGTGATCTCGTCAACCAAGTATTAAGTTCTGTCAAATCACACAGAAAACTTGATTATTTAATTTCTACTTAAGGTAAAACTACGAAAAAATCTTGTGATTTGTTACGCAAGAAACCCAAAATTGTTTGGCTATAACCTGTAAGCTATCACCTATATTTCTAAGTCTATTTTTTATGTCTACAGAAACTTTTGCAAAAACTAGCTGGGATTGGCAACTTTCCCAGTTTCAACAAAGAATCGGAGAATGGTTAGAATACGAGTTTTACCGCTTCGACAACGTTCTGCCAGAAATATCTCCTGACTGGAAACTCAGTCCTTGGTTGGCTAATTTGTTAAATTTTTTGTTTTGGTTAGTCGTCGTTTTATTTGTAGCTGTAGTGATTTGGCGTTTATGGCGAGAATTTAATCCTTATATATATGCGTGGTTGGCGAATAATAGCGATGCTGGGAATGCTAGGTCAAAAATGTCTAGCGAAAACCTATCTGTGACAACTTTGTTAGAGCGATCGCAACAATTGTATCGTCAGGGTAACTACCGTGAAGCTTGTCGTTGTGTTTATTTAGCGATTTTGCAACACTTGCACGATACCAAAACTCTCCTGCATCAACCCAGTCGTACCGACGCAGAATATCTGCAATTGCTCAAACTAGGTAATCAAACACCCCTGCAACCCTACGAAACTTTAATCACAACTCACGAACAATTGTGTTTTGGTAATGCCCAGATGTTACCAGAAAATTATCAACAGTGTCGCCAAGCTTATCAGGAGATTACAGAAAAATGAACCGCTCAAAACGTAATACTTGGCTGGCTGCGATCGTCATTATAGTTATAGTGATCTTCAGTTTTCTGGCTGCTCCCACTACCAAACTTTACATTGGTTCGACCTATAACCGCGCGCCCAATGGCTACGGTGCTTGGTACACTTATATGCAGGATCGGGGAATTCCCATTGAACGCTGGCAAAAACCTCTAGAGGATCTCAAACCCAAAAAACCAGCTACCCTGCTGAGGATCAACAGCTATCTCAGACCACTAGATATTTTACCTGATGAGCAAGAGTGGTTAGAGAAAGGGAATAACTTGGTAATTTTAGGTGTGCGATCGCGAGTTAGTCCATCAGCTTTTAATACCTTGCAACTATCATCAGTCGGGGAAGTTAAAATTGCCACCCGTAGACGTAATCAAAAAGCGAAACAAGAACAAATTTCTCTAGGCGATCAGTTTGGGGCAATAGTTTGGCAAGAAACTCACAAACAAGGTAAAGTATTTTTTTCTACAACTCCCTACATAGCCGCCAATGCTTACCAAGACGACATAGATAATTTTAAATATCTAGCCAGTTTAGTAGAGCAGAAAGGCAACCAAATATTCGTAGACGAATACATTCACGGCTATAAAGATACCGATGTCAAAGAAACAGAAGGAGAAGGAAACTTAATTGATTATTTGGCGCAAACTCCACTATTAGCCGTACTAGTACAGGTGGGGATTTTACTGTTAGTCCTGATTTGGTCGCAAAATCGCCGTTTTGGTCAACCACTAGCTTTAGAGACACGAGTCATAGACAACAGTGAAGCATACATCCAAGCTTTAGCCGGGGTATTACAAAAAGCCGAATCTAGCGACTTTGTAGTTGAAATGGTTGGGAAAGAGGAACAATTACAACTTCAAAAAGCTTTAGGTTTAGGTTCAGTACCTCTAGAACATCAAACGTTGCTAGACCTTTGGGTCGAAAAAACTGGTAAAAACCCAGTAGAGTTAGACACAGCGTTAAAGTTACAAGCACGCAAACGTCGTGTCAGTCAGCGAGACTTAGTTAACTGGCTAGCAAAATGGCGAACATTGAGGTAAAAGATTCTATTCCCTAATACCTGTTCTCTTTTCAATGATTGTATTCTGTATTTTGTTAGCGACCGCCAGATTTGGTTAATCGTAGTTACCCATGTTATTACTACTTTTCCTCAGCGACTTAATTAGCTAGATGTATGCGGCTTCCCAAAATATTAGAGTTTATGCTGCTACCAGACACTGACAGTATATGTAGATTCCCCATCTGTTTGCCAGATGTTGGCAGTATAATATCCATCTTGTCCAGAAGTATATGTGGCTTCCTTCGGTGTGGAAGTGTATGCTAATTCACCAGGTGCTGGAATGTAAGCAATTTCTTCAGGTGTACGAGTATATGTTAATTCCCCATCCCCAAATGCAGGAGTGTATGTTGCTTCTTGTACGGGAGTGGCTGTTGCTTCCCCTGACATTGAATTATTGTACGTAGCTTCCCCAGATGCAGAAGTATATGATGCTTCTTGTGCCGGAGTGTACACATCTCCCTGTGTTGCTGGTTCTACTGATGCCGGAGTGTATGATGCTTCTTGTGTTGCTGGTTCTACGGTGGCGGGAGCGTATATAGCTTCTTGCCTTGCCGGCTCTACTGATGCCGGAGTGTATGATGCTTCTTGTGTTGCTGGTTCTACGGTGGCGGGAGTGTATGATGCTTCTTGTGTTGCTGGCTCTACTGATGCGGGAGTGTATGATGCTTCTTGTGTTGCTGGCTCTACGGTGGCGGGAGTGTATGATGCTTCTTGTGCGCGAGTGTATGTCGCTTCTGCTAATTTTGGTTGATAATCTAGTTGTGGTAATTGATCTGCTGTTACGGGAACAAATCCATAGGCAATCCAGCCGACAACTTCAGGTACATGATATCCATCAGATAGATTATTGTTAGTACCGATGACTTCATCTATGCGGATGTCAAAACCCAAACGGCTCACGTTTTGAATTCTCAAGCCCGGTGTCTCAAAGCCGTTGTAGGTTTGAACCATAGGCACAATCACCACTTTCTTGTCTTCAGCAAAAGGCACATCGAATGTTATGTTATGCCAAGTGTTGCTTTGACGATCTGCGTCTAAAACATCAATAATCCCAACACGTTGTTCTAAGTTTTGATGACTCTGTAAATCCATAGCTTCCTTTGTTGTGTGTAAAATATTTGTAATTTTAGAAATGAGTAAATTGGCTTTCGTAAGCCTACATAGGCTTTGCCTACGTAGCCGAGAATTATATTTGCTAAGTGCTAACCTTCTCCAAACCTCGTTTCCCAATCATAGAGGAAATCCCAAGTCTCCCAAGCTCACATACAGACAGACAAACTGTGATTCTTGCTGCTAAATTTGCAGGATGATGTTGCCTGTCGCTAATGTCTAGACTTAACAAACGCGGAAGACTAAACATTTAGCGAACATGGCATTTCATCATCCCTCTGTTAACACCTTGTTGAGAAGTTAACTACACTGGAACAAATTTCCATTTTTGGTTATCCTTTCCGTTTTTAGTCCATTGGAGGACATTGCCTGCATCAGCAGTAGAAAGATTATAGACATCTAAAGCTTTGCCACTATGTTTGGCGATGAGGTAGAAATAGCCATCACCAGCATCTTGTAATTGCCATTTGAAGTAATCGCGATCTTGCTTTGACCATTGTGTGGCATTGGCTCCATCATCCTGACTACCACCTACTACATTTAAAGCTTTGCCGCTATGTTTGGCGACGAGGTAGTAATAGCCACCACCAGCATCTTGTAATTGCCAGTGTTGCTGAGGTACTGAATTTTTGGTGTATTGTTGGACATTACCTCCATCAGCAGTACTAGCAGCTTGGACATCTAAAGCTTTATTGCTGTGTTTAGCAATTAGATAGTAGTATTTTCCAACAGATGGAACTGTAGATGCTGGGGTTGTTGTAGTAGCAGTAGAAGATGTTTGAGTGCTAGATAATTGTCCTTCTTCCAACCAAGGCTCAATAGCAATCCAATTGACATGCCATTTATACTCATTAGCTTTTTCTGGTGTAAGAGCTGCGCCCGAAGAGAAGTCTCCTTCAAACCTGATCTCTATACGAAAGCCTTTTTCTGTGGCGTTGTAAACAGAACTACCTCCAGTGGTTCCCCAATGCCAGGCATCGCCACCAATTGAGGTAACGTAGATTGGTGTTCTGCTAAATCCAGCAGTACTAGTGTCAACATCTACCAAAATCCCACTACCACCATTTACTTGCCAATTGGTTGCACCTGGCTTAGTTTTACCTGACGCAATTTTAGCAACTGTGGTGACGGTAGTTACTTGTGTACTGCTGGTTCCATTGGTAGTTGATGTTGTTGGTAAAGGTGTAGTTACCATGTTTTAAATCCTGAACTTACTTAATTTTGAACATGAATAAAGCTTGCTCACTCTTTGCCACTGCAAAACTAAATCAGCACAATAATTCGCCACAAAATGTTAGTTTGAGGCAAACAATATTGCAGGGTTTCAATGATATCTGTTGGATATGATTGGTCGAGAAATAGATAAATATGTGAGCGGAAATTGCTTTAAATCTTGTAGATATATTCCAGGTTTATTATTAAAAATGCAAGGACAGTTAAGAGAATTAAAGAATTACTTGAAAAATAACAAGAGATAGTTAAGACATTTAAGACATTTAAAACATAAAAAGGGAGAATATCATTTTTGAGCGTAGAGGGAGTATTGCGGTAGATATAACTAGCTATATAGTTTATATGTACTATTTAGAAGACACCTCTACTTACCACTTGGTCAAAATTTAGATGCGTTTCCCCTGTCTGCTTACCAACACAAAAATGCTTCAGGTTACTCCTTTGCACAGAACAGCTACATCTAATTGATCGTGTTTCTACTGTTTGTATTTAATTGATTCATAATTTATGCAAAGTTACACAATATACTGACCTAACAGCAGCCATAATTGTAACTGCAATTTTTACATTCGGTTTGGTAAGTATAACTTCCCTTTCCCCTTTTCCCCTTTCTTCACTAAAACTTATGAGCGAAACCCGTCCAGTCTTAATTCACCTTGGCGAAAAACTTAACCAAATCATCGTCGGACAAGCCAGCCTAGTACAGCAACTACTCGTTGCACTATTATCTGGTGGACACATCATTTTAGAAGGTGTACCAGGAACTGGTAAGACTCTCCTCGTCAAAGTATTAGCGCAGCTTATTCAAGCAGAGTTTCGCCGTGTGCAGTTAACACCAGATGTTTTACCTTCAGATATTACTGGGACAAATATTTTTGACTTAAATAGTCGCAGTTTCACTTTGAAAAAGGGGCCAGTTTTTACCGAAGTTCTACTAGCTGACGAAATTAACCGTACTCCCCCCAAGACTCAAGCCGCTTTGTTAGAAGCAATGGAAGAAATGCAAGTGACTTTAGACGGTGAAAGCTTACCATTGCCGGATTTATTTTGGGTGATTGCCACACAAAACCCTCTAGAATTTGAGGGGACTTATCCTTTACCAGAAGCACAACTAGACCGATTTTTATTCAAACTAGTGGTAGATTATCCAGACCAAGCCGCCGAAAAGCAAATGTTATTAAATCGTCAGGCTGGTTTTGCTGGGAAACGCTTAGATATTAACCGTTTGCAAGCAATCACAACAGTAGAAGAAATCTTACAAGCTCGACAAGCAGTAAAAGGTGTGAAGGTATCAGAGGTGATTATTGACTACTTGTTAGCGTTAGTGAGAGCATCGCGTCAGTCTGTTGATTTAGCCTTGGGTGCGTCTCCCCGTGCTGCTGGTGCTTGGTTACAGACTGCTCAAGCGGCGGCGTGGTTAGCTGGACGAGATTTTGTGACTCCAGATGATATCAAAGCAGTTGCATCACCTCTATTGCGCCATCGTTTGATTCTCAAACCTGAAGCTATGCTGGATGGTTTACAAATCGATTCCGTAATTGCATCTGTGATGAATCAAGTCCCAGTCCCAAGGTAATATCAATTTTGTATTTGGGCTTGAAAGAAAAATCTTTGAGTTTAGCTGACATTGCTGAACTAAATTATGGCTGTAGATTTAACAATTTTCTTTCTCCTCACTGCCTAGCTTACAAATAATTAGCTATATCTAAACATCAAATCTAAGTTATTGACATTTGTTTTGAAGCCCCAACGCTCATAAAACGGTATCATCTCTGGTAAACAATAAAGAGCTATATTTTCAACTGTGCTGAGTTGAGGATGAGATAGCACTGCATCCATCAATTTAGCACCTAAGCCCTTCTTTCTATGGGCATCTTTGATAATTACATCATAGATAGTTGCTCTGTAAACAAAATCAGTCAGGACACGAGTAAAACCAATCAATTGCTGATTTTCATCTATTAGACCAATATTGATATCTGACGCAGCTAGCATTCTAATTACGTCTGGGTATTTGCGGTTTTTACTCCAAAATTCCTTTTGATATAAATCGACTAATTCAGCAGTTTGTTTTTCTGTTAATTGATAAACAACTTGATAGCTCATGAGTAAGAATAGATAAGTCAATAGTTGAATTTTCAATTTGACATCATATTACAACCTAACACATCATTAATCTTCTCATGCTTTAGGAACAAGCTATGAAACACCCTAATCTAAATTTACTCGATGCCGAATTCAGCTAGGTAGATTTAGCCAAAGTGTAAAAATCGAATTCTTTGAGCATCTCTAGAAATTTAAACACTGCTGGAATATGTAAAGAATGAGATAAGACAGCCACTCCCATCACCCTTTCTAATGGCTGAGGTAAGCTATAGACTTGCACTTCTGAAGGAATTGGTACTGCTGCTAGACGAGGTAGAATGGCTGCGCTTAATCCTTGATTTACTAAGCTAACAATAGTTGAATCTTCTTGAATATTGCTGGTAGTGTTGATGAAGGGTGCTTCTTGCTTTAAGTGATGATGTAAAGATCGTCCACAAGGTAAGCAAGCAAGCATGACTGGTGAATATGCGTTTATATCTTCCCAAGTAATTTTTAACCCGCTAATATGTGCCTTTGGTGGGAGTAATGCTACATACTCATCGCGAACCATTTCCCAGGCTTCAAATTCATCGCTGGTGGGTAGATAGGTAATGCCTAAATCAGCTCGTCCTTCCCGCAAACATTGTTCTACTTCTAAATAAGAAAGACCTTCGATAATAGTAACAGCAATGTCTGGGAATTGGTCATGAAACTGCGCGATCGCTTTTGGTAATAAATGAGTTGCTACACTCCGAAAGGAAGCTATGCGCACATGACCACCATGTAACCCCCGGTGTAGGTTAGCTTCCTGTTGCATCATCTCTAGATGCTGTATGGCCTGACGCGCATGATGTAAAATTCGCTCCCCCGCAGGTGTCAAAACTGCACCATAACGACCTCTAGCAAATAATGGTACACCTAATTCTTCTTCTAAAGTAGCGATCGCATGACTAATCGCCGGTTGGGTAAGCTGTAATTCTAACGCTGCTTCACTAAAATTGCCGCGCTCCGCTACTGCAACTACGGCGCGAAGTTGGGAAATTTTCATGGACAATTGGTAAGTTTAATTTATACAGTAATTGACTTAATGCTTGTTTCAGAATAATTTAAGAAAATTTTACGCTCTTCTATATTCTTGATTCTGATACCTTTTTACTTCTATAAATATCATTTATGGAAGCTATACAAGTCATGATTTGATTACCAATAGAGACGTTGTTAAAGTGATATCTACTGAATGAGAATCAGGAATAATCTTATGCAAGATGATATCAGGTGTCTACAATCTAAAGGCATAGAAACACCCACTAAGATAATATTTAGACACAAATTTGTTCAGGAATTTATACAAAGAATTTGGCAAAAAATAGCAAAAATCGTGCTGCCAGATCCCAACGAAATTCAGGTTAATCAAAAGGTTGACCGTCATGGGAATAAATACTGGCAAGCCTATGACCGTGCAACAGGTCAGTCTTTTGCTTCGGGTTCAGAAGTGGATATTCGGATGTGGATTGAACAGACTTATAGATACCAAACATATGACAGCACTCACTCTGGTAATTGGTAATAAGAATTATTCATCTTGGTCACTCCGTCCTTGGTTGGCGATGAAGCAGCTAGGGTTGCAGTTTCATGAAACTCAAATTATACTTGGCAGCACCGAATCGGCAGATCAGATTCGCCAATATTCACCTTCTGCAAAAGTGCCTGTACTACTGCATGATCATCAAATAGTATGGGATTCTCTAGCTATTTGTGAATACCTAGCTGAACTATTTCCCTCATTACACTGGTGGCCGAGTAATCAAACAGCAAGAGCATTTGCTCGTTCGATTAGTGCAGAAATGCACTCAGGATTTCTCAATCTCCGCCAAAATATGCCCATGAATTGCCGCGCTAAATATCCAGGTAAAGGCTTAACACCTAGCGTACAACAAGATATTGACCGGATTATGGCTATTTGGCAAGAAGCACGTCAGAAATTTGGATTTGATGGCAGTTTTTTGCTTGGTCAATTTACCATTGCAGATGCTTTTTTTGCCCCTGTTGTCCTGCGATTTGTAACTTATGATGTGCAATTGAATGCTGTTTGTCAAAGTTATGTAGACACAATTTTAGCACTACCAACAGTGCAAGAATGGATAGCAGCAGCTAAAAATGAAGAAGCAGTTATTCCTCAGTACGAATTTTAGTATAAATGGGCGTATGACGTTGATAAAGTCAAAAGAAACGAATCTTTTGGCTTTTCTTTTTTTCCTTTCTAGCCACTACTTCATAGTGAGTTTACCTTTTAAGATATGTCCCCAACTTAGTCAAGTATCTCACTACCAAGCATGATTTTTTAGCCTAACTTTTGATATAGAGGCAAGGCTAGATTGGATTGTGAGATACTCAGCGATATTGAGGGATAAATGCGAGTTAATGATGAATTAACTAGATACCTATACCTTGATTTCTATATTTTGTGTGCATAACATAGCAGCGAAGCGATCGCAGAGTGTCTCATCGATAAGAAAAGGGACTTTTCCTCAGAAATCGTTAATTTATTTTAATTAATAAAAAATCCGCTATCTATTACCAAGGATAGTGTTAGTTTAACTGCAACTAGGGTCAAAGTAACCTTAGAAAAAACTGTTGGCATGACATTGGTGTAATCAGTCTGAAGTGATGCTGCCCATGAGTTCACGTTTGCATTTACGCTGAAATTAAAAAGATGCAGTAACAACAGAACTTACGCGAAGAGATTTTCAAGACTGACTAGTTAATTAACCTCAAAGAAATATGGCAGCAGAACATGGCTTGATTCTGGACTTCACAACTGTTCTAGGGGCTTCAGCATTAGGAGGATACTTAGCTAATCGACTGCGACAACCTGTTTTGCTGGGTTATTTAGTGACGGGATTGGCTTTAGGGCCTTATGGCTTAAAGCTATTAAGTGATGTACCGCGGATTCAATCTCTAGCATCAATTGGTGTAGCTTTTTTGTTGTTTGCCCTAGGTGTGGAATTTTCTTTAACAGAGTTGAAGCGGGTCAAGGATATTGCTATTCAGGGTAGCCTATTGCAAATTGGGCTAACTACAGCTTTGGTGGCATTTTTAACGATTACTTTGGGCTGGGTGGAGAACTTGACACAAGGCATTTTTTTAGGGGTGGTTCTTTCCCTGTCCTCCACAGCAGTAGTCTTGAAAACTTTGACAGAACGAGGTGAAACAAATACACTCCACGGTCAAGTGATGCTGGCCATTTTAATTGCTCAGGACTTAGCTTTGGGTTTAATGTTAGCTTTTTTACCTGCTCTCAACCAACCGGAAAGACTTGTTTGGGTGTTAGGTATTTCTTTGCTAAAAGTTTTGCTATTTTTAGCATTAGCGATCGCCTCCGGTCGTTGGATAGTACCGAGGTTAATTAGTAACGTGGCAGCTACGGAAAGCACAGAGTTATTTGTCCTGACTGTCATTGCTTTATGTTTGGGTGTGGCTTTAGTGACAGCTAAACTGGGTCTTTCCATCGAAATGGGGGCATTTGTAGCTGGGTTAATGGTTTCAGAAATTGACCATGCAGATCACGCCCTCGCCAAAATTTTACCTTTAAGAGATACCTTTGCTTGTCTGTTTTTTGCTTCCATTGGCATGCTGATTGATCCAGTCGCACTCATCCAAAATTTAGGGCTAGTTTTAGGACTAGTAACTCTAGTCATGGTAGGTAAGGCAATTGTGGTGATGCCCATCATTTTAAAATTTGGCTATTCCCTCAAAACTACCATCCTGACGAGTTTGGGGATTAATCAGATTGGAGAGTTTTCTTTTGTCTTAGCTTTAGCTGGTTTACAACTCCAACTTATTCCTGAAAGGACTTATCTTCTATTATTAGAAACCACAGCAATTACACTAGTTCTGACACCCATATCACTGAATCTTGCACCGCAGTTGCTAGAAAGTCTCACCCAGATACCGTTTTTTGCCAAATCACTGCGAAAATTTACCGAACCTAACATTCTTTCAATTCCAGAAACCATTAGTAGTCATGTTGTAGTTGCAGGTTACGGAAGAGTTGGGCAAGTAATTGTCAATATTTTGCTCAATCAGGGATATGTAGTCTTAGTCATTGAAAACAGTGAAGCCGCCATTCAAAGATTGAAAATGCAGCGCATCCCCTACATTTTTGGCGATGCTGATTCCGAGTTAGTCCTAGAGAAAACCCATTTAGAAACTGCCAAAGCCCTAGCGATCGCCTTACCTGATCCTGCTAGTTCCAGATTACTACTCAAACGGGCATTAGCGATCGCCCCTAAATTGGATGTGATTGTGCGATCGCACCACGATCATGAAATTGACATCCTCACACACATGGGAGCAAAGGAAGTCGTCCAACCAGAATTTGAAGCCGCCTTAGAATTAGGCGCACATCTCCTAGCTACTTTAGGCGCAGCAAAAAGCCAGATTGAAACAGTGATCACCAATATTCGCACCGACAAATATCGTAGTATCCGACCAGAGAATAGAAGGTGACAGGTGACAGGGGAGAGAAAGTTATGTTTTTTGTCACAAGTAACTGTTTCTCTTGCTCATCATTCACAATAGAAGTGTAAGAAATTACGCCGTGTGCAACTTTCTCTCAAACCTAACCCCCAACCCCTTCCCTTGTAGGGAAGGGGAGCATGAATCAAAGCCTCTCTCCTTGCAGGAAAGAGGTTTGGAGAGGGGCTTCAAAAATAAGTTGCACATCGCATGAAATTAGTTAAAAATAGAAATTTTTTTCCCAAACCCTAACAAAACTCCTCTGCTTTCCTCCACGCTGCTTTGCGTTTCAAAAACCTTAAATAAATAATTTCTGGGGAGGTAAATCACAATGCCTCAACTAGCACCGCATATCTTCGATATCTTATACAAACAAGGTATACAACACGCCTTTGGCATCCCTGGAGACTTTGCTCTAACACTATTTGATGCCTTAGCCGCCAGCCAGATTAAACCCATTGTCATGACACACGAACCCTGTGTTGGCTTTGCGGCTGACGCTTATTCTCGCATTCGCGGCTTAGGTTTAGCCGTAGTTACCTACAGTGTAGGCGGCTTAAATATGGTCAACGCCGTTGCAGGTGCTTATGCTGAGAAATCGCCCTTAGTGATTTTGAGTGGTTCACCAGGGGTTCAGGAACGGCAGCAACATCACTTGCTACACCATAAAGTGAAAACCTTTGAGACGCAACGGCGCGTTTACGAAGAAGTTACCGTCTACGCTACCACCCTCAATGACCCCAAAACCGCCGATGCCAAAATTCATCGCGCCCTAGACTACGCCATGACCTTCAAGCGTCCCGTCTACCTAGAAATTCCTCGTGATATGGTTTATGCAGAGATTGACGAAGCCGAACACCATAACTCACCCATCAAGCGCACTGATACAGATACCCTGACAGAAGCCCTAGCCGAAACCCTTGAAATGCTGCACCAAGCTCAATCACCTGTAATTCTGACTTGTGCAGAAGTACACCGCTTTGGTTTGCAACCGCAAGTTATAGCACTGGCAGAGAAATTAGGTGTGCCTGTTTGCGCCACAATGCTAGGTAAGTCAGTTTTTCCTGAAGGTCATCCCCAATATATAGGCATCTACAACGGTGAAGCTGGTGATGCCTATGTGCGGCAAGTCGTGGAAGAATCAGACTGTGTGCTGATGTTGGGTGTGTTCATGAGCGATATTAATTTAGGGATGTTTACCGCCCATCTTCACCCAAGTCATACTGTTTATGCGACTTCCGAACGAATTGCCATTAAGCGTCATGAATACCCCAATGTGAGGTTTGAGGATTTCATTAATGCTTTGTCTAGTAGCCTAGATTTACCTCACAGGGTAGCTAACACCATGAGCATGAAACCCCGTGTCACGCCATCCCAGGGGCAAATTTCCATGAGTGGGTTACTCTACGAACTCAACCAGTTTATTGACAGCAACACTCTACTACTAACAGATGTGGGAGATACCTTATTTGCTGCTGATGATATTCAAACCCAGGAAGGTACATCATTTTTGTGTCCTGCATTCTACGCCAGCATGGGGTTTGGTGTTCCTGGTGTGATTGGCGCACAATTAGCCGATCCATTTCGGAGAGCGATCGCTTTAGTTGGGGATGGTGCTTTCCAAATGACAGGGATGGAATTACTCACAGCTAAACGCTTGGGGTTAAATCCCATTGTCATCATCATTAATAATGGTTCTTTCGCCTCCCTGCGAGCAATGGGTCATCGGGATGCAGCCTTTGTCAACATTCCTACCATTGACTATGCCCAATTTGCCCAAGTCCTAGGCGGTAACGGCTTTGTGATTGAAACTGGTACGCAATTACAACAGGCTCTACACGCAGCCAGAGACAGCGATACCTTTAGCATTCTAGATGTGCGCCTCCTCCCAGACGATATTTCACCAGCTTTGCAACACTTAAGCACACTGTTTGCCAAAACCTTGAAGGGGTGAGTCAGTGCAATATATTCAACAATATCAAGGAGAATAGCCAAAATGATGTCTACAATCTCCGAAAATTATCCACAGTCAAAACAACTAGTAACTGAGTTACCAGACTCTTTCAATATTGAAATAACAGAACCTCAAGAAAGTATCTTCCAATTTGCTGATGATCTTGGCCCCTCGAAAATTATCCATATTTATGAACCCATAACTCAATTAAAAGCGATCGTTGTTGTTGATAACACTGTTTGCGGCCCAGCTATTGGTGGTGTTCGCATGGCTGTTGATGTCACCACAACAGAAGTCTTTCGCCTCGCACGAGCCATGACTTTAAAAAATGCGGTGGCTGAGTTACCCCACGGTGGCGGTAAATCTGCAATCTTAGCTGATCCTAAATTACCTTTACCAATCAAAGAACGCTTAATTCGCACCTTTGCTCGTGCCATTAAAGACATCACTGAGTACATTCCCGGCCCCGATATGGGAACTAATGAACAGTGCATGGCTTGGATTAAACAAGAAACCGGCCGGGCGGTGGGACTACCCAGAACAATGGGCGGTATCCCCCTTGATGAGATTGGTGCTACTGGCTTTGGCATTAGTGTTTGTGCAGAAGTCGCTAGTAAATTCTGTAACCTGGATTTACATGGGGCGCGGATTGTAATTCAAGGGTTTGGTTCAGTCGGCAAACACGCAGCCCGTTTTTTAACTGCTGAAGGTGCAATATTAATTGCAGCCGCAGATTCCCAAGGAACTTTATTCAACCCACAGGGCATTAATGTTCACGAACTGATTGCCATGAAAGAATCTGGCAAAAGTGTGATCGACTATCCCCACGGGGAAAAATTCCACCGGGATGCAGTAATTGATATCGAATGTGACATTTGGATACCAGCTGCTAGACCCGATATTATCCATACAGATAATGTCAACCGCTTGCACACTCGGCTGATCATTTCTGGGGCTAATATTCCCCTGACGGAAGACGCAGAAAGAAAATGTCATGAACGCCAGATGCTTGTAGTTCCTGATTTTATCGCTAATGCAGGTGGTGTGATTTGTGCGGCTGTAGAGTATGGGGGTGGTACTCAAGCTGATGCTTTACCTACTGTGGCTGAGAAAATTCGTCATAACACTGCACTAGTTTTAGAAACAGCAGCTGCAACAGGAATACTACCACGCCAAGCCGCGGTGGAACTTGCACAACATCGAGCTAATGTGGCGAGGAAATTCAGTGGTCAATCGTAACTCGTCTAGCTAGGGTAATTTACTCAGGGGAGTTGCTAAACCGTCAATACTGACCACGTTTTTCTGTTTTTGATAGTCTTTCACTCCCTGTTCTCCCTTTTTATCTGCCCAATTAACCAGCGTTGGGCGTTGACCTTGATATTCATAAAGTGGTACACCAAAACCGCAAGATGTCTGCACACGTTGCACATCAACAACAATAATTTGACGAGTGCCAGGCATTGGGGAAAACAATGAGTATAGAGAGTTCCATTCAGGGGAATTGGGTAAGATTGTTGTTCCTCGTCCGTAGAGACGTAATATACAAGGAGGTTCTTCAAAGGCGCAGAACATCAAAGTAATCCGTCCGTTTTCTTCTAGATGGGCGGATGTTTCGTTTCCACTGCCAGTTAAATCTAGATAAGCTACCTGATGGGGAGACAGTAGCCGCAAACAATCTAATCCCTTGGGTGATAGATTCACATGACCGTCAGGACTTAGGGGTGCAGAACCAACAAAAAATATTTTTTGGGCTGCAATAAAGTCTTGCAGTTGTGAGGTAATGCAGTCGAAAACTTTAGCCATAAAGGTGGTTTTGAGAGTAGCAAAACTACGGCTATTTTACAAATAAACCAATCTAGAGTGTTGAGTCAGGACTCAGCACTCAATTGTTTCAATAAACTTTGAATATTATTAAGCGTGGCGGTCTTCATGGTTGGTTGTTGCTGTAACCAAGTGTTTGCCTGTTCTTCTCCCTGTTGTACTGCTAAGATGAGCGCGCCCCAAGTTTGAATTTCTGGCTGATTGGGATTGGTTTTGAGTGCTGCTAGGACTCGCTTCCATAACCGTCCTTTGTCGGCTTTTAACAGGGTGGCGATTTCTTGGGCGTTTTGTGGGGATTCTTGAAACACTTGTAAAGCTTTTTCCCAACGACCATCTATTAAATCTGCTAGGACTTGTTGGCTGGGAGAAGCCCAAGTTTTATCGGCTTGGGTTTTAGTTAGTTGCGAGTGGAGACGAATTAAGTCTAATTGTGCTTGTGCTGTAGCTGGTAAACTTTTCCGACGTTGTTTTTTGATGAGTTGCAACTTTTCTAGCGCGGGTGTCCACAAACCACTACGGGCAGCAATCAAGGCATCTTGATAAGCTTGATCTTTGATGGCTGCTGGTTGGAGGTTAATTGCTTCTAGTTGAATGGGTTTCAGGTACAACCTGATAGCTTTGATTTGGTAAACCTGCAACTGTGGTTCTAAACCAATGGTTTGATCAATTACTAGTTCTTTGGCACTATCACCAGTTACCTGTTGCCATTTAGGTAGTTGACCGTTGGGACTTGTCCAAGACAGCATTTGTTGTAGGTTAGCCCGTTCTGGATTGTAGTAGATAACTTGACCGTAGGCGATCGCATGAGTGCCTTGTTGACGCTGACCCCGTAAATAAACCCAAAATCCTGGTGTTGATGTCTCGCCTTCTAAGGATTGGATTTCAGTTAAGGGTAGGGAATGGCTGATATCTTGATTTTCTGATGTGGTATCAACTAGGGGTGCAAGGGCAAAGGATTCTTCTGTCCCAACGATGGGGAGGTTATCAGTAAGACGATAAAATTTTTCTGGCTGGGCTTGGTACTTTAATTCCTCTAATTGATAAACCCGGAGTTCTACGATTTCTTGACAATTAGATTGACAGTTGGGACGCAGGCGCAACACTGGCAGAAGAAGTGAGTTCTCGGCATCATCTAAAGCTATGGTGTCCCCGGCGATTTGTTGTTTCTGACTCAAACTATCGCGAATTTGGCGGATAGTTTGGGGTCGTTCGCTATAACCCAGGGGGAGTTGCGCCCATTGTGGTAAGAAGTTATTTAACCAACCCGCCTGTTCAGGATGGAAAATTAACAGCACACCTATCCAGGTAGCAGATAAAACTAACCCAGCACCTGTTAGAAGAATAGCGATCGCTATCATTGAAGACAACTTCATCCTCTTTTTTGTGCGGGGTTGAGATTCAGAAGAAACACCCTTAATTAAACCAACAGTAGGCTGATTGTCTTCAGGAGAGTAGCGGCGTGCCATGTTCGTTCTCTGTCAATCTACAGTGCGAGTTTTGTGTATTGTTTCTCTTTTATACTCGCGCTTTGACTTCTTGCCTAGTCGTTGGGGTGTTTAAATTGTCACATTATTTAAAGATCAAATTTCTCCCCTGCATCTCACTGTCATGCAACGCCTGAATATTTAATCGTTCTATCACTACCTCCACCATTGCCAAAATCAAACAAAATATACAGTAATTATTAATTTAGGTGATGGTTAGTACCTGTCAAATCACGAATATACTGACTCTTACAGCAATTAATGCCTCAACTTTCAAGCAGGTTTTCTGTGTATTACTAGCCAAAAATGGGTACTATAAAAATGTTCAGATTGTAATTTTGTCAGAGCCGCTAAAAACCGTGTTTTTGAGACCATAATTATCACTTTGTCTAAGATGTAAGGTTGACTTTTGTTCCTCAGCCCAATTTAAATTAATTCTTATTTTTAGGCTTGTTCTCATTCAGAAAAATTGGGTGTAAAAATATCTGTCTTCAAATCTACAAAATTTACTGTTATGGAATTGCCTACAAATCACCTTTTATTATCCAGCACTCAATTACAAGAGCAATTAGAGCAGCAAAAAACCTTAGCAAGAGTAATTGGTAGAATTCGCAACTCTCTAGACTTAGAAACTATTCTAAAAATTACTGTTCAAGAAGTACGTGAGTTGTTAAATACTGACCGAGTTGCCATTTTTCAATTTTATCCTGAACAAGACTGGGCAGGAGAATTTATTGCTGAAGATGTTGCCCCAGATTGGTTATCAGCTATGTCAGCAAAAGTGCATGACCACTGTTTTGGTGAACAATTTGCAGCTTATTATCAACAGGGAAGAGTACAAGCAGTTGCAGATATTTACGATACTGGGCTAAGTGATTGTCATGTAACAATTCTCAGTAAATTTCAAGTACGTGCTAACCTAATTGTCCCTTTGTTAAGAGATCAGGCACTATGGGGATTAATTTGTATTCATCAGTGTAGAGAATCTCGCCAATGGCAAGAATTAGAAATTGAATTTATTCGCCAAATTGCTGACCATTTAACTATTACTATTCAACAAGCCAAGCATCTCCAAGAAGTCCAATTACAAGCCGCAAAATTAGCGCAAGCTGCTCAACGCGATCAAGTAATTTCTCAAATTGTTGATCAAATTCGTCCATCTTTGGATATTGAAACCATCTTTCAAACCACTACTCAAGAAATCAGACAACTGTTAAAAGTTGACCGCGTGGCAATATTTCGTTTTAATCCCGATTGGAGTGGTAACTTTGTGGCTGAATCTTATGCTGAAGGGTGGACACCTTTGGTCGATGTTCAACCTGTAATTAATGACACTTATTTACAAAAAACTCAAGGGGGACGTTACGCTCACAATGAGACTTTTACAGCTAACGACGTTTATCAAGCGGGATTAACAGATTGTCACATTGTTTTATTAGAACAATTTCAGGCAAAAGCTTTTGCTACTGCTCCGATTCTTCAAGGTGATCAACTCTGGGGAGTCATCGCTGCATACCAAAATTCTAGTCCGAGACAGTGGCAACCTTACGAAGTTGAATCTTTAAGTAAAATTGGCACGCAAATTGGTGTAGCATTGCGCCACCATGAATTATTGGCACAAGCTCACTACCAAGCAGAGCAACAAAAGACCTTAACTGGTGTAATTACTCGGATTCGCAAATCTCTAGATTTAGAAACTATCTTTCAGACTACTGTTACCGAGGTCAGGCAAATGCTACAAGCCGACAGAGTAGCAATTTTCCAATTTGATCCTCAAAAAGACTGGGCAGGAGAATTTATTTCTGAAGATGTTGCTATTAATTGTGACTCAGTAATAGCCGCTAAAGTCTATGACCACTGTTTTGGGAAACAATTTGCAGTCCATTATCAACAAGGTCGGGTACAGGCTGTGGCCGATATCTACGCCGCGGGGTTAAGTGAGTGTCATGCTGAGATTCTAGGTAAGTTGCAAGTCAGAGCTAATTTAGTAGTACCACTACTGAAACAAGGTAATCTGTGGGGATTATTGTGTGTTCACCAATGCAACCACCCCAGAAATTGGCAAGTTTCGGAAATTGAATTTGTCAGTCAAGTTGCAGAAAACTTGGGAGTAGCCCTACAACACAACCAACTTTTATTAGCGGCTCAATACCAAGCAGAACAACAAAAGACATTAACTAGCGTTATTACCCGAATTCGGGAATCTTTAGATTTAGAGGTCATTTTTCAAACTTCTGTCAACGAGGTAAGACAACTGCTACAAGCTGACCGAGTGGGAGTTTTCCGTTTTGACAAGCAAACGGATTGGGAAGGGGAATTTGTTTATGAGGATGTAGCTGATGGCTTGAATTCGGCAATAGCAGAAAAAGTTTATGACCACTGCTTTGGCGAAAGCTTTGCATCACTTTACACTCTAGGTCGAGTGAATGCGATCGCTGACATTTATCAAGAAGGTTTTCCCGTCTGCTACATCCAAATTTTAGAACGATTTCATGTGCGCGCTAATCTAGTTGCACCACTTTTAAAAGCAGGTGAACTTTGGGGGTTGTTGTGCATTCACCAATGTCAAGCCCCTCGTCACTGGCAGATCTCAGAAATTGAATTTGTCAGCCAAATAGCTGAACAATTAGGAGTCGCCTTAAAACAGGATTCCTATTTAAAGCAAGTTCAAATCCAAGCCGTCCAGTTAGCAAAAGCTAACGAACGCGAAAAAGCAATGGAACGGCAAAAACTACTGGCTGCAACTATTGATAAAATTCGTCAATCTCTTGATATTAAAACTATTTTTAGAACTACTACTCAAGCTGTACGCGAATTGTTAGAAGTAGAACGAGTCGCTATATATCGTTTTAACTCTGACTGGAGCGGTAAATTTGTAGCTGACTCCTTCAAAGATGGCTGGAAACCTCTTACACAAATTCAACCAATATTTTTAGAAACTTTTGAAGATACAGACGAAGATGATAAATTGCCCCGCAATGAAACTTTTGTTCCCATTCGCCAAGGAGAACAACTATGGGGGCTATTGGTGGCTTATCAAAACTCACAACCCCGCTATTGGAAAGACGAAGAAATTAATTTATTAGCTCAAGTAGGGGTGCAACTGGGAATTGCCATTCAGCAAGCTGAGTTACTAGAACAAACCAAACGTCAAACTCTAGAACTAACTCAGGCTGTGCATGAATTAAAACAAACCCAAGCTCGACTAATTCAGGGAGAGAAAATGGCAGGCTTAGGACAATTACTTGCTGGAGTTGCCCATGAAATTAATAATCCTGTCAGTTTTATTTTTGGTAATCTGATTCACTTGAGTGAATATACTCAAGCAATTTTGAAGATATTACAGCTTTATCGTCAAAATGAATCCCAATTTCCAGATATACAAAAAGAAATAGAAAGCATGGAGTTAGAATTTATCATTGAAGACTTCCCAAAAACAATAGATTCAATGAAAATAGGTGCAGAAAGGATTCGCCAAATTGTACTGTCTTTGAAGACTTTCTCTCGTACTGACGAAACTGAATTGAAAGCAGTAGATATTCATGAAGGATTGGATAGCACTTTACTAATTTTGGGGCATCGTCTCAAAGATAATAATCACCGTCCAGCTATTGAAATTATCAAAGAATATGGACAATTACCTTTAATTGAATGCTATGCTGCACAACTCAACCAAGTATTTATGAATATTTTATGTAATAGCATTGACGCATTAGAAGAAAAGTTTACAACTATCTGGCGGAAAAACTTAGAATTATCAAAAACTTGTCCCATAGTACCCTTAATTATTTGGATTAGTACGAAAGTTACTAATCACAATATTCTTATTAAGATAGCTGATAATGGTTTTGGCATACCAAAAGAAATCAGCTCAAATATTTTTGATCCCTTCTTCACGACAAAAGATGCAGGTAAAGGGACAGGTCTAGGTTTATCTATCAGTTACCAGATAGTTGTGGAAAAACACCACGGTCAAATCCAATGTTTATCGAAGCCAGGAGAAGGAACGGAATTTTTAATTGAAATTCCCTGTAGTCATAGGGAATAATTGTAATATTTGTACTACATATAGTATACAATAGTTCGTGCCAGAGGTTTAATATTCATTGCCTTGTCCAATGGATCACCGAAAACAGAGGAGAACTAGATGAACTATACCCCGCCACCTGCGATCGGGATAAAACTCCGCCCTGCTACTTCCGCTGATTTAGATCTACTGCGACATTGGGATGAGCAACCGCATGTAATTGAATCCGATCCTAATGATGACTGGGGTTGGGAAGTAGAACTTGACCGCACCCCCGAATGGAGAGAGCAGTTGATTGCTGAAATTGATGGTCGTCCCATTGGATTTATTCAGATCATTGATCCAGCAAATGAAGATAGTCACTACTGGGGCGATGTTCCGACGAATCTTCGTGCTATCGATATTTGGATTGGGGAAGAGACTGATTTGGGTAAAGGTTATGGAACGGAAATGATGCAGCTTGCATTTGCTCGATGTTTTGCTGACCCGCTGGTGACGGCTGTACTTGTCGATCCACTGGCGAGTAATACCCGTGTCCACCGCTTCTATGAACGTCTTGGGTTTAAATTTGTTGAGTCTCGAAGATTTGGTGATGATGACTGCTGCGTTTATCGCATGAACCGATCAGATTGGCATCATGAAAGTGAGATAGCGATCGCCCTGGACACAAAATAAAATACCCTTATCACTTGTACTATTAAAACTTACGGTCAAAATCGTTTTTCTCTCCCGTGCTTAGACATTTAATCCAGAAATCCCAGATGCAAATCAACAACATCACCTCAGATTTTCAGCTACTCTCTTCCATAAATTTCAGATCTTACAAATCAGCCTTAGCTTGCTGATATTGAATTGATGTTACTGATGTTTTCAAAATCAAATCGGAGTTCTAGATCATTCGACTAACTTGTTCTAGGGTTAGTGGTTTCCGTTGAAGGCTTTGAAAATGATCAATTTTTTGTAGTTGAGAATTTGCAGTATTAAAGTTGCTTAAATTTAGTAAAACTATATCTTCATAAACTGCATCCTGCGGAATTTTTACCTCTAATATTACTTCTTTGAGATTATTTTGAGTCATAGCAATATTGAGATATTTCAAAAATGAGTCCCGTTTTTTGGAACGAACACTGAGTAAGTACCAATTACTACTAATAGGTGTTGATGATGATGATTCTACAGGTGTTAATGGTGGCATATTTGGCGGCATTGCTGCTGATGAAGTATCTGGTAATCTCAAATTTTTTCAGAGATTTTTCAGTTTAGCAAGTAATTTTTTTTTATTCAACTATTCTATAAAATCAGCAATATGATTTTATAGCGTTAAAATTTTGTTTTATAGTTGTTGCCCATCCTCGGTTAAATTTATTCACAATATCTATAAATAATACTGCTGACCCATTACCACCAAAAAACTGTATAATAACCAGCTTATCTCTGTTTGTTGCCATTAATAAAGATCGACGATGGTATAACCTAGGATAAACTCAAGCCAGTATGAATTTATAACGTGAAAATCTACAACTCTGGCTCAGATGAATGATTCTCAGTTACTGCTTACAGGTAATCAGTCCCTGATCTTAGACGACCCTCAAACAGTTTGGCAGATTGAATCGGGTGCGATCGCACTATTTGC
This sequence comes from Trichormus sp. M33_DOE_039, assembly GCA_015296085.1. Lineage (GTDB taxonomy): Bacteria > Cyanobacteriota > Cyanobacteriia > Cyanobacteriales > Nostocaceae > Trichormus. Next base: position 19,225 of record DVDT01000098.1, on the reverse strand, counting down.
TATTCCCATCCACCAAGGGATTGAGGGGATACGGCGTTATCTGTTCACCGTCAACACCGGGGAAGCATTGTTTGGCATAGCTGCTAAGACGCATAAAATCTTGGCTATAGCTATGGAAGAGACTGTACTGTGGCAACTAACTACAGATAATTGGAGTCAAGATGAAGCCGCAAATTTTCTAGGGTTGGTGCAAACTTGGGAAAAAAACATCTGTAATTGTGTGGGGGATAGATGGATAATTCCCCCTGTGTTCTCCCATGCTGAAAAGCTGAGTAATTGGGACAGCATCCAAGTAACGCTAAATGAATTGCATGGTGATTTCTGCCAAATTCTCATGCAGATAGAACAGGCAGAGTTAGCTGCCAAATGGCAGCAATTCCAAGCACGGGAACAACTAAACTCTCAGGTGACAGTTAGTGCTTTAGGTAATTTAGCATCAGTCCTCAAACCCCAAAAAGCGGAACTTTTTCAAGCCGGGACACCCTTGTTAATTGCCGCAGGCGCAGTAGGGAAGGCCTTAGGAATCAAGATTTTGCCTCCAGCACGTTCTGAAGACATGAACCGGATTAAAGAACCATTAGAGGCGATCGCGCGTGCATCGCGTATTCGGATACGGCGGGTATTACTCAATGATAAATGGTGGCAAAAAGATACTGGGCCATTATTGGCATATACACATAAAGACAATCGCCCAGTAGCAGTCCTGCAAGTAGGTTCAGGAAAATATGAAATTTTCGACCCAGAAAATCACACTCGTATCCCTGTAAATAATAATACTAATAGAACATTATCTCCCTTCGCCTATGTATTTTATCGTCCCCTCCCCGACCAGAATTTAACTGCAACCGATCTACTACAGTTTGCCTTCCAAGGACAAATCAAAGAACTGTTGATTATCCTCCTCACAGGTATAGTCGCTTCCTTGTTAGGGATGTTAACTCCTTTTGCCACTGCCATTCTTATTGATTCTGCCATTCCCGATGCCGACCGAGGCTTATTAGTGCAGATCGGCTTAGGTCTTTTAGCAGCCAGCTTCGGCACGATGATTTTTCAAACTGCTCAAGGATTTGCCAGCTTAAGATTAGAAAGCAAAGCTAGTTTAGATTCCCAAGCCGCCCTTTGGGATAGATTATTTAATCTGCGGGTATCTTTTTTTCGTCAGTATTCCATTGGGGATTTACAATCTCGTGTTTCCGCTATCACCCAAATCCGTCAGAAACTCAGCGATACAATTTTACGGACAATTTTCACCAGTTTTTTCTCTCTGCTGAACTTAGGATTGTTATTTGTCTACAGTTCTAGCTTGGCTTTAGTGGTAGTAGCAGTAGCGTTGGCGACGATTATCTTTACTGCTGTCTCTGGTATACTCACCCGCCAAAAGTTGAGGTCTCTAGAAGAAATCGAAGGTAATATTTTTGGTTTCACAGTACAGATGGTTGCTGGCGTGTCAAAACTCCGAATTGCCAGTGCAGAAGAACGCGCCTTTGCTTATTGGGCAAAAAAGTATAGTCAGCAGCTAAAACTCAAATTAAGTACAGAATTAATCGAAGATATCTTAGCTATATTTAATACTGTCATGCCAACCGTTAGCTCAATGATTATCTTTTGGTTGGCAGTGACGTTAATTACCCAAAACTCTACTCCAAGCAATGCAGGATTATCTACAGGGACATTTTTAGCATTTAACTCAGCCTTTACCATATTTATTGCTGGAGCAGCACAACTCAGTAATACCATAGTCAGCATATTAGATATCAGCATTTTTTGGGAGCGAGCCAAGCCTATTTTTCAGGCTCAACCAGAAATTGACCTCAGCAAAAGCGATCCAGGACGATTAACAGGTAAAATCAAAGTTGATCACGTCACCTTCCGTTATCGAGAAGACGGCCCCCTGAATTTAGATGATGTGACAATTCAAGCCGAAACTGGAGAATTTATCGCCTTAGTAGGGCCTTCTGGTAGCGGTAAATCTACGATTATCAGGCTGTTGTTGGGATTTGAAACACCAAAAGACGGGACAATTTACTACGATGGTCAGGACTTATCCGGGTTAGATATATCTGCGGTACGGCGGCAAATTGGTGTTGTCTTGCAAAATGGGCGGATTAATAGCGCGTCAATTTTTGAAAATATTTCTAGCGGCGCATTAGTGACAATGGAAGAAGCCTGGGAAGCTGCACGCATGGCCGGGTTTGCTGATGACATTCAATTAATGCCAATGGAGATGCACACAGTCATTTCTGAGGGTGGGACAAATCTGTCTGGTGGACAAAGACAGCGATTATTAATAGCCCGTGCTTTGGTATTAAAACCGAGAATTCTGATTTTTGATGAAGCTACGAGTGCTTTAGATAATCGTACCCAAGCTATAGTCAGTGAGAGCTTAGACAATTTAGGAGTAACGCGTATAGTCATTGCTCATCGCCTCAGCACTATTCGCAACGCCGATAAAATCTATGTAATTGAAGCCGGTCGAGTTGTCCAGCAAGGCAAGTTTGAGGACTTAATGAAAGAGAAAGGGTTGTTTGCTGATTTGATGGCGAGACAGATGGTTTAGGGATTTGGGAAAAATGTTGACTGATGACTGTTAGCTGGCTTTTGCGTAAAACCTTGTCTATCTGGTGAGTTTAAATATATAGCAATTTTCACTCATACGAAATATGCACTCATGTGGGGAGCAATATCTTGCATCTCTGCAACATGGTTTTGTGTTTATTAATAGCAAGGGTTGATAATATTATGAATAGGGTGAATCAAATTTTAAGTGTTACATCAGTGTCTATTTTGATAGGATTATCTCTAATTTATGGTATATCCACAAAAGCAAGTACAGCATCTCAATTTGGTGTAACATCTGTGCCAAAAATCTCACAACCAAAACCTGGTCAACCCTTTATTGCACCAAATAGAGGCACACCAGAGACTACTGCTGGTGGGGGTATTCGTGGTTTTTATTTACTACCTAATAGGTAATATAATTTTGGGTTTTAGTTTGTGAATTTATTTTCGCAATTTGGTTTTGTGCATTAATATTTTAAAATTGTTTTTTAAATTGGTATCTTAACTTATTAATCATATTTTTCTCTTTTATATATTAAAATTTTGTGTTTTGAGAGGCTGAGAAATTATCATAAGGCCAAGATTGATTTTCAACTATTAACTTATCTGCTTCTTCTGCAAATATTAAAGAATCTCCAGGGCGCAGCAAGCAAATCGATACGGGAGATGCGATCGCTCCATCTTTGCGAGTCCCAGAACGCTGATTTGCAACTTGACAAACATACTCTGGTGTGGGGTCAACTGCCATAATGTGCGCTTGTGAGCCATCCAGGCAAGGGCCAAGCCCACGTTGCCAGAACCAGGGCGCACCACCATCTGAGTACGGTACAATTCGTTTAGCATTCCAGATTTCAGCGACATCAATCACATCATCGGCATCGCACATCATTTTTTGTCTAACTTGCCAAATCTTCTCAGGTACAAAAGGCAGATATCGGGCAACTGAGGAAAATAAATACTGAATTGGATAGAGTCCAAAACCCCGATAGCCGCCAAACAGAGTATCAATAGAACCATAATGATCTTTGGCTGTGTCTGCTAGTCCTTTGACATTCCCTAAGCAATCACTGCCAGAATCGGTTGTTAGTGCCACACGGTGATGGTCATACTCTACCAAATAGGTATTGCCCTGATTGCGAATTTCTGGATGTAGTACCTCCCCAACGCTGGGCTGTTCTCCGTAGAATGGCAGGGCGATAACTCGCATTCCCCCAATCTGCCGTTCGTTAAACCAGCAGAGGGTGTGAACATTGTTAAACCCTAACTGACGTAACCGTAAAGCCATGTCAATTGCTAATACAGATTCGCGCTGCACTTCTGGAACAAAGATTGGCGTGTCAGCACCAATTCTGAGTAATGTTCCTAAATCGAAATGATCAGGATGGGAATGGGTGATAAATACGGCATGGGGTTGTCCTAGTTCTTCTAGGCTCAGGGGCTGGTAGTTGGGCGGATAAACTTCAGACTTAGGTAATAAGAAAGGATCAAACAGGATGCTAGATTTACCATCACACAGACGCAGCGTTGAGTGACCAACAAAGGTAGCATGACCTAATACAGATGGTTCAGGTAATGTCGCTTCTACCAGTGCGCCATAGTCATTTAATATATTCCATAACTCACGGGCAATGCTGGTAGTGGGTGCAGCACTCCCTTGTTGCCATTCTCCTAAATACAAAGCTAAATCGGACAAGAGATGGGGAGATAATTCGAGAATGACCACCCTTTCACCAATATTGCGTTCTATTTGCAGTGCTACAGGTTGCACCGCTTTAGTATCAGGGTAAAGCCAATCTTCCCGCAGTACACCAGGACGCTCATACAAATCTGCTAAACCACCGGGAGTCATTGTCGCCGCCAGCAATTCCCGTGAGTGCGCTACTACATCTGAGAGTCCATATTGCTGGCGGTGTGCCATGATGCTGTTGCAGTAGCGTCTGATCGTAGTGTCACATTTGCCTGTAACAGCACTACCGAATGTTGTTTCGTCCTGATATATCAGTTGAAAGCCAATTTTGTTGCTTAATCTGCGACGTGTCATACCAATTCCCTCCATCCATGTTGAGCGCGGGTAAATGGTAATGCTAGTTCTGCCATGTAATGTTCTCCTTGGGAGTCAACTAGCCAGGGTTGATTGACTAATTCTTCAACGATGAGCCAGGGGGTTTGTGCTTGCAAGTCTTTTTTGAAAAAGGATTCCAGGGCTAAGGGACTATCTCGATGTACTAGGAGCGAATGTTGTCCCGCAATTTGCAGATTGAGCAGTATCGGCCAGCTATATTCAGCCGCTAATTGCTGCCATTTAGCAAAACGCTCCATTGCAGGCAATTGGGCTAGTTCTGCTAAAGTCTGCCCACTCAAAACTGTCCGACGTGGACGTAAAATAGCATTTTGTGGTAGTCGTACACGCGGAGTAAAGCGGGGTGCAGTGAGTTCCATCTGCATCGGCTGTGTGGCAGCGCGAAAAATCGCCATCGGGTTATCTTGAAATGTAGTCCAAAGTAACTGTTCACAGATGGGGTCGCTAGATGCGATCGCTCCCAGAGAAAACCAAAATACTACCACTGGTTTGGGGAGCGATCGCAATTTCAAAAAAGGTAGCTGTGTTTGGAAATCAATAAAAATTTTGGCATCAGCTAGGGATGGTGTATCAGCACTTGCACCCCACAACTCAATCGGCATCATCCCGAAGTTGGGACGAGCTAATACATTGGGGTTACGCTCAAAGGGAGTTTGTAGTTCTGCTACCTGAATGTGATGTTGCGTTGCTAAATCTTTTAACTTTTCTTGAAACCAGGGATGCAGTACATTATCACCCTTGAGTAATTCACTAAATCGGGCAAAGAATCGTACTGGCTCATCACTAACGCCATGAATTAGGGGTGTGGGGGTGTGGGGGTGTGGGGGTGTAGGGGAAGAAAAACTATTACTTTCTGCCTCCCGTCTCTTGTCTCCTGCAAATAACCCCACAAACAAGCAACCACAAGGAGCTGTAGACAAAGAGGACTTGGGCAAATTGCTAGTTGCTAAAACTACTTCCTCTGTATTGTGTGATAACCAACTTTCCCACTCTGCTATCCGGGTGACAACTGCGGAATGGCGATGAGCCGTCCTCATTTCGCCAACTAGGCTAGATTTGAGATCGCTGAGGGGAACACCTGCCGCAAATTCCTGTTGCAGTCGCTCACGGAACACCATCCGCAGGGCTGAGGCGGGACTAAGACCTTGAATCCAGCAGTCTTCATAGTCTTGGAGTGTTTGCAGTAAACTATTTTGCTGCTCCTCATCAATGGTGATTCGCAGCGGTAGCCCCAAATCGCAGTGCAGCACTGGTTCGGGTAGCTGTATGAGTTCGACACCAAAATCTTGGGCAAGTTTTTGAATACATCCCTTTGCTTGTTGGAGATACTCTACTAGCGCATCCAAAGACATGATCTCAAGTTGCATCGATAGAGTATTACAAAGGTGATGTATTTTTTCAGTAGCTTGATTCCAGAGATGACGATCTGACTCAACTAGCTTGTCAGCTACTACCGCTAACGCTTCCCACGGATTAGCAAATCGATAGGGTAAGTCAAGCCCACCTACAAGCACACCCCCATCAATTAATAAATGCAGAATATCTTGTATTTTGGTCGCATAATTCCAACGGGGTGAGGCTGCTACTGTTTGAGCTAGTTGATCTAATGTTCCTAGTTCTAGCGTAGTTAGTTCCTCCAAGAGAATATCGACAATTGCTTGGGAATCGATCTCACGCTGTTCGACTAATCCCTTGGGCGTTCGTCCCCAAAATTGCCAAGAACCATCTGCTAGCCGCTTTAAGGTGGGGTTTAATCGCCAAGTGGAGGTTTGACGATATTGGGGACGCTGGGCGATCGCTTTCAATATCGTTTGCCAGGGACGCAAATCTGGTGTAAAGGAATACTGCGCCTTGGCGGATTTCTGCTGTGCTGTCTTGCCAAACTCGACTAAACCCACACCAGCCCATAAACCATAGGGTGTGGTACGTCCCGCCGCCCTTGCTAGGTAACGATACATTGTTGTTTCTAGATGCCGAATTTTTTTTGTCCGTTTTCCTTGTCTGAGTGCTAATCCACGCTGTACCTCTGTGACAAGAGACGGATTCGACAACACCAGGGCTTTCATAAACCAAGAATCGCCTGCGGTAATTTGCCACAGTCGTTCCCGTTCTTGTTCGTGTACCTGTTGATAGGCGGTTGTATATTCCTTCCAGGTGTGAGCATCGTTGCTGCTGCTGGCTGCAAGTGCTAATTTTGCAAGTTTTTGATTACCAAAACTCTGAATCCTTTCAATTGGCCAAGCCGCAGCCCGCAAAATACCAGCAGGGGCAAACTCAAATCTCTGCGGATTATTCATTGTTTAACGTGAATTCGATGAACCTCTGCTCAACCCCTCTCCAATACGAAAAGGGGCTTAAATCTGCCTATGTTTCGACAAAAAATCCAGCTTTCAAAGCCTCTCTCCTTGTAGGGGAGAGGTTTGGAGAGGGGTTTTTTCATTTGTCGAACTCACTTTGTTTAGTGAGTCAGGACGCGATCGCGCATAACGAGCTGTAGCTACACGGCGATGATTAGCCAGCCAAGGTTCAATCACGCTTGTATAATGTTGTTCCAACTTCAGAACGGCGGTGAAATCTCGCATGACGGCGGAGTATGCTTCTAGACTCAATCCGGCTGCTTTTAACCATTCCTCTGTCGCGTCGCTATCTTGCAAATCAAACTGCTCTCGAAATGAGTCAGACATGGCTTGAATTTCTGCATCAGAAATATTCAAACCCAAACGTTCTGCTTCTTTCACCGCTAAATAAGCCAAGAGGACTTTTTTGCTGATTACTCTGTCGTTTTCACCCAGACGCATCAGAATTTGTAGATCATCGGTACTTTCTAGAGATGTCGGTACTTTTTCGAGATGGATATTATCTAAATCATTTTGATCAACAGCAATTTCTCCAGTCCCAACACGACGGAGATAGTAAGTTAAGGGATCTGAGGGGAAATCTTCTGGTTTATTCGGCCACTGCGGCGGCTCAAATCGACCATTACGGATACAAATCACCTTTTCGTAACTACGCACCTCCCCAGCCAGCCAAAAAATTAGCCCTGGTTTTTGGTCAGTCATCACCTCGTCTAAAGCTTGTCCTGCAATGTGAGTAAAGAAATTGGCTTCTGGATGTTCACCAGACATCACAGCAAAATCCTGGGAGCGAAAATCAATGGCGTAATTCAGCCTTTCACCATCCCCAGTGTGAATTACCAATTGCCAAACCACTTGCTCTGAGGAAAACTTTGTCCAAATGGTGTCAGGCTGTTTAACTATGTGTCTGAGCCAGGGTAACAGCTTGCTGGTGAGTAATACCTCTAGTTTTCCTTGCAGGCTACGCCGTGCTTCTGGTGTGGATAGTCCCATGAGGGTGCTGAGATCAACCGGTTCCCAACGTAACGCCTCAGATGGTTTCACTTTGACGAAATCGGCTGCTTGTTCATGTCTTTGGGGATGTTGTCCGGCTTGCAGTTCAATTACATCACCTGGACGCACTGTTGTTGCTCTCTCTGGTGAACCAAGGCGACGTTGCAGCAAGCTCACTGTTTCCTCTGCGCTTAAGGGAAACGCATAACGATTAAACCAGGCGTGACGACCACTAAAACAAAGCCCAGAGGCGTAAGGGAAGATTACACGAGGGTTGCAGGCGCAAGCCGCTTCTAGCCAACTAACTACCCCTTCCCGATCAAACGTTGCTCCCATACCGTGTTGATAGCCCATGCTAGCGCGGACTACTGGCTGATACTTAGTGGAAATCAGATCAATAGCACCATAAACTTGGGTGAGGCGATCGCTAATTTCCACTGTCACTTCTGCGTCTGCCATGTGCCAAAATGTACCTGTGGCATCCCGCACCACCAGACCAAACTCTGGTTCTTCATGATCGGAAGGCGTAGGGAGTAAGTGAGTTTCTCCGAGTGCGATCGCACCCCAAGGTTGACAAACTCTCACATCGGCAAATCCCATTTGGTGGAGCTGTGTGACTAGTTCCGGCTCATCGGCAGTAATTATAGGCAGTTCACGAGAAAGTTTTTCTAGGGTTTGGCGATGAAAGTGATCGAAGTGTCCATGTGTCACCACCACAGCCGTCAGGTTGGGCAGTTTATCCAATTCAAACACACGACCAGGATAGTAGGTGAGTGTCCCACCAACTAGTTCATCAGCGAAGCAGGGATCAAGCAAGATGCGTTGATCAATAGTTTCGATATATAAAGCAGCATGACCACAGATAGTGACACGCATTATTGTTATTTCCGTATCTAAAATACTGTCAAAAAATCCTATCCGATTTGCCTTCCGTTAGGGAAAAATTTTTAACTTATTTAAGAAGCAGGCACAGTATCTACTGATAAGATTAGGGGCAAACAATTTTCATAGCCTAATTTGAGTGTAAAAAAGTTTTAATTTTTGGTTTTTATACTGATATTTTTACTTAGTTTAATGATAAACAATCTTTCCCCCATACTTCGCATCAACCCCAATGCTCATTTGCTTCTGAACCCATCCGGTGAGGTTTGTAGTTGGGTAGGTAATGACGTATTCGTCCTTGAAGGTATTCAACCTGATACTATCCGGGAGTTGGTGACGCTAATTGATGGTGTGCGATCGCTTGAGGCGATTTATACTGAACTCTCCGACAGGTATAATCGTCGCTACCTACAGGAGATCATCTCAGCTTTAATTAAACTCCGCGTTTTGGAGGAAGCATTGGTAACTGAAGCCACACCCCAAAATCAGAACTTCCAATTGCCAACAGTCCCCCATCACATCCGGCAAAAAGCGATCGCTATTTTAGGCAATCACCAATTACTGGCTACTCTCACTCAAACTTTTACCACCGCAGGGTTGCAAAACTGCCAAGCTTTCACACTCACAGATTTTGCATCCTGTCAAACACCAGAATTTCTCGCTCTCCAGCAAAAATGGATACTTTTCAACGGCTATGAGGAAAATCTCACGCCCCATTTAGATGCTGTGACTGTTTCTCGACTCTGTGAAATGTTCTCAGAATTCGACTTTGTAATTTGTGCTTTAGAAGGTGTACCCTATCAAGCCCTTTTCGATATCAATCAATCAGCCTTAGCCAGTGGCACACCGTGTTTATTTGTCACAGCTTCCCCAGAAACCGCACTCATTGGCCCGACAGTGATTCGGGGTGCAACAGCCTGTTTTGGTTGTCGAATCGTCACCTTGGCAGAAATTCCATCAGGATTACAGGAGATCTTGCCACAACTGTCAACCCCCCTCCTTTCCCCCACACCCCCACACCCCCACACCCCCACTTTCCCCTTCTATTGTGCAGGCTTGTTTGGAAGAAGCGATCGCAGTTTTGGCTCATTCCACGCCAACCCGCGCCACTAGTGTAGTCAAAATTGACAGCAAGGGCGATCGCATCGTCAAGCGACTATTGCCCAGTGCTGAATGTCAGCAGTGTACACCGCAATTAGATGCTCCTCTGGGAATGTTGGAACGAAATGCGATCGCCTCTGCGGCTGAGGAAATCGGTCGAATTTGGCCGAATCCTTTGCAAGCAAAAATCCGTCCAGCCGCCGATAGTTACCAAACAGTGGGGATTTTAGGTGGTGGAACGGCTGGATATTTGGCGGCTTTGGCGTTTCGGGCTTTCCATCCAGATATTAAGGTGACACTGCTAGAATCAAGTGCTATCCCAGTAATTGGTGTGGGAGAAGCCACAACTCCCGAACTGGTGAAGTTTCTCCACAGTCCCCGATTTTTAGGGCTGGATATCGTTGATTTTTATCGGCGGGTTGCTCCTACTTGGAAACTGGGAATTAAATTTCAGTGGGGACTACCCGATGATTACAATTTTACATTTCCGTTTCAACGCGGACGCTTGCTAGAATCATTCCTCTATGATGCAACTTTAAACAATCAATCCTTGGGGGCGATGTTAATGAATAGCGATCGCGCCCCCATTTTTGATCAGGGTGATGGCAAGCCATTATCCTTACTGCACCTGATTCGCTGGGCTTATCATCTGGATAATCGGCGATTCATTGGCTATTTAAAAGAAGAAGCGATCGCCGCCGGAATTGATCATCTAGATGTGCAGATTTGTGATGCTCAACTTGCTCCCGATGGTGAAAGCATCACCCATTTAATCACCGAAGATGGACGCAAACTAGCTTACGACTTATATATTGATTGTTCTGGCTTCCGTTCCTTCTTACTAGAACAGAAACTTGGCTCAAAATTTGTCAGTTACCAGGATACACTTTTCACCGATCAGGCGATCGCTGCTACTGTCCCCCATAACGGCACTATTAAGCCTTACACCTTAGCGGAAACCATGAACAATGGTTGGTGCTGGAATATACCCTTTGAAGATGCCGACCATCGAGGCTATGTATTTTCCTCCGCATTTTGTAGCGTTGACCAAGCATTAGCAGAAATGCGGGCTAAAAATCCGGGAATGGGTGAACCTTGGGTAGTCAAATTTCGTTCGGGACGACATGAGCATTTTTGGAAAGGTAACGTTGTGGCGATCGGTAATTCCTACGCCTTTGTCGAACCGCTAGAATCAACAGCCCTACATATGATTGTTCTGGAATTGGAACTTCTAATGAACAACTTACCAGCCTCAAAACGGGATGAGGGAATTAAATCTACACTTAACCGTAAAATTAACGAACGTTGGGATGCCCTGCGCTGGTTTTTGGGCATTCACTACAAATTCAATCGCCGTCTCTCCACGCCCTTTTGGCAAGCAGCCAATCAAGACACAGATATTTCTGGCGCAGCTGAACGAATAGCCTTATTTCAGGAACGTGCGCCCCTGTCTTACCGCAATTCCCTCTTTTATACAGTGCATCCGCCAGAGTTCTTCTCTGACGATCACTCTTATGACACCTTGTTAATGGGACAAAAAGTAGCCACCCGCTTTGTAGAAACTGTAGAAGATGCAGCCACCTGGAAACGCCAAATGGCAATTCTCCAAGGTATGGCTAGCACCGCTATGCCCCAACACCAAGCCCTGCAATGCTTACGGGAAACACGACCAGATTTGCTCCATGACTTTACCAAACGCCGAGACAGTTGGTTACACACTTGGCTACCTGCTTAGTAATAAAAGAGGGATGAAACCCTCTTCCATTCTTTCCCCTTGCCCCTGCCCTCTCCCAGCTTTACTTACATCGGAATTTCAATGATAAATTCTGTCCCTTGGCTCAGGACAGAATTACAATACAATTTGCCACCGTGGGTTTCCTCAACTATTTGCCGGGCGATCGCCAGCCCTAACCCAGTTCCTTTACCCACAGCTTTCGTAGTGAATAAATGGTCAAATATTTTTTGTTTTACCTCTTCACTCATCCCTTTACCATTATCTAGAATGGCAATTTTAACAAGATGATTTGCGAGTGAAGTTGTGATAGTAATGCGGTTGGGATTAGCTTGGATTACCTCAAAATTTTGTTGGCAATTTGATTCTTCTAAGGCATCAATTGCGTTTGCCAAAATATTCATAAATACCTGATTTAATTGACCAGGAAAACATTCAATTTGAGGCAGGTTTCCGTAGTTAGTAACTACTTCAATAGCGGGACGTTGTTCATTAGCCTTGAGACGATGTTTGAGAATGAGAATAGTACTATCAATGCCTTGATGAATATTAAATGGTACTTTATAATCTTTGTCAGCACGAGAGAAGGTGCGGAGACTGGTACTGATACTTTTGAGTCTGTCACACGCCATAGTCATCGAATCAATGACATTTGGTAAGTCATCTAAGATATATTCCAAATCAATTTCTTGAGCATGGTCAATTATTTCCTCACTGGCATTTGGGAAAGTTTGTTGATACAATTGCAAGTGTTCAACAACATCATTAATAGTAGGTTTAGTTTGTTGGAGACTGGCAAAAATGAAGCCCAAAGGATTATTCATTTCGTGAGCCACCCCAGCAACTAAGTTTCCTAAAGCAGACATTTTCTCACTTTGGATAATTTGTAATTGGGCGTTTTGTAAGTTATGTAATGCTTGTTCTAATAAGAGCGATTTTTGCTGTAAGGAAAGTTCCGCTTGTTTACTTTCATGAAATAGTTTGGCATTTTCTAAAGAAATCGCTGCTTGAGCGCACAGCAAATTGAGAAGTTCTACGCGATCGCTTGTGAACGCCCCTGTGGTTAAATTATTTTCTAGATATAAAATGCCCATCAATTTGCCTTGATGCAAAATCGGGCTACATAAAATACTCTTGGGTAGCTGTTGCTGAATGTAGTAGTCATCAATTAATTGTAAATTGACACTAGCATCAACAATGACTGCTGGTTCTAAGCTGCGTTTAACGGTATTAATTAAGCCAATTGGTACATCAATAGACTCTTCAAGAGGTTGTGGATTAGTCAGCCTGGGAGAAAAATTAACTTTGGTATTTCCTTTGTTCTCTAGCTCCAGCTTTGCTAATGCCCGAATCTGTAATTGCTCTGATTCCATCAGCATTAATACACACTTATCTGCTCCCGCATTTTCGATGACGATAGAAAGCAACGACGAAAGGAGTTTTTCCAGTTCGATTTCCCCTGAGATAGTTTGAGAAGCTTTCAGAATGGCAGCTAAATCCAAAGAATAAGAAACACTGCTACTGGTGGATGTGGTGGTACTGGTGGAGGTAAAACTCTCCAAGGCGAAGATAGTTTCGCTAAAGGAAAGGGAAGAACGTTTTTGCTGCAATATGGGAGCAAGTAATTGGGGATAGTGGCGTTCTAAGTCGGCGATTTTGGCTTTTGCTCCCCAACGAGCATAACCATAGTAAGCTTCGGTCATATATTCCCCAGCTATGCGTTTTCTGCCCCATTCGAGGTAAAATTTAGCAGCTAACTCATTGCTAAGTGCTTCTTCTTGCATATATTCGTTAGCTTTGGCTAGAGAAATCGCTTTGTCATAAAACTCTATGGCTTCGGCCTTTTTTCCTAATACTCGACATTTTTCTGCTTCTACCAAATCAATCTTATGCTGATAATTCATCGGAGCATAGCGCGCCCAATGTTGTTGTAGCTGAGTCTGGTTATGCTCTACCCTTTGCCATACTTCTGATGCCACTTCCAATTGCAAATTCAAAGCTGCTAGAGCAGTCAAAGAATCATAGAAATAAAACGTAGGTTCGTATACTAGTCCCTTAGCAGCTATGAAATAGCGACCGCACTCAATAGCATAATTTTGAGCTTGTTCAATTTCTCCAAACAAGAAGCAGAGCATTAGCTTATATGAATAGAACACATACAACTCGCTCAAATCATTATCAGACATTAGCTGCGGCAGAATTTCCGTTTCTTGTACGGCTTCCCCAGATAGAATACAGGGATTTTCCCCAAACCCCTGCAAATTTAATGCAGACTGCCAAGAAAGCCGACAATGATTGGCTAGTCCCAATTGCTTTAGTTGCATCAAACCATTGTAGTAAGCACGAGCATTCTGCTCTAAGGTAGCAAGAGGCTGATTACACCAAAAAGAAGCGTTACAAAAGGTACGGGCATGGTATCCAGCAAACTTCGTGCTACCCACTTCTAAACTAGCCACATAACTCTCTTGCAAGAGTGGCAGGATATCTTTAATGTGAGATTTGCGGTGCAGGATAAAACCTCCTAGCACTAAAAGCACTTCTGGTTTAATAGCTTTAGCATCAAATTTTGAGATGATTTGCAGTGACAAGTGACCAAACTTTGTGGCGGTATCTACATCTTGTAAAAGATTGCAGAGAATTGTGCCATAGTTAGCGTAACTAAATGCAGAAGCTATTGTATTTCCATGCTGAATGGATAATTTGACTGACAACGCAATCAGTAATGGACACAAAAGAGAACCGGAATTATAAGCTGGGGGAATGAGACTACTGGCAATCTGGATAATTGCCAGGATTTCCAGATCTTTCATTTCAGGTAAATCAACTAAATCTGCAATTTCTCTATCTCCAATCAGTTCTTTAATCTCTTGAATTGACTGTTGAATATCTACTGGTGTGAGTGATTCGGCAAACATGACACCAAACTGTTGCAGGAGTTTCTGTCCTATATCAATGGCTTCGACAGGTTTATTCTGGAATACATAAGACTGAATTCTAATACAGTAGACATTGACCTTTTCCAGCAAAGAATTTGCCTGTGCGATCACGGTATTAATCAACTGTTCCATCACTTCAAATTCGCCGCACAAAGAAGCGACTTCGGCAGCTAATTCATGGAAGGTGAGGGTCATTTCATATTGTTGCTGCCAAGCTTTTTCTCCTAACAGAGACAATCCGATTGCGGCATATTCACCCGCGGCTTGATAGGCGGTAGAATTTTTGGCTTTGCGGCAGGCAATTAGATTAAGTTGTGCTAGTTCATCTCGTTGTGTTTGTTGGTTAATTAAAGCAGTCCCGTGATTTAATTGATTAACAATTTCAAAAATATGGTCTTCTCTTGCTGCTGGCGAAATCTGTTGCAGAAGCAGTTGTCCGATGTGGTAATGTGTCGTCTGTTTTTGGTCTTCGGGAATCAGGTAATAGGCAGCTTGTTGAACGCGATCATGTAAAAATTTATATTTAGCTAATTGTTTATGAATATTTGACAATCCTAATTGCTGATGCTCTTCTCCCTGATAAAACTTATAAACATCGCTAATTGGTATAATCAAACCTTCTTGCAATGCTTCCCACAAATTTGTAGCTGTTTCAATTTCTGATTGTTCTAAAACAATTGCCAAAGTTGCTAAATCAAATTGATTGCCAATACAAGCTGCCATCTGCAAAATCTCTTGAGTAGTTGGCAGCAATTTTCGCAATTGCAAGACCATAAAATTTACAACATCATCTGTAACCGCTTGAGTTTTGACTTGTGCAATGTCACATTGCCAACACCCTAATTCTAAGTCAAATTGAATTAATCTATCTTGATTTAATGCTTTGAAAAATTGGGTCGCAAAAAACGGGTTGCCATGAGTTTTTTGATAAATCAATGCAGAAAGATTCGATGCCAAGTTTTCTTTGCATTTAAGCGTGTCAGCAACTAAATAATTTATTTGTAATTGACTTAAGGGTGTTAAAGTAATTGTTTGAAATTTTACTGGTTTTTTTTGAATTTCACTCAGAGTCAACATGAATATATGTCCAGGATAGACTTCATTATCCCGGTAAGCACCAATGATAAAAAGACGACCTGTATCAGCCATTAATAGCTGTATTAACTTTAGTGATGCTGAATCTGCCCATTGCAAATCATCTAAAAAAATCACTAAAGGTTGTTCACTGCTGGTAAAAACTTGAGTAAATTTTTGGAATAATAAATTAAATCGGTTTTGTGCTGATGTTCCTGATAACTCTATTGCTTGCGGTTGTTGACCAATAATTATTGCTAGCTCAGGAATAACTTCAATAATTACCTGCCCATTTTCTCCAAGAGCATCTAATATTTTGTTTTTCCATTGCTGAATTTGTGCGTCATTTTCTGTTAACAATTGTGCAATTAAATCCCGGAATGCCTGCACGAACGCACTGAAGGGAATATTCCGTTGAAATTGGTCAAATTTGCCTTTGATAAAATAGCCTCGTTGACGCACAATCGGTTTATGAACTTCATTGACAACCGCCGTTTTCCCGATTCCCGAAAACCCAGCCACCAACATCATTTCTGTTGCACCAAGACTGACTCTTTCAAATGCTTGTAGGAGGGTTGATACTTCGGCTTCTCTACCATAAAGTTTATCGGGAATAATGAAGCGATCGCAGATATCTTTCTGTGCAATCTCAAAACTAGTTATCTGATCACCAATTTTTAGCTGATGTAAACACTTCTCTAAATCACATTTTAGCCCTAATGCACTTTGATACCTATCTTCAGCATTTTTTGCCATTAATTTGCTGACAATTTTTGATAGTACAGATGGAATTTCTGGATTAATTTCGTGTACTAAGGGTGCGGTTTTAGCAATGTGACAATGTACTAATTCCATTGGCTCACTTGCTGTAAATGGCAATTCTCCTGTCAGTAACTCGTAGAAAGTTACACCCAAAGAATAAAAATCTGTGCGATAGTCTATTCCCCGATTCATTCTGCCTGTTTGTTCTGGGGATATATAAGCTAGCGTTCCTTCTAATACATTAGGATTGACAAGTGTTTGTGTCTCTCTTGGGAGTAAAGATGCAATACTAAAGTCAATTAATTTAACTTGTTTGGTTTCGGGGTTAATTAATATATTGCTGGGTTTAATATCTTTATGAATAATCCGCTCTCGATATAGAATATTTAAGGTATTGCATAGTGCGATCGCAATTTCTAAAAACTCCTGTAGAGATTGTTGTTTGCCATTGACTAGCCATTCTTTGAGAGACATTCCCCCAAAATCTTCCATCACTAATATATAACCATTTTGGTATATTTCTAGGCTATAAATTTGGACAATTAGGGATGAGTTAAGATTTTTAACAATGGTATACTGGTTATGAAACGACAAGAGTTCATTAAAGGTGGGATAAGAATTTTTTAACAGTTTAATTACTATTGGTAAGGAATCAGTTTCTCGATAGCCTCGATACACTAGCGTTCTAGAACCGTTATAAAGTTCTTCATTTATGCGATATCCGGGAATATTGACAAGAGTACTAATCATGTTGCGCTCATTCTTAATAGTTTCAGCTTTAGTATTCCCAGATAAAACAAAACTTTACTTTAAGTCCAGAAATTTGTTGCTAAACGAAGCCATATCAAGATTTATAGGGTAAATATTCCTTGACACAATAGATGCTCTTGGATAATGCACTGTACAAGGGTTACAGACTAGTCTTCATTGATAGGGTCAAAACCACAGGAGAATAAAGAAATTACAGCACGCAACGTGTAAGATTTAACTCTTTTTAACTGCTTAATTGTTTGTTACATACTTGTAAATTTTCTCCACAACGTACTTAAAAATTAAAAATATCAGATGTAAAATTCTTGGCAATTGTTAATTAATTATGAGTTACTAAGTGAATCGGGGAAAAACACAACTATGTCATCTACCAGCTTCATATCTTAATCCTGGGCATTAGCCCAATAATTTGGCGTAGGGTCAAAATCAGCAACCCATTTATTCAGACAAATTTCCCTAAAAAAGTGACCAATAATTCAGATTTCCATTGGCTAGGAACACAAAATCATTAGCAGGGGTTGCTATTGCATTCCCTGATGATTCCAGCTTTGACTTACTTGAATAGCTGGTGTCTAATGTTGTGGTCTTAGTTGAAAGTTTTGATGGTTGCTGATGAACATAGGAATAATCGAGCCTTACAGTAAAGGGTTTATAGAAGTTTTACCGGAGGGTGAAGGCGGCGACTATTGGCACATTGTAGCTATACATATCAATGGCCAAGCTTACTGTCCTACTCCTCAGCTTTATCGTTCAGAAAAGCTAGCTTTAGCAAAAGCTGCAAAAATTTATGATTGGATAGCTGAACACGAACCAGAAATTACTCATGGAACTTGCTATTGCTCACCATTAAAACTTATTCTATGGCAGCAACCAAAAGTATCCTAATGGAGCGGTGTATAATTTTTAGGGAGGGCTTTAGCCCTCTTCAAATCGCTTTCAATCATCTAACTAGATTAATTAATTCTCGCCTGTAACCAAGCTTCCAAATCAACCACGCTGGTAAAATCCAGCAATGCTTCACCCAACTCTTCCAAAATCGCCACAGACAAATCCGAAACCAAAGAACGCACTTCTAAGGGAAGTTCTCCAAACCGCTTTGTTAACTGTCGAGTCACGAAATTAACAGCCTCTTGTTTCCGCCCTTCTTCTCGCCCTTCTTCTCGCCCCTCTTCTCGTCCTTCTTCTCGCCCTTCTTGTTTAATTTCCTGATAAACCCTGGTTTCCTTCAGTGTGATGTCCAACATTGACTCTATCTCCATACGGCTTAAATTTTCAAACCTATATGCCATAATTGTTGTCACCATATCAATTATGGCATGACTATCGGGTGACGATAATTCGTCACGAGTTCGGCTCAACAAATACCTAGCTTCTGAGGGTGCTTGTTCTTCTTCCACAGTAGTTAACACCATCACCGCTACCCACAAAGGCAAGGAACGGATATTTCCCAACTCATCCAAATACACCCGATACACTTGGTTGCCATTGAGTAAAGTTCGATGGGGATGAATGTCACTTTGTTCAATACTCCGTGACGGATAAATTATCACTACTTGCCAATCACTAAATCTTTCACGGTTGCGGTAGAAATATAATGAGGATTCTGCAAATACTCTTTCATACAGCTTTTCATCTTTCTGGAATTGAACTTCGCAGAAATAGACAGTACCAGGACTTTCATCCTCTGGCGGTAAAAATACCCCATCAATTTCAAACTTAGGCTCTTTGACTGCCACCGAATCAAACCGATATGCCTCTCCATTAATCGGGGGATTAGCCCTGTTTTGTCACTTTCGCGGTAGTATAAGAACGTAAAAAACGTAGAACATAAGCACAGAGCATGGTAGAGCCTCGTTCACCCATGAAAACAATCAAATTCGTGGACGAATATTGCCAGTGGTATAAAAAGCTGTTTTCAGATGTTAGAAGTTTTGAAGCATTTAAATACCTGCATATAGGTTGCATTTCCGAACTAAAACGA
>DVDT01000102.1 GCA_015296085.1 Trichormus sp. M33_DOE_039 | reverse complement strand
CCCTACAGTTTTTCCTGGTGTCTATGGCGCGGTGGAACCACACTGATTCCATCCCGAACTCAGAGGTGAAACGCTGCTGCGGCTACGATAGTTGGAGGGTTGCCTCCCGCCACAATCGCTCGGCGCCAGGTCTTTTTTTTAAAAGCCACCTTGATCTAAAACATCAAGGTGGCTTTTGTTTTTGCCTAGTCTCTATATTTGCAATAATCCTTCTGGATTTACAGATAGAAGCGATCGCCGCTGCAAACCTTCACGGTGTAAAATCTCATTGGCGGCTAATAAACCGCTACTAACGGCGCGCTCCATTAAACCACAAGGGAAAGGCATTTTCACCCAATCACCCGCAAATACTAAATTAGCGATATCTGCGCTAGTTTCCGGCCTGTTTGCATAACTATTGGGTGGATAACCAGAAAAGTTATGTTGATTCACCAATTCTCGATGGAGTAATTTTGCTTGCTTTAACTCAGGGACTATTTCATACAGTTCTTGTTCAAAAGTGGTTAACAAAGCTTCTTGGGTAGGGAATTCTTTTTCTTTGTAGCAATAAGCGTGTAATTCAACTACGCTACCGCCTGTGCGTTGTGACCAATCAATGAACTGTTGTTGAATGCGATGATACAGGGTAATGCTATCAGTTAATTGATAACCAGATAAAGATGTAAAATTACTCTGTTCCCACTCAAAATCGCGATCAAACCAAAGACGACACACTGCAAAAGGATCGGCAATACTGAGCTTTTCTACTTGTGAACGCACATTTTCATCAACATCACCGCTAATCTGCTTAAATAGTTGTTTAACTCCCGGTACATCAGTAGCAAAAACGTAATAATCTGCGGTGATTGTTTGGGGTACAGAGGAATGAGAATTTATGGCTAATAATTGTAATTCATTATCTTTTTTCTCTACAACTTGCAACTTTTGTAAATTGCGTTGAGCCGGCCCTTTTAGAACTTTACCATCAGCAGCAAATACGGCCCCATGACATGGGCAATGGAAATTACCATCGGCGGATTTTTTGACAGTACAACCTTGATGGCTACAAGTTAAAGAAATCGCTTCTTTACTTCCCGGTTTTAAAGCAAAAACTTCATCAGATGTACCAAAGTATTCTGTTTGTTGATCAGCAATAACTGAGTTACGCTCTACCCAAAAAGGTACATTACTATGATTGTCATCTAAGTAATAGTTTAGGCTGTGAATTTTACCATCTTCAGCTAAAATCTCGCCTACAGTTACATCAGTGAAAATTGTACCTTGATGTTTTTGAATCGACTTAACAATGGGTTGAACTAAACTTGTCCCCATATCATCTGTTGTACCATTAAAAGCCAAGCCTTCTGGATTACCAAAAAAATAAAAATGGAAGAATTGCATTAACTCTCCCACACTCATTATATCAGGGGCATTTAAGCTCGATTTAGCAAAGGGTAGAAAATATAAATCATATAAACCTTGAGGAAATTCCGTTGCTACCCAATCAGCAACTGAGATATTATCAAAACGTTGATAATTTTTCTCTCTTTGAAATCCTGTGATTGCCTGAAATACTTGTAGATGTTTAATTTTAGTCAGATTAATTCCCCATTGGAAGCGATTAGGTGAGGCGATCGCTAAATCTATAATATTCCAAGGAAAGGCTGAATTACTAGGGCGAAATACTTCGGGTTTGTATTTATTTCCACGGTAAACAACGGCATAAAATTCTAATGATTGAAAGTGATCATTTATGCCAAGTTCTGCAACTATGCTTTTTAAATTATAATACTGCGGAAAAAAACCATGAAAGCCATGTTCCATCATAAAGGTTTCGCCAGCGGCTTCTATTTGCCAACTAGCAATTTTACCGCCAAGTTGGGGAGATTTCTCTAGTAGAGTAACAGTAAAACCTCTCTGACTTAATTCATAAGCACAAGCTAAACCAGCTAAACCTCCACCAATGACCACTACACTTTTTACTTTGTTTAATTTAGTGGGCAATTTGAGGGTATCTGGTTGAAATACTGCTGGTTTTGGCTTTGTAAACCGAGAGTATCCTGTGACTCCTGCAACTGCACCGACACCAAACACCTTGAGCAGAGTGCGACGGGAAATAGATGAAGATTCCGACGAATTTAATGGTAGACTCATTGGTTACAAAGTTAACTTTTTACAATGAATTACTAGAATGAAATAATAGCTGTAAATCAGCAAATTTATGGAGAATCTATACCATCTCTCCTGCGATATCTACGAGAGACTGCGCTAAAGCAAATGGATTTATCTTTGCAGAGTGGGTGAGATTGTCAACTCCTACTAGTAATTCAAAATACCAAATCTAAAATCCAAGCTTTGGTATTCTAATCAATAAATTGAGTCTCTGCAAACCTTGCTTTTTTCACTAAATTTTGCTGAGTATTAAATAATTGCCTAAAATAGCAGTAATTTGCGTTGGCCAGTCTCTCGTGGAGATCGCTCTTGGAGTCATCAACACCAGTTATGGAGAATTAGCATTGTAATTGCTAGGTAATTGCTTACACTTGAAATATAAGGCAAAATTAGTTACATTCACTTCTTGCCAATATGCGTGTTTCAACAGTTGTCGTTGTGGTAGTGGGGATATTGGTGAACTGGGAACAGCTAGTGCTGGCGAACTCACCAGCTGATATTCCGCATGGGACTAGTGCTGTAGAAATCAACGGGTATGCTAAATATGGAGGGTATGTAGAAGTACCTACAACTATTGAATTTTCCCAAAGAATTGTTAGGGATATTCAAATTCGGTTTATTGATGAACGCGGTAGGTCGGTTGATGACCAAGGACAAACAATTCCAGGGCGCACAAAAACAGATTTTCTTCTCGGTATCCTCAAACTCAAGCCTGGGGAAGTATTCCATGAAGAAGCATTAGAAGCAGATTTACAAAGACTGCAAACATTAGAGTCTGTGGATTTTGTTAGGGCTTTTCCCAAAGAAAACAGCGATGGTGTCAGCATTACCTACGATATAAAAGAGCGAAAATTCCCAACTTGGGGTTTTGGGGCGGGAAGTAACAGTGATATTGGGCTTTATGGTCAAGTACGCTATCGAGATGGCAATATTAACGGTGTCAATGACCAATTAACTACAACAGTGCAAATTAGCGGTAAAGATGTGCAATTTGCCAGCCAATTTATTAGTCCTTATCGTGCAGTTGAGCCAGACCGCTTTGGGTATACTATCAGAGTTTTCCGCGATCGCGATTTATCTCCGGTGTTTGATGATGAGATTAGATTAGCCAACGGTGACAGAATTCGGGAAGGTAGATTTGGCGGTTCTTTTGCTTTGCTGCGTTCCTTTGAAGAGTGGGATACAGCTTTAGGTTTTAACTACACCAGAATTAGTCTGCGTAACCAAGATTATGATGTTGTTCAACAAGATGAATTAGGAAATCCACTTTCTGTCAGTGGTACAGGGATTGATGATTTATTTACTGTGTCTTTTAGTGTCAATCAAGATAGACGCGATCGCCCCAATAACCCCACACAAGGTTCAATTCTCACTCTCAGCACAGCCCAAGCCATTCCTATTGGGTTGGGTAGTATTTCCAGCAACCGATTACAAGGAAACTATGTCCAGTATTTACCAGTCAGTTGGCTGGGTAACCATCAGTTAACTGACAATCCTGAAATGGTGGCTGTAAATTTACAAGTGGGTACAATTATCGGTGATTTTCCCCCAGCCGATGCTTTTAATCTTGGGGGTGCAAATTCTGTCAGGGGTTATGGCTACGGAGACCTCGCCAGTGGTCGCAGCTATGGGTTAGCTTCTGTAGAATATCGTTTTCCCATCGTTGAGTCCATTGGCGGAGTCGTCTTTACAGATTTCGCCTCAGATTTTGGTTCTGGTAAAACCGTTATTGGACAACCAGGAGTAGTCAGAGATAAACCCGGAAGTGGCTTTGGCTATGGTTTAGGAGTGCGCCTCAATTCACCCTTCGGGATATTGCGGGGAGATTTGGGAGTTAGTGACCAGGGAGAAGTGAGATTAGAATTTACCACTGGTCAGAAATTTTAATCTTTCCAGTTTTAAAATCATGGAAAAAGAAAGACTGAAGCAAGAATTTTATGCAAGGCTATATCAATGGTCTGTGAAAGATGCTGAACGAGAAGCCAGTAATCATTTTCCTTTTCTAAAAATCATGAATGATCTAAGCGTTAATCATACTTTGGAGGTACTAAGTTTATTTCCCGAAAATATCCAAGTTAAAATTTTTGTAGCTCTTACTAAAAATTCATATAAACTCTCAGGAGAGTTGAGCGATATTGATTTAACTCTAGAAGAAAAGTTTTTGTTATATAGATTTCATCAAAAAAAGAGAATGTTCCCTCACTACAAATCAAAATTACATGAGGTTTTTTATATAAATAAAAATTTCTTAAGATTAAGCGTGAAAAAGTTAAGGGAAATGGTGATTACAGAACTCAATCCCATCCTTGGTAAAGCCGAACAAGAGAAAAATCATATTTGTTATAGGACAATAACAGAAAATAGGTTTGCTATGTCAACTTTAGTTTCTCTAGACTCTGCTGGTTTATCTTATTCACATATGTTAGGGTTGTTACCTGACGGTGTAAATCTATTGACTAAAGAAGATTTTTATAAGAAAAGAATAGTGTTCTCAAATCCCATTTCAGTACATAGATGGCTAGGATTTAAGGGAGGAGCGTGGTTTTTCCTGGAAGAAGCGGATGCTGCTTTAGCTGCTAAAGTCATAG
Organism: Trichormus sp. M33_DOE_039; assembly: GCA_015296085.1. GTDB lineage: Bacteria > Cyanobacteriota > Cyanobacteriia > Cyanobacteriales > Nostocaceae > Trichormus. The sequence continues at coordinate 260 of DVDT01000102.1, read as the reverse complement.
GTCTAGCTTGCTCTCATTTTTTAAATGCTCTCCCTAACTTAGTCAATGATTTAAAGGTTGTTTAGTTTATCGATAGTCAGCTGATGATGTTTGCAGATATATTTAACCAACTTGTAGTAATTAACCTGAGTTCGGGTTAAGCCAGAAGCTCAAAAGCTTATTCTGTAAGGATTGAGCAAAAATCTAAGTGATAAAAGAAGCGATTAAAGTGGAATCATTTTGTCACTAAGTTTCACAAATGAGATTAATCTCAACAACAT
>DVDT01000008.1 GCA_015296085.1 Trichormus sp. M33_DOE_039 | reverse complement strand
TGGAATCATTTTGTCACTAAGTTTCACAAATGAGATTAATCTCAACAACATGCTTTATTGAGAATAGATGAAAACATAGCTTCAGACCGAACAACGAGAACTCAAGGGTTTCGAGGATTTCTTATCCCGAACTCAGGTTATTTTAGCTTCGATTTGGGGAATATTAAGTTGTGGATACTAACCAAGTTTGAGCTAATTTTATGAACAAGACCCTGCAAACATCAATTAATACTGCTAATATCTCGTTAGAGCGAGATATTTTCTTACGTACCTTGATTCGTGAATTATCGGGTACTTTACAAGATGTTGTCGGTTTAGAAGAAGCATCTGGATTTATCAGTGTAGTTGGTCAACGGATGGGTGAACAAATCAACCAACAATATAAATCCGCGTTAGAAGTCTCTCAGCTGACTCGTGAACAAATAGCTGATGTCTTAGTTGACTTAAAAAAACGGATTCAAGGCGATTTTTATATCATTGAGCAGAATGACGCAAAAATCGTATTTGGTAATAAGACTTGTCCTTTTGCGGAAAAAGTTCTAAATCGGCCAGCTATGTGTATGATGACCTCCAACGTATTTGGGACTATAGCTGCTGATAACCTGGGTTATGCCAAAGTAGAACTACATGAAACCATAGCATCAGGTGCTGCTGGATGTAGAGTTACAGTCTATCTCAAACCTACAGAAGAGTCGGAAGATGCAGAAGGTAGAGAATACTTTAAAAGTATGGATAATCTCTAAAATTTTATGGCACTTAGCTACGAACTTATGTTGAATTGGTGCTTGTATTAACTCTGAACTAAAATTCATGACTACTGAACAATTTCTGCAATTGGCCAGAGTTTTACCAGAACCTTTACTGTTAGTTAATCATGAAGGTGAGCTATTAGCTACGAATCAAGCAGTAGCTGATATGCTGGGATTGCACCGTCGTGATTTGCATAAAAAACAGCTGGTTGATGTTGTGATGGAAACACCAGAAGTGTTGAAGCATTACCTCAAAACCTGTTCAACAAGTAGAGCAATGGTTGTTGGTACTTTAACCTTGCGTCACAATGATGGCAAAACATTAATCTGCCGTAGTCAAGGAGCAGTGATTCAACCCTGGTCTCCCGAATCTGCGGCTTTAATTCTTCTGCGCCTAGAAAATAAAGCTGTGGCTAACAGTAACTTTACGCTGCTCAATAAAAAAATTAATGAGTTAGGTCAAGAAATTCAACGCCGCCAACAAGTAGAAGTTGCTTTAGCAAAAGTTAATGAAGAATTAGAACAAAGAGTAGAAGAACGTACAATTGCTTTACAAGAAACACTCAAGGAATTGCAACTGACTCAAAGCCAACTGATACAAGCTGAAAAAATGTCTGGGTTGGGTCAGATTGTTGCTGGTGTTGCTCATGAAATTAATAATCCTGTCAGCTTTATTCTGGGCAATATTATGCACGCTCAACAATACATGAATAATTTATTACAATTGGTGGAGGTTTATCAGAAATATTTACCGCATCCACCTTTAGAAGTAGAAGAACTTCTAGAATCAACAGATTTAGATTTTATTATCCCAGACCTGAATAAAGTTTTTTGTTCTATGAAAGTAGGCGCAGAGCGTATTCAAGAAATAGTCAAATCACTACGGAATTTTGCGAGATTAGACGAAGCAAGCGTGAAAAAAGTCGATATTCATGAAGGTATTGACAGCAGTTTGATGCTTTTGAATCACCGCTTACAAATTAAGCATGAGTCTTTAAAAATTCAAGTCATTAAGAATTACGGTCAATTACCAAAAATAAATTGTTATCCTGAGCAACTCAATCAAGTATTCATTAACATTATCAGCAATGCGATCGATGCACTAGAAGATTTCTCAGAATTTGTACAGGAATCGCCAACAATTACTATTCACACTAAATTAATTGATAGTCATTGGATAGAAATCACAATTGCTGATAATGGAGTAGGAATTAGTGAAAAAATTCAATCAAAATTATTTGACCCTTTTTTTACAACTAAACCTGTAGGTCAAGGTACAGGTTTAGGGTTATCTATCAGCTATCAAATTATAGTTAAAAAACATGGTGGCAAACTCAATTGTTACTCAACTTCCAAACAAGGAGCGAAATTTGTCATGCAAATTCCTGTAAATTTGTTCTCAAATATAAAAAAAGACTAATAGTTGAAATACTATTAGTCTTTTTGGTAATAAAAGATAGAATCTACAAACCTTTTGGATGCTCAGTAGATGCTACCGTTACCTGAGTATTGACAACTGCTGCTGTTTGTAAAATAGCAGTGTGAGTTACAGAATTATTTGCCAAGGTAAATAGAGGATTTGACAAAATTCCGGCGAGGGAAGTAGCAATCAATGTTACTATTAAGCCTACTTGCAAAGGTCTAAATCCGGGCAAATTCCAACTGACTGGGGGGTAATTCTTCACTACATCAGACATTTCTTGGGGTTCTTTCACCACCATCATTTTAACTACACGAATGTAGTAGTAGATGGAGACGACGCTAGTGACTAGACCTAGTAGAACTAACCAATAAAGACCTGCTTGCCAACCAGCCCAGAATAGGTAAATCTTGCCGAAAAATCCAGCTAAGGGTGGAATTCCACCTAAAGACAGAAGGGAGAGACTTAAACCTAACGTTAATAGGGGGTCTTTTTGGTATAAACCTGAGTATTCGGCGATCTGGTCTGTTCCTGTCCGTAAGGAGAAAAGAATCACACAGGTAAAGCCGCACAGGTTCATGAACAAATACACCAGCAAATAAAAGATCATGCTGGCGTAACCAGCATCAGTCCCAGCAATTAGGCCGATCATCACAAACCCAGCTTGGGCGATGGATGAATAAGCCAACATCCGTTTCATGCTGGTTTGGGCAAGGGCGACGACGTTACCCAAAATCATACTGAGGACAGCTAGGGCTGTGAAGACAAATTTCCACTCCTCGGCGACGAGGGGGAAAACTGTGGTGAGTAAGCGGATAGCAAGGGCAAATCCGGCTGCTTTAGAACCAACAGACAAAAAGGCAATAACCGGGGTAGGTGCGCCTTCATAAACATCTGGTGTCCATTGGTGGAAGGGTGCAGCAGAGATTTTGAAACCAATACCTGCAATCACAAACACCAGGGCAATCACCAAACCCAAGGATTGGCTGACATTGGCTTGAGCTATACCGTTAGCGATCGCACTCAGTTCTGTTTGTCCACCAGACAGCCCGTACAGTAATGATACACCGTACAAAAATACTGCCGTGCTGGAAGCTCCAATCAACAAGTATTTCAGAGCTGCCTCGTTAGAACGAGGGTCACGCTTGGTATAACCTGTGAGTAAATAAGAGGATATACTCAGGGTTTCTAGTGAGATGAAAATCATCACTAACTCACTAGCTCCAGAGACAAACATCCCTCCTAGGGTTGCTGTCAATAAAATCGCGATGAATTCTGCTAAAGCAGTGCCACTCTGCTCAACGTAGCGAATTGACATCAGTATGGTGACAACGGCAGATAAGGCAACGATACCGCGAAAGACGATACTGAGATCGTCGCCATTAAAACCACCGCTAAAGGAGATGGGATTGATAGCATCCCATTGAAAATATAGGGCGACAGTCGCAGCCAGTAAACCTGCGATCGCTAGATATCCAATCCAGCGTGAAGATGTCCGCCCTAAAATCAAATCAACGAGCAAAACCCCCATGAGGGTGATAATGACAATCCCCTCTGGTAAAATCGTTCCCGCATTTAATTGGGATGCAAGATTAGCAAAATCCATGAGATATATAGGTTTTGGCGATTAGACATTAAGGCTCACTGTGTTCACTCTAGCAATTTTTCTTCACCAAAGTTGCATTTAACTTACTGTCTTTTTACTCAGGCGTGATTTTAGCTGAAAACTAGTTACTGTGAGAGTAGTAGCTTTTAGTCACGCAATGTTGCTATCCATACCATTCGATTAATTTATGGTAATGGGTCATGAGGAATGGGGTTGAAACAGTTAAAAGGCAAAAATTCTGTAATTTTGAATTTTGTAGGCGCAAGCCTAGCTGTAGGATTGTGAATTTTGAATTGGTGTTACACCCCTAACCACACACTCAGGAAATTGTCGTTTTAAAGCGGAGAACACTGGACATGGGGCTTGTTCTTGTAAGTTTTCCGGTTTACTCCAGGTAAAGGGGGCTTTTTGTGCCGCAGACATCCATAATAATTGCTTGGCTCTGGTCATCGCTACATAAAGTAAACGATACTCTTCGGCTGTTTTAAGGTGTTTGGCTTGTTCCCAAGCGGGGGTGACTTCGGGGATGCTGGCTTCACCGTGGAGGGCGGCGCGAATCTGGGCGCGAGCTACTTCTGATAAGGTAAAGTCACCTAAAAATTGGCTTTGGGGGAGAACCCAAAACCTACCAGGGATGAGGTTTTCGTGCAGGAAGGGCAAAAATACATAGTGCCAATCTAGCCCTTTAGCTTTGTGCATGGTGATAATTGTGATTTGACCAGCACGGGTGTAACGGGCTTCTACATCATCGGTTTCCACTGGTTCAAAGCGTTCGGAACTGACAATTTCACTCAAAACTGAGAGCATCGACCCCATTGAGTTATTCACCGCAATTTGTTTGTTGACTCGTTCCGAGAGTTTATCTGCTGTGGCTAGTTCGGCTTGGTCATAATTTAAAGTCAAAGCCAAGAAGGAAATTAGCTGATACAAGGGCAACTCTAAGCGGGCGCGGAGTAAACTACGACAAAGATGAGAGGCTTTTTGGACTGATTCTGATTGGGGTGCAGCTAAGGGGCTGGGATAGAGAAATTCTTCTGGGAGACTGGCTAGGGCGTTGAGATCTTGGGTAGGGATTAATTGACGCTTAACCAAAACTTCCAAAGCGGTTTTGAGGTAGTCGGGAGAATGGGGACGATCGCAAAATTGTAGCAGTGCTAATATCTCCTGGGGAACATGGGAACGGCGATCGCTTTCTCCCACATCAAATATTGTTATATTATGCTCTTTACACAGAGGTTCTAGTGCTTGTGATAACCATCGTCCTTGGCGATTTTCACGCACTAACACTGCCGCACTTTTAGTTGGGTCTTGTGTTAATAACTCAATTACCCTGTTACCCAGCAACTCAACTGTGTGATGAATATCATGGGGTGTATGCAGTTCTAAACCTCCACCCACTGCAACAGGGTTGACATCAACTTGGTTAACAGGACGAATCATTTGCAGACTAAAGGGGCTAGGAAGGTGGGGAGACTTTTGATTTTTAGCCCCGTAGAAACTATTCACCCATTGCAGTGCAAAATTAGCCGCTTCGATAATCATTTGGGTACTGCGACCGGCCTGATCCATTGTTGCTAGTTTGCCAGAGCGATCGCATTCTTGACAAAATTCCCGAAAGTAAATTGGGTCAGCTGGTGTAAACGTCGAGTTAATCGCTTGGTTAGGATCGCCAACTCTAATTAAGTTGACTGTTGAATTTTGTATTTTGTATTTTGTATTTTGAATTGATTCGCCCCCCTCACTCGCCAAAATCTCTAATAACTGCGTCTGTAATGGGCTGGAATCTTGGGCTTCATCTTCAAAAACAGCGAAAACTTGGTTTTGTTCGATGCGACGCGCGCTGTCGTTTTCTAGAACCCGTAGGGCAGCTAAAATCATATCGTCGTAGTCAATGAAGTCACGCGATCGCATCAGGTTTTGATATTCTTCATACAATCCGGCAGCAATAGTTAAAATTTCATACGCGTCTGTAGTTTGTTCACTCCATTCCCGCAGTTTGGCTGGCGAAATCCCGGAACTTTTGGCTTCGTGAATGACGGTAGTTGCTAAGTCTGGTAAAACTTCAGTTCTTAGCACTGATTGACGACGTAACCTTTCTGTCTCTTCACCGTCAAATTGTTGTCCTTCCAATAACTGCAAATACAGCCGGGGATGATTGACAATCCATTGTTCGACGGCGGTGCGAATGAAGCGGTGGCTTTGATTGGGGGTGATGAGGGTGACGTTTTCTAACTCTAAACCAGATAACTCAGGGTGGCGGCTAGCAATGTTTAAAGCCAAACCATGCAGAGTATAAACAGCAAAACCCGTTTGGGGTAAAGATAATTGCTTGAGGTAGTCGCGGATTTTTAGTTTAATGTTCGCAGCCGCAGAACGTGTAAAAGTTACTACCACTAACTGACGACGAGTAGAGGGGCGTGATTGGACTGTATTTTCATATTGCCTAGCAATGGCGATCGCCGCCGCCGCCGCCATCCCCGTAGATTTCCCAGCCCCAGGAACAGCAGAAACAGCCAGTGGGCCAGATTGCCAATCAGCCATTTGTTGTTGTCCAGGACGCAGAGTTTTGCGGATGGCTAAAATTTTCTCTTGTAAAATCGCAACAGATGACAGTTGAGATGCTGGCGGTACAGTAGCGGTAAAATTAGTGTCAGGCATGGGTGTAAGAGGCAGGGGGGCAGTAGCGGGAGTAGATCATAGCGGTTTGAGTCTAATACAGACCTAACCCCCAGCCCCTTCCCTACAAGGGAAGGGGAGTAAGTTTCAAAGCCTCTCTCCTACAAGGAGAGAGCTTTGGAGAGAGGTCAAAGTGTATTGCATATAAATGAGAATCGCTATAATTCGTAATTACGTGAGGTTGGTTAACTTTGAATTTATCGTGATAACTATCTTTAATTAATTTCGATAAGATCACTATGATGATATTTAACTTAGTCTAAACCTGATGGAAATTGCTCGCCCAGAAAGTCCTCAATTATCTTGGCAACGTCCTGAAATTCTTGCACCTGCTGGTAACTGGGAGTGTGCAAAAGCTGCTGTGGAAAATGGGGCGGATGCAATTTATTTTGGTTTAGATCGGTTTAACGCCAGAATGCGGGCGGAAAATTTCACGGAAGCAGATTTACCAGAATTAATGACTTTTCTGCACCTTCGGGGTGTGAAGGGTTATGTCACTGTCAATACTTTGATTTTCCCGAAAGAATTAGCAGCAGCACAACAATATCTCCGCACAATTATCGCGGCTGGTGTAGATGCGGTAATTGTTCAGGATGTGGGTATTTGTCGCTTAATTCGTCACCTATCCCCAGATTTCCCTATTCACGCCTCTACTCAAATGACTCTCACCAGTGCGGCTGGGGTGGAGTTTGCGAAGTCTCTCGGTTGTCAGTTGGTGGTATTAGCCCGTGAATGTTCCTTAAAAGAGATTAACAAGATTCAGGAGCAAATTGCACAACGGGCGGTTTCGCTACCACTTGAGGTTTTTGTGCATGGTGCGTTGTGTGTGGCTTACTCTGGCCAATGTTTAACTAGTGAAGCTTTGGGCGGACGTTCTGCGAATCGAGGTGAGTGCGCCCAAGCTTGCCGGATGCCCTATGATTTGATTGTGGATGGGGAAATTATAGATTTAGGCGCTCGCAAATATTTACTGAGTCCTCAAGATTTAGCAGGGTTGGAAGTATTACCGGATTTAGTGAAATCTAGGGTAACTAGTCTGAAAATTGAAGGTCGCCTCAAAGCACCAGAGTACGTTGCTAATGTCACCCGTGTTTATCGACAAGCATTAGATCGGGTAATGGGGGAATTGGTAAGAACTAACCCCCTAACCCCCTTACATAGTAGGGAAGGGGGAATAAAAGCTCCCCTCTCCGATGCGGAGAGGGGTTGGGGGGGAGATCAAGAACGCTACAACTTAGAGATGGCTTTTTCTCGTGGACTTTACACAGGGTGGTTTGCGGGAATTAATAATCAAGAATTAGTTCATGCGCGGTTTGGGAAGAAGCGGGGGGTGTATTTAGGTGAAATTACCCGGATTCGTAATGAACAGGTGACAGTGAAATTAGCCGCACCCTTAAAACCTGGGGATGGTGTGGTGTTTGATTGTGGTCATCCAGAGGCGAAGGAAGAAGGCGGACGAGTTTATGAGGTAATTAATAAAGGTCAAGATGCAGTTTTGACATTCGGACGAGGTAACGTAAACTTCCGCCGTGTTCATGTCGGTGATAAGTTGTGGAAAACTAGTGACCCAGAATTAGATAAACAACTGCGTCAGAGTTATGCAGGGGAAAATCCACAATTTCAGCGTCCGATTGATGTAGAAGTTTATGGAGAAGTGGGTGAAGTATTAATTGCGATCGCCCGTGATGAATTTGGTAATATCGCAAAAGTAGAATCGGAAATTACACTGTCAGAAGCCCACACCAAACCCCTAGAGACAGAACGCCTCAATGAACAATTTGGCCGTCTTGGTAACACTCCCTTCCGTTTAGGAACATTAACCAATCATCTCAGTGGTCAGGTGATGTTACCTGTGAGTGAATTAAACCGGATACGGCGGGAAATCGTCACCCAACTAGAAGCATTACGTTCTCAACCCAAACGCTGGGAACTTAAACCTCACGCTTCTTTTAAAGACTTACTCCCTCCCAAATCTCCCCCGTCCCCCGCATCCCCATCACTGATAGTTCTAGTCCGCAACCTCAAACAACTCCAAGCCGCCCTCAATGCTGGTGTGGAAACCCTCTACTGTGAATTTGAAGACCCCCGCACCTATCGAGAAGCAGTCCGATTAGTCCGTGAAGCAAGACAAGTAAGTAATTCCCCAACCCCCAGTATCTGGGTCGCCCCTCCCCGCATTACCAAATCGGGGGAAAACTGGATTTTGCAACAAGTACGCGCTTCCGAAGCTGATGGTTATCTGGTGCGGAATTATGACCAACTGGAATTTTTCGCCGCCGACCGTTGTATTGGTGATTTCTCTTTGAATGTTGCAAATCCTTTAACCGCAGACTATTTCAAACAGCGTTATGGTTTGGAGAGGCTAACAGCATCCTATGACTTGAATATTACCCAACTGGAAGATTTACTCACAACTTCCCCTGCATGGTTTGAGGTAACAATTCATCAACATATGCCGATGTTCCACATGGAACACTGTGTTTTTTGTGCGTTTCTTTCTGAGGGAACAGACTATACCAATTGTGGCAGACCTTGCGAAAAGCATGAAGTGAAATTATGTGACCGCGTTGGTAGTGAACACATTCTGCAAGCTGATGCTGGTTGTCGCAATACTGTATTTAATGGTACTGCCCAAACTGGAGCAGAGTACGTACAGCGTCTCATAGACTTAGGGGTACGCCACTTCCGTATTGAGTTTGTGAATGAAACACCAGAACAAGTGACTAAAACAATACAGCGATATCGTCATTTATTAACAGGTGAAATCACAGGTTCTCAACTCTGGCGCGAGTTGAAATTGCAGAGTCAATTAGGTGTAACTCGCGGGCCATTGCGATAGGATTGGGTCTGGGTAAATACAGTAATTCACCCAATAGGGTGAGACGAGTGGGGGAAGCTTTCTCTTGTTAGCAGCTCTTATCCTAAGTAGACTGCTAAATTCCAGGGAGAATCAACCATGTCTCAATTCCAACTCTACAATAACTCGAAAAATAGGTCGGAGATTAAATCCAGGTCTGAGCAAAAAGCACGCGCTGCGCCTCATAAAAATCCGCCTGAATCCCAGATAGAATCAGATGCAAATGACAGACGCAAAACGGCTTTGCAAGTAGAAGAAGATTTACGCCGGATTCGAGAAAGAATTTACTTGATGCGGCCTAATGTTTTCTAATCACACTAAGCCAGAACGCAATGCGACGACAGCAGCTTGTACGCGATCGTCTACTGCTAGTTTGTTCATAATCCCTCGGACGTGAGTTTTGACAGTATTGGGACTGAGATAGAGTTTTTCAGCTATCTCTGGGTTACTCAAACCTTCCACCATGAGTTTTAATACTTCTAACTCACGTCCTGATAAATTAGCCGAGTTTCCTGTTGGTGTCGGCGGTTTGAGATGATCGACTACTCTACGTGCAATTTGCGGATCGAGGTAAGTAGCACCATCAACGGCAGCGGCGATCGCATTTAATAATCGCTCTACAGTCGCGCCTTTGATACAATAAGCGTCTGCACCGCTAGATAGTGCGGCAATAATTTCTGTCTCTGTTTGGTGGGATGTCAGCATCACGACGTGAGTTTCCGGGAGTGCAGCTTTGATTTGTTGTGTAGCTGCAATTCCATCTAATCGTGGTAAACCAATATCCATCACCACTAAATCCGGTTTCAGTTTCAGTGCTGCTTGCACACCTAAATAACCATCTTCTGCTTGTCCCACAATTTCTAGCTGGGGATGAACCATTAATGATTGTTCTAATCCCAGTTGCATCATCGGATCATCTTCTACAATCAACACCCGCAACAGTGAAGCATCTCTTGGCAAATTTAGAGTATAGCCAGCATTCAAAGACATAATTGGGACTAGGGACTAGGGATTGGGGATTGAGGTACAACTAATGACTAACATTTATTCTTCAACTCTATAACCCAATTCTGCTAACCTGACGCGAGAATGTCGCCATTTGGGTTGGACTTTGACAAATAACTCTAGATAGACTTTACCAGAAATCAATTTTTGAATTTGCTCCCGTGCTGAACTACCTATGGCCTTCAACATTGATCCGCCTTTACCGATGAGAATTCCTTTTTGGGAGTCGCGTTCAACGTGGATGGTAGCCATGACACGGGTAATGCTGGGTGTTTCCTCTACTTTATCAATGGCGATCGCTACAGAATGGGGAACTTCTTCACGAGTCAGCAGCAAAATCTGTTCTCGAATTAACTCGCCCATAATAAACCGTTCTGGTTGGTCGGTTACTAAGTCAGGTGGATAGTATAACGGCCCATGATCTAAATGTTCGATTAATAATGTTTGCAGTTGGGGTAATTCTGCGCCAGTCATAGCGGAAAATTTGACCATCGGCCATTGATGGGTAGCTGCTAACTGTTGATAACTAGCATCCATACTTTCGGGATTTTCAGGTTGTTGGTCAATTTTATTGACACCTAATATCACTGGTGTGGGACTGTCCAGTAGTAACTCAGCAATAAAGCGATCGCCTGCACCACAAGCCACTGTTCCATCTACCACAAACAGCACTAAATCCACTGAATCAATTGCTATCTTGGCATTCTGTACCAATACCTCACCCAATTGATGATGGGGTTTGTGGATTCCTGGTGTATCGACAAAAATTAATTGTGCGTCTGATGTTGTGACAATTCCTCTTAAACGGTTGCGTGTGGTTTGCGCCACTGGTGAAGTGATAGCAATTTTCTGACCAACTAATTGATTCATCAGAGTAGATTTACCAACATTAGGACGGCCGATAATGCCGATAAAACCCGATTTAAATTCAGGAGGAGCTTGGGGAATCGATACTGCTTCTGAAAAAGATGGGATGTGGTTATCAATACTCGTCACTGTCAGTTCCACCGTTAATATTTTATAGTTGGGATTTAATAGGTATAAGTCTTTACGAACACACTCAAAAAAAATCAATTCACCCTAATAAGTGCAGGGAACTAGTCTTTAATCTTAGTTTAATCTACTACTAAATATATTTAGCTCTCATTTCCCAAAAATGAGACATGCACATAAAGAATCTAAAAAATCATCTTTCTTTGAGGAGATTGCTTTTAATTCAATTTTATGATTTTTTGATGACAATTACACAGAGTTACAAATTATCTAGAATATCTATTTATCTTTAAAATACATACCATTTAAACTTGAGTGATTATTAATAAATATCAACTAATAAATTATTCCCAGCACAAATTCACCTTGATTCACAGCTTGATTTGTGGCGACATCATAGACTAAGCCATCTTCAGCAGCATAGACATCTATCACGCTAGGTAGCTGATTTTCTTTATTAAAGCTGAGAATTTGATATAGTTTTTCACCTGCTTGGATATTTGTACCTAAAGCGACTCTAGATTGAATCATCCCACCAGCGATCGCATAATATTTTTGCCGATTGCTACTCTTGGCAAAATACATTTCATGAGAGTTAGTAAATGGTAGATTTCGTAAAACGTGTTTCTGGACTAAATAATTTTTTACACCCTCTACACCTTTCGCAACAGAATCAGCATTTATCTGCATACCTGCGCCTAATTCTAATGTCCAAGCTTCGATATCAAATTTAATTTCTCTGCCCAATTGTTTAAAACAATCTTCTAAAGCTAACCAAGGTTTGATGAATGCTTCGTCGAAAGCATCACCATCATACTTATCAAGTAGAATACCAAAATCCAGCAAGAAATATTTGGCACTTTCCTCGCGATCACGGAAGTAATAAACATAGTCTAAACCTTGATTAGTAGAACTATGCAAGTCAATTAAATAGTCAGCATCTAGACTGAGAGACTGGAGTTGATAGCGAAACATTTCTGTATAGGGAACGCTACCGGGAGAATTGATCAAATCTAAATTTTGAGCAAATTTTTTTTTGATCAAACTTAAATAATTCTGGCGAATAGTTGTTATGTCTTCATGAATTTGAGATTTAGTAAAAGTGAATAAATCATGATTATGCTTCTCATAATCCCAAAAGATACGATTCCAGTCTTTATATTCATAAGCACAATGACGACCAGGAGAAAAATGTTGAGCGCGTTCGTTAGTTCCCATCGGATTGCAAACAGGAACTAACCAAATTTCCCCAATTAAGTCAGTCTCATCAACTGACAATAAACACTCAATTAACTGATGAATAACAGCATTACCAGAGATTTCCGCACCGTGAAGATTAGATTGAATATAAACTTTCTTTCCGGGTTGAGAGCCAATGAATTTATATACTTGTAAAAACAGGCGATCGCCCGAAGCCATTTGGCGTAAAAATATAGTTTCTATGTGAGGTAACATACAAAATTAATTAATAATTTAAGTAAATGATGGCTAAAAACCAACACAAACTCAAATCATATCATTCTGGAAATCAAAAAGAGTACTAGTTGGCATTGAATATGTGTACAAATATGCCTATTTATTAATTTTTACTAGTACTTAATTACTTATTTTTTGCTTAGTCTAATAATCTACACCATTCCCCAACAGGATCATTTGTTCAAGGCGGGGTATGGTTTCATAGTGAAAAATCTTGACTCGATTTGTACACCGTAAAATTTTCACTTTTCACTCTTTCAATTCAATCTGTAAATTTGGTAGTCCCTCTAATTTTTCTATCGGTTCTAATTCTGGGACTGATGGCACAAATACTTTTAAAGCGGCGGGAATACATTTAATTTCAACTGGTGTTGTTCCCACTACTTCGCCATCAATTACTACCTTTTGTGGAGGATCTGTGGTGATTTTAAATTGTTTAGCGCGCAGATAGCCAATATCATCTCGTTCGGCGGCGTTTCCAGAAGAGGCGGTTTGAAATAAATGATACGTAGCTGCGATCGCTCCAGCTTTGCTGCTAGGAGCTACAATTGTCAAATCTAATAACCCATCATCATAAACAATTCCTGCTGGGCCTTGTGCCAAAACTGAAGTTGGGGGTGCAGCATTCGCCACTGTTACCGCCGCCGCTTTGGTTTTAATGATTTTATCTTCTGTCTCAATCTCAACATCAAAGCTTTCTAACTCTCTTAACTGCTGAATACCAGCCAGGATATACGCCATAATCCCAAAGCGTTTTTTTGCTTCCCTGTCTGCTAGTTCTACAGTTTCCGCCTCAAATCCAATCCCCACCAACAAAATCATTGGCAGTTCATTGCAATAAGCTATATCTACATCACGGGTGATTCCTTGTAAAATTGTCCGACAAGCTGCGTCAATAGTATCAGGAATTCTTAAAGCAGCCGCAAAAGCATTAGCCGTTCCCCGTGAAATAATCCCAAAGGGAATATTAGTACCAGCCACCGCCAACGCCGCGGCTGATAAAGTTCCATCCCCTCCAGAGGCGATAATTAAATCCACACCTTGTTGAACTGCTGCTTTAGCCAGATCATCTGCATCAATTTCTTCAGTTGTGAATTGCACATCTAAATGAAGTTCTGGTTCTAAAATTGACCGAATTTGCGCCAAGTCCAAATCTGGATTACCTTGTCCAGCCACCGGATTAAAAATAAGGCAAGCGGAACGATTCATAAAATTGCAAGATTAGATGCGATCGCTAAACCACACAATTCTAAACTAACACCTCTGAGAAATTCCCACGTCTTTCTAGAAGCGGCAGACAGAAGAATTTTTGATGGCAAATGTGTATCGAAATAATGTTAAAAACTGTAAACAAAAATCAAAATAAACTTAACTAAAATCAGGCGATCGCCATCCGGTAAGTCACCCACTGCGGTAGTCTAGATGAGAAGTGAAAATATCGCCTGGTTTGACATATTGTTTTATGACTTCAGTTATTTCGACAGCCACACGCACAATTCGGATTGGTTCACGTAAAAGCCAACTAGCTCTAGTTCAGACCTACTGGGTAAGAGAGCAACTACAAAAAAGTTATCCTGATATTACTTTTGAAGTCCATACCATGTCTACCCAAGGCGACAACATCCTGGATGTAGCATTAGCCAAAATTGGCGATAAAGGACTATTCACCAAAGAATTAGAATTGGGAATGATCAATCAAGAGATTGATTTTGCCGTGCATTCCCTCAAAGATTTACCCACCAACCTCCCTGCAGGTTTAGCACTAGCCGCCATCACCGAACGGGAAAACCCCGCCGATGCGCTAGTAGTGCATGAAAAATTCAAAGATAAGCAAATCGATACTCTCCCCGCCGGCGCAGTCATTGGGACATCATCTCTACGACGCTTGGCGCAGTTACGTCACAAGTTCCCCCACCTAACATTTAAAGATGTGCGGGGAAATTTGAATACACGCCTCGCCAAACTTGATGCAGGTGAGTACGATGCTCTCATTTTAGCGGCTGCTGGCTTGCAACGTTTAGGCATGGGCGATCGCGTCCACCAAGTCCTTCCCAAAGAAGTATCATTACATGCTGTCGGACAAGGTGCATTAGGAATAGAATGCCGTGGTGATGATACTGAATTAATATCACTACTCAAAGTCATTGAACACCCCGAAACCCGCGATCGTTGTTTAGCTGAACGTGCTTTCCTGCGGAGTTTAGAAGGTGGTTGTCAAGTACCCATTGGCGTAAATACTGAGATAGACGCGGACAATTTAACACTCACAGGTGTAGTAGCCAGTATAGACGGACAAAACCTAGTCAAAGACACCGTATCTGGTACTGCTAGTGATGCCGAAACCCTAGGCATAGAACTAGCAAAACTGTTACGTCAACAAGGCGCGCAAGAAATTTTAGATGCCATTTTTGCAGAGATTCAACGCGGTTCTTAAGCGATTAGGCTACGAGATGTGTTTAGATAATGAGTAATTCTCGTAATTACTTCACTGAAAACCTCAAGAACCGGGGAAATAAAAATTACCATGCGGATTCTATTTGTAGCAGCAGAAGCAGCACCCATTGCTAAAGTTGGAGGCATGGGTGATGTTGTCGGGGCATTACCAAAAATCTTGAAAAAAATGGGGCATGATGTGCGAATTTTCCTGCCCTACTATGGCTTTCTTCCCGATAAAATGGAGATTCCCCAAGAACCTGTTTGGCGGGGATACGCCATGTTTCAAGATTTTGCAGTTTACGAAACAATCCTGCCTGGTACTGATGTTCCCTTGTACTTATTTGGACATCCTGCCTTCGATCCTCGTCGCATCTATGGCGGTGATGATGAAGACTGGCGGTTCACATTTTTTGCCAATGGTGCAGCCGAATTTTGCTGGAATCACTGGAAACCAGAAATTATTCACTGTCATGATTGGCATACAGGTATGATTCCTGTGTGGATGAACCAGTCTCCAGACATCACCACAGTTTTTACAATTCATAACTTGGCATATCAAGGGCCGTGGCGTTGGTATTTAGAGAAAATTACCTGGTGTCCTTGGTATATGCAAGGTCATAATACAATGGCCGCCGCCGTCCAATTTGCCGACAGAGTGAATACAGTTTCCCCGACCTATGCCGAACAAATCAAGACTCCCGCTTATGGTGAAACTATAGAAGGTTTACTATCTTTTATTAGTGGTAAGTTATCTGGGATTGTTAACGGTATAGATACAGAAGTATATAACCCAGCAAACGATAAATATATAACTCAAACCTTTACTACTGAAACCCTAGACAAACGCAAAGCCAACAAAATTGCTTTGCAGGAAGAAGTCGGTTTAGAAGTTAATAAAAACGCCTTTTTAATTGGCATGGTGACGCGGTTAGTTGAACAAAAAGGTTTGGATTTAGTTATCCAAATGCTAGACCGCTTCATGGCATATACTGATGCTCAGTTCGTTCTGTTAGGAACAGGCGATCGCTACTACGAAACTCAAATGTGGCAACTAGCCTCGCGCTACCCCGGACGCATGGCCACCTACCTGTTATATAACGATCCCTTATCCCGTCGCATCTACGCCGGTACAGATGCCTTCTTAATGCCCAGCCGCTTTGAACCCTGCGGTATTAGCCAAATGATGGCTTTGCGCTACGGTAGCGTTCCCATTGTCCGTCGGACTGGAGGACTGGTGGACACTGTATCTCACCACGACCCTATGAACGAAGCTGGTACAGGCTATTGCTTCGACCGTTACGAACCCCTAGATTTATTCACCTGTATGATTCGCGCCTGGGAAGGTTTCCGCTACAAACCTCAATGGCAAGAACTACAAAAACGCGGTATGAGTCAAGACTTCAGTTGGTACAAATCTGCTAAAGAGTATGATAGACTCTATCGTTCCATATACGGCCTACCAGAACCAGAAGAGACACTACAACCAGAATTAGCATTAACCAACCAATAATGTAAGTCACAAGCAACAGCGACTAGGAAACAGTAAAAACACAAAATACCACAATCAATTAGAGACGTTGCATTGCAGCGTCTCTAATGCTATTCCTACTCGCAATGTTCCATGCCCCATAACCCCATTCTCATCACAATTTTTCGCTATCTTTGCACAAAATATTGCCGCCTGACACTTTCTCCACAACATCTACGTCTATGTAATGTGCGGCATCCACGAAAGTAATAAATTTTACGGATTTTTTCCTGATATTTCCAGTGCTATCTTGAACAGACGAATATATACAGACTATCTAAGCTATATTTGCAAGGATTAAAACTTGTGAGAAAAAATACTATTCTCCGTAGGCATACTTATGCCTTGACGGGACTAATTTCATTGAGTGCTGTACTTGTCAGCAATACTACTGCCTTTACTCAAGTCGCTATCCAACAACCAACGCTTTCAACTACCAAATTTATTTGGCCGACCACAGGATATGTTTCTCAAGGCTTCCGCAAGTATAAGCACGAAGGAATTGATATTGCTGGGCCATCTGGAACACCAATTATGGCGGCGGCGGCGGGAACAGTCATCAAAGCTGGTTGGGATGAATGGGGATTAGGCAATGCGATAGAAATCAAACATCTTGATGGAAGTGTGACAGTGTATGGTCACAACAGTCGTTTATTAATCAGTAAAGGTCAAGAGGTTCAACAAGGGCAAATCATCGCAGAAATGGGATCTACAGGTAATAGCAGCGGATCTCATTTACATTTTGAAATTTATCCCAATGGTAAATTTGCAACTGATCCTCAGCGTTTATTAGCATCATCCATTGCCAGCAATACCCCCCCATCTCAGATATCTGCGGCTGGTGGCTACCAAACTAATAAACCTAAACCAATCGCCACACATCAATTCATGCAAGCCGTATCACCTTCTCAAGCTATATCAATTCCCGTGGCTCTTGCACCCATGACTAATACAGGATGCGATGGTGTCGCAGTTTTCAGAGGTGAAACCAAGAATACATTCGTCACAGTATGCCAAGAAAAGGGTCAGTTGTTTTATATTGGTCAATTAAAACAAGACCTCAATCAACCAATCAAGATCCCTGCCTGGAATATTGGTCAAAATAAATATCAGGCAGATAATGGTAGTTACTCTTACTTGGTCAGTGCTGATAAAGTAGAAGTTTGGCGTAATGGCAGTCAAATTCGTGCCGACGCTTTTTATACTTCTCATAAATGAAAAAACTAGTTATTTATAATGAGCAAAAATTAAGATTTTATGACTTTTGTGTCAATTTAATTAACCTGGAAAAGTTTGAGCATCAAAGTTCCTAACGTAGAGAGTTGCTTGATTATGATTCAAAAGAACTGATGCGATCGCGTCAGTTCTTTTTGCAACAATTTTTATAAATTTTCCGAGCTTCTGACCTTGCCAACAACAAAAAGCTTTATGATATAAAGTAGTTAAATTTACACAAAATAAAATATTGTCCGTAAGCTTTTAGTCAATTAACAAATATAAGGTGTTCACCAATGGAATATATTGCTTATTCCTCTATGGTTATTGCCAACGAAGAGGCAAATGGTCAGGCTGAATATATCGACTACGAATTTCCCAAATTTGATTGGAATTGGCAAAAATTACTCAAATCTTCGGCTTGGTTATCTTTAGCAGGGTGGATGGTATTTTTGACAGCAATTACTCAAGCCCCATCAGCTTTAGCAGCCTATGTCAGAACTAACGGTAGTTGCCTGAATGTGCGTCTACAGCCCAGCATGGATTCTAAAGTTGTAGATTGTTTACCTAACGGGACAAACATCACAACCGCTCAAACCGTCAATGGTTTTGTGCGCTTATCCGCTAATAGATATGTATCTGCGAAATGGGTAGGTGATATGTCTACCACTCGTCCCAACCAACCCAACAACAGCGGTGGAGTAGGTGGACGTGTCACACTCAGTCTTGGTTCTAAAGGGCAAGCTGTATCAGAAGTGCAGAAAGTTTTAGGAATTAACCCCACAGGTTATTACGGGCCAGTGACAGCGCGGCGCGTCCGGGAATTTCAAAGCAATAATGATTTGCGTGTCGATGGTATAGTCGGCCCAGAAACTCGCAGTGCTTTATTTAAAACTGCTTCTACACCAAGTACCCCAACTACCCCAACAGGCGGCCCTGTAACTCTCACACTTGGTTCTAAAGGTGAGGCCGTCTCAGAAGTGCAGAAAGCGTTAGGGATTGAACCAACAGGTTATTACGGGCCAGTGACAGCACGGCGAGTCCGGGAGTTTCAAGCCAGTAACAACTTACGCGTCGATGGCGTAGTCGGCCCGGAAACTCGCAGTGCTTTACTTCGGGGATAGGGGTGTAGGGGTACAGGGGTATAAGGGTGTAGGGGGAACCAGAGAAGATAAGGAAGATTTTTTCCCACTCCCCAATCCCCAGTCCCTAATCCCCCATCCCAAAGTATCTTCGTACAATCCCCAAAATATATTCGGCTGCGTGACCATCCCCAAAGGGATTAATTGCGTTAGCCATTGTTTCATATGCAGTAGTATTACTGAGTAATTCACCAGCCGCCGCCGCAATGCTATCACTAGCAGTTCCTACCAGTTTCGCCGTACCTGCTGCTACAGCTTCTGGTCTCTCTGTGGTTTCTCTGAGGACTAATACTGGTTTTCCGAGGCTGGGTGCTTCTTCTTGTAAGCCACCAGAATCAGTCAAGAGAAAATGCGATCGCCCAATTGCTCCTACTAGTTCCGCATAATCTAGCGGTTCTGTTAAAAACACACGGGGATGATCACCCAACAAAGCTTGCAATGGTTCTCGCACCGTGGGATTGCGGTGTAAGGGTAGCAGTAAAGCCGTATCAGGAAAATTATTTAAGATTTGTAAAAAACCTTGAGCGATCGCTTGTAATGGTTCTCCCCAATTTTCCCGACGATGCACAGTAGCCAGCAAAGTCCGGTAGGAATTCCAATTTAAACCAGGTACGTTACACGCAGGTTGAGTTGCAGCCACATTTAACAGTGCATCAATCACTGTATTTCCTGTCAAATGAATTTCACCCAAAACCCCAGAACGTTGTAAATTTTCTACTGCTAATGCCGTTGGTGCAAAGTGTAACTGGGTAAGTTGCGAAATCAACCGCCGATTAGCTTCTTCTGGGTAAGGATTATATAAATTATCAGTTCTCAAGCCAGCTTCGACATGACCAACAGAGATTTTTTGATAGAACGCGGCTAAAGTCGCAGCAAAAGCCGTAGTAGTGTCACCTTGTACTATGACTAAATCTGGCTTATTTTCCGAGAATAACCGTTCTAAACCCCTCAAACTGCGGCAAGTAATATCACTCAAAGATTGCTGCGGCTGCATAATCTCCAAATCATAATTTGCCTTCAGGTTGAACAACAGCATCACCTGCTCAACCATCTCCCGATGCTGTCCAGTTAAAATCACCTGCAAATCAAAGTCCGGTGCTTGTTGAAAAACCTGAATTACCGGAGCCAGCTTAATAGCCTCTGGACGTGTTCCCAAGATAATGCAAACGCGTTTTTGATTAGTCATCAGTCAATAGTTATTAGTCAATAGTTATTAGTCAATAGTTAGTAGGCTTAGAAAATATAATCTATCTTGTCTCCTTTCCAACCCCTACACTTACACTCATAATTCTTCCCAAAAACGAAAAAACCCGGCTGAACCGGGCAGATGCTTTTTGTCGAATTTTTCGTAATGACTAGAGTTTGATGTCGCAAGTTAGTGGGCAAGCGGCATACACAGTTGTCTGCATCTGCTCTGCTTCTCCTCCATGCAACCAGCTTAACCATTGAATTTCTTTTGGATGTACGCCCTTCATGGTCAATACACCAGCAGCAATTAAAACTGCCATCACATTGAACATAATCAAACCACCTGCTACAAGTAACACCGCACTAACAGGCATTACAGATTGCAGGACAATCGACAACAAACATCCGACCGTAGCCATCAATACAACTAATGGAAATCCGACAACCAACAAGCATACTGCCAATGTAAAAGTCCATATCAAAAAACTTTTAATCATTAACAAGGAGTAGGTCTTTTCGAGATTAGAACTCTGAGCCAAAACCATGACTTTTCCTCCTAAGTACACAGCAAGATTTAATTTCAGTAATATCTCGCTTTCGCAAGCAACTGAATGATTCAATGAAGTTTCAGTATATAAAACTCATCTGAGAAAATGAGCGTTTATTTATTAAACTTTACAATTAATTTTTTGTAATTATGAATGTAAAGTTGAGTTCACATTTCACGATAAATCTAGCTGTTGATATCTGTCTTAAGGAATAGCAGCCAAAAATCATTTGACCAAAAAGTTTATCCTCGACTTTTGAGTTCGATTTTGCTTAACATTTCTTATGCAAAATCAGTATGTTTCTCATAATTCTCCAACACGCCTCAACAAAATATCTACAGATGATTTTGCTGTTAACTGCTAGTCAGTTACGGTCAGCATCGACAAAGTTCTCTCATTTAAGAAGTCGTTGTCCCAGCGATAAAAAATCACCGCATTAAAAAATACTGCAAATTAACAATATATTTACTGAGGTTTTTTGCGAAACTCTTAGATTAAACCAGTTTATGTATAGTCTGAAATTTTTCTTCCTATTTTAGAGTCACAAACTATACAACATCAATCAACACTATGTAACGAAATGTTACTGATACTTCTCACATTAGACAAACACCTAAAATTCCCATTCCTCAGTCGTTCAGAAGATTCAGACCAGTCTTTTTGCTTATTCACAATTTCACTGTGAAATTTTAAAGATATATGACAGACTCAACCCACCCTTCAAATCCCAATTCTGTGACTGTCCGCAATGTGCCACCAACACCACCATTACCGCCACCACCACCACCAAATGTGATGACGCAACGCCAATATACACAAACATTGGATATGTCATCAGTTAATAGAAGTGCTGGGCAAGCTGTACCACCACCACCACCTGTACCTGCTGCGGCACATCGTCCTGGAATGCCGCCACCAATGCCTGCTGCCAGTGCTAATAGTTCGGGGATAACTTTAGCTGAGATTATTAAGGAAGCTTTTGATAATGGTTATTCAGATATTCACTTGGGTATCGGCGAAGTGCCTCGTTTCCGTAACCGAGGAGAGATTAACCCTACCGATTATCCAGAAACAGACAAATCAGCTTTTATGAGTTGGTTACAGGAGATTATGACTGAGGCAGAAATTCAAAGATTCCAAGAACATTTGGAATTTGATGGTGCTACTCAGTATGAATTTGCCCGCGTGCGGATTAACGTCTTTGACTCTCTCAAAGGCTATGCAATGGTGCTGCGGTTGATTCCTTTAAAAATCTTGTCTATTGATCAATTGAGATTACCCCCTATATTTCGAGATATTTGTCACTATCACAAAGGCTTGATTTTGGTGACAGGGCCTACTGGTTCGGGTAAATCCACAACAATGGCGGCAATGATTGATTACATCAATCGAGAAATGTCCAAACACATTATCACTATTGAAGATCCAGTAGAATTTGTGCATCAAAGCCGTAAGTCTTTGGTTAAACAACGGGAAGTAGGGATGCACACCCGGAAATTTGACAACGCCTTAAAAGCAGCTTTGCGGGAAGATCCAGATTTGATTCTGGTGGGTGAAATGAGGGATAAAGAAACCGTCAACACAGCTTTAAAAGCGGCTCAGACTGGTCACTTAGTTATGGGAACTCTGCACACTAACAGTGCAGTAAAAACTATTGAACGGATTTTAAACCTCTACTCAGGAGAAGAACAAGATGCCATGCGGGTAGCACTGGCGGAATCTTTAGTGGCAGTCATTGCCCAAGGTTTGTGCCGAACGACTGACGGTAAACGGGCGGCTTTCCACGATATCCTGATTAATACAGAGGCAGTCAAGGAATGGATTAAAGATGGTAAGTATGATGAAATTACCGAATTGATGAAGCAAGCTGGTTTTGACGGTATGATTACTATGAACCAGTCGTTGCTCAACCTCTATCAAGAAGGTCGCATCACTGAAGAAACAGCCTTAGAAATGTCCCCAACGCCTAACGAAATGGCTCAATTCCTCCGAGGACGAGTGTAAGGTGAGTAGGGAGTAGGAAGTGGGGGTGTAGGGAATGGAAGATAGGGTATTAGTTGCTCTCCCTTCCATGCCCTTAAAGTTTTTGAATTTTGAATTTTGAATTGATTTGTCCCCAGTCCTTAGTAATAAGTAATTAACTTGACTACAGATAAACTACTTCAACCTCAGTTATTCAAGGGAATTGCCCTATTTACGCCAGGAGGAGATTTAATTTACTGCATCGACCCCAATAAGCAAGGTCGATGGCACTCGCATTTATGCACTGCTTTGCAGGAAATTCTTGACTTACCAGAACCGCCTCATTTTCTTGTTCCTTGTTATACAGCTACAATTGACCATTGGTTAGACCCGCAAACGCAACAAGTGAAAACCTTTGCAGAAGCTTATCCATTGGTGATAAAGCATCAGGCTGTACTGAATGCGATTTTTGATACTAGTGATTTGGTATGGCAACCTGCGCCTTGGCAGGACGGCTTGTGCGATCGCATGGTATTGTCAACTTACCGCGCGGCATTTCCCCAAATTTGGGAAGATCATGACTTAATTATCAATTTAGACCTTTCCGAACCAGCCCCCAGATATGATCATCCAGCGAGGGCTGTACAAAAGACTCAAATTAAAACCTATGTTCTGCGTTTATTTGTCGCTGGACACAGTGCTAATACAGAACGTATCCTGAAGAATCTGCATGAACAATTAGAGCGATCGCTAGGATACCCCTACACGATGAAAGTAATTGACGTTTTAACTAATCCAGAACAAGCAGAGATCGATCAAGTATCAGCAACTCCTACCCTCGTCAAAGTTTGGCCTCACCCAATTCGTCGTTTAGTTGGTGATTTAGATAATTCAGAAAAACTTTTACAAATGCTAGGAGCTAAAGAGAAAATCTAGGTAAAACATTCCCCTTGTACCTCTGCATTTATGTCTGGAAAAATTTGTTGCGCTGGGAAAATCAGTTTTCCTGTGCTACGCGACGCTACGGCATAGCTTGCTTCTCCAGAGGAGTACGCAACACTTACTTGAATGAAGAACTTTTCGCTGCGATACTTTGCGGTTAAAGTTTTTCCTCAAATTACCACTATCATCAAGTCAAGAAATCTTGAATATTTAGGGGCTAAAGCCATATTTTAGGTAATTTATTGCTTTTTATCATTCAAACACTCGCTTGTCAATGAGTAAATCTTTCATATACTGAGATGTATAGTAAAGATAAACTTTTGTAAAGCGAGGACTACGAATGTACATAGTACAGATTGCCTCGGAATGCGCTCCTGTAATTAAAGCAGGAGGTTTAGGGGATGTCGTTTACGGTTTAAGTCGAGAATTAGACATTCGGGGCAATTGCGTCGAACTGATTCTACCCAAATATGATTGTATGCGTTATGACCATATTTGGGGATTACACGAGGCTTACTTAAACTTGTGGGTACCTTGGTATGGCGCGGCGATTCACTGTACCGTTTATTGTGGTTGGGTACATGGGCGGGTGTGTTTCTTTATTGAACCCCACTCGGAAGATAATTTCTTCAATCGTGGTTGCTATTACGGTTGTGACGATGATGATATGCGCTTTGCCTTTTTCAGCAAAGCGGCTTTAGAATTCCTTCATCAAAGTAATAAGCGTCCTGATATTATTCATTGCCATGATTGGCAAACAGGCTTAGTTCCCGTCATGCTGTATGAAATTTACAAATATCATGGCATGGCACATCAACGGGTTTGTTACACCATCCACAACTTTAAGCATCAAGGAATTGGTGGTGTCAAAACTCTCTGGGCTACAGGTTTAAATCAAGAATCCTATTACTTTCAATACGATAAGCTGCAAGACAACTTTAACCCCTTTGCACTGAACTACATGAAAGGGGGAATTGTTTACTCGAATGCAGTGACAACAGTTTCCCCCAACCACGCTTTAGAAGCTGAACATACAGAAGTGGGCTGTGGTTTAGGTCATACCTTGTATTTGCACCGAAATAAATTTAAAGGGGTGCTGAACGGTATTGATTACGATTTCTGGAATCCAGAAATTGACCGTTACATACCGTATAACTACACCGCCGACGATTTTGAACAAAAAATATATAACAAAAAAGCTTTGCGTGAGCGATTGATGCTCCGCCCCTCTGATAAACCCATCATTGCTTACATCGGTCGATTAGATCATCAAAAAGGTGTGCATCTTGTCCACCATGCTATTTATCATGCCCTGAATAAAGAAGCACAATTTGTCCTGCTAGGTTCGGCTACAGAACCAGGAATTAACGCTCATTTCCGCCATGAACAAGCATTTTTGCACAGTAACCCAGATGTACATTTAGAACTGGGCTTCAATGAAGAATTATCTCACCTAATTTATGCCGGGGCGGATATGATTGTTGTTCCCAGCAATTATGAACCCTGTGGTTTAACCCAGATGATTGGGTTGAAGTACGGTACTGTACCCATTGTGCGTGGTGTTGGCGGACTGGTAAATACAGTATTTGATCGGGACTATGAACAGAAATTACCACCAGAAAAACGCAACGGTTATGTTTTCTATCAAACCGATAATCATGCTTTAGAATCAGCAATGAATCGGGCAATTGATTTGTGGTATCAGTCTCATAAAGAGTTTCAACAACTAGCTATTCAGGGTATGAACTATGACTATTCGTGGAACTACCCAGGCGCAGAATATGTAGAGATTTACGACTGGATTAAATATAAGTGGTAATCCCAATGTAGTTGATGTAACTAAGCCAGTAACATAAGCATACTGGCTTTTTTTGCCACTTAATTATCAAAAATAGCTGTATAACAGCACTTATTCTGGCAAATTTCAAGAATGGGTAGGTAAAGAAAGCATCGTCGTAGACATCGCTATTATCATAGCTAGTTAATTACCAAGAATAAATCCTAATTCAAACTTCTGAAAGCTTTCCTGAATATACGCATTAAACTCTTTGTCAAAGAGGAACTTTCTTTAAATAGCGAATGTCAGTTTTTGTAGTAGCTTGACCAAATGAGTTATAAATAATCTAAGGAGCATTGAGGGTAACTGTGACAATATTAGTTTGAAAAATTTGCTCCTGTTGTAGTAAAGCACTAACAAACTTCATCAATACATTGCCCCAATTAAGAACTCACCGCAGTGAATACTTGTTTTCCTCTACTGATAACAATAATTAAAAAAAACGAAATTTTGTGTTTTAGACTACATTAGTTTGCTATTATTGGTAGTTTTACCTTGTATAAGGTTACAGAATTTACTCGTAGATGCAGTCTTTTCCCAAAAATTAAGTGATAACAATCACATTGACTCATGATTAAGATCGTTTCATATCAGTGTACAAATTGGGATGATTACCTCATTACTGAACTCTAGCCGAGTCATTAATAGGGAACACACTAATTGCCGACAGTCTTTTGAAAAAGGTTGTCGGCTTTTTGTATGAGGCATAGGGGTGTTGGCTAGGGCTAATTCATGTTCCCCAGAGAAAAATCAGACTTTTCTTTATAGACGCGTAAACGTGGTAAAAGTAGCTTCCCGTAGATAATGATTAATAACTAAATAAAATTTCCCCACATCTGGTTGGTAACTTGACACAGAATTGGCCAGAGCCACAACCAGATGTGGGGAGGTATGATCAAATTGGAGATTTTATCGATGTATGAGGTTAATACTTCACACTCAATCTAGTAGCTCAGAAGCACACTTGTATAACCAGCGTAGACTTTTTACTAAGACATCGCTTGAATGATGTAATCGAAGTAAGGAGCAGCTTGGGCTGCATCATCTGCACTTAATAAATCCAGAGATGCTTTTTTTAAACAATTGATAGCTTCTACCATTCCAGGAACAGGAACACCTAGGGAGTTATACATTTCCCGGACTCCGATTAAGCCAATGCTTTCAATTGGTTCTTTATCGCCAGCAAGTACACCATAGGTAATCAGGCGTAAGTACCAGCCATAGTCACGAATGCACAAAGCACGCTGTTTTTCACCGTAAGCGTTACCGCCAGGTGCGATAAAATCAGGACGTTTCTGCCAAAGTTGTTTGGTAGCTTCCTGAACTATCTTTTTTTCATTTTCAGCTAGGGTTGCTGCAATCCGTGTTCTTTGCTCACCAGTTTGCAAAAACTCTTTAATGCTCTTGAGTTCGCCACTGCTGGGATAGCGCAGTTCGTCGTCGGCTTTGAGAATAACTTGGCTAATTACAGTCATGATTATTTAAATCACGCGAAATATTATTTGCTAGTTTAACGAGTTGGAGGTACAGAAGTGAAGAGGGGGTTGGGGATTGGGGAACTCGGGGCCCCTCTGGAGATAAGGGGCGATGGGGATTAGTGATTGGGGATTGATAAAGAAATATTGACTAATGACTATTGACTAATGACTAAATCGATTTGGCAACAGGGTGAATTAATCGAAGTGACGATCGCAGATTTGAGCGATACAGGCGATGGTGTAGGACGTTTCCAAGAACGGGTGGTGTTTGTGCCGGATACTGTGCCAGGCGATCGCGCTCTGGTACGCTTGGTAAATGTCAAACCTAAATACGCTCACGGCAAACTTAAAGAATTATTACAACCTTCCCTGCACCGCATCCGCCCTAGCTGCATTGTGGCTGATAAATGTGGCGGTTGTCAGTGGCAACATATTGACTATGAATATCAACTTGTTGCTAAACGCCATCAAGTTATCCAAGCTTTACAACGCATTGGTGATTTTACTGCACCATCAGTAGATCCCGTCCTCGTAGCAGACTCATCTTTGGGTTATCGCAACAAATCAACATATCCTCTAGATATTTCTGCTACAGGTCAGGTACAAGCTGGTTATTACCAAAAGGGTAGCCATCAATTAGTTAACTTAAATCAATGTCCGGTTCAAGATTCACGCTTAAATCCTTTACTGGCGGAAATTAAGCAAGATATTCAACAGCAAGGTTGGACAGTTTACGATGAGACTCGCCATCAAGGACAAATTCGCCATTTGAGTTTACGCATTGGACGGCGGACAGGTGAAATGTTATTAACTTTGGTGGTCAAAGATCAAGATTTACCAAGAATTACTAAGCAAGCTGAGGCTTGGCTGAAACGCTATCCCCTGTTAGTTGGGGTGTCATTAAATTACAATCCTCAGCGCACAAATGCCATTTTTGGTGCAGAAACTCGTTGCATTGCAGGCGTACCTTATCTGCGAGAAATCTTTGCAGGGTTAGAATTTCAAGTCCGCCCCGATACATTTTTCCAAGTTTCTACGGAAACAGCCGAAGCTCTCTTACAGGTGATTCAGTCACAATTAAACTTGCAAGGTGATGAAGTTTTAGTTGATGCCTATTGTGGCATTGGGACGTTAACTTTACCCCTAGCAAAACAGGTGCGCCAAGCCACGGGATTAGAACTACAAGCAGAAGCAGTACAACAGGCGATCGCTAATGCTGAACGCAACAGTATACATAACGTTACATTTCAAGTGGGTGCAGTTGAGAAATTACTGCCAAAGATGGGAATAATACCGAGTGTAGTCTTACTAGACCCGCCACGTAAGGGATGCGATCGCGCTGTCATCGAATCTTTATTATTGTCGAAACCCGAGCGCATCGTTTACGTCAGCTGCAAAGTAGCTACCCTCGCTCGTGACCTCAAATTACTTTGTGAAGATGGCTTGTATACTATTCAACGCATCCAACCCGCAGATTTTTTTCCCCAAACTTCTCATGTGGAAGCGGCTGCATTTCTTGTGCTATCACAGTTTGACAAGGATAATTAGTCCTTTACAAAAAACTCAAATTTCAAATTTGTAGTCTATTGCATAGTAAAAATGCTAAAATCGGATTAACATCAAAACATCAATAATTTTGCTAATAAAACTAAAGTTGCATAGGCTCTATTCAGTAATGAAGAAGATTGTTTAAAGTATAAATCGGCGACTTTAAGAGAACTTTAAAAACTCTGTAATTACTATGATTTTTCAACTTGCTAACTGCACTAGCATGAATGAATTAAAGCCGTTTTATGTATCAACAATCAAACATAATCAAAAGAGTCAATGCTCCCCAGCATTTTCAATATCTATTAATCAAGACGCAAGTTTGAAGGCAGCATGACTACCTCAGCCACTATCAGGCTGTCTGTAAAAGCCAACTGATGTCTAGCTAACTGAAAGCTATGGGGTTTCTCTCGTGATTACTATTTCCCTTCGTCCAGTCGGACGTTATTGGGGCACACTTAGTTTCGCCTCAACGCTTTATCTCTGTCCAATCTTAGATTTACTGCTGGCAGAAATTCCAGCTAAATTACAAGCAGAACTGCGTCTAGGACTCCAGGAAGCTCTAGTTAATGCAGCTAAACATGGTAATAATCTTGATCCGAGCAAAAAAGTTGTAGTCCGTTTTTCCCTAATAGATAATCAGTATTGGTGGGTTATATCTGACCAAGGTTCTGGCTTTAGCCCCGCAGGTAGCGAAAATGAAGATCCAACCGATTATTTACCACCTGATGAATCAGAAAGTGGCAGAGGTATGTGTCTACTACACCAAATTTTTGATCAAGTAGAGTGGAATCGCAAAGGCACAGAATTAAGATTGTGTAAGCAAATGGAAAACCGCCCCCGTCTATCTTTGAGGCGGTAATTCTAGGAACTGGGGATTGGGGATTGGGTACTAGAAAGGAGTTACCCAGTCCCTAGTCACCAGTCTCTAGTCCCTTACGCCCATGTGTCGGACAGGGAGGGGCTGACAGAGAACGATCTAACCAACCAACAGCTTGTTCTAGTCTAACAAGAGCTTCTTGGGGTTGATTTTTAAGTAGAAATACCATAGCGGCTGCGATTTGTTCACTAGCACGAGAATTGCGGTTAGACTTGAGGCGATGCCAATCGTTAGGGGAAATACTCAGCCTTTCCATGAGTACTTGGGCTAGTTCTAAGTCGCTAAATTCATTGAGTTGATCGGTTTTAGACATCTGGCTAGGTTGAGACATAAATAACTATTGGCAACAGTTACATTTACTTATTACTGTACTACCTGTAAATGAAGCCGCCTAAAAAATCATCTCAGCAGCCAGGGGACAATCAAGAACCTGATTTGGGACAGGAACTAGAAGAGTTAGAGCGATCGCTATTGGCATTCAAAGAACGGTATGATCAAGTGAAGCGCGATCGCACCCAACAGGCACAATGGCAACAACGTCGGGAAGAATTGCAGCACAATAAGCATCAGACACCAGAAATCAAAGCAGAGTTACGGCACATCAAACAACAACTGGAAGTGCTAGAACTAAATTTAGAAAGCCAGTTGTTTTCTTGGCGTAGCCTCAAGAAACCTTTCTGGCAAGCTGTCCGCTTTGGTGGAATGGGCGTTATTATAGGCTGGATATTAAAGTCCTGTGCTGGGTGATTATGGTAAATCAAAGGATTGCAGAAATATTGCGAAGTGGTCAACCTGATGAGTCTCTAGTAGTTCAAGGCTGGGTAAGAACGAAGCGTGAACTGAAGGGATTTGCTTTTATTGAAGTCAATGATGGCTCATCACTAGCTAATTTGCAAGTTGTCATCAATCAGGATTTACCCGACTACGAAGCAATCTTGAAACAAATCAATACAGGTGCATCAGTTGAAGTCAAAGGCGTACTGGTGGCTTCCCAAGGGAAAGGACAGCGAATTGAGTTGACAGCCGAGACAGTGAAAGTCTACGGGGAAGCTGATCCCGAAACCTATCCACTGCAAAAGAAACGCCATTCTTTTGAATTTCTACGCACCATTGGACACTTGCGATCGCGCACTAACTCTTTTGGTGCAGTTTTCCGCGTTCGCAATGCTTGTTCAACAGCCATTCATCAATTCTTCCAAGAAAGAGACTTTTTGTGGGTACATACTCCCATCATTACCGCTAGCGACTGCGAAGGAGCAGGGGAACTATTCAGCGTCACGAATTTAGATTTAAAGAATATACCCCGCACGGAAAACCAAGCAATCGATTATAGCCAAGATTTCTTTGCTAAACCCACCTATTTAACCGTAAGTGGACAACTAGAAGCAGAAGTCATGGCGATGGCGTTTAGCAATGTTTACACCTTTGGCCCTACCTTCCGTGCGGAAAACTCTAACACATCCCGTCACCTTGCAGAATTTTGGATGGTTGAGCCAGAAATGGCGTTTTGTGACTTAGAAGGTGATATGGATTTAGCTGAGGCGTTTCTCAAACATATTTTTAGTTATGTGTTGGCCAAATGCCCAGAAGACATGGAGTTTTTCAATCAACGCATTGATAATACCGTCTTAGCCACAGCCGAAAATATCATTCACAATCAATTTGAGCGGCTAACTTACACAGATGCCATCAAACTGCTAGAAAAAGCCGATGTCAAATTTGAATATCCTGTAAGTTGGGGACTAGATTTACAATCAGAACACGAACGTTATTTAGCTGAACAACTTTTCAAAAAACCAGTCATTGTCACAGATTATCCGGCGCAAATTAAAGCCTTCTATATGCGCTTGAATGATGATGAAAAAACAGTCCGTGCAATGGATATCCTTGCACCGAAAATTGGTGAAATTATTGGTGGTTCACAACGAGAAGAACGTTTAGATATCCTAGAACGTCGTGTATTGGCGCAAGGGATGAAACCCGAAGATTTATGGTGGTATCTCGATTTACGCCGTTATGGTACTGTTCCCCATGCTGGGTTCGGCCTGGGATTTGAAAGACTGGTGCAGTTTATGACAGGTATGGGTAATATTCGTGATGTGATTCCCTTCCCTCGGACACCACAAAATGCCGAGTTTTAGTACTAGCATCAATTAGTAAAATTAGACAAATAAAACCCACAAACGTGGGTTTTATTGTTTAGAGGTCAGATTATTGAATTTCTTTTTGTAAAGCCTCAAATTGCTCGCAAAGGGTAATAAACTGAGAACAGTCATAAACTTGTGCGCTGGTTCTTCCCTCAAACAGTTAAAGACAAAGGATTATGTGTTATTGGTAGATATTAAAGTTTGTTAGTGTTGGATTTTGGTTGCATATACCCAACCTCTATTTAGTTATCTATCTTCTAACGCGCACATACCTGTGCATTAAGTTTTACAATTAGTTACGGAATTTTTTCTAAGTGAATTTGTCTTTTCACACCTATGTAAAATGGGGCGTTAATTTTCTATATATTTGCCTGTTAATAAAAGTCAAATACATATCAAACTTTACTTAAGAAATGTAATTTGGGCATTGTGCCGCCAGGATACTTGACCAGATTAGCTAATTCCCCTAATTGGTTGATTGCTTCTGCACCCTCGCACTTCATCAATTCGCGGTCATCCCACATTTCCATCCAAGTTATACCGTAGTCGGACACTAGAAACCGAATCAAGTGCTTTTCTTCTAAACTCACCATAAATGAGGCACTTCTCATTTGGTCGCCGCAAGTATAGAAAGATGTGAAATACCCACTATTCTCTAGTGCGATCGCTAGAGCTTGCAAGTTGATTACCAGGTCGTGTATGAATTGTTGATGTTGTTGCGCTAATCTGAGAAACATAAGTTTTCTCCTACTGCGATCGCAGTTAAGTAGGATGGAGTGAATATCTATCTTTAGGATGAGGTACAGGGGTAGAAGATTTGATGCTATTTCATTTTTCTTCACTTAGTTTAGTTTTTCCCAGTCTTTATACTCAAACTAAATTTGCAAAGCCATTCTAATAGTTTGAACAATTACTTGGGGTGGAAGTGTAACATCTATACATATAGCGTCTAATGGCTCTTCCAGCGCAGTAAACTGACTCTCAAGGAGTTCTGGATTCATATAGTGATTTTGACGCTCTCGCAGTCGTTGTTGAATCACATCATAAGACCCCTTAAGGTAAACTAATTTGATACGATGGTCTACGACCGAACGGAGGCTATCTCCTACGGTAGGGCGTAGCCCATCGCTATCTATGAGCAGGAACTGGCGGTACTTTGCTTTTAATGCCGAACAGGCTAGTACAACATTTTTATCTGCTTGCAACCATTGTTTAATTGCTGTTTGTAAATCTTGTAACCAAGGTATTCTATCCGCTTCACTCAAAGGAGTACCAAGGCGCATTTTCTCAACGTTTTCTGGCGAGTGAAAATCATCAGCATCACTAAATTCCCACTGTAAGGATTCTGCTAAGATTTTTCCTATAGTAGTCTTGCCAGAGCCAGAAACACCCATGAGCAAAATAATCATTGTTAAATATTTTTTATCATCTAGCTGGAAAAAGGGAGTAGGAAGTATTGAGTGAAGGTATAGGATTCAGTTTAATTTCTACTCCAAAACTGTGCCTAGCGATATTTCCTTAACTGAAGCGTATAATAAATTCTTTTAATTGTTGGTTTTCTGAAAAGCGTCCAACGAATAGCACATTAATAATTATAAACTAAACAAAAAGTCAAATTTTTTTCTTTCAGGCAATTCCAGAAATTTGCCCTACACCCTTATGCCCCTAAACTCCTGTTTGTTGAAAAGATAATAATGAGGCTATCAGCTATCAGCAGTCAGTTAATTATTGTAAACCTGACGGCTGAACGCTGATAGCTAGTTAAGCCATTTGATTTTCAATCGCCCACCGCGCCAACTCAGTACGGTTGTGGAGATTGGTCTTGCCCAACATATTGGAAACGTGGCTTTCAACCGTGCGCTGACTAACGTTTAATTCTTCAGCGATTTCTCGGTTAGCTAGACCTCTAGCTACAAACTGCACTACTTTTAGTTCAGTTGGAGTCAATTGCACATCGAAGGGAACTTGGATACGAGAACCATTTTCGCCTCCTTTGGTTTGGTGTTCCTTCCACCGGATAGTTTGCTTCAGGGAAGATTCTACCTGTGCTACCAATTCTTCCGGCTCAAAAGGCTTGACCATATAGACATCAGCACCTTTATTGAGACCTTTAACTCGGTCTGCACTTTGTCCTTTGGCTGACAGGAAAAGGACGGGAATCCAACTGGTGCGTTCATTTTGCCGGACTTGTTCTACAAATGTATATCCGTCCATTTCCGGCATCATCACGTCACAGATAATCATATCTGGAACCTCATGTTCGAGAATCTCTAAAGCTTCTCGGCCATTTTCTGCGGTGATGACTTCATATCCTCTGAATTCCAGATAGTCCTTCACCAGCAAGATGAGGTTAGGGTCATCATCAATCAGTAGAAGTCGTTTGTGATCTTTCATGCTGGGCTCTTTCATAGCAGTGGCACTTGTCGCGCTTCGATCCATCAAGGTCTTGAATAGTTATCCTTATATGGTGGATTGTTGAGATGTTGTCATTTTTCCCACTTAACTTACCCTTGCTTGACTTGAAGTCTCACAAGTAGTTTCCACTTTCTGTAAGACTGCTAGCTCATTGGCAATATTCCAGTAAGGATACGTAGAGCAGTAGTAATTATAATGCGCTATTATATATCCCTTTGAAAGTGGCGGGTGAAAAAACACTGATTAAATAATAATCTTTCTAGTTCACACTAGTTCACTCAGTAAGTGTTGGCTTATGATGACCCTAGCTGTCAAACAACCCGCACTTTCATTGGCTGACTACTCTACAATACCCTGCCGATGTTCAGCCTTAATCTTAAGATGTTTACGAGCAAGTAAGGGAGTTGTTGGCAAAGGATGGGTTAAAAACGCATATTCTTTCACCACCATTATGCCTATCAAGTGTTCTCGGACGATCCGCTCAATAACCTCCGGGTTTGCTTGGCGAAACCAGACACTATCCGGGTAGACAACTATTATCTATCTAGAACAACAAACTCGCAAGTAATAAACTCGTATTTTGTTGCACCAGATCACTGTATTGTTACTCATCGAGCGGCTCTCTGATTACTGTTCTATACTAATTTCCCCACTTTGCAAATAAAGTTGACCATATAAAAATATTCGTAACTTATGGAAAAGAACCCGAAAAATACTAATAATTAAGGATTTGTACTTACGGAGCTAACTCAGGGGGTATAAAAGTTAGTTATCAGGGAACAGAATCTTTAATCTTTAATTTTGAATTTTGTAGGCTTGCCTTCCCGTAGGGTATTTTGAATTGATTCGCCCGATTCCCTAATCCTAGTTCGGAAACCCGTACACAACCAATTATTGCCATTGGGGGCTTCTCTCCGATAAATTAGCACTCAGGAGTTGAGAGTGCTAACTCTGGAGAAATTAAAATTATGGCAGCTGTATCTCTAAGCGTATCCACAGTTAAACCTTTAGGCGATCGCGTTTTTGTCAAAGTAAGCGCATCCGAAGAAAAGACCGCAGGCGGTCTGTATTTGCCCGACACCGCGAAAGAAAAGCCACAAGTAGGTGAAGTAGTCGCCCTTGGACCTGGCAGACGTAATGACGACGGTAGCCGTCAAGAGTTGGAAGTTAAAGTTGGCGATAAGGTGCTGTACTCCAAGTACGCTGGCACTGACATCAAACTCGGCACTGAAGAATACGTACTGTTGTCTGAAAAAGATATTTTAGCAGTCGTTGGCTAATTATTTGTGCAGGGGTAGACAAGCATGAGCCTAAAACCATGCCCAGTCCCCAATCACCAATTTTCAAATTGACTTACACTACCTGAGATTAGACACCCATGGCAAAGCGCATTATCTATAACGAAAACGCTCGTCGCGCCCTAGAGCGTGGTATTGACATTCTAGCTGAGGCTGTAGCTGTTACCCTTGGCCCCAAAGGCCGCAACGTAGTATTAGAAAAGAAATTTGGTGCGCCCCAAATCGTTAACGACGGCGTAACCATCGCTAAAGAAATCGAATTAGAAGATCATATTGAAAACACTGGCGTTTCCTTGATTCGCCAAGCTGCTTCTAAAACCAATGACGCAGCCGGTGACGGTACAACCACAGCTACCGTTTTGGCTCACGCTATTGTTAAAGAAGGTTTGCGGAACGTAGCCGCAGGCGCAAATGCTATTCTGCTGAAACGCGGTATTGATAAAGCTACCAACTTCTTGGTAGAAAAAATTAAAGAACACGCTCGTCCTGTAGAAGATTCTAAGGCGATCGCTCAAGTAGGCGCAATCTCTGCTGGTAACGACGATGAAGTCGGTCAGATGATTGCGGAAGCAATGGACAAAGTAGGTAAAGAAGGCGTTATCTCCTTAGAAGAAGGTAAGTCTGTAACTACCGAATTGGAAGTTACCGAAGGTATGCGCTTTGACAAAGGCTATATCTCCCCCTACTTCGCCACCGACCCAGAACGGATGGAAGCAATTTTCGATGAGCCTTACCTGTTGTTAACAGATAAGAAAATTGCGCTGGTACAGGATTTAGTACCCGTTCTAGAGCAAGTAGCCCGTGCTGGTCGTCCCCTGGTGATTATCGCAGAAGATATCGAAAAAGAAGCTTTAGCAACCTTAGTAGTTAACCGTTTACGCGGTGTACTCAACGTTGCTGCTGTGAAAGCTCCTGGATTTGGCGATCGCCGCAAAGCTATGCTGGAAGATATCGCTATCCTCACCGGCGGTCAACTCATCACCGAAGATGCTGGTCTGAAGCTCGACAACACCAAGCTCGATAGCTTAGGTAAAGCACGCCGCATCACCATTACCAAAGACAGCACCACAATTGTTGCTGAAGGTAACGACGTTGCAGTTAAAGCGCGTGTAGAACAAATTCGTCGTCAAATGGAAGAAACCGAATCTTCCTACGACAAAGAAAAACTCCAAGAGCGTTTGGCTAAATTGTCTGGTGGTGTAGCTGTAGTGAAAGTTGGCGCAGCTACCGAAACCGAAATGAAAGACAAGAAACTCCGCCTAGAAGACGCTATCAACGCTACCAAAGCTGCTGTTGAAGAAGGTATCGTTCCTGGTGGTGGTACAACTCTAGCTCACCTCACCCCCGAACTCGAAGCTTGGGCTAACAGCAACCTCAAAGAGGAAGAATTAACCGGTGCTTTGATTGTTGCTCGTGCATTACCCGCACCTTTAAAGAGAATTGCTGAAAACGCAGGTCAAAACGGTGCTGTAATTGCTGAACGCGTCAAAGAGAAGGAATTCAACGTTGGTTTCAACGCTGCTACCAACGAATTCGTAGATATGCTCGCTGCTGGTATCGTTGACCCCGCGAAAGTAACCCGTTCTGCACTGCAAAACGCTGCTTCTATCGCTGGTATGGTGTTGACAACCGAGTGCATCGTTGTTGACAAACCAGAACCCAAAGATGGCGCGCCTGCTGCTGCTGGTGCTGGCGGCGGTGACTTCGATTACTAATATTCTGTAGTCACATAAGTTTAAAAAACAGCTGCTTCCTGAACGGAGGCGGCTGTTTTTTTTGTCAACTCTTACCTTTCCATAAAAATGGAAACTGCTAACATAAGATTTAAGCAACAGATATATTTTATGAGGAAATTTAACTATGACTTTGATTAATCATCAACCTAATTCTCAGAGATTAACTGAAATTGTCAAAACCTTAATCGACAACAATCATCTTTATCAAGAAAATTTAGATGAACAAGAAATGATTGCAGAAATAAATCGTACTTTTGACCCTACATCTGTTCCTGATATTAATAGTATTTCTGAAGAGGAATTAACAAAACGGATCAAAAGCATTTTATCTTTACATTTAGTTTCAGGAATGCTAAATGATTTGACTCCAGAGCAAATGCAACTTTTTGATGAATCTATAAAACGAGGTTAGATGGGTTATTTATTAGATACTAATATTGTTTCAGCATCACTAAAACAAGATGTCAAAATCAACTTAAAATTGCAAGAAATAAGTAGATTAGAAATAGACAATTTGATTAGTGGCATAACTTACTATTAAGATTCAATGAGACTATTAAAATAAAATGATACTAATAAATTAGCTTTTTATTTTTATTTATATTTAATAGATATATAGCCTTTTATTGATAAAGCTTTTAGGCTGTGCATGAATGCTTCTAAAATGAGCAATGGCGTGTTTAATATTCAATTTATTTCTACAACATGGACAACTAATAAAGTTTTTATCTTGAAATAAATCTAGTTTTTTGGCAAGCTTTTCCTCCTGGTTAATAAATGTAGAAGTATTGTCAACATCCTTCCCCCAATTGTTCCCCCAATAAGGTATATCAATATAAACACGAATAAAGTGAATAGGTAGATTACTTATAAATCGATTTTTCAAAAATTCTTCAATAGTTATTTGTAGCGCATCTAACAATTTACTTTGCTGGAATACTCCTATTTTTTGAGGTTTGATACAGTTATAGTCTACAAATTTCCAAAAAACTATAATTTTCTGGTCATTCTTATCAATATGCAAACTTTTGATCAAACCTATAATAGATGGTATGCAGGATTCTTCTGTAGGAATTATTAAATATATATGTAAATCTTGTAGATAAAGTTTAACATCATGAAACCTACCAAAAGACAATAATGAAGAAAATTCTCCTTCATTACTTAAGAATAGACTGACAGCTATCTTTAATTCATCTTCACTGAATAAAGGATATGTTGCGATGGTTAAAGAATTTGCATCTGATGCAGGCTCTTTTGGAAGTGGATAATTTTTATTTTTATCTACCTTTTTAGCAATAGCTGATAGCCAATCAACTTCCAGAATAATTTGTTTAATTTTTTTACAAACATCAGCAGGATTAATGTGATATACAGCAGTCTTTAGATTTAAAGATAGGGAATTACAATGGACACACATGCTATAATGAATCAGCTTAGTGAGCAAAGTTTCACTAGCTGGTATACAAAGATAATCTATAATTTCACTAGCAACTACCTTTTGTAAAATAATCTTACTATCATAATCATTTAATAAATATGAACGACATTCATGTATTATATACTTTTTGTTGTTGCGAAAGTAATTAATACTTTCTTCAGTATGACATTTTAATCTTAATGAATGAGTTTTCCTATTTATTTTGTTTATGCATATTTCAAAATCAGGATAATTATTATTGATAATTTTTGATAAATATCTGTGGAATATTTCTCTTCTTTGTCCTCTAGCTTGAGGTGTTAAACTACTCCAATTTTGACCAAATCCTATAATTCTTAATGGACATTCTAAATCACTTGTATCAACAGCTTTATGATGAGCAAAATGAGGTTTTTTATGATTTCCTTTTTTTAAATGCACATCACGTCCACAAACAAGACATCTCATTCCCTTTTCTTCATAAGATGAGTAATCTGTATCATCAGCGCAAATAATCAAACTATTATCTAGTATATATTTAGCGTAATACATATATATTTCATTTTTTGAACTTCAATCTAACATAGATAAATGATCAATAATAACCGAGAAAATGCGGAGATAAAAAGCATAAAATTATAAGCTGCTTACATATTTTCCCATCATAATTAATTACAAATATACTGTAGGTTACTTCAGTAAAATTTATTTCTTGATGTCTCATGCCATTGCCTAAATGACTCATCCTACGAAATACTAACCACTTATAATCTTTTATCTAAAATTCAATTCACGAACAAAAGTTCATCAAGTTTATTTTTTAAGTCTGGTGAGACCATTAATGGATTGTAAATTTCTCCCTCATAAAGTTGCCAAACATAAACAGAAATAAAATGTCTATAGACTGGTAATGTTTTTATTTCCTGCTCAATTTTTTTGTCTAACACTAATCCTGGGATAGATAAATTAGGTAAGTCTTCAATCAGTTCACTATAGGTTCTAAACTCATCTACTTCCACACCTACTAAAGCATAACGAAATCGTGGGGCAGTACGTAGATGCTTATAGAGTAAAATACCTAATTCTGTCATTAAATAAGCACTTTCAGGGCTATCTATTCCTAGTTCACTAATATTATTGGGGTAAACGCGACACCACCAATTGTTTTCGATATCTTGAAAAGTATCTGTACGACATAGGCATGGGCTACCATTTGAGAGTATCAATATTTGCTCCATAAAATGTTGAGCAAATTCATAAGCATCGCTTTTATCAGAGCCACACTCTGCCGATAAACTAAATATCCACACCATGACCGTAGCCTCCTAATATAGAGTAAGTTCGACAACGGGCTAAACCTACGCACTTCTCAAAAGTCTGTTTCTCATAACTCATGCTTGGAAGGCTGAGTTGGCTGGGAAATAAAAGTGACAATTTGCTCTCCCAGAACTGCACATACAGCACAGGTAAGTCGATACAATAATGCTCTGTACTCCTTGGTGCATTATTTCCATGACTGCCACATCTCCTGCTCCCTTCTCTCCCCAAGAAATCGCTGCTGAAGGTATTAAACCAGAAGAATATACAGAAATTGTCCGCCGCTTAGGTCGTCATCCCAACAAAGCCGAACTGGGAATGTTTGGGGTGATGTGGTCTGAGCATTGCTGCTATAAAAATTCCCGTCCTTTACTCAAACAGTTTCCCACCACTGGCCCCCGCATCCTGGTTGGGCCTGGGGAAAATGCTGGGGTTGTCGATTTGGGTGAGGGACTGCAACTAGCGTTTAAAATTGAGTCTCATAACCACCCCTCAGCCGTTGAACCCTTTCAAGGTGCTGCTACCGGAGTTGGTGGTATTCTCAGAGATATTTTTACAATGGGTGCGCGTCCCATTGCTTTGTTAAACTCACTACGTTTTGGTTCTCTAGATGAACCCAAAACCCAAAGGCTATTCTCTGGTGTAGTTGCTGGTATTTCACACTATGGTAACTGTGTTGGGGTTCCTACTGTAGGCGGTGAAGTTTACTTTGACCCTGCTTACTCCGGTAATCCTTTGGTCAACGTCATGGCACTAGGATTGATGGAAACGCCGGAAATTGTCAAATCTGGCGCATCAGGTATTGGTAATCCTGTGTTATATGTCGGTTCTACCACCGGACGCGATGGTATGGGAGGAGCTAGTTTTGCTAGTGCAGAATTAAGTGATGAATCAATTGATGACCGTCCGGCGGTGCAAGTAGGCGACCCCTTTTTAGAAAAATCCTTAATTGAAGCTTGTCTAGAAGCATTTAAAACAGGTGCAGTGGTGGCGGCTCAAGATATGGGTGCTGCGGGTATTACCTGTTCTACTTCCGAGATGGCAGCCAAAGGTGGTGTCGGGATTGAACTAGATTTAGATAAGATTCCGGTGCGGGAATTAGGGATGATTCCCTATGAATATCTCCTATCAGAGTCTCAAGAACGGATGCTGTTTGTTGCTCATAAAGGACGAGAGCAAGAGTTAATTGATATTTTCCATCGTTGGGGGCTACAGGCGGTTGTTGCAGGTACAGTAATTGCCGAACCTATCGTTAGGATTCTCTTTCAAGGTGGAGTAGCCGCAGAAATTCCGGCTGATGCTTTGGCGGAAAATACCCCACTGTATGAGCGTGAATTATTAGCAGAAGCCCCAGAATATGCCCAAAAAGCTTGGGAATGGTCGGTTGATGCTTTACCAGCTTGTACAACTGCGGGGATTGAAATTCAAGGTAATCTCAAAACTTGGTGTGATGTTTTGTTGACTTTACTAGATACACCTACCATCGCCTCTAAAAATTGGGTGTATCGTCAATATGACCATCAAGTCCAGAATAATACTGTTATCTTCCCTGGTGGAGCAGATGCAGCAGTAGTTAGATTAAGACCACTGGAAGAAATTCAAAATTCAAAATATTCTACGGGAAGGCAAGCCTACAAAATTCAAAATTTTAACTCCGGTGTAGCCGCTACGGTAGATTGTAATCCCCGTTATGTTTACCTTGACCCCTATGAAGGTGCTAAGGCAGTAGTCGCTGAAGCTGCACGTAATCTTAGCTGTGTGGGTGCAGAACCTTTGGCGGTGACAGATAATCTCAACTTTGGTAGTCCTGAAAAACCGATTGGTTACTGGCAATTATCCGAAGCTTGTCGAGGTTTAGCGGAAGGTTGTCGAGAATTAGCCACCCCGGTAACTGGTGGTAATGTTTCTTTGTACAATGAAACCCTTGATTCTCAAGGTAATCCCCAACCCATTTACCCGACTCCTGTTGTGGGGATGGTGGGACTGATTCCTGATTTAACTAAAATTTGCGGTCAAGGGTGGCAAAAACCAGGAGATGTAATTTATCTCCTCGGCTCATCACCCAATAATTTGGGCGCATCGGAATATTTAGCTACCATTCACAGCACTGTTGCAGGTAGACCAGCCCCTGTAGATTTTGATTTAGAACGTCGTGTGCAAGCAGCCTGTCGTGAAGGTATTCGTGCAGGTTGGGTAAGTTCAGCCCATGATTGTGCTGAGGGTGGTTTAGTTATTGCTTTAGCAGAATGTTGTCTTGGTGGTAAACTGGGCGCGCAAATTTATTTAGAAACTAGCCAGTTTGAACGCTTGGATGAATTACTCTTTGGTGAAGGTGGCGCAAGAATTATTGTGTCCGTGTCGCCAGCAGAACAAGAAAATTGGGAATCATATTTACAGACTAATCTGGCTCAGGTATGGCAAAAACTCGGTACAGTCGGTAATCACGATACAGGTTTAAGTGTTTTAACCACTGATAACCAAACCTTAATTCAAGCTAGTATCGAAGAGATGAACAATCTTTACCAAAATGCGATCGCTAAACGCTTAGTTTATGTAAGAGATTAAAGAATTTGGATTTTAGATTTGGGATTTTAAATTTGGGATTAGACCCCAATCCCAAATTTAAAATCCGTCGTGAAAAGTTTCCTATGGTGGGTTTTCCTCCTACAGAACTTTTCTCTTCGACACCCTACATGTAGCTTGCTTCCCCAGAGAGGTACGCAAAATCCCAACCAAATAGAATTGACCAATTCCATCAAATCGATAG
Source organism: Trichormus sp. M33_DOE_039 (assembly GCA_015296085.1). Classification (GTDB taxonomy): domain Bacteria; phylum Cyanobacteriota; class Cyanobacteriia; order Cyanobacteriales; family Nostocaceae; genus Trichormus. Next base: position 9,749 of record DVDT01000008.1, on the reverse strand, counting down.
CATCTTTGGACACATTTAGGGTAGTGTTTTAATGGATGGTTAAAGATTTATTAAGAATAGCGTCGCTATCCAGTTCATAGAAATAATCCCAGTGACTTGACACGCCAACCAGGAGCAAAGCTAGCATGATTCCCATCGATTCCGTCACTTTGGATGAGTACCCCCAGCATACCGACGACTCAATCAATAGTCTGGGAAATCGTCCTGACAAGCCAGAAGAAGCTTGCGGAGTTTTCGGCATCTACGCACCAGGAGAAAATGTTGCCAAACTAACTTATTTTGGATTGTATGCCCTACAACATCGGGGTCAAGAATCAGCTGGCATTGCCACTTTTGAGGGGACAACAGTACACCTACACAAAGACATGGGTTTGGTGTCGCAAGTCTTTAATGAGTCGATTTTAGAAGAGTTGCCCGGTAGTATCGGTGTTGGTCACACTCGTTATTCCACTACCGGTTCTAGTCGGAAAGTTAATGCCCAACCTGCTGTAGTGGAAACGCGGCTAGGTTCATTGGCTCTTGCACACAATGGTAATTTAGTCAATACTGTGCAATTGCGGGAAGAGTTGCTCAATAGCAATTTTAACCTATTGACCACCACCGACTCAGAGATGATTGCCTTTGCGATCGCTGAAGCTGTGAACGCAGGTGCAGATTGGTTGGAAGGTGGTATTCAGGCATTTCATCGCTGTCAAGGTGCATTTAGTTTAGTGATAGGTACTCCCGTTGGTGTAATGGGTGTACGTGATCCTAATGGCATTCGTCCTTTAGTCATCGGCACTTTACCAGAAAACCCCGTCCGTTATGTTTTAGCTTCTGAAACCTGCGGCTTAGATATTATTGGTGCAGAATATCTGCGCGATGTCGAACCAGGTGAAGTAGTTTGGATTACCGAAGATGGTTTAGCTTCCTACCACTGGAGTCAAAAACCCCAGCCCAAACTATGTATTTTTGAAATGATTTACTTTGCCCGTCCAGATAGCCAAATGCACAATGAAAGTTTGTATAGCTATCGGATGCGTTTAGGACGGCAATTAGCGAAAGAATCATATGTAGACGCAGACATCGTGTTTGGAGTTCCTGATTCTGGTATACCCGCAGCCATCGGATTTTCCCAAGCTTCTGGTGTTGCCTACGGTGAAGGACTGATTAAAAATCGTTATGTGGGACGCACCTTTATTCAGCCTACCCAAACCATGCGGGAGTCGGGTATCAAGATGAAACTTAACCCGCTCAAAGATGTACTGGCGGGAAAAAGAGTGATTATCGTTGATGACTCGATTGTCCGAGGTACAACTAGCCGCAAACTAGTAAAAGCCCTGCGTGAAGCTGGTGCAGCAGAAGTACATATGCGGATTTCTTCACCACCAGTCACCCATCCTTGCTTCTACGGTATCGATACTGATAGCCAGGATCAATTGATTGCAGCTACTAAATCCGTAGAAGAAATTGCCCAACAGCTAGAAGTAGACACTCTCGCTTACCTGAGTTGGTCAGGAATGTTAGAAGCTACAGGGGAAGACACCAATAATTTTTGTTCTGCTTGCTTCACTGGAGATTACCCAGTAGCGATTCCTGAACAGGTTAAACGTTCTAAACTGATTTTAGAGAAAGTAGTAGTTTAGAGGGTAGGAAATAGGATAAGGGTAAGGCTAATTCACCCAATTCACCATTGCCTACTGTTATGTTGACTGCAATCCCCCATCACAAAATGGGGGATTTGTTTTATCAATAAGTTAAAACAGAACTTTTAGACCGAACAGTGAGAGAGCAAGGGTTTTGGGGACTTATTATCCCGAACTCAGGTTATCTGAGGTTATTCTGATTTTTTCTACTTCTTCCTTATTTGCCAATAATTACTTAGCGGTGTTGTAAAAAATCCACCTTAGGTAACAAAGGATCGGTTACGATTCCTACACCCGTGAAACCCCAACGTTTAAGCAAACTTCCTAACTGCGTACTCGGAAGAGACTCTACAGCAAAACGATTTACTACCTCTGGTGCATGGGTGTTGAGATAGCTAAGGGCATCAAAATTTTCTCGAAAGAGTAATAAATAAACGGATGCGTCTTCACCAGGACGGGCAGTGAGATAACGACCGTCAGCTTGAGAACGCAGAATGTAATAGACTTCGGAGAGCATGGGGGCTGGGAACTAGGTATGTAGGCGGAGAAAAACTGATGACTAATGACTAATAACTATGAATCTAGACGAATGCGGGGGTCGGCTACTTTAAGTAATAAGTCTGCCATAAGGTTGCCTACATTCAGCAATACGGCACTCATAACTAGACTAGCCATAACTAGATATTGGTCTTTAGCAATTACTGCCTGTAAAGTTAATCTACCTAAACCTGGCCAGTTAAAGAACTGTTCGGCGATAAATGCACCACCTAATAACCCTGCTAACTCAAAGCCTAACAAAGTAATCAAAGGGTTGATGGCATTACGCAAAGCATGAACGTAAATCACACGATTTTCTGGAAGTCCTTTGGCGCGCGCAGTTTGGATGTAATCTTGCCGCAGTACATCTAATAATTCGCCGCGCATGATGCGTTGTAATCCAGCGAAACTAGTGATACTCAAAGCAATAGTGGGTAAAATCATGTGCCAGACAACATCCAAGATTTTACCGAACCAAGATAAATCTGAATGGTCAATGCTAGTCATTCCACCGACGGGGAATAGAGGCGCGGTATATTGGGCAAATATTAATAGGCATAGAACAGTAATGAAACTCGGAAATCCTTGGCCGGTGTAGCTAATCACCTGCAAAATTCTATCTGTGGCTTTGTTTTGTTTGACAGCCGCCAAAATCCCCAAAGGAATTGCGATCGCCCAGGTGACAATTAAAGATGCGATCGCCAACATTAAAGTAGCCGGTACTCTCTCCCACAATAGCGACGCGACTGAACGCTGGTAAACAAAACTTGTACCAAAATCACCCTTGGTGATAATGCGCCACAACCATAATCTATATTGTTCTGTCCAAGGCTTATCTAAACCAAATTGCTTGATTAGTTCTGCAACTCTCTCTGGAGAAATTTTTGGATTAGCGCGCAGTGTATCTACATAATTCCCTGGGGATAATTTCATGATGAAAAACGTCAACGCTGATGCTAACAAGAGAGTTAAAAGCGACTGCAATATCCGTTTCACAACATAAAGAAATGTTTCGCTGGTGATTAACCTAACCAACCAGTCCAGAATTCTATCCCCAGAAATTCGTGTAGAAGTCACGCTGCTTTGCTCCGCATTTAAAATTAACAATTCCCCTCAATCAACCTGAGAAGTGTTTATTTGGTTATTGTTTGGTTATGAGTCAACTGTGAAACTGTGGACTCTGGACTAATATTCAACTAGAGAAATAATTGGCACATCTGGCAAATTCTTGCGCCCTTGTAAATCTCGTAGCTCGATAATAAACCCAAAGCCAACTAATTCGCAGCCTATCTGCTGGACTAATTGAGCTGTCGCACTGGCTGTTCCTCCAGTAGCAATCAAATCATCTACAATCAAGACTCGACTACCTGGATGTAACGCATCTTGATGTACTTCTAAACAGTCAGTACCATACTCTAGTTGATATTCCACAGCATGAACTGCTGCTGGCAACTTGCCTTTTTTGCGGACAGGGATGAAACCAGCACCTAATCTATAAGCTAACGGCGTTCCAAAAATGAACCCCCGTGACTCCATACCCGCAACATAATCAACCTCAAAACCAGATTCAATACATTTTTCTGTTAAAAAGTCAATAGTACAGCGCAATCCTTCGCGATCGCGCAGTAAAGTAGTGATATCCCGAAACATAATTCCGGGCTTAGGAAAATCTGGAATGTCGCGAATTAGAGATTTTAAATCCATAATTATTGGGGACTGGGGACTGGGGACTGGTGACTGGGGATTAGATATGAGATATGGGACAAGAATAAGGGTATTGGGAAAAATCCTCCCTTGCACCCCTGCTTCCCCTGCCTCCTTGCCTCTTTTCCCCAGTTACCTGAAAAATCGTACACTATAATGTCATACGCTTGGGATTATAGTATGCGTGCCATCATCCATTGACGATATTGCGAATCTACACCAAGCTGAAGATAGATTAATACCCATACAACAAGAGAGTAATATTATGCTTTAAAAACTTAAATTTACGTAAAGGTTAACCTGGGAGTAGAAGCAGTAAGTATTGTATATATCCATTAGACTTGTTATGGCTACAAGTTTAATCTCGATTTTTAGCTGTTTATCTTAAATTAGTTGTACTAGTTTTACCTAGTCTATTAGAACCGCACAGGGTATTTTATAGAATGAATGTTTCTGCAAGCTTAACGCCGTTCAATAGTCCAAACCCCCCATCACTGCCGATGATTTTGGACACATTACCAGATCCTGCGATCGCTGGACAGGGATGTCCGGCTAGAACTAGATTGCAAATTGATCTCATCTTACTGGCGATTGAAGCTTTAGAATTGGGTGGTTCTGAAGCCATCCTGACTTTTGCTGAAGAATTAGATTTGAAAGGCATTGTCAAGGATAGGGTGAATCTATGGCGGATGCGTAGTTCTAACCCCATCAGAAGAGCGCATATTCGCCGCCCTTTAACAATTATGGAAGCCAAAGCTTTAGTCGTCATTGCCTGCTACATCGCTCGGCGGTTAACAGTTGTCATTCGCCAAATGCTGATGATTTGTCAACAGATGAACGACAAGCAAATTCCCCTTGAACAGAATTTACGTCTATCTAATTACCTAGAAAGGTTTAGAGCGCATTTCAAAAGTAGAATGAACGCTCGCCGTTTTGGTGCGTTGGCTGTAAATTCTGATGAAAAATTAAATGAATTAGCAATAAATTTGCTAGGACAATTGCTATTTTGTACTGGTACAGCTGGAATGCAGCGTTTCTGGATTAGTCTATTTGACGGTGAAGTAGAATGAATATTCAACGTAAGTACAGTTTGCCTAATTGTACATTGCTTTTAGAGGGATTAAGTGATGCTACCAGAGGCGCACACTTTCAAGAACTGCGCCCTGAACTGTCAATATTAGTAAATGCAGAATGCTATATTTCTAACCACAATCAACCCCTAGTGGGAGGAAGAGAATTTTTTGAAAGTTTGGTGAGAGCAGTCAGTGGTTATGCACAAGAATTTTTAAGCCATGTGCCAAATCCTCAAGCACATAATCAAGACTCAGAGTTAGTGGAGTTGCAAAAAATAGACGCTAACCGCCACAGGCTGATCGTTCACGCTGAGAACGCACCAGACGAATTTAATTCTGGTTCTAACTATAATCAACAACCCATTCAAATTGATTTGAATACAGTGCAGTTGTTTGATTTAGTGGAAGCAGTAGATCAATTTTTTGCTGACACCCAAACTTTACCGGAATTATCTTTAGAACTCCAGCCAGTTACTAGACGTTATGGCGGTGCTAGTCAAGCCATTATCAAACAAGCCGTCCCTGCAACTATTGGTATTTCTAGTTTAGCTGTGGCAGCGATCGCTCTCAGCGTCATTCCCGCGCCAGAAATACGTCCCCCAGAAACTAAGCCACAAGAGCAAAGTTCTAGTTCTACTACCCCAACTACCACTCCCACGACTGCATCAACAACAGCACCCATCACAGAGCAAACTCCCACAGCTACACCCATAGCTCAATCCACACCCACACCTACACCCACCACCACAACTCCCATAACTACGCCTACAGAAACTACGTCTCCAACAGCAGTCAAAGATTTAGAGACACTGTTGAGTAATGTTAATGAAATTACTGATCCCTCTCAACTCAAGGCTCTCAATCGACAGGTGTGGAATCAGATTGAACCCGCGTGGAATAGCCGTGCAGGAGTCAAACAGGATTTAGTTTATCGTGTAGGCGTGGCTGCTGACGGCTCAATTGTGGGTTATAAAGCTGTTAACAAAGAGGCAAACCAAGGTATAGAATTAACGCCCTTACCCAACTTAATTTACAGTCCGGCTAAACGTCCTCCCATCACTAATGAACCAATTGCTCAGTTTAAAGTCGTGTTTACTAGCAAAGGCGTACTCGAGGTCAGTCCTTGGCGGGGATATGCGAGAACCCCAGAAGTAATTGGGACAAAAATTACTGAGTCCAATACCATCAAAACTTTAAATCAAAAACTTTACGATACAGTCCGGCAAAATTGGAGTGGTACTCCCACCTTTAACAAAGATTTGAAGTATCGAGTTGCTACAAATAAAGACGGTATAATCGCCGATTATGAACCCTTGAATCAAGTAGCTTTTGACTATTTCCGGGAAACCCCCTTACCCAAGATATTCCAAGCTGTTTACGGTTCAAATTCAGCCGCACCTAACAATAAGGAAGCTTTAGCTCACTTCCAAGTTATTTTCAAGCCAAGCGGTCAATTAGAAGTTACCCCTTGGCAGGGATATCAGTGATTGGGGATTGGGGACTGGGGATTGGGGATTGGGAATTAGGGGCAGCAGGGGAAAAATCCAATGACGGCGGTTGCTACAAGTCGGCAAAGCTGACGACACTTGCTACAAGTCGGGCATTGCCCGCCCAACGCAGTGTCTCCCCAATGCCCATTACCCAACTTACCTTGTAATTCTCCGCATATAATTACCCCATAACTGAGCAGCCTGTGCGCTACTTCCATTAGTGGGGGAGTTATTGTCGTTACCTAACCAAATACCTGTGGCTAGTCGGCGACTGGGGATAAAACCAATAAACCACAAATCAACGTTTTTATCGGTTGTACCAGTTTTGCCTGCTTCTCCTAGTCCGATGGCTGCACTACGTCCAGTACCACGCGTGATTACGCCTTGCATTAAATCAGTCATCTGATCAGCGACAGGTGTTGGTAGGACTCTTTTGTTTGCTTCTCGGTCTTGATCAAAGGAGTAAATCACACGGCAGGTTTTAAAATCATTGCGATCGCTACAGTCACTGCTGTCTAAAATTCTACTGATAGCATGGGGGGGATTCCACACACCCCGATTGCCAATTGCTCCAAAAGCACCAGTCATCTCTAAAACGTTGACGACACTTTGACCCAATATCAACCCAGGTACAGGGTCAAGCGATGACTTTACCCCCAAACGCCGCGCCATCCCCACCACCTTATCCAAACCCACATCCCTACCTACTCGCAAAGCAATAGGGTTTTCTGAAAGTGCTAAACCAGTAGCAATATCTAAACTCACACCTGCACCTGAACGACAAGGCCTATAAGTAAAGCCTTGCCAAGTTAAAGGGGAGCAGGAATAAGTTCTAGAGGCGGGTATACCTTGTAAAAGTGCTTGAGCGTAGGCAAAAATTTTAAATGTAGAGCCTGGTTGTCTTTTAGCTTGCACAGCCCGATTAAACTGACTTTGGCGGTAGTCCGTGCCTCCCACCATAGCTAAAATACTACCGGTTCTAGTGTCCAGCGTTACCAGTCCCCCTTGCGAAAAACGAAAAGCTGAACCGGCTGTGCTGACTGAATTTTGCAGAGATGCTTCTGCTTGAGCTTGAATTCTGGGGTCTAGCTGAGTTTCAATAATGTAATTTCCTTCTCTAGCTGCACCTTCACCAAGAATATTCTCTAGTTCCAGAAACACATAATCATAAAAGTAAGGAGCGATCGTCTTGGCTTGTTGCTCACAAACTTTAGGACTGACTTGTACCGTCGATCTTCTGGCTCGGTTAGCTTCTTCTTGGGTGATTTTGCCCATCTCCAACATCCGCTTAATTACACGGTTACGGTAATCGGCTGCGTCGAGTTTCCTTGGCCCATCTCCGCAAAAATTAAACGCATTGGGAGCAGGTAAAATTCCCACCAATGTAGCAGCTTCAGCTAGAGATAAATCTTTGGCTGACTTATCAAAGTAATATTTAGCTGCATCCTCAAATCCAGAAGTATCTGCTCCTAAAAACACCCGATTTAAGTAAGTCAGCAAAATTTCATCTTTACTGTAGAAAGCTTCTAACTTCAGGGAAACAATGGCTTCTCTGATTTTACGTCCTATAGAGTCTTGCGCGCCGACATAATCCCGAAATAAACTTCTTGCCACCTGCTGGGTAATGGTGCTAGCTCCTTGCTGCACATCTCCACTACGGCTATTGATCAACACAGCTCGTAGAATACCCAAAGGGTCAACTCCAATGTGCCAGTTATAGCGACTATCTTCAGAAGCTACTACCGCCGCAGGTAAATAACGTCCAAAGTCTTCTAGACGCTTCATATCTACGTGAGCTACAGTCCGGGGTTCACGTAAAGGAGTACTACCATCACGGGCATACACTACCACAGGAGCGCGGGTAGCTGTAGGTAGAGGACGGACTCTAAATTTTAAAGATTCTACCCCTATCACCAATCCTAACAAGGCACTAACGCCAGCAACACCATAACCTGTCCAGGTTGCAGCCTTAACATACCAAGGTGGCGGATCAACATATTGTAGACGCACCGAAGCAGCTAATTCTGGTGGGCCTAGGGTGAGGATATCACCATGACGTAGTTCTAAATTATTAACTCGCCGTTTACCACGATAAATGCCATTGGTTGAATTTTCATCTTTGATGACGAAAACGGGGGTACGGTGCGAAGAATCACGCGATAACGACAGATGAATTTGGCTGACAACGGGATTGCGAATGACTATATCACAGGATTTGGAGCTGCGACCGAGAAGATAGCGATCGCCCAATAGTGGATAAATTTCAGCCTTATCTGCCCCTGCATCCTGCACCCAGAGTTCTGGTACTTTGGCATTAGGCTTGAGTGCCAGTTTAGAAAAATCAACCCTAGCTTGAATCGTATGTACTGCTTGAGTCAGTTGACCAAGTAAAGTTTGTGGCTTTTGGGGAGGTTGGGGAGAGTTCATCGGCTGTTTACATCACGGTTGTTTAGTGAAGAATCGGGCGAATGGCAGTCTCTATATTGGTCTTACACCATTTTACTCATAAGCCAAAAAATTAATTGGCTATACGGAATTATTGCCGATTCAATCTTACATTAATAGTTCATCTGTTAAGCAATTTTACTTATAAAACCAGTTACTAGCTAACACAGATTAAAATCTTGATTCATTTTTTAAAATGCTTATTTTACATCACCTTAAGTTCTAGAATAACCATATTTACTACTCACTAGTTTTGTATTAATTTAAACTTTAATACATCAAAACAATGATTTAAACTTTACTAATTTTACATATCCACATACATTACAACAAAAGCAAACATCTTCATTTAGGAAGATTTTCAAAAAATCTATTGTCTGTTTTAATGGTGCGAGTGTTCCGTTTCCGTTGAGGTTAAGTTCAGAATTATGGGAAAATCTCTGACCCTGATTGGTACAGCCCTAACTTTGGCAATCACAGCTAATATGGCTTTAGCTCAATCAAGTAAATCCCCAATTGCTCAATCTAATAGCTCATCCACAAGTTCACCAACGGAAATCAAATTATCACCAGAAGGATTTAAGATTCTGTGTGAACGTTTTCCTCTCAATTCTCGTTGTACAGGTAATCAATCTACTACACCTGTTACTACACCCAGCGCACCTGGTAGCACCGAAGTAGAAACTCAACCTACTGAAAGCACCACTCCCGCACCAGGAAATATTACAGCACCAGAATCTACCACTCCTGAAAGCACCACTCCCGCACCAGGAAATATCACAGCACCAGAATCTACCACTCCTGGAAGCACCACTCCCGCACCAGGAAATATTACAGCACCAGAATCTACCACTCCTGGAAGCACCACTCCCGCA
>DVDT01000083.1 GCA_015296085.1 Trichormus sp. M33_DOE_039 | reverse complement strand
TCTTCTGTTTCTGTAATACTACAGAGGCTAAGTTATATTTGTAACTAACTATACTTGTCCGTTTTGATTTGACGGTTGTTATAGTTTTGGACTGATTATTGGTTTTTTTACGGGTATCTACGCTTGGTGCAAGAAATGAGATGATCATTGTATTCTTCCTCCCCTGCTTCCCCTGCTCCCCCTGCCTCCCCTGCTCACCACAGCGATTGTATATTTTTTTAGTTGGAAGTTCCTAAATAAAAAAAGAGTGGGAGAAAGCATATCAATCGCTTTTTTCTCCCACTCTGTCATTTGCTGCTGTAGCGTTCAGGAATCTTTACAGAGATTGCCATTCATTTAGGGGGCTAATGTATGATTCAATGACAAAACCTGTACAAATTAGATTTTCCCGTCGCAGCAAATGCCAAGCCTAATTATTTATATATTGATTGTTTTTACTAAAGTAATCATCCGGCTAAATCATAGCTGATTAGAAATTATTATTAATACCAACTCTGCAAAATTTACTAACAATTCTCAGGATTCAAACCTTAGGTATGTCAGGATATTTGATTTTAAATTTTGCTTTTCACGAACTGGTTAGCACCTGATAACAACATCTTGGAAGTCGTTTATCTTCTATTTAATTTAACTTGCCTAATTTCACTTAGGTTGCCAATTTGGCAGTTTTTTAAAACTCTCATGGGCAATATATCTCTATCCTATGGAGATATAGAGATATATTGCGGAGTTTGTTAGACGACTTGCCGTATTCCTGGAATACCGTTGTCAACTACAAATGAAGCTCGGTTACTAATCGTTCCAGATGGGGTTGTGACATTCGACATCACCAGATAATCTGTTCGCCAACTTGTGGGAGTCACGTTACAACGCACATATCCCCGTTGTCCATTGTAGAACTTGATATGGGGATTAAATGGTAGGTATCCTTGTACTGTTGCACTGGTATCAGAACCATTACCACCGGAGCTAATTGAGGTGCAAACAAACTCACTACCAACAATCGCCGATTCTGGCTCATCAAAGTTAGCTTTTAAATCCATTGCCCAATTACTATGGACATCACCTGCTAGAACTACTGGATTGGATGGTTGGCGTTGTTCAAAGAAACGCAATAGGCGATCGCGTGAAGCTACATATCCATCCCAGATATCCATGCTGTAAGTGTCCAATCCCCCGGCTCTGGTGTTTCTCTGGCTAAATATCACTTGCTGCGCTAGAACATTCCATCTAGCTGTTGATTTATCTAGCCCATCGTATAACCAATCTTCCTGAGCTTTGCCGGTAATAGTCGCCTCTGGACTCAGATTTTCTGCACAACGTTGTCTAGCACCATCACCACATGGTTGATCAGTGCGATATTGACGAGTATCTAAGACATGGAATGTCGCCAAATTACCATAGTTTAACCGACGGTAAAGCTGCATATCAGGGCCTACTGGTCGGGAGAAGGGACGCAAAGGCATATGTTCGTAGTACGCTTGATAAGCAAATGCTCGCCGTTGTAAGAAAATTACTGGATCTTGATCTGGTTCAGTATCGACTTGTGAGATGAAGTTAGCGTAGTTGTTTTCGACCTCGTGGTCATCCCAAGTTACGATCCAAGGAAAGGCTGCATGAGCGGCTTGCAGATTTTCATCAGTTTTGTAGAGGGCGTGACGGTTGCGATAATCTTCCAAGGTGAAAATTTCTGTACCATTATGCCGTCTGGGACTATTGACATTGGTAGTAATACCACCCTCGTATATGTAGTCGCCAACGTGGATTACTAAGTCCAGGTCATCTTCTGCCATGTATTTGTAAGCAGTATAATATCCTTGCTCATAGTGTTGGCAGGATGCTAACGCAAATTTCAACTGATTGGCGAAACTACCAGGTGCGGGTGCAGTACGAGTTCGACCAATGGGGCTAGCTTCGCTACCAACATTAAACCGATACCAATACCAAGTATGAGGTGATAGTCCCTCTACTACTACCCTTACAGAGTGAGCTAGTTCTGGAGTTGCTAGTACAGTTCCTCTGGAGATAATGCGCTTCATGCTAGGGTCGGTGGCTACTTCCCAGCGAATTGGCACATTCACAGGTGGCATTCCACCGCCATTTAACGGTTCGGGAGCTAAACGAGTCCAGATGACGACGCTAGTGTCATAGGGTTCACCTGATGCCACGCCCAGTTTAAAAGGATAATCTGAAAATCTGCCTTTAGCGATCGCTTGTTGATGAGGAAATTGGCTGGCAATAGCTAAACCAGTAAATGCTCCTGCTCCGATCATTAAGTTACGTCGCTTGATGCGGCTTTGCAGGAACTTCTGAATATTACGGTAATCTACCATTCTCTACTCCTGACTAACAAATAATTTGCAGCATTGCAACAGCTAACACCAATAATGCAGGCGAGTTTTCATACCAATTCCCAATTAAACAATTAAGTAAGTCAGATTTTATTGTTATTTTCTAATTTAAACCTGTTACTTACTCTTAAATAATTGGTAGTGATTACTTACCTCAATTAAGTTTTTATTCCCAGTTTTTATGACTGGTATTGATGTGTTAGTTGTTATATTCGCACGTCAAAACTTACTGGTTAGAGATTAATTATTAATCAAGACAAGGTTAATATAAACTTAATTTTTTGTATTTATAAATTATGTTTATTTTATATACTTATTTAATAAATTGATCTGCATAAAAAATGAAGAATGAATTATCAATTTATCATTCTTCATTATTCCAATATAATGGTTGATGCTCTAGTGGATTTGCATGGATATATGTCCTCATAAGCAAAGCCATACTTGATAAACTTTGCATTCATAAATAGAAAATAAGCAAATCTTATTTTTCGTCTTTATCTAGCTGTGACTTTTTTCTTCTTCTTGAGCAAGGTAACAGTACCAGCTAAGATAAAGCCTCCTATCATCGTGGGTTCAGGAACTTTGGTATAAGAAACTGTACCAGATATTACTTCAAAATTGGGGGAATTTGGAGAATAAATCGTAAAATCCTCCCCAGCGATTTCATAGTTAATAGAACTACCGGGATTAGCTTGATCATCAAAGAGATAATTTAAAGCAAAAGATGTTTGCCCTGTAGAAAAATTGTTTAGAAAGACAATAGGAAATTCTGGGTAGTTGAGATCATCTTGTTCTGTGTAAATATTAGAATCACCCTCAAACTGGAAAGAAAGAGACTGAACTATTGCCGCATTATCAATAAAAGTTGAGTCATCAAAGCTAAAAAAGCCGCTGCCTTTTTGAGTGGGACTATCAACTGTAAAAGCATAATTAACAATAGCCGCTGATACTGGCTTTATATCTACGCTCGCAAATCCCAAAGCCAAACTAGCGGTAGCAAGAACTAGTTGTGAACCGAATTTCATGTTTGTTTTCCTCACCATAAACTGTTGATGCAATGCACACTTCAACGTGCTAAAATCTTTATTCTTGAACTTTTTTCACCCCTTTTGGGTTGCCAATAGGAATTAATCACTGATTTTATCAGTGATAACAATAAGTGATTCTATTCCTGGCATTTCAAGGAAAAATGGCCAAATTGCCTGTAGCCAACCTAATCTTGAGGTAGTGAGTTTAAGTAGAATTTAATTAGAGGTAAAAATAAAAAGTAATTAGTAGATAACTAATAAATTCTGATTATAAATCTGAAGTTTAACAATCAAACGCAGGTTGCAAGTGCTGACCTACAGTAAATTGCAGTTGTAATGATGTATCACAAGTTATTTATGCAAGAAAATTTTCAGATTTGCGGTAAGAGGATTTCTATTGTTGGTACTACTGGTTCAGGAAAAACAACCTTAGCGCGAAAAGTTGCTCAAAAGTTGCAAATTCCTCACATTGAGTTAGACGCACTGCACTGGGAAGCAAATTGGACATCTGTTGCGGATCAAGTTTTTCAAGAACGAGTCACAGAAGCTTTGAGTGGCGATCGCTGGGTTGTAGACGGGAACTATAGTAAAGTTCGTAATATTATTTGGAGTCGTGCTGACACAGTTGTATTTCTTGATTACTCTTTTTTGTTAGTTATGGGGCGACTTCTTTCAAGAACACTGCGACGGTCTTGGAAACAGGAAGAACTTTGGAATGGTAATCGTGAAACTATTCAAATATCTTTTTTCAGCCAGGATTCTATTATCTTATGGATGTTGCGAACCTATCACGACAATCGCAAAAAATATCCTATGCTATTTCAGCAACCAGAGTATTCCCATCTATCAGTCATACACTTAAAATCTCCTCAAATGACCGATGAATGGTTGAGGAATTCCCACAATTAAACTATCTAAGTTTTTGTATTTAAATATCATCAAATTAAAAACTGCTCTTGCCTGGAGGTGATGCCAAGAGCAGTATAGAGGAGTAATAACCAAATTGAATAATCTAGACATCCTCTGGTTCAAGTTGTGCCACTGTAACTGCATTGACAGCAAAGGCAAAAACTAATGGCATGGGACATCTCAGCACAAAAGTAGAAACAACCGCTAACACTGTACTAACTACTGCTGACATTGACCAGATTTTCTCTTCAAATGTGAGTCCCTTCTCAGATTTAATTCTTCTGAGAACATGATTAGGAATTGGTTCAGGCATGACACAACCTGGAGGAAACGCCCAATAATGATTACGTCGCTCTACAAATAGTTCTGTCCAGCCATTTTCTTCGCACCATGCTTCGATCCATTCAATAGAGTAGTGTGTCATAATTGCAGTTAATTATTAGACTTGTTGAATTTGTTTAGTGAGGAAAAATAAATCTGGTCAAACAGATTGACTCAATAGTTCAGCAGTCACTATGAAACTATGGTTAATACTCCCCATATAGAGCTGATTAAGCATCACAAGATTATGCTCTATGTGCTTAATGCTCACCATGATTAAAAGACTAACAGTCAATCTTCCCTATAAAACATAATTGACAATAAACTTTACTTGGAAAATATCAAATTGAAGAATTGTAAATTCCATAGCGCTCGCTAAATCTCAATTCAAACTATTTATATCGTAAAAATAGAAATATAAAATCAAGAATTGTAAATCAACCTTTGAGCAATTGATTAATTTATTTGACTAAATCTAAATATATCTAATCGCTTAATAATTTATCTACTATCTAGAGTTGTATCTAGCTGTCCATAAGTCATAAATATCTGCATATTTAGGCTTTAGGGTATAGGCTATGACGTAGCTGCCCAGCAGATGCGATCGCATATCATTTATAACAAAATGTTAAGCTATTAGTTATCCAAAACACTTGATAATCAGGAAACCGCAAAATGAAGCAGCAAATTAATTACCTAAAGATGTTTTGGCATAAAGGATTAATCTTAGTCTTGGGGATCATGATATTTTGCTTGCCGTTACCAGCGGGGGCAGTAGACTGGACACATCCCCTATCATTTAGCAACGCAGAATTATCTCGACATGATTTTTCCGGTGATATTTTGCAAGCGGCGGAGTTTTCTAACGCTAACTTAGAAATGACTAACTTTACCGGTGCTGATTTGCGGGGAGCAGTATTAAGTGCTTCCGTAATGACACAAGCCAACCTCCACGGAGCAGATTTAACTAATGCAATGGTGGATCAGGTAAACTTAACAGGGGCTAATTTAAGCGATGCCGTTTTAAAGGAAGCTCTTTTACTCCGTGCCATCTTTAATAATGTGAACATAGAAGGCGCAGACTTTACAGATGCAATTTTAGACAAGGCACAAATCAGAGAACTTTGTACAAAAGCTAGCGGAGTAAATTCGCAAACAGGTGTAGAAACTCGTGATTCTTTAGGATGTTAATGAAACGTGTAGGTGTAATTGGTGGTGGACAGCTAGCCTGGATGATGGGAGGTGCAGCGCAAAAGCTAGGGGTAGAGTTGATAGTGCAGACTCCTAGCAATCAAGATCCAGCCGTTGCGATCGCCCAAGATACCATATTGGCAGCAGTAGATGATGCTGATGCCACAAAAATGTTAGCAGCCAAAAGCGATGTCATCACCTTTGAAAATGAATTTGTTGATTTAGAGGCGTTATCACAACTAGCAAACCAAGGTGTCTGCTTCCGTCCCAGGTTAGAAGCCTTAGCACCCTTGTTAGATAAATACCATCAACGTCGTTATTTAAGTGATTTAGGGCTACCCGTTCCCCAATTTTTTGCCATTGAACCACAGGAAGATTTAGCAGCCAAAATTGCAGACTTAGATTTCCCGATAGTTTTAAAATCTCGTCGTCACGGTTATGACGGACAAGGAACTTTCATCATTCGTGATTTAGCCACTTTACAAGAGAAATTAGAGTTAAGCAGCAACAACCCAACTCTATTTTTAGTAGAAGAATTTATCCCCTTTGAACGGGAATTAGCCATAATCGCAGCCCGGAGTGTAGATGGCGAAGTTGTCATCTATCCCGTGGTAGAAACACAGCAAGAACAACAAGTATGTCGGCGAGTCATCGCCCCCGCGGAGATTACACCTGAGCAAGTCGCCACAGCAGAAGCGATCGCCTATAAATTATTAAACAGTCTCCAAGTAGTAGGAGTGTTTGGCATTGAATTATTTCTCACAGCCGACGGGAAAGTATTAGTCAACGAAATCGCTCCCCGCACTCACAATTCCGGGCATTTTTCCCTAGATGCGTGTGAAACCTCCCAATTTGAGCAACACTTAAGAGCCGTTTGTGGCCTACCTCTAGGTAATCCCACCTTGCAGTATGCAACTGCTGTCATGGTCAATTTATTAGGTTATGAAACCTCTCAAAGCGACTACCAAAACAAACGCCAGCAATTAGCCGCTATTCCCCAAGCCCGCGTCCACTGGTACGGTAAGACAGAATCTCGCCCAGGCCGCAAACTAGGACACGTCACCGTTTTATTAGAGAATCAGAACCAAACCCTAGCCTCTGAAATTGCCCAGACCATAGAATATATCTGGTATTCCAGTTGAAGAATTAAGGGTGTAGGGGTGTAGGGGTTTAGGGGATAAAGAACTGTTAACTATCGACTATTGACCAATTTGTACACAATCCGTTCTGAAAAGCTATAATGAGTGAGTCACTGCGACGTTGGTGACTGCCATCAAGTTTTTTGATCTATGTCTTTAAGAAAAAGGGAACTAAATGTTTCTTGTGGCAGTAGACCGGGCGTGTACCCGGAAACTTTAAACGAGTAAAATCAGTTCCCACCTGGTTTAACCAGGTCATAAACTTAGGTAAAACGGCGTTGCGGTGAACTTAAAATTTTTAGCTCCCAAGTTTGATGAAACCTGGGAGCTTTAATATTTTGATATTCCCAGTCAACAACTTCAAAAATGTTTAGCTCCAGTTGTATCATATGATGCTTAATTGAGTACAAATCAGAGTTAAGATATCTAAAAACTAACTTTATTTTTAGTTAAAAATAGAAAAATTGTTAAAATCGCAACTGACAAATCCTGTATTTCCAGCGTCGGTTTTCCGGCTAGATAATGGTTTAACGTTAATTCATCAAGAAATTCCCTCTACGCCTGTAGTGGTGGCTGATGTTTGGGTAAAGGCTGGAACTATACATGAGCCAGAACCGTGGTTTGGCATGGCGCATTTTTTAGAACACATGATTTTTAAAGGTACAGCCACCCTCAATCCGGGAATGTTCGACCACAATATCGAAAATACAGGTGGTGTCAGTAATGCGGCAACAAGCTACGATTATGCTAACTATTCCCTAACTACTGCTGCTGCTTATATAGAAGATACCCTGCCTCACTTGGGAGAACTACTAGTAAACGCCGCCATTCCAGAGGATGAGTTTGACCGTGAACGGGATGTAGTCTTAGAAGAAATCCGCTCTTGTTATGATGATCCTGATTGGGTAGGTTTCCAATCTCTGCTGCAAAGCGTCTACCAAGATCACCCTTACGGACGTTCAATTTTGGGTAATGAACAAGAATTGATGCAGCATTCACCAGAGGCGATGCGCTGTTTTCACCGCACATACTATCAACCCGAAAACATGACAGTAGTGATGGCAGGAGGGATTAGTCAACAGCTAGCATGGGATTTGGTTAACAGCTCATTTGCTAATTTTGGTGAACGTGGAGAATGTCCACTAGCCAAACCAGTAACTCAACCTATCATTAGCGGAGTGCGCCGCCAAGAATTGTATTTGCCACACTTAGAACAAGCACGGCTTTTGATAGGGTGGCTAGTACCAGGGGTAGAACAACTGCGTGCAGCGTATGGTTTAGATTTATTGTCAGTATTATTAGCAGAAGGACGGACTTCTCGCTTAGTGCGAGATTTGCGCGAAGAATTGCAAATAGTGCAGGGAATTTGCAGTAATTTCTCCCTGCAACGTGAGTCAAGCTTATTTACAATTACGGCTTGGGTAGAACCAGAACATCTAGAAACAGTGGAAACATTAATTATTGAGCATTTGAATGATATCCACAACCAAGGTATTAATGAGCAAGAATTAGCTCGCACACGCAGACTGTTATGCAATGAGTACGCTTTTTCTACCGAAACACCAAATCAGTTGAGTGGGATGTATGGATACTACAATACAATTGCCCAAGCTGAGTTATCTGTTACCTATCCCCAACAAATTCAAACATTCACTGCCCAAGAACTGCAACAATTAGCTCAACAATATCTTTCAGTGCAAGATTACGCTGTAACTGTTATGAGACCTTGTTAGGTTTTGGCATAGGCTGTAGGGGAATAGGGGAAAGAACTAATAACTAATGACTAATAACTAATGACTCAAACTGTGAATCCTTCTGTATCTAACAACTCCCATATCCATCGCACTGTCTTAAACAATGGTATTGTTGTACTAGTATCAGAAAATCCAGCTGCGGATATTATTGCCGGGCGAATTTTCATTCGTGCCGGTAGTTGCTGCGAACAACGTGAAAAAGCTGGTTTAGCGCATTTGTTAGCAGCAGTCCTCACTAAAGGATGTGATGGACTTTCTAGCATGGAAATCGCAGAAGAAGTCGAATCTGTGGGAGCTAGTTTGAGCGCAGATACATCGACTGATTATTTTCTGATGTCGTTAAAGACGGTGACAGGGGATTTTCCTCAGATATTATCATTGGCAGGAAAAATTTTGCGATCGCCTACTTTTCCCACCACTCAAGTAGAACTAGAACGGCGTTTAACTATCAATAATATTCGTTCCCAAAAAGAACAGCCCTTTACCCTGGCGATGGAGCAAATACGGCGGGTAATTTATCAACATCATCCCTATGCACTGTCAGTCATGGGTGATGAAAACAGCGTCAGCAACATTACCCAAACAGACTTATTCGAGTATCACCAAACTTATTTTCGTCCAGACAATATAGTAATTAGTATTGCTGGGCGCATTACTTGTGATGAAGCGGTAGCTGTAGTTGAATCAGTATTTAGTGATTGGCAAATTCCAGACCAAGCAATACCTGTAATTAATTTACCGGAAATTCCAGTAGAGCCACAATCCCAACTCAAGCCTGTACAGACACAGCAATCTATCGTCATGCTGGGTTATTTGGGTGCAGCAGTAAATTCTGCTGATTACGCGCCGTTAAAATTGCTATCTACTTATTTAGGTAATGGTTTATCTAGCCGCCTATTTGTGGAATTACGAGAAAAGCGGGGTTTAGCTTACGAAGTATCAGCATTTTACCCAACTAAGCTATATCCAGGCTCATTTTTAGTTTATATGGGTACAGCCCCAGAAAACACAACCATAGCCTTAGAAGGATTACGTACCGAAGTAGAGTTACTGTGTACCACAGAATTGTCTGCAACCAATCTACAAACTGCCAAAAACAAAATTTTAGGGCAGTATGCTTTGGGTAAACAAACCAACGGGCAGATTGCTCAAATATACGGTTGGTACGAAACTTTAGGTTTAGGTATTGACTTTGATAGAAAATTTCAAGAACTGACTAATGCTGTTACTCCCCAAGACACCTTAAGAGCAGCGCGTCGCTACTTCCAGAAACCTTATGTCTCTTTAGTAGGTCAAGAAGAAGCAATTAACCGCGCAATTCTGAGTGCTGAGTTATGAAGCAGAAGGCTAGAACAGTAAAAAGACAAAAAATCCTTTTACTTTTACCCTTCTCTACGAGAGGCTGCGCTAACGGGTGACTCTGGGAGCATCGCTAACACCACTTGCTACAAGTCGGGCATTGCCCGACTTGTAGCAAGTCGGCAAAGCCGCCCAACGCAGTGGTTCACCTTTTGCCTTTTGCCTTTATCAATAGCCTCAAGCGGTTGTAATATTAGCAACAGAAGTTCTGGGAGCAATTTCCATGAAAGGTAGCCTGACAGCAGGTATTGTGAGTTACTTAGATTCACTCAAGACATTTCGCTGTTACAGCACAAGTAAGTTTTATTGGTTACTCTTGTTTTCTTGTTCGTCTGTTTTCCTTGGCTTATCTGCTGTAGAAGCAGTAGCGGCACCCCAACAAATTGCCCAACAAGTTGGGATTACCCGTCCTACTCTCAAGGTTGGTAGTCAAGGCGAACGTGTCTCTGAACTTCAGGCGGCTCTGAAGCTTTTGGGCTTTTATTCCGGTACAGTCGATGGTAATTACAATGAGGCTACAGCCAATGCTGTTTCTCGATTTAAACAAACGGTGGGTTTGACTCCTGATGGTGTTGTAGATGCGCCTACTTGGCAAAGACTTTTTCCCAATCAACCATTTGTAGCATCAACACCAACCGCGACAACTAACCCCACAAGTAGTTTTCCTGTTCCTACTCAAGCTGCTACCACTATTAATAATAGGCCTGAGCCAAGACCAGCGAATCCCCGGTCTGCTCCGAATCAAGTTGTTGGTACTAAGCCTGTTTCCAACCGGACAAATACTAAGCCTGTGACGAATCAGGTGGTCAAGACTAAACCTGTTTCTAGACCTAGCACCACTGCTAGACAAAACACAACTACAACTCGTCCTAACCCTACTCCGCCGGCTAACCGTATTGCTGGCGTACAGTACACTTCAGAAGGATGGCCGATTTTGCGGGTAGGTATGAGTAATGCGGAAGTAACTAAATTACAAACCAGATTGAGTCAGCTAGGTTTGCTCAAAGGTGGTGTAGATGGGTATTTTGGTTTGATGACTGAAGAGGCTGTGAAAGCAGCACAAAAACGCTACGGGATAGAGCCTGATGGTGTAGTGGGCGGTGCTACTTGGGAGGCTCTGTTGCGGCGTTCTTCTCAGCGGCGTTGATCTCATGACTGCTCAGAAAATCAACATATCTATGCTGTGTGATAGTCGGTAATTGGTAATTGGCAAAATAAATTAGCAATTACCAACTAGTATTTATTTTTGTATCTTGGCTCTGAGGCTAATGTCTGTCAACAAAATATGAAACATTTTCTATTGACTTGGTTAGGTACTGCGGTAGCTTTGTTAATTACAGCCCATATTGTACCGGGATTTGTTGTGAAGAGTTTTGTCGCTGCGCTGCTTGCTGCGGCAGTAATGGGGTTAGTTAATGCTTTTGTCAGACCAATTTTAAGTATTTTGGCATTTCCTATTACTCTATTGACCTTCGGGTTATTTACGTTTGTACTGAATGCTTTTTTGCTTTGGTTAGCCAGCATTCTTACGCCTAGTCCTGATTTTATAATTAAAGACTTTTTAGCGGCTTTTTTGGGATCAATTGTCTTGTCTGTAGTCTCTAGCGTGATTAACTATATTCTTAGGACAATTGAAGAGTAAATTGTCGCTAGTTATTAGAGACGAGAAGCTGCTCTTATGAGCGTCTACGCGTCTGTAAAATATTCATTAGCCATGAGTCAACAATCAACTGTTCTCTACTCTTAAAACCCTATACCCTGACAACCCAATCTCTGAGCAACGGCAATTGTTACTGCTCCTGGTTGCTCTGGTAAGCGGATAATTTGTTTGGGGACTAAAAGCTTTACTGCCGAATGAACTTGAGAGACTGCTAAAATCGCTGCTGCTTCAGCTACACTGGGCGTTCCCACTATCTTAGCGATCGCCTCGTCAGGATTAAGCACTACAACTTGAGACAACATCTCGGCGGGAAAGGTTTTTAAAGGTAAGTTATGGCTGTGACAAAACTCTACTAAACCAGTTTCTCTAGCTTTGATATCAATAGTCGCAACACCAGCGATCGCCATTTTTGGCAATTCATAATTTTGCCAGACTTGCTCGATTGCTAATACTAATAACTCAGCAGAAATACCTGATGTACAACCAACTCCTATCCACAATTTCGGTAGTGATGAATTTTGTTGAGGAATCTTTTACACTCCTAAATTTCTATGCGGTAGAGTTTGGCACTTTCAGTTTTTCGGTTTCTAATTACATGAGTAAGTTCTGAATTTTTGGCGTTTATTAAAATACCGAAAAACTGATAGCTAGAATACTGTTAACAGAAATGAAAAACTATATATTGAGCATATCTAGCACAGTAGGAAACGCCGGAGGAATGACAAGGTAAAGACTAGAAAGTAAATATACTTCTCTAATTAGGCTTCTTTGGCATCCGTGAAGCGCAAATGTTTTACCTGGTCTACTTTCGGTGTTTCAATTTCTTCGCACATTTGCCATAGCTACTTTATAAAAGCTATGACTTAACTTTGAGATTTTTGTTTCTCATTTCTGAAACAGATTTTTTAAACTTCCTTTAGTATTTAATTTAATACCGTGTTTTTTACTAGTTGTCAAGTTGTCTCAATTGACTCATTTTATAAGCAAATTCTAGATAAAATTTGTCTCAAAAACAACAGATTTTTTTGATTTTTCTTGCTTAGTTATTGCTCGAACTTTAGATACTCAGATAAGGCATCTTACTTTATAAAAAAGGGTGTATGGGTGGGGAGAAACCCAAATTTTGTAAATAGCTTTCCTGATCTCTCAGAGATGATATAACTAACGGAGGCGTAAGCCTACCTGTAGGGTATGCGTGAATTTTGAATTGTTGATTACTCCTGCGCCCCTGCTTCCTTGAAAATCTGTACGATATTTCGATAACCATTAAATTCTGCCAGCATCAAAGCTGTATAACCACCACGGTTTTTTAAATTCATATCTGCCCCAGATGCTAGCAATACTTGTACCGCTTTACCATACCCTCCAGAAGCAGCCCACATCAAGGCTGTAGCCCCAGCTGCATCTTGAGCATTAATATTTGCACCCTTGGCTAATAATAATTGAATTATCCCTGGATAGTTGCGTTCTGCTGCCTTAATTAAAGCAGTTTTGCCATCATTGGCTGTAACGTTAGCATCCGCACCATAATCTAACAATACTTTGACTGTTTCGGTCTGTCCTTGGGAGACAGCTAAAATTAAAGGAGTCTCACCCAGATTATCCCCATGTACGTTTGCACCGGAATTTAGTAATATTTGGACGAGCTGACTATGCCCCTGCAATGCTGCTACTAACAAGGGTGTGTCACCAAGATGATTTGTAATTTGGGGATCTGCACCGCGATTGAGTAAAACTTGTACTACATCCAGATAGCCTTCCACTACAGCGAGGTGTAGGGCAGTTTCGCCATCTTTGTCTTGATGATTAACTTGAATACCTTGATCTATTAATTTAGCTGCGATCGCTCCCTGTCCAGTTGCCGCAGCTGCAAACAACGCAGTCCCCCCATCTGTATTTTGTAAATTTACGTCAGCCCCACCCGCCATTAATGTTTGGACTACTTCTAAATATCCCAATTCTGCTGCAATCATCAGCAGGGTTTCACCTTCCTCATCTTGGCTATTAGCATCTGCACCATGTTGTAAAATCAGTTGCACCACTGCTGCCTGTCCATGCTTCACAGCTAGTTTCAAGGCTGTATCACCATCATTGTCGGCTAAATTCACATCAGCCCCAGCCGTCAACAAAACTCGCACCACGTTGCTATGACCTTTGAGTGCAGCCACCATCAATGCTGTACTACCATCTTCATTAGTAGCGTTAATATCAGCCCCTCTAGAGATTAACAGTTGCACAATATCTAGTTGATTAGCACTAGCCGCCAACATCAACGCCGTCAACCCGTAGCGTTTTCTTACTAAATTAATATTTGCCCCTGCATCCAAGAGCGATCGCACAATTTCGGTATAGCCTAGATTAGCAGCAAACATTAACACCGTAGTACCATCGCGATCGCACACATCTACCATTGCACCCTCAGCCAATAGCGCATCCAACCGCTTCAAATCACCACTTTTAGCAGCCTTCAGCAGCAAAGCATCATTGTTTTCAATCATGAATCAGTTCCGACTGGGAAATGTTGTTTATTCAGTCTCAGAATTTAGTCTCAGATGCTTTAGGTACTTTGGCAAGACATTGGGCATTGGGAATGGCGCATCTTAAATAATATTCTCCCTTGTCTCCCTCATCTCCCTTGTCCTTTCTGACTTCCTACCTTCTCAAGCACGGTACATGGAATTGTGCTAATTTTTATTAAGATTTAAGAATTGGGCGAGAACACGATGACTTTGGAACTGTCTGCCTCGGTTAAATATTGGCTAAATTTCTTTCACCCGTTAATTATGTGGGTGTTACTAGCACTCTCACTCTATGCTGCTTACTTAGGCCTACAAGTACAGCGTACTCGCAACGCGCAAGGGGAAGAAAAGAAAGAATTAATTAAAGGTAGATATAACATCAAACACTACCAAATTGGCTCATTAATTTTGGCTTTGATGGTAGCTGGTGCGATTGGTGGGATGGCTGTCACCTACATTAATAACGGCAAGTTATTTGTAGGGCCACACTTATTGGCTGGTTTAGGGATAACAGGTTTAATTGCCTTTTCTGCGGCCCTATCTCCTTTTATGCAAAAAGGCGCAAACTGGGCGCGAGTGACTCACATTATCTTAAATTTCGTGATTTTAGGACTTTTTACCTGGCAAGCGATCACCGGTGTAGAAATTGTCCAGAGAATTCTTTCTAAGGCATAGTCATTAGTCATTAGTCATTAGTCACCAGTTCAAAACTCGTACTTCATCCTGTATGGTTTTTGTGTCCTAGTGATGCAAAAGATGATTTTGAAACACAGAGACAACAAGAAAAATTTTCGTCCTATCTTGAAAACTGAAAATCAGAGAACTAATGACTAATGGCTAACTTACCGCTTTTTCTGGCAATGATCTGGAAAAGGCAGACCAAAAGTCTGGTGAAAATCTTCTTGGACTTTGCGAGTGAGGCGGCGGGAAACTTGACGGACGATTTGGTTTAGTAAGCGATCGCCTGTAGACTGAATTAAAGAATGGGGCAAACGCTTGATAAATCGCGGAAAATGCAGACAAACGACCAAATCTAACTCCCATTCCACTCGTGTGACTCCACCCACATCTTCCTTGAACTGTAAAGATGCTCGATAGTCTACATCGTAACCAGGTGCTTGATAATCAGGAATGGGAATTGTGTGAATGCGATAAACTCCGTCTTCGGGAGGTAAAAGTTCCAAACCGACTTTCGGTTCGACTTCATAACCAAACGCACCAAAACGACCAATAATTAAAGCGTAACCATTTTCTCCTAAAGGCTGTACCTTCATGGGTTCAGCACAACGGGTAAACCAACTAGCATGAGCGTTCAGATATTCGCCAACTGTTTGTGCTGGAGCGTACATTTCCATACAGTCGGCATAACGACCATAAAATCTGGTTTGAGTATCTGTAGTGATTTCTGTACCCGTGTCTTTGGTGTCTGGGAGTTTAGCAGCAACGGGAACAACTGTTTCTGTAATTTCTAAAGATTGATATTCGCCGTTTGTCGAAAGCATGAAGCATTCCCCTCTAGCTTGGCGTTGGTCTATATTAATGATTCCCAGGTTGGTTGGGTCGGTTAGCACTAAACTTTCATTTTGACTGAAAGCTTATGATTTTGTCACAAACTTCATAAAATCACTAAAATATAAAACTGATCAAGCACACACTAGTTTCCCAGGATAACGTTTCTGATGAAAGCATTTGTAGCCGGAGCAACAGGTGAAACAGGTCGCCGCATCGTCCAAGAGTTAGTTGCACGTAATATTCCTGTGCGTGCTTTAGTCAGGGATATACAGGCAGCTAGAGCCATTTTGCCATCAGATGCCGAGTTAGTGGTGGGTGATGTATTAAACCCACAAAGCTTAACGACTGCCTTAGGGGATAGTACAATAGTTCTGTGTGCCACTGGTGCAAAACCCAGTTTTGATGTTACTGGCCCTTACAAGGTAGATTTTGAAGGCACTAAAAATTTAGTGGATGTGGCCAAAGCCAAAGGGATTGAAAACTTTGTCCTAGTCACTTCTTTGTGCGTCTCCCAATTTTTCCATCCGTTGAACTTGTTTTGGTTAATCTTAGTATGGAAAAAACAGGCAGAAGAGTATCTACAAAAAAGTGGACTGACTTATACAATCGTCCGTCCTGGCGGCTTAAAAAATGAAGACAATGCTGATGCGATCGTCATGCAGGGGGCTGATACCTTATTTGAAGGTAGCCTTCCTCGACAAAAAGTTGCCCAAGTTTGTGTAGCAGCACTATTTGAACCAGCCGCACACAATAAGATCGTGGAGATAGTCGCTAAACCAGAAGCCAGTCCTAAAAGCTTCGGGGAATTATTTCAGCAATGTTAGTCTTTTTTGAACTTTACCGAAATAGATGCGTCCATTGTTGTTGTTAGCTAAGAGAGAGAATTTGCAAGGAGTAAGACTCTGAAAAGCGTTGAACTCAAAGGTGTTGAAAAATTTATCGGCCCCATAGCCGCACTACTCGGCTTTGTTTACTTATTTCAATGGTACGTGTTTGGGGATTTGCGATCGCCCTCTGATCCCATTTTTGGTAATAATTTACCTCCTTTGGTGATGCAAGGTGGCGACCCCCATGTCCGTGCATTGATGCGAACCATTTCAGCCAGTGAAGCCAATAGCAAGCGTCCCTATTCTCTGTTGTATGGTGGACAGCAAATCACTGACCTAAGTAAACATCCTGAAATATGCGTCACCATTCCCGTAGGGCCAAACACAGGTAATTGTTCCACGGCTGCTGGCAGATATCAAATCATCAACACTACTTGGTATCATATTGCTCCCCGCTATCACCCCAAACCAGGACAAATGATGTTTTGGTCTAATTACAGTTTTGAACCAGAATATCAAGACGTAGTAGTTTATCGTTGGTTGAATGATTCCAGTGTTTGGGGAGTTGATATTTCCCAACTATTGCGCCAAGGAAAACTCAACGAAGTTTTGCGCCGACTTTCCCCCACTTGGACAAGCTTGGGTTATGGCATAGAAACTAATTCTATTAGTAAGTCCTTACCCAAGATTTATCAGAGAATGCTGCAAGAAGAATTAAAAATAGCAAATCAACCAACCGCAGCCAGTGCTGCTACTCCTAGTCCTAAAATTAAACCGAAAGTCAAACAACCCTAAAAGGTCGTTACATGGGTGAGGTGAAGTTTAACCCAAAATTTATCTTTGGATTGGGTAGCGCGATCGCACTACCCAACAACCTACTAGCACTAACAGTCAACATACCCCATGAGTAACTGTGTAATTCCAAGTGCAATGGCTTAACTATACAAAGCTTTCACCCATTGCCATTCCTGCCTTAAACCTTCCTGAAGAGTAACTTGGGGTTGATATCCTAAAATTTGCCGTGCCTTAGAAACATCAGCAGCCGTGTGTCTAGCGTCTCCCATTGCTTTGTCTATATGGTTTCTCTTGATGGGTTGACCCACAATTTCTTCCATTGTGTTGAGAATTTCCGCTAAAACTACTCTGCTACCACCACCGATATTAAAAATTTCACCCACAGCTTGGGGTACAGTAGCAGCTGCTAAATTCGCAGCTACAGCATCCTTGACAAAAGTGAAGTCTCGTGTCTGCTGTCCGTCACCATAAATGGGAATTGCTTCTTTTTCTAAAACAGCTTTGAAAAACTTATGAAAAGCCATATCCGGGCGTTGTCTAGGGCCGTAAACGGTGAAATAACGCAGAGCCACAAAAGGCACACCAAAATTTTTGTGATATAGCCCACATAAACGTTCGGCAGCTAGTTTCGTGATGCCATAAGGAGAAACAGGTTGGGGGGGAATACCTTCATGGGTGGGTAATGTTTCAGCATCGCCATAGACACTAGATGTGGATGCAAACACAAATCGCGTTAATTGTTTGGCATCTTTAGCCGCTTCTAAAATGACTTGTGTAGCGTTGATGTTGCGTTCAGTGTAAGCGCGGAAACCTTTTCCCCAACTGGCTCTGACTCCTGCCTGAGCAGCCTGATGGTAAACCACATCTACATCTTGTAATAGTTTTGACCAATCTAAACTCTGAATATCGTACTCAATTAAGGTAAAGTTAGGTGAACTTTGTAAATGAGCAATATTCTTACGTTTGAATGTGGGATCGTAGTAATCGTTCAGTTCATCAATACCGATTACTTGTTTTCCCTGTCCTAGCAAGGTTTCAGCTAGGTGAGAGCCAATAAATCCTGCTGCTCCAGTGACAATAACTTTAGTCATGTTCTCTATTTGTATTGTTATTTTTAATTCAGAATACTTATAGGTTAATATCGATGATCCTGAATCGTCATTCTTGACTGACAGGACTTACACAAAAAGACTTTTCATGATGTCAGGGTATAAGGGTTGATAAGGTTTAAGAGAGAAACAATTTAAATTCGTTCTTTCCCTTATACTCCTATACCTCAAAAAAACCCATACCTGTGAGAGACTTGCATCAAGGTAAGAATTAGTGAAAAATTGATCCGCAGCCATCAGGCATTCTTACTCGCAAGGGACGCAAGAGGAAATCAGTGAAAGTTTTAGTTATAGGGAATGGTGGACGCGAACACGCGCTGGCTTGGAAGTTATTGCGATCGCCTCAAGTTGGTCAAGTTGTATGTGTACCCGGTAATGGCGGTACAGCTACTATGGCGCGTTGCCAAAACATCCCCTTGGCAGTGGATGATTTTGCAGGTATTAGTCAATACGCTATAGATCACAGGATTTCGCTGGTGGTAGTAGGGCCAGAAGTACCCCTAGCTAAAGGTATTACCGACTATCTACAAGACAAAGGACTAAAAGTATTTGGCCCCACTAGAGCCGGTGCCAAGATTGAAGCGAGTAAGGCTTGGGCTAAAGCCTTGATGCAAGAAGCAGGAATTCCTACAGCGAAGGCTGCGGTATTTACTGAGGCAGCCGCCGCTAAGTCCTATGTGCAGGCTCAAGGCGCGCCGATTGTCGTCAAAGCTGATGGTTTAGCAGCTGGGAAGGGTGTAATTGTAGCTGCCACCGTAGAAGAAGCACAAAACGCCATTGAAACAATATTTCAAGGGCAGTTTGGCAGTGCAGGGGAATTTATTGTGATTGAAGAATGTTTAATTGGGCAAGAGGTTTCGGTGTTAGCCATAACTGATGGCATCACAATTCGCCCTTTATTGCCAGCACAAGACCACAAACGTATCGGTGAAGGAGATACAGGCGAAAACACAGGTGGCATGGGCGCGTATGCCCCAGCACCCATTGCTACGCCAGCAATTATGGACAGGGTGCAAACAGAAGTTTTAGAAAGAGCGATCGCCGCCTTAAAAGCAAAAGGCATTGATTATCGGGGTATTCTTTACGCTGGCTTAATGATTTCACCCGATGGCAACTTTAAGGTTTTAGAATTTAACTGTCGCTTTGGCGATCCTGAAACCCAGGTGATCTTACCACTGTTAGCCACACCCCTAGAAGAGCTGATTTTAGCTTGTGTAGAGCAGCGTTTAAATGAATTACCCCCCATCACTTGGCATGAAGGCGCATCTGCCACTGTAGTGGCTGCTTCTGGCGGTTATCCAGGGGATTACGAAAAAGGTAAAGTGATTACAGGCATTGCAGAAGGAGAAGCCAAAGGAGTTACAGTCTTTCACGCCGGCACAAAATTAAACGAACAACATCAAATCGTCACAGATGGCGGACGAGTTTTAAACGTAACTGCTGTAGGAGATAACTTTGAGCAAGCCCTGGCCACCGCCTACATTGGTCTGCAATCAATTCAATTTGAAGGGATGTATTACCGTAAAGATATTGGTCATAGGGTGTTGAATCAATAGTCATCAGTCATTCTCCCCTACACCCTCACACCTATAGCGGTTTGCAGTTGAATGGAATACAGACCTAACCTCTAACCCCTTCCCTACAAGGGAAGGGGAATAAAACTCAAAGCCTCTCTCCTTGTAGGCTACGGTGTACACACAAGTCTAATAACCTAGCCCGACAACGTTTTGATCCCCCCTAACCCTAGGGCTGATTCTTTGTAGCCAGAGAAAATTTAGGAATCCAATACTTTTGTTTCTTGATTATTTTGTTTCGCTAAGTAGGCTACGCAGAAATTAGGAGTCTGATTTTTCTCTGTAGAACATGAATTAGCCCTACCCCTAACCCCCCTTAAAAAAGGGGGAACAAGAATCAAAGTCCCCCTTTTGAAGGGGGATTTAGGGGGATCAAGCCAGCCACATTTTGCACTGAGCAACAGAGATGTGTGTACACAGTAGCTCCTACAAGGAAAGAGATTTGGAGAGAGGTAAAAACTGTGCTACACCCAAACGAGAACCGCTATATTCTCAATGCCAATTCCCCATTCCCCTTTCCCGAATTAGCATATTTGTCGAATTAACTGTTAATTTTTTAGTTGTTGGGGTTGATAACCGAAACTACTAACAACTTTATTTGAAATGTTGTCGCTGTTAAAAACAATTCGAGAAGCGATCACCAATTGGTGGTCAGAGTTCACTCTCCAAACTAAACTGTTGGCTGTGGCTACTCTAGTAGTCTCTCTAGTCATGAGTGGTCTAACTTTCTGGGCGGTGAATACCATTCAGCAAGATGCTCGCATGAATGACACCCGCTTTGGGCGGGATTTGGGACTACTACTAGCTGCTAATGTTACTCCTCTGGTAGCTGAAAATAATCTGACGGAGGTAGCTAAATTTTCCCAACGCTTTTATAGCAGCACCTCTAGTATCCGCTATATGCTGTACGCAGATGAAACTGGGAAAATTTATTTTGGTATTCCGTTTTGGGAACCTGAAGTAGAAAACTCGCTGACCATTGAGCGACGGATTGAACTTCCAGAAGATTACCCGGAAGAATGGGATAAGCCAATGGTGCGGCAACACATGACCCCTGACGGGGTTGTGACAGATGTATTTCTGCCTCTGATCGTTAATAAGAAATACTTAGGCATATTAGCAATTGGTATTAACCCCAACCAAACAGCAGTCATTTCTACCAATTTCACCCGTGATGTCACCATTGCCGTGTTTATCACAATTTGGGTAATGGTAATTTTGGCAGGAGTGATTAACGCTTTAACTATTACGAAGCCGATTAAAGAACTACTCGTGGGGGTAAAACAAATCGCCGCAGGTAACTTTAAGCAGCGCATCGACTTACCTCTGGGTGGTGAATTAGGGGAGCTAATTTTTAACTTTAATGAAATGGCGGAACGCCTAGAGCGTTATGAAGAACAAAATATTGAGGAACTCACAGCTGAAAAGGCCAAACTAGAAACACTAGTATCTACGATCGCCGATGGTGCTGTCTTGATTGACAATAATATGCAGGTGATTTTAGTCAACCCCACCGCAAGGCGCATTTTTGGTTGGGAAGGTAGCGATGATGTTGTAGGTAGTAATGTTTTACATCATTTGCCACCGACAGTTCAAATGGAAATCACCAAACCTTTATCTCAAATGGCTGCCGGTGAATGTGAAAGTGCTGAGTTTCGTCTACTCTTAAATCAGCCCATTAAGCGCACTATCCGCATTCTCTTAACTACGGTACTCAATTTGCAACGGGAGAGTATCAAAGGTATTGCTATCACGGTGCAGGATATTACCCGTGAAGTTGAACTCAACGAAGCTAAAAGCCAATTTATCAGCAACGTTTCTCACGAACTGCGAACGCCCTTATTTAATATCAAATCTTTTATCGAAACTCTACACGACTACGGCGAAGACTTAAGCGCAGAGGAAAAACGGGAATTCTTACAAACCGTAAACCATGAAACAGATCGCTTGACTCGCTTAGTCAATGATGTTTTAGATTTATCAAAGCTAGAATCTGGCAAGACTTACAACTTCTACGGTGTAGATTTAGCCCAGGCTATTGATCAAACCCTGCGGACATACCAACTCAACGCCAGGGACAAAGGTATCGAAATGTTCCAAGAAGTTACTGCCAATTTGCCCCTAGTTATGGGTAATTATGATTTATTACTGCAAGTCTTAGCTAATTTGGTGGGGAATGCTCTCAAGTTTACTCCTGCTGGTGGTAAAGTAACCATTCGTGCCTATCAACTAGATATCCACGCCCTATTACCCAATCAATCCCCACAAGTTCGAGTAGAAGTCTCTGATACGGGTATTGGTATCGCGCCAGAAGACCAACAGGCCATTTTTGACCGTTTCTTCCGTGTGGAGAACCGCGTTCACACCTTAGAAGGTACAGGTTTGGGTCTTTCTATTGTGAGAAACATCATTGAAAGACACCACAGTAAAGTAAACTTGGTCAGTGAAGTTGGTGTAGGTACTACTTTTTGGTTTGATTTAACCCTGTTTGAAGAAGAAACATCACAGAAAGAAACTGACTCTACACAAGTTAGTGCCTAGTTAGAGTCTGCCTCTAATTCCATAAACCTTTTTGTCTCTCTCTACCACACCCCTAAACCCTCACACCCCTAAACCCCTAAACCCTTTTGCAAAGGACTGGTAAGCTGTTTTATCTAGGCCTTATTTTCTGCTTCACTATGGCAACCATTAACGACAACTACTTAAAACTAAAAGCTGGTTACTTGTTCCCAGAAATTGCGCGTCGGGTCAATGCTTTTGCTCAAGCTAATCCTGATGCTAAGATTATCCGTTTGGGAATTGGTGATGTCACCGAACCCTTACCAGAAGCTTGCCGCACAGCAATGATTAAAGCTGTGGAAGAAATGGGCGATCGCGCCACTTTCCAAGGTTACGGCCCGGAACAAGGATATGCTTGGTTAAGGGAAAAAATTGCGGCTCAAGATTTCCAAGCACGGGGATGTGAAATTGATGCCTCGGAAATCTTTATTTCTGACGGTTCTAAATGCGACACAGGTAATATTCTTGATATCTTCGGTAATAACAACACTATTGCTGTCACTGACCCAGTTTACCCCGTATATGTCGATACTAATGTCATGGCGGGACATACTGGAACTGCCAATGAAAAAGGCGAATTTGAGGGTTTAGTTTACCTGCCAATTTCTGCCGAAAACAACTTCATAGCGGAAATTCCCTCCCAGAAAGTCGATTTAATTTACCTCTGTTTCCCCAATAATCCCACGGGTGCAACCGCCACCAAAGAATATCTCCAAGCGTGGGTAGAATACGCCAAGGCGAATAACTCGATTATTTTCTTTGATGCTGCTTACGAAGCCTATATTACTGATCCATCGCTACCTCATTCTATCTACGAAATTGAAGGCGCGAGAGATTGTGCCATTGAGTTTCGTTCTTTTTCCAAAAATGCAGGCTTTACAGGTACACGTTGCGCTTTAACTGTTGTCCCCAAAACCTTAACGGCTAAAGCCGCCGATGGTGCTGATGTTGAATTGTGGAAACTGTGGAATCGTCGTCAGTCTACCAAATTTAACGGCGTATCCTACATTGTGCAACGGGGTGCGGAAGCAGTGTACTCGGAAGCTGGACAAGCCCAAATCAAGGCTTTAGTGAGCTTTTATCTAGAAAATGCCAAAATCATCCGCGAACAACTCACAGATGCCGGTATAGCTGTATATGGTGGTGTGAATGCACCTTACGTATGGGTGAAAACTCCCAATGGCCTTTCTAGTTGGGATTTCTTTGATAAATTGCTCAATACCTGCAATGTTGTCGGTACACCCGGTTCTGGCTTTGGTGCGGCTGGCGAAGGCTACTTCCGAATTTCTGCATTTAACAGCCGTGAAAATGTAGAGGAAGCAATGAAGAGGATTACGGAAAAGTTTAAAGTTTAAAAGTTGGTTGTGGAGAATTTCCTCCCACTTGCTGCTGATTGATTTTGAGCAAAACCGGTAGAGGCAGATATTTATGGGAAATTCCCTGCTGTCCTCTACCACCATTTAATTTAGACATTTTGGGAAATAGTGGAGGCCTGAAGATGACGTTTGGGCAGAATGATAGCTGCAACATTAGCGAGTAAGCAGGTAATTGCTAACCCTAACAAAATATAGGTAGGAGGCATCACCACACCAATGATGAACCAACTATATACGTGTAGCACCATTAAGAGGGCAAAAATACTTGCAAAACTGGCAGCTTGGCGAATTTGAAAATTCGGGCGACCGACGACAGCCAAAATAATTGTTAACAACGTAGTTAGTAGATTGGCTGGTATTAGAAACGCACAAATACCAAGGCAGTTATTACGGGAGAACTCGGCTAAATTATAAAAATCGAACATTAATTCTGTTGGGATAATGTTGGCATCTAAAAAACACAATATATTTTTAGATATATCAACTTAACTCAGCATATATCTAAAGTAAATGCTTCTGCATATATTTAACATAAATTAAAATACATAAGTCTTTAACTATGCTTGTAATAAGTAATCTCAATGATTAAGCAATAGTTGAGGTGGGTAATGCCCACCTAGACAACGATTAACCCATCAAAATTACCGTATCAATAACGTGAATTACGCCGTTATCAGCTTCGATATCTGCTGCTAAAACTGTGGCATTTTTGACTTCAAAACCATCAGAACAATCAATTTTGATGGTTGAACCTTCAACAGATGTAACTGTACCAAGTTCAGCTAAATCAGACTGTTTCAGCCTTCCAGGTACGACATGATATTTTAAGATTCTCGTTAGCTGAGGGATATTCTGCACCAAAGTTTGGATAGTTCCTGGTGGTAATTTTGCAAAAGCATCATCATTGGGTGCAAAAACAGTAAATGGCCCTGGACTTTTTAATGTTTCTACTAAACCAGCTGCTTGTACAGCAGTTACTAGAGTGTTAAAAGCACCAGCACCGACAGCAATATCAACAATATCAGCCATTTTTTTCTCCTGATCTCTTGCCAAAAATTTTAAATTATAGTGAAACAATTTGAATTTTTATTAACAAAATTATTTTTAACTATGACGGTAAATCACAAGTGCAATGCAGTTGGTTTTAAGACACTGCTCTATGATTATCAGAAAATCTTGGGTAAAAAATCATGAGTGGACAGCAAACTACGCTAGGCGATCGCAAGTATGGCATCCTAGGAACTGGTGCATTAGGTGGGTTTTACGGTGCTAAATTGCAAAAAGCGGGTTTAGATGTTCACTTTTTACTCAGGAGGGATTATGAACATGTCCGTCAGCATGGTTTAATCGTCGAGTCCAAAGACGGCGACTTTACCCTTCCCCAAGTCAACGCCTACAACGATGTCACCAAGATGCCGAAATGTGATGTGGTAGTAGTAGCACTAAAAACCACACAAAACCATTTGCTACCGCAGCTATTACCACCTGTGGTTAAAGAGAATGGCGTAGTCTTAGTATTGCAGAACGGGTTAGGTGTAGAAGAAGAAGTTGCCCAAATTCTCGGTGAAGTTAAAGTAATTGGGGGTTTGTGCTTCCTGTGTTCCAATAAAGTGGGGTTAGGACATATCCGGCATTTGGACTACGGACACATCACATTAGGAGAATATCTGCCGGCATATTCTCAGGCCGGGATAACAGAGAGAATGCAGCAAATAGCCGATGACTTTCAATCCACCGGAATTGGGATGGACTTGGCTGAAGATTTATTACTGGCAAGATGGAAAAAACTTGTATGGAATATCCCCTACAATGGATTGTCCGTCATCCTCAACGCCAGTACGAATGAGTTGATGGCAGATACCTACAGCAGAACGTTAGTAGAACAAATCATGTATGAGGTGAAAGCCGGGGCAAATAGTATGGGGCGAATCATTCCTGATAGTTTCATTCAAACCATGCTAGATTACACCGTCAAGATGACCCCTTACCGCACCAGCATGAAAATCGACTACGATGAACACCGTCCCTTAGAAGTAGAAGCAATTATCGGTAATCCTTTAAGAAAAGCCCAGTCTGCCGGATTAGATTTACCACAAATCAGTTGTCTCTACCACCAGTTAAAATTTATAGATACCAGAAATCAAAAGGAACAGAAGAACTAAAAAGACAAAAGACTCTTTTCTTTTGACTTTTGCCTTGTGCCTTCTCAATCCCCAACCCTGTGGCAAAATTTAATAGTCCTTCAAACTTAAATTTCCCAGAATGACCGCAACTATACCGAATCTTCCCAGTTTATACGACCCTTTTTCTACTGAAGCGAAGTGGCAAAAATTCTGGGAAGACAACCAAATCTACAAAGCTGACCCCAATCATAGTGGTGAACCTTATTGTGTCGTAATTCCGCCACCAAACGTTACTGGTAGTCTGCACATGGGTCACGCCTTTGAAAGTGCGTTGATTGATGCGTTGGTGCGTTATCACCGGATGCAGGGACGAAATACCCTGTGGCTACCTGGAACTGACCACGCCAGTATCGCTGTCCATACTATTCTCGAAAAACAACTCAAAGCTGAGGGTAAAACTCGCTATGAATTGGGACGCGACCAATTTCTAGAACGTGCTTGGAAGTGGAAGGCGGAGTCAGGGGGAACAATTGTTAATCAGCTGCGCCGCTTGGGTGTATCGGTAGACTGGTCACGGGAAAGATTTACCCTGGATGAAGGTTTATCTAAAGCTGTGGTAGAAGCCTTTGTCAGTCTCTACAATGAGGGTTTAATTTATCGTGGTGAATATTTAGTTAACTGGTGTCCGGCTTCTCAGTCGGCGGTGTCTGATGTCGAGGTGGAATCTAAAGAAGTTGAGGGTAATCTTTGGCATTTCCGTTACCCCTTGAGTGATGGTTCTGGTTATGTGGAAGTGGCGACAACTCGCCCAGAAACTATGTTGGGTGATACAGGTGTAGCTGTTAATCCCAATGATGAAAGATATAAACACCTGATTGGTAAAACCCTAACTCTACCAATTATGCAACGGGAAATTCCCATCATTGGTGATGAGTTAGTTGACCCCAGTTTCGGGACAGGTTGCGTGAAAGTGACTCCTGCCCATGACCCCAATGACTTTGAAATGGGTAAGCGTCATAATCTGCCGTTTATTAATATCCTCAATAAAGATGGCACACTGAATGCCAACGGTGGGGAGTTTCAAGGACAAGACCGCTTTGTCGCCAGAAAGAACGTAGTCGCACGCTTAGAAGCTGACGGTGTGCTGGTGAAGGTAGAAGATTATAAGCATACCGTTCCTTATAGCGATCGCGGTAAAGTACCCATTGAGCCTTTACTTTCTACTCAGTGGTTTGTGAAAATTCGTCCAATGGCGGATAAGGCTTTAGAATTTCTCGACCAGAAAAATACCCCCGAATTTGTCCCCCAACGCTGGACTAAGGTTTATCGTGACTGGTTAGTCAGTTTGAGAGATTGGTGTATTTCCCGTCAATTGTGGTGGGGTCATCAAATCCCCGCTTGGTATGCTGTCAGCGAAACAGACGGACAAATCACCGACACCACCCCGTTTATTGTCGCTAAATCCACTGAGGAAGCATGGGAGAAAGCGAAAGCCCAATTTGGTGAAAATGTTCAATTAGAACAAGACCCAGATGTCTTAGATACTTGGTTTTCTTCAGGGCTGTGGCCATTTTCTACATTAGGCTGGCCTGAAAAAACTCAAGATTTAGCCACCTACTACCCTACCACCACCCTAGTTACAGGCTTTGATATCATCTTTTTCTGGGTAGCCAGAATGACTATGATGGCTGGTCATTTTACTGAAACAATGCCCTTCCAAACTGTTTACATCCACGGTTTAGTGAGGGATGAAAATAATAAGAAGATGTCTAAGTCGGCTAACAATGGGATTGACCCACTGTTGCTAATTGATAAATACGGTACTGATGCCCTACGTTACACCTTAGTGAAGGAAGTAGCAGGTGCAGGTCAAGATATTCGCTTAGAATATGACCGCAAAAAAGATGAATCATCGTCAGTGGAAGCTTCCCGCAACTTCGCCAACAAGTTGTGGAACGCTGCTAGATTCGTAATGATGAATCTTGATGGACTGGGGACTGGGGAACTCGGACTGGGTACTGGGAATTCCCCAATCCCCAACCCCCAATCCCTAGAATTAAGCGATCGCTGGATTCTTTCCCGTTATCATCAAGTTATTAAGCAAACCACTAACTACATCGATAACTATGGTTTAGGGGAAGCAGCCAAGGGCATATACGAATTCATATGGGGTGATTTTTGCGACTGGTATATTGAGTTAGTTAAATCGAGACTGCAAAAGGACGCAGACCCAGCCTCGCGTCGAGTCGCCCAACAAACTCTTGCCTACGTACTTGAAGGGATATTAAAGTTACTGCATCCCTTTATGCCTCACATCACTGAGGAAATTTGGCAGACTCTCACCCAACAACCAGCAGACTCCAAGCAAACTTTAGCTTTACAGGCATATCCTCAAGCCGATACAAACTTAATTAACCCAGCCTTAGAAGAACAGTTTGAACTGCTCATTGGCACTATTCGCACCATCCGCAACTTACGCGCCGAGGCGGAAGTCAAGCCAGGGGTGAAAGTAACCGCGAATTTACAGTCTGAAAATTCCCAAGAACGGCAAATCCTCACGGCTGGACAATCTTATATTAAAGATTTAGCCAAAGTAGAAAATTTGACCATCGGAGGTGAAGTACAACCCCAAACAGTTATACTACCAAAATCCAAAAGTAGTTGGCGGACAATTGTTTGGCTGATTGTAGGTTTAATATTTTTCCGACTCGCCCTAGCAGTTGGCGATACTCTAGATAATATTCCCGTCCTGGGTACTTTCTTTGAAGTTGTTGGTTTAGGTTACACTGCTTGGTTTGTTATTACCACCTTATTGTCAGCTAAAACCAGACAAAAATTCTGGGCGCAATTATTCCCACCAACATCAGAAAAAACTCCAGCAGCGCAGGAATTACAACCACCAGCTAAAGAACCAGAAAAAGCCATTGCGGGTGTAGTCGGTACAGTACAGGTAGTTATACCTTTGGATGGAGTGGTGGATATAGAAGCCATGCGTGCCAAACTAGAGAAAAGTCTGGGTAAAGTCGAAGCCGAAGCCCAATCTCTCAAAGGTAGGTTAAGCAACGCCAACTTTGTGGATAAAGCTAGACCTGATGTAGTGCAAGCCGCAAGAGACGCTTTAACCGAAGCTGAAAAACAAGCAGAAATTTTACGCGATCGCCTGCGTGGTTTAGCATAAATGTAAGGGTATAGGGCTATAGGGCTATAGGGGTATAGGGGTAAGAAAACATACCAATTAATCATCCCTTACACCCTTACACCCTTACACCCTCACACCCTTACACCCCTAAACTCCTAAAATGCTATGCTATACCTTGCCCAAGTACATAAGAATGAATTTTTAGATCAGTATCAATTACGTCTATTAGCGCGTCAAGAAGCAGACTATCTCTGGACAATTATCCCAGAAGAAGCTTTTATTTTACTAGGCAAAAGTAACACTATTAGCGAAAAATTACTCGTGTTAGTAGAGCTGTCACCTACAGGTGATATTGAACGCATGGACGATGCTTGTGACTGGGTACTAAGTTTAGTCCAAGCTTATCTATCGACTGGAATCACTCCAGAATTTTTGCAACAAGAAACAGAAAGAGCCGAACAGTGGCGACAATCTCTAACTTTACAAAACCAAGATTTAGCACGCCGTACACTAGAATTAGAAGCTCGCCGAGAACAAATTCAAGCTCTAGAAGAAAGTCTCAAACGAGAGAGAAATGGGAATCAGAAAGACCTAAGTAGCGGCTCTTAATTCATGTTTTTTTAACAAAAAGTACGAATTTTTATTGAGATATAGCTGTAGCTAGATAGATTAGGACATCAAGCCAACATAAAACCTTAATAATAAAAGGCTTTCAAGTCTGTCCACTGTCAACTGTCCATTGCTATAAATAATTATATTTTTATCTTCCCGACCGGAGTTGCACAGCACGTCAGGAGATGTTTGATTCCAAGCTTTGATTATTTGGCTGTTCCAGAAGTGTTAAACAAAACTATCTGTCCACTGTAATATCAAAGACCAACAAAAAGTTTTGGTATTGATAACACCTTGATGATTCTGGCTCATCGATGAATGTCATAAAAGAGGGAGTTGATGAATTAACTCCCTCTTTTATGACATTTATCTTTAAATAAGTAAAACAGGCAAAGCTCAACTTTTTTATCGATAACCCTCTCAAGAGACAGAGTAGATATTGCATAATTTGATTCTCCTTTCTGAGAATTCACACTCTAAGCTGTTTCCAGCCAATCATAAATTTGTTCTAGCTGTTCCAAAGTAATCAAACCGTACTGCCAAAGAATCATCGGTAATGGGCCGGGGTCTTGTTCACGATGTCGCAACGCCACCGCTAAAGATGCTGCGGAAATTGATAAATCTTCCTGTAGAAAATGAATCAGTCGTGAATATGTAGATGGTGACATTTGTAACTCACCTCCTGGTTGAGTATCTACCGTCAGGTATTGTTTTTTCATGGATATGTAGCCTTGCAACTATTAATTCACAAATGAGTTTATGCTTACCGGATAAACACTTTAATCAATCGAGCTATTTTTATGGCAATACAGCCATTTTTTTCTCACAAAATAGAAAAAAACTAAATTTTATTAGCTCTAACGACGTTTTACTGCTGATTGTTTTGACTAATAGTGCTTATGAAGTATGGATTATATCTTTGTTACTGTAGTGCTTTTTGACTACACATCTAGTAATTAAGATTCCATAGCTAATACTGCCTTATGCACGAATAATTACACCTATGCCAAAGGTCAGATTTTCAACGATCAAATTTCATAGGTTGTGACTGTGGCTGATGCTCGTAAGATTTAACTTTCACGACATCATAATAAATAGTAGCCTTAGAATTTTCTATTTTACGTATACTTGATATATTTTTTACGTAAACATCATGAATTCTGAGTGGCTGGGGCGACAGAGAAACAGCAATGCCGAGGTTTTTTAGGGCAAATCTTTGGTATCTAAAAACTCAATTTTGATACTGTCCCCTTCCTTGAGGTTTAATTCCTGGGCGCGTCCTGATCGCAATTCGATGACTTGATCAATGGCTACGTTAGGGCCATAGGTGGGACAAGGTTCGCTAGCACAAGGTGGAGCAGAAGTTTGAATATACTTAACTACACCATTTTGTAAAAAAACCATATCCAGAGCAACAGGTACATTCTTCATCCAAAACCTCACCGGTTGGGCTGAAGGGAGTTGAAATAGCATTCCTCGATTGTCTGGTAAAGCTGGGCGATACATCAGTCCCAGTTGTTGTTGATCAGGTGTTTGTGCCACTTCTAATTCAATCTCTGTACCATTGGGGACTTTTGCCTTGGCAGAAATGGGTAATGTTTGCCCTGATGACACCAATGCTTGAGTACTATTAGCAGTTGCTGAGGGAGATTTAGCTGTTGATTGCACAGAACACCCCATCAAAAAAACACTCAGCAGCATCGGAATAAAAGTTAACCAACGCATCATACAATTTTTAAATTAGTGATTTAGATAACGATTTTACAGAAATTTCTCAAAAATAGCCCATGTTTTGCCAGCAGAGGAATGAAGGCGCAGGGGGAGAAACTTAACCGAGCCACCATTACTCAATCCCCAGTCCCAGTTTTTGAATTTTGAATTTATCTGTCCTATTTTAAGATTCTCGGAGTACGTAACCTACACCTCGTACTGTTTGAATCAAGCGTTTTTGACCTTCTTCTTCGATTTTCAAGCGCAAATAGCGAATGTAAACTTCTATAACGTTAGACTCACCCATAAAGTCATAACCCCAGACGTTTTCTAAAATTTGTTCACGGGTTAAGACTTCACGGGGATGTTCCATTAAGAACTTTAAAAGTTCAAATTCCTTCATTGTGAGATCAACAATACGACCGTTGTAAATTGCACGACGGCTAGCTATATCTAAAATTAGATCCCCAAACCTTAACTGTTCGGTAGTATCAATATCAGGTTTGAGGTAAAGGCGAATTAATTTTAAAAAGTCTTCTGAGCGATAGGGTTTAAGGATGTAATCATCAGCACCAGCTTCTAAACAAGCTACTCGGTCGTCAACTGTATCCCTAGCCATCAACACCAACACTGGCGATCGCATACCAGCATTTCTGAGATTCTTGCACAAAGCCAATCCAGATTCACCTGCGAGCATTCGGTCAAGAACCACTAAAGCTGGTTGGCGATCGCGATAGTGTTGCAAACCACTGGCCGCATCATTGGCCAAAACAGGTTCATAGCCAGCTTCTTGCAAATCAAAAGAAAGCTGATTAGCTAGGCTATCGTCTGTTTCGATGACCAAAACACAAGGACTGTGAGCTGCTGTCATAATCTTTTGGGGGTGTAAGGGTGTAGGGGTATAAGGGTGTAGGGGTATAGGGGGATTTAGATTATATAACCAATGCCCGATGCCCAATGCCCAATACCCGATGCCCCATTCCCTATGACTAAGGTAATTCTACCGAAGTTGGTTTGGCAATATGAGGTAGACCCCAACCTAATTTTTCGCGCAATATACGGAAAAATTCTGGTGGTTGCAGACGAATAAATTTGACGCTATAGGGCGATCGCTCCAAATATACCCGATCCTCTGAGAAAACGTAGCAACCGCCATTGCCGTCTACTACCATAACCAAGCGAGGAATATTTACAGGATAAATATTCACTGTTTCTGTATCAGGAAATACTAAAGCTCTAGAAGCCAAAGAGTGGGGACAAATGGGTACTAATTGTAATGCAGGTACACCAGGAGTCACAACCGGGCCACCCGCACTTAAAGAATAAGCTGTAGAACCAGTTGGTGTAGAAACAATTACCCCATCAGCAGCAATATCAACTGGTGCATGACGACCTACCGCAATTTCAAAATGGCACATCGAGGTCAATGGTTCTCGATGCAACACCATTTCGTTTAAGCATAAGGCTTCCCAAAGTACCGATTCTCCTCGTAGGACTTTCACTGTGAGCATGGCACGTTCTTCAATTTCATACTCACCAACCATTGCCTGTTCTATTGCTTGGGGCAATTGATTCAGGTAGGTTTCCGTTAAAAATCCCATGTGTCCAGTATTCACCGCCAAGATTGGGATACCACAAGGAGCAACTTGACGCGACGCTGCTAAAACAGTGCCGTCACCCCCTAGGACTATCGCAAACTTCATTTCTGAGTCAAACCCAGGCGGTGTCAAACCATCAAGAGGAGTGTGGCATACAGGACTTTCAGGATTAGAATAGCCCAATATACCACCGATACTTGATGTCATACATACATCCCAACCGGCTGCGGTTAGCTTGTCTTTCATTTCGATAGCCACACGAACGGCTATCGGTTTAACGTCATTGTAGATAATGCCTGCTTTCGGCACACTCAAATATCCAAATAATAGGCGATGCTTTTTCTTATGTAATCCTTACACATTTTGGATCACGAGTCATTAGTATATAGTCAAAAAGAGAGCTAGGAGGCAGAAGACAGGAAATGCAGGGAAAAAATTAATGACTATTGACTCATGACTCCTGACTATTGACTATTGACCTTTTTAAATGGAGTCTTTTTAGATTTCTGCTTTTTAGCCTTCTGATAGTCTAGCTCTTTGAGCTTTTTCATAATGCGGTTGAAATACTCTTGTAAATAGCTTTCTAAAGTAG
Source organism: Trichormus sp. M33_DOE_039 (assembly GCA_015296085.1). Classification (GTDB taxonomy): domain Bacteria; phylum Cyanobacteriota; class Cyanobacteriia; order Cyanobacteriales; family Nostocaceae; genus Trichormus. The sequence goes on along the minus strand of DVDT01000083.1, from coordinate 26,891 downwards.
TCGTCTGTTCTTTTTCTAAACCAAATACTTGATAGACTTCATCCATTAGTGCATTTAAAGGTTTACCACTTGCCAAAACTTCTGTAAATGCTAGTCTATCTGCTACGTTTAATCCCCACTGAAAGAAGCTGGCAATGCGGCGTACAGTGCGGAGTAGGTTGATTGGCATCCGCCGTACTTTGGCTTCTTTGCCGGACAAGCGTTCACACAAATTAATGATTTCCCCTGCACTCCATGCACGAGTTCCCACAACAGGGAAAGCTTGTTTTTCTGTTTCTGGTACACTCAAAGCACGTACGGCAAACTTCGCAATGTCTAAAGTGTCCATGTAAGCAACTGGTGAAGATTCTCCAGTTACCCAAACAGGTTGCCCTTCTAAAATAGGTATACCGTATTGACCGATCAATCCTTGCATAAAACCGGCCAAGCGCAAGATTGTATAATTTATACCAGATTCAACTAAAAATAGTTCAGTACACCGCTTAATCTCCATGAGCGGGACTTCTGGGTACTTATCGGCATCAAGAATAGAAAAGAATATAAAACGCTCTACACCAGCAGCTTTTGCCGCCTGAATTAAAGCTACTTGGCCTTGCCAGTCTACTTGTTTAATAGTCAGTGAATCTGTAGCACGGGAGGTAGCAGCATCAATGACTGCCGTTACCCCCTCTAATGCGGCTGTGAGAGTTTCGGGGTAACACAAATCACCTTTGACAAGTTCTGCACCCCATTCCTTCAAAAAAGCTGCTTTTTTCGCACTGCGAACCAGACAACGTACCTTATATCCCTCATCGATCGCCCGACGAGCCACTTGTCTTCCTAAAGTGCCGGTAGCACCAACTATCAATAATGTCATGAGGGTATTAACAATTTTTAAACTTTTATGAAAAGAATCTTAACAGAATTATATCTGTAAACAAAAGTTTACTTCGTTTTAAGGAAATCGTCATTGATACTGAGGGATGAGCTAAAACAGCGTTGTCCGGTTGACGGACACGCTATTTTTTCAGAGAGTAAAGCTTTTTTGTCTCTCGTCAATAGTTCTGGGGAGAATTACTCTCCTGCACCTTGAATTTTCAGCAATAAAGCACCCAAAGCCCAGCCGACGAAGATCAGGCTGAAAGGTAAGATAGCTGCTGTTAACATTTCGCTACTCATTGATGTGTTCTCCTTGGTGAACGATGGACGTATGAAAAAAGGCACAAAGCAGTAGTTTGACAGGTTCATCAACAGGACTGGAGGTTTTCCTGCTGCTAAAAGCACACCCGCTCTACAATGCCATATACCCCAGGCAACATGATTATTTTCATGCTTGGTGGGGCTACTGTTAGGATTAGACCTGTGTAAATAATTCTAAACCAGTTTGATGGTCAATCTCTCATTTTGGGCATTGGGCATTCAATTTTGGATTTTGCAATTTCATCTCAAATTCCCAATCCTTATTTTTTAGCTAGTCATTTAAATGATTATCAAGAACCATGTATCAAACTAATCAAAGCAAGTCACTCAATTTACAGCAACAGAAACGTTTGCGTTTAGCAATTACTTTGGGAGATCCGGCTGGAATTGGGCCAGAGGTGATTTTAAAAGCCTTGGCAGATCCAGAAATTGCTCAAGACTTTGACTTAACTATTATTGGTAGTCGAGATTTGCTAGTGCGGATATATGAAGAACTGACAACAACTGATAATTTCATCCCTTTAGCAAATCCATATGAGTTAAATTTGGTTGATGTGCCTTTAAATATAGAGGCTGAGAAAGAAATTATCACAGGCATGGGGAATGCAGCTAGTGGCGCGGCTAGTTTTGCTTATATGGAATATGCGATCGCACAAACTTTAGCTGGATTTTTTGACGGTATTGTTACAGCCCCTATCGCTAAATCTGCGTGGAAATCCGCAGGGCATATTTACCCAGGACAAACAGAACTTTTAGCTGAAAAATCGGGTGTAGAGTGTTTTGGGATGTTATTTGTAGCGCGATCACCTTACACTGGTTGGACACTCCGCACTTTATTAGCTACTACCCATATTCCTCTAGCGCAAGTAGCTAAGACGCTAACACCGGAGTTATTGACTAAAAAATTAGATTTGCTGGTGGAGTGTCTAGAGCAAGATTTTGGCATTACTAGTGGGAGAATTGCGATCGCAGGTTTAAATCCCCACAGTGGTGAACAAGGGCAATTAGGAACGGAAGAACAAGATTGGTTAATTCCCTGGTTGGAGGTAGAACAGCAAAAACGCCCTAATTTTCAACTAGAAGGGCCTATTCCCCCTGATACAATGTGGGTGAAGCCTGGTCAAGCTTGGTATGATAATTCTCAAGGACAACATCCCGCCGATGCTTATTTGGCACTCTACCACGACCAAGGTTTAATTCCTGTCAAGTTAATGGCCTTCGACCGCGCGGTTAATACTTCTATTGGCTTACCTTTCGTTCGCACTTCTCCTGACCACGGTACAGCTTTTGATATTGCAGGTAAGGGAATTGCTGATGCTACTAGTATGAAGGCAGCGATAGAGTTAGCGGCTGAGTTAGTTAATCAAAGGCTAGCGGCTAAGAAAATTTAGTCATTTGTTATTGGGCGTAGGCTTTTCTCTTGTCACTTTATACTTCTAGTTTTTAAAACTAGACGTACCGCATGATCGCGAAGCATTATTGAAGACATTAAATATCTACTAGAAGCAGTTTTTATGAAATTACCACAGAGTTTGTATTTGAGGTTTGAGCAGACACAATATTCCCTGATTTTGCTGATATTAAAACCTCAAACTAACATGAATCTCTATCAGCAAGCCTCAGTCTAAACATTTATGACTAACCTTAACAGTCTTGTCCTAATTTATCGCAACCATTAAACCCAGAATCTAGATAAGGTGTAGTAATAAGTGTGATTCTAACAACATTGCATAGGTAATATGCAATTTAAAAGTTGTATATCTCAAAGCAATTTTATTCGGGAATTTCAAACTTATAACCGTAGCCACGAACAGTTTTGATAAATTCTGGAACACTAGTATCGGCTTCTAATTTTTTCCGCAGCTGACCAATGTGAACATCAACTACTCGGCCATCTCCCACATAGTCACAACCCCAGATTTTTTGAATGAGTTGGGGACGACTCCAAGCTTGACCGGGATGACTGGCTAAAAAATGTAAGATATTAAACTCTAAAGCTGTTAAATTTAGGGGTTTATCGTTCAGGGTGACTTCCCTACCATCTGGGTTAATTGCTAGCTGTTTGAAAATTAAACGCTGTGAGGGAGATGGTTTAATAGAGCGGATACGTCTTAAGAGAGCTTGGACTCTGACTTCAATTTCAGCTAGACTAAACGGTTTGGTGATAAAGTCATCAGCACCCGCTGCCATGATTTTAATCCTGTCAGTTTCTTCAGTCCTGCCACTGAGAATCATTACTAAGACATTATTCCGACTTTGCATTTCTTGACACAGGTTATAACCGCTTGTGTCTGGTAAATTCCAATCAAGAATTACTAAAGCTGGATCAAACTGCTCAAATAACGCCAAAGCTGTTTTACCATCGGCTGCCGACTCTATTTGATATTTTCGACTGAGAAAGCGATATATCAGATTACGGACACCAAAGTCATCGTCTACAACGAGAATTCTAGGATTTGAAGCGGTCAGCGTCACCATAATGTTCTAGCCTAATGTTAACGAAAGCAAATTAATTGGCTGTATTGAAAATAGCGAGTTGGGAGTAAGTAGTTGAAATTTTGCGAAAAGTTCTATAAAAACTTTTGAAGACGAATTTTGGCTTGAGATTGAATCCAAAGTCCGTTTTGGAAAGTTTTCTATGGAGGGAAACCCGCCCACAGAACTTTTCGCAAAATTCAAACTTGAATCGCCTAACGCACTTTTTTATGTGTTCTGGTGTACATGATTCATAGTTGGTTACTTCTGCAATTACTTAGACTTACAGCCAGTTGTCGCTATACATTGCCTCTGTAATACTGAACCACACTTAATTTTCCATTAAATTTCTCAAAAGTTCAGCTATCATATTGCATACCAAATGTATGAGTTTTGTATAAGTTTGGTATGTTTTTATGCGTTGATGCTATAATCAAAAATCTCTAGCAGTTAAGAAAAATTTTAATTTTAAGTGTGTTCCTCTACCCGTCAATAATTTTCTAACTGCCGATGAATGACTGGAAAATTACAGTCATTGAGTAATTTCAACCCAAAACCTATCTACCACACCCTACTCTGAACTACCCGATGAAGAATCTTTCTCCGGGTATATACGAGTTTTTGTCCGGAGTGCATCTACGTACAAAAATAATTTTTAGTAATTAATAATACGTTTTCTGGGAGTATGACAAGCCGAGGACTGATAGCATCACCAGAAGGGATTAAAGCTGCAAAAACAGCTTTAACTGATAAAACCTTAAGTCAGCAAAAATTAGCTACAGCGTTAGGGATCACGCGCCAACCAGTTTCCAAATTTTTTGCGGGTGAACCAGTTTCTCGCAGCTGTTTTGTGCAAATTTGCCAACAGCTGGGATTATCTTGGCAACAGGTTGCTGGCGTAGATCATAATTGGGTAGCCGCAAGTACATCGTCACCACAGTCTGATTATTCTGACATTAATACTTTAGTGGAGAAATTACGTCAGAAATGCCAAGATAAAATTCAAGACCAGTGCAACACTATACAAATGTTAGATATTGCACGGGCGATACCGCTAGAAGCAATTTACACTCATGTTCAAGTTCTAGAAGAAATCACTAGTCAACAATGGCGAGAAATTTCTGACTTGTGGCAAAATTCATCCCTAGAGTCTAATTTCTACCAACTGGAGCAAAGCAAGCATTGCAATACATTACCAGGGATAGAGGCTGTATTGCGATATTCCAAGTTGATGTTACTGGGCAAATCTGGATCAGGTAAGACTACATTTTTACAGCATTTGGCGATCGCCTGCAATCAAGGTAAGTTCCAACCACATCTTGTGCCTATATTTGTTCGGTTAAAAGAATTTGCGGAAGATGCTCAATATGAAAGCGACTTAAATCTTTATAAATACATTAGCCAAAGCTTTAGTTGTTGCGGGATCGACGAAGAAGCAACTTTATCTGTACTAAATAGAGGCAATGTACTGATTCTACTGGATGGACTAGACGAAGTACCTCTAGATCATGGGGATGCAGTAATTCGAGAAATCCGCAAATTCAGCCAAATCTACTATAAAAACCAGTTCGTGATGAGCTGTCGAATTTCTGCCCATAAATATAGATTTCCTGGATTTACTGAGGTAGAATTATCAGATTTTAATAACCAACAAATAGAAACTTGTGTCAAAAATTGGTTTGTGGCGGTTGCTCATCAATCTATCAGTGATGGGGAGGTCACTAGCAATTTATTTATTCAACATTTAAATTTGCCAGAAAATCAGCAAATTCGAGATTTAGCTAGAGTACCTTTGTTACTCCATCTCATATGTTTATTATTTCAGGTTAAAGGTCAATTCTCATCTAATCCCATTAATTTATATGAGCAAGTATTGAATGTTTTATTGGCTAGGTGGGATGAAATTAGAGGTATTAAAAGGGATGATTTTTACACTAATTTAAATTTGATCTGCAAGAAAAAGCTAATAGCTCATATTGCTGCTAGAACTTTCATGGACGGAGAATATTTTTTCGATCAAGAAAAGATTCAGCAATTGATAGCTGAATTGCTACCAACTGTAGCTAATTTTAATCAAACCCAATCCATAACACCCTTAGATCAAAAATCAGTTCTAGAAGGACTGATCTTTCAAGATAGTATACTAGTAGAAAGAGCTAGGGGCATATACTCATTTGCTTATTTAGGGTTGTTAGAGTACCTCACTGCCAGAAATATTTTAGAACATTACCGCGATGTAGTTGGTAAATCACTGATTAATCGAATTGTTGAAGAGCGTTGGTATCATGTATTGTTGCTAACGCTGAATATGCTATCTAGTGTTGATGAAACTATCAATTTAATGCAAAATTATGTTGATAAGATGATAGTTGATGATGAACAAATACAAGCCTATCTAATTTGGTTGAAGCAAAAAACTAATTCTGTAACTCCTAAAAATCAAGCGAGTGCTGTTCGCGCTTTTTATTTTGTTTGTAGTTCTTCTTTAAGTGCAAGTATAAATTACACGCTTGAGTGGAATTTTATCGGTAATTTAGCATTTCAATCCGAATTGGCACTTGATGAACGTCTGTTTAGCATTCTCAATTGTGTCTATGAGTTACCATTGGCTGGTAACAATAAGTTAAACTATACTCATGCTTTTAATTATGCTCATATTTTGAATATTACCTTTGATGAAGCTATTGATTTAGTTGGGAATCCAGAATTTAAGCAAGAGCTAAAACAAATCAAAAAGCAATTTCCTTGTACTGATAGTAATCCAGAAAAGTTTTATTCATGGTGGCAAATAAACGGTATCACCTGGGAAAAAGAATTAAGGCATTATCTAATTAAATATCGTAACATTGGTTATAATTGGCACTGGAGTAAAGAACAATTAGAATTATTGAAAAAATATTTTAATGCCAATAAATTAATCGCTGATTTTCTCCAGAAGAATGTGAATATTAGACAGGAACTCAAACAGCAGATTGAGGATAAATTATTTTTAGCGATCGCAGACACAAAACCTTCAAATCTAATTGATTACATTTCAGCCGAAACTGGGGTGTAATGCTAAATCTACCTTTAGAATTTGCCGTTATTCATACCATAGCAAGAGAACTTAAATCAACATAATTAGGTAAATTGCAGATAATGCAGTTAACAAGTAATAGTGAAAAGTATGAATAACAATTTATTCGGTGGTGTAATTCCCCCACAGCCACCCATAGAAGCACAATCTGACGTTCATGTAGTTAAGTCCCGTCTAGAGTGGGGTGAGCCAGCTTTTACCATTTTGGATGTACGCGATCGCCCCATATATAATGAAGGACACATCATGGGTGCAATGACAATGCCAATAGATGAATTGGTAGATCGTGCTGTACCTGCTTTAGATAAAAGCCGTGATATTTATGTCTACGGCGCTACAGAAGAACAAACCACAGCAGCTGCAAAAATGCTTCGTTCTGCTGGGTTCAAACACATATCAGAATTGAAAGGTGGCCTAGCTGCATGGAAAGCAATTGGAGGCCCAACAGAAGGCATTATCGAATCACAAACCCCCGCGGGTTCAGATGACTATAATGTTGTTGATCGTCTCAAAAATCATGTAGAGACACAACAAAAGGATGTGTAATTAGTTAAAAGTCAAAAGTCAATTAACGATTGACTTTTGACTTTTGACGGAATAAGACTCATAATACAAGCTCCTAAATTTATTTACGGGGCTTGTAATTTCGTATTTTGTAGCTTGCTTTCCTTCTCTTTCCCTAGGGGACGCTCCGCATAGCTTGCTTCACAACATGAGTACAGAGACACTACTACGAACACGGGCGTAAGCCTAACAGTAGGAGTTGACTAATGCTCAAACAAGTCTTTGAATTGTAGTAAATCAAGAGAGACAATCGTTGGCAGAACTTGAAAGCATTGTTGCGCGAGTTCCCAACGTTCTTCTCGTTTTAGCATGGCGGTTAATTTCTGTTGTACGCCAATTAAATAACGGACATCATTAGCGACGTAACTCAGTTGCGCCTCAGATAAATTACTGGCGTTACCCCAATCTGAACTTTGAGCAGTTTTATCAAGTTCTACATTTTCTAATTCTTGCACAACATCTTTAAGTCCATGACGATTGGTGTAAGTACGAGCTAACTTACTAGCAATCTTGGTACAGAAAATTGGCTGCACGTGAATGTCCAGATAATAACGTAAGGTAGCGACATCGAATCGCGCAAAATGAAATAATTTCAGGACATTTCTGGCTTCTAGCAACGTCTTTAAATTTGGAGCTGCTGTCTGTCCTTTAGCTATGCGAATGGCTGTTACCTGTCCTTGGGGATTACACAACTGAACTAGACATAAGCGATCGCGCTGTGGTATTAATCCCATAGTTTCGGTATCAACGGCCAGCACTTCGGCTTGTAAATATTGGGATAACGCAGCGTCACTCAGATCGCGATCTCTGACTTGGAAATCTTGTAATGTCATGAATTACGTAAAATAATATATGCAGTTAGACACTACATTATTATTGTGCAGAATAGCCTCAATACCATCTAGAACAGCACAGCATAAATCAAACAACCATTGAAAATAGGCAAAAAGATGGAAAATAAAGCTTTCTTTCTTTTACCTTCTGCCTTTCTCACTAAGGAGTACGCAGAAAAATTTGTGTGAGATAAACTTCACCTCGCTGGTTTGTAGCGACACCAATTCCTGTAAGATTATAATTGCCTCGGATATTCTTTAAATGTCCTGGACTTTCTAACCAACCAATCACAGCTTGATTCGCGGGATCACTGTAACCTCGATTAAATGCGAGATTTTCCGCAGCACTCTTATAGCGTAGAGGAAGAGCATAAACTCGCTGCTCAAACCCATCATGACTGAACGGTGCTTTTCCCCTAGCCATGTTTCGACTGTGAATTCTGGCTTGGCGAGTAATGTTGGCATTTAGGCGCAGCTTTGGCAATCTCCTAGCTGCACGATATCGATTAATTTGTTCAAACACTGATTTCTCTAAAGCAGTAGTTTGAAAACCTGTAGAGCTAGCAACCTGACGAGAAACAATCGACAACGGTTGATCTTCAGTAGGTGCTTGTGTAGACGTATGGCCTGGTATCGAAGGAGCGAGCAACACTCCAGCAAGGACAAGCGTACTTAAAGCGATGCCAAAAGCAGGTTGTCGGGACATGCGAAATTACTTTGTGTACATATTATTAAGACCTATACTCTAACTTCTCTGTCTATGAATATATAACAGGATACTTTTGAATATTCATAGGGAAACAAGGTGCAGAGGAGACATGGAGAGAATTTCGAGCCGTTCTCGCTGGGGTTGGCGCAGCGTCTCATAGAGAAGTATCTCCGACACAGAAAGTCTAGGCTAGAAACTTTGTTGTGGGGCATGAGACTAACAGGGAGACAATGGGGAGAGATTAAATACAATTCTTCCCCAGTCTTTCAATTTAGGATTTTAGATTTTAAATTATTCAATCCAAAATCTAAAATCCTAAATCTCAAATCCCAGTCTCTTTTATGAACGCATGAAAATCTGTGTTAGATAAACTACTCCTCGTCCATTAACTGCAACACCAATTCCTGTCAAATTAGTATTGCTCTTGATGTTAGCAAGGTGTCCTGAACTTTTTAACCAACTCTGCACAGCACTTGTTGCTGCATCTCTATCTTGGTTATAAGCAACATTTTCATTGGCTGTTTTGTAAGCAACACCAGTTGCTCTAAATCGCTGTTCAGCACCCTGATGGCTAAATGGAACTTTACCACTAGCCATGTTTTGGCTATGAATTCTAGCCTGTTCATCAACAGCCGAATTACGTGTTAGTGCTGGTAGGTTTAAGGAAGCTCTGTATTCGTTGATTTGGTTAAAAACTGACTGTTCTATAGAAGCAGTATTAGAGTTAGATTGTCCACCAGAAGAACCGGGATTCGACTGTTCACCAGAAGAGCCTGGATTGGATTGTTCACCGCTAGAACTGGGGTTAGATTGTCCACCAGAAGAACCTGGATTTGATGTTCCCGGATTATAAGGTCTTTGAGGAAAAGATTGTCCGGGACGATTGTAAGGTCTTTGAGGAAAAGATTGTACGCGACGATTATATTGTCCCGGAAAAAATTGTCCTAGAAGATAGGGTGTAGTTGAAGACTTGGACTCAACAGTTTGAGTTTGTAAGGGAACAGCACTCGCTCCACTGGCGAGAACAAAACTGCCTAAAGCGAGACTATAAATTGTCGTTCGGAGCATTTTTCAAGCCATGTAGTTGTTGCAACTATATAACCAGAGCGTTTATTAGTTACACAAACTCTCTATGTGGTCATATATCTTTGGTTATAGTTGCCTAACTACGAATATTCTCTGCTCACTTTTAAATTCATAGTTTTTCAAAAATGAATCCGCGATCGCCAATATTCACGCTTACCCACGATGAATTTATTTAAAAATACTTGAACTGGGGTGTGGGGAAAAAAATGAAAAAGCAGGGGAGATTTCGCTCCCATGCTCAATCAATGACCTATAACCCATGCTTTATTTATGCAGGATTAAGAAACTTGGCTACAGTTTGTACATCCTTATCACCACGTCCAGAGCAGTTAATGATAATTCGAGGACTACCGCTGAGTTGAGGACACAGGGTTTCTAAATAGGCGATCGCATGGGAAGTTTCCAGGGCTGGTATAATTCCTTCCAGCTTAGACAGCCTTTGAAATGCTTCCAAAGCTTCGGCATCAGTGACACTATAGTATTCAGCGCGACCCAGATCCTTTAAATAGCTGTGTTCTGGGCCGACACCAGGATAATCTAAACCTGCGCTAATTGAGTGTGCTTCAGTTACTTGTCCATCTTCATCTTGCAACAAGTAACTCATTGCTCCATGCAATACACCGACTCTTCCTTTTGTCAAGGTAGCAGCGTGTTTTTCTGTATTGACACCTTCTCCAGCTGCTTCTACTCCTATCAACCTGACGGATGTCTCATTGACGAACTCGTGAAATAGTCCCATTGCATTAGAACCACCACCCACACAAGCCATAAGGATGTCAGGTAAACCGCCCCACTTTTCTAAAGCTTGAGCGCGAGTTTCTTGACCGATGACTGCATGAAAATCACGCACCATCATTGGGTAAGGGTGGGGGCCAGCTACCGAACCTAAGATGTAGTGTGTGGTTTCCACATTTGTCACCCAATCGCGGATAGCCTCAGAGGTAGCATCCTTGAGAGTACCTGTACCGGCTGCAACAGGACGCACTTCTGCACCCATCAACCGCATTCTAAATACATTTAAAGATTGACGTTCCATATCGTGAACGCCCATATAAATTACACATTCCAAGCCAAAACGAGCGCAAACTGTAGCAGTAGCAACACCATGCTGTCCTGCACCTGTTTCCGCGATGATGCGCTGCTTACCCATACGCTTGGCTAACAAAACTTGACCTATAGCATTATTAATTTTGTGCGCGCCAGTATGATTTAAGTCTTCTCGCTTCAAATAAATTTGCGGCCCTGTACCATCTGGTCTAGCATAATGAGTCGTCAGACGTTCGGCAAAATATAACGGTGTAGCGCGTCCTACATAGTCTTTGAGTAGTTGTTGGAGTTCCGCTTGAAAACTGGGGTCTTGGCGATATTGCTGATAAGCTGCTTCTAATTCCGCTAAAGCAGGCATTAATGTTTCCGGGACGTACTTACCGCCAAAGCGTCCAAAGCGTCCTTGTGTATCGGGAACTGAAGCAGTAGAGGGAGAACTTGGAGAAAGGGGAGTGGTAGTCACGGAAATTACTTTTGTGATGAGATAGCTTCATTATTATATTGAAAGTCTGAATCAGAGAAAACATACTAACGGGCTTTTGATATTAGCGTTAGCTGTTCTCAAAGCGTTCCGCAGGAAAGGCAGGGCATAGCCTGTCTCACTCTGAGATTGTGATGTTAGTCTAGAATTTGATTACTACATACACCTGCTATTGCCGCTCAAATATTTTCCCCTCAAAATTTTATGTCTTCTTCCAATTCCAACTCTTCCAAAAAGCAATACGTCTACCGCGAATTTGGCAACGATAACCCAGCTGCAACAGAACGACCAACACCAGAACTACCTCCAAATCAACAAAATGTGAGAGTGCAAGCTACCCGCGCAGGGCGTAAAGGGAAAACAGTGACGGTCATTACTGGGTTTCAAACCAAACCAGAAACATTGGCAGATTTAGTGAAGAAGTTAAAAACTCAGTGCGGCACAGGTGGTACAGTCAAAGATAATGAAATTGAAATTCAAGGCGACCATAAACAGAAAATTTTGGAAATTTTGATTAATTTGGGTTATAAAGCCAAAATCAGCGGTGGCTAGTCTAAGGAAAGTAAAAGATAAAGGGCAAAAAGTAAAAGAAAGAATTCCGATATCCCCATCTTTTGACATACTTTAGATAGTGGTTTGATTTCCACAATGCTGTAATGGTCTGCTTTGATAACGGCTAAAATACCTACGGGAAAGAAACTACAAAATTCAAAAGTCAAAATTCAGGAATCGGAAGACCTTATCTAGTAGTTATCAAAGGGCAGTAGATATCTAATTAGTGTATCTTCACAGGGAGTTTGAGATGGATTTAGTGCGAATTCTATGCGCGATTTTCTTCCCACCTTTGGGAGTATTTTTACAAGTTGGGATAGGTAAGGATTTTTGGATTAATATTTTGTTGACATTTTTGGGTTATATTCCCGGAATTATTCATGCAGTGTGGGTAATTGCGAAGAAATAATTACATATTTGTATTCAATATTTCCATAGGGTGCGTTATGGCTATGTAAGAATTTGAGCATTAGAGATAGGCAAAATTAGCCGTAACCAACCTAAAAATACTCAAAGACAGGGTTTTTTGAGTTGCATCCAGAGTTGATGATTTCTACTTTCTGTAATACAAAAGCCTCATTCAAGATGACCTTGAATGAGGCTTTTATTATTTCAATTTGGATTACATGCTAGTAATTTGAGCTATGTAATCATCCTACAAATCGGGAGGTAATATTACATTATCAATAGCATGGATGACACCGTTACTAGCTTTGATATCAGCCTGCACTACTTTAGCGTCATTGACAGCCACACCCGTTTGGGGGTCTACTTTGACGTTGATTGCACCACCTTCAACACTTTTGACTTCACCAGATTTTAAATCAGTGGATAAAACAGTACCTGCAACAACATGATAAGTCAACAGCTTGACTAATACTTCCTTATTTTCGGGCTTCAACAATTCTGCTAAAGCATCTTGGGGCAATTTAGCAAAAGCAGCATCAGTAGGTGCAAATACTGTTAAGTTATCTTTGCCTTGCAGAACTTCTGTCAGTCCGGCCGCTTTGATAGCTTTAGTTAACACTGTAAAAGAACTGTTAGACTCTGCTAATGCTAACAAAGTTCGGCTTTGAGTATCAGTTGTTGCATTTGGTGTTTCAGTACTGGGTACTTCTGTTTCAGGTGCGCTTGGTTTGGTAGCTGGGGGAGGTGTAACTTCAGCTGGTGTGGTACGACTGCCACGGTTATAGGGAGGCTCATTAAATATACTGGGTCTGGGATTGACCCGACCACTTCCAGGGGTTTGCGATACCTGTTTTTTGTCGTTACCCTTGGTGACCGCTAGGGCATCATTAGGGGTAGATTGAGCGTTAATCTGAAGGCGTTGACTTCGATTATAGGGAGCTTCCTGAAAAATTGTCGGATTGGGATTTAATACCTCTTTTGCTCCAGATGGCAGGGAAATCAGGAGACTAACACCGGCTAGACTCACCACACTAGCAAAATTAGTCAGCAGTTTGCTGTAATTGACCTTCATAAATTTTTTTTGTTCTATTTTTACAGCGTTGACATTAAAGACTTATAGCATCTTACTACCAATAAAATCTAACTATGGTAGTAGGATTTTTGCTTAAACAATGGCTAACCACCTTTTAATCTGACCACAACGCCGGCCTAAACCAGGTCAAAAAAATTTTGGTGATACATCAGGAATCTGTAGGGGATAAAACCTTGTAGCCCTGTACAAATCTTTCTTTTGACGCTTATTTGTAAATGGTAGAAGACCCACAAATCATCACTGAATAATTCAGTGTTATGTATTGTAATTTACTGGCGTTCTCGAATTATAGCAAATCTGATTTAAGTGTGCTAATTTAACTAAAGCTCTATAGAATATTGTTGTTATCACCAATAAATAAAATCAATTTTGGTCTACATTACTTGAATAGTAAAAACGACCAAAAACAGTTTTTTGGAGTGAATAAAGTCAGTAGTAAATTAATTTTTTGCTCAGGAAATTTACTTGAACTAAAGATACAATTAGGAAGTTAATCAACTCATTAGTTACTAGGAATATAATATGTTGGAATTATACCAATGGGAACTATCTCAGTACTCGGAAAAAGTGCGGCTGATTCTAGACTATAAAGGGTTAGACTACCGCAAAATCGAAGTGACACCTGGGATTGGTCAAGTAGAGCTATTTAGGTTAACTGGTCAAAGACAAGTACCTGTGCTAAAGGATGGTAATAGATATATTGCTGATTCTACAGAAATAGCTAAGTATTTAGACTTAGAATATCCCGATCGCCCTTTAATACCAAAAGACCCCAAACAACGAGGTTTAACTTTATTAATGGAAGAATGGGCTGATGAGTCTATAGGTATCAAGGGAAGAAAAGCTTTATTTTCCGCTATCAGTCAAGACCAAAATTTCCGTAAGTCTTTATTACCAACATCTACACCGGATGTGCTGAAAACTTTAGTAGAAGGTGTGCCTGGTGATTTTCTCACAGTGTTGGGGTTTGGTGTAGGATATACCCCAGATGTGATCAAATCTGCGATCGCAGATTTGAAACAAGACCTAGAAGCACTCACCCTGCTGTTAGCCGATAGTCCCTACCTCACAGGCGATGAACCCACTTTAGCTGATTTAGCAGTCGCAGGTTTATCTATACTGTTAAAATTCCCCGAAGGAGCTTACCTAGAGTTACCAGAAAGCGTTAGGGGTAAAGGCGTACCCGGTATAGCTGATAACCCTGATTATGCCGCCTTTTTCGCTTGGCGCGATCGCATCTACTCTCAATTCCGCAAACCATTAATCGGTGTACCTCCAAGTGGTTCTGCGCCAACGACTATTCAGATTGAGTAATGGGGGTGTAAGGGTTTAGGGGTTTAGGGGTTTAGGGGTTTAGGGGAAAGAGAGAAAAACTAATGACTTATGACTAATGACTAATGACAATTCACAAAAACCATTAGGTTCAGTAATTCAAGGTTCTCTGACTGGGGGTTTAGAAGTGCGATTACACCCCGATATTTCCGTTGAGGATATGCGGGTTGGTAAATTTTTAGTCGTGCAAGGGATGCGATCGCGCTTTTTTTGTATGCTCACAGATGTAGCATTAGGCGCAGCTAACGCTCGTATTATTGCTAATCCCCCCAGTTGGGAGGACACTTTTTTACGGGATGTATTGGCTGGTAGTGGTACATACGGGACGATTAATCTCGCACCGATGTTAATGTTTACCCCGGAAGCTGAAGAGTCTTTTTCTCCCACAGATGGTAAATCTGTCAACCCCTTTGTTCCATCTTCTACTAATTTGGCTTCCTTCCAACCCCAAACTAGTACCACGATGGAATTACTCCCCGTGAAAACTATCCCCAGTCACTTCAGTCAAGTTTACGAAGCTAGCGTTGAAGATTTTCGCCGGGTATTTGGTTGGGAAGATGATCCTCAACGGCGCAACTTTTCCATCGGTAAACCGCTGGATATGGATGTTCCTGTCTGTATCGATTTAAACCGTTTCGTAGAACGTAGCAATGGGGTGTTTGGTAAATCAGGTACAGGTAAATCCTTTCTCACACGCTTACTCTTAGCAGGTGTAATTCGTAAAAATGCTGCTGTCAATTTGATTTTTGATATGCACTCCGAATATGGTTGGGAGGCGGTAGCAGAAGGTAAAAACGTTAACACTGTCAAGGGACTGAAGCAGCTGTTCCCCGGTAGAGTTGAAGTTTATACCCTTGATCCCGAATCTACTAAACGTCGGGGTGTGCGCGATTCCCAAGAACTCTATTTGAGTTATGAGCAAATCGAAGTTGAAGATATTAAATTATGTAGTCGGGATTTAGGCTTATCGGAAGCAGCCTTAGATAACGCCAACATCTTATATAGTGAGTTCGGCAAATCTTGGATTGTCCAATTGCTAAACATGACTAACGAAGAAATTGAGATGTTTTGCGATGAGAAGCGAGGACATAAAGGTTCTATTATGGCGTTGCAGCGTAAATTGCTGCGTTTAGATAGTCTTAAATATATGCGGGCGGTATGTCCCCAAAACTATATTAATAAAATCTTACAATCCCTAGAGGCTGGGAAAAATGTAGTGGTAGAATTTGGTTCTCAGTCGAATATGCTCTCTTATATGTTGGTGACGAATATGATCACCAGACGAATTCATGAGCATTACGTCAAAAAGGCTGATAAATTCTTGCAAAGTAAAAATCCTAGCGATCGCCCCACACCATTAATGATTACGATTGAAGAAGCTCACCGCTTCTTAGACCCAGCAATAGTTCAAAGTACCATCTTCGGGACGATCGCCCGCGAACTGCGTAAATATTTCGTCACACTATTAGTAGTTGATCAACGACCCTCTGGCATAGATAATGAAGTTATGTCACAAATTGGCACTCGCATCACCGCTTTGCTCAATGATGAAAAAGACATTGACGCAATCTTTACAGGTGTTTCTGGTGCTGGCGGTTTAAGGTCTGTCCTAGCCAAGTTAGATTCTAAACAACAAGCTTTAATCTTAGGTCACGCCGTCCCCATGCCTGTGGTAGTACGAACCCGTCCTTACGATTCCGCTTTCTACGCTGAAATAGGCGATCCAGCTTGGGAAGAAAAACCAGACGCAGAGGTATTCGCGGCCGCTGAACTAGCCAAAGCTGATTTAGGTTTTTGAGATTCAATAGTCAATAGCTCTTCTCACCTGTAACCTGTCAGCTGTCACCTGTTACCCGCAAAATTTATTAACTACAATCGCCAAAAGCTAATTCCTAAAATCTCTTGTTCGTAACTTCCCTCCATAATCTTGGCCTACGGAGTTCGGTTATTTCCCCACTTCCAGGCAACAGCTTCCGGGATTTCCGCGTCACTATAGATATAGTTAGCTTGCTCAAGGAAGTCAAATTTTTTTAAAAAACAAACAACTTTGCACTATAATATATATCCCTCTTCAGGCTACTTTACTATCTGCCTGATTTGTTTTACTATAAAGTAAGTAGAACTCATACTGACTTCGGATTGAACAGTTGCTGCCCGCAACTAGAGAAAGAATTCTTGAAAAAAGCCCAGATCGTTGGTCAGAAATTCAAAAATCAAGGGAAGGTAGGGGAACATATCTCAAGGACGCGCCTTCTGAACAATCGATATCCGCAATTGTTGAAGTTTTGGTAGCACCGGATGTTCTGTGATATTTGATTACTTTTCCCTGTTAGATGTATTTGCTCAAGTATTGATTGTGTTTAGGGACGAGAGGACGACGCACCAATGCCTACTGTTAACACCCACAACGAAGACCTGAACGCCAAATTCACGGCTGATATGGTGCGAACCTATCTGCGAGAAATTGGTCGAGTTCCCTTGCTTACCCGTGAGCAGGAGATTGTTTACGGGAAGCAGGTGCAACAAATGATGTCACTTCTGGACGCTAAAGATGCTTTAGCGAAGAAGTTAGAGCGCGAACCAAGTTTACCCGAATGGGCGGATCATGTTCACCAATCTGAAACCGAGGTGAAACAGACCGTAGCTCAAGGTAAACGCGCCAAGCAAAAGATGATTGAAGCGAACCTACGTTTAGTAGTAGCGATCGCCAAAAAATACCAGAAACGCAACATGGAGTTTTTGGATCTAATCCAGGAGGGAACTCTAGGATTAGAAAGAGGTGTAGAGAAATTCGATCCCATGCGGGGATATAAATTCTCCACTTACGCTTACTGGTGGATTCGCCAAGCTATTACCCGTGCGATCGCTCAACAAGGACGCACAATTCGCCTACCCATTCACATTACCGAGAAGCTGAACAAAATCAAAAAAGTACAGCGCGAACTAGCTCAAAGCTTGGGGCGATCGCCAACTCCTGTGGAAATCGCCAAAGAACTAGAACTAGAACCTGCTCAGATTCGTGAGTATCTGAACATGGCGCGTCAGCCAGTTTCGTTGGATGTGCGCGTAGGCGACAACCAAGATACAGAACTGCAAGAAATGCTCGAAGATGATGGCCCATCACCAGAGTATTACACTACTCAAGAGTTCTTGCGCCAAGACTTGAATAACTTGTTAGCTGAACTTACTCCCCAACAGCGAGAAGTGTTAGCACTCCGCTTTGGATTAGAGGATGGTAACGAAATGTCTCTAGCAAAAGTCGGTGAACGATTAAACCTCAGTCGTGAACGCGTCCGTCAGCTAGAACATCAAGCCTTAGCTCATCTTCGTCGCCGTCGAGCTAATGTCAAAGAGTACGTTGCTAGCTAGTTATATATATAGATGTAGCCGTACTACGTCTCCACAAGGTAATCAGCCTCCTGCTCTCAGGGGGCAATTTTTTGCCAAAAAAAGTAAAGTCTATATTGAGAGTAATTCATATAAAAATTTACTCTAACTAGCAAAGAATAAAATTCTTAGGTAGAAAAAAATTACAGCTTTTCCGAAATGGAATTAGTGGCTGTTGTAGATATATATGTACTTAACAGAGTGAGACTTTATTGAGGTGAAAAGTCAATATTCTTCAACTGCTAACTATAGCAGCAAGAATCAAAACCTCTCAGTGTATGGAAATCTGCAATGGCGTAACCGCCCACTGTAGGCGATCGCATCCTCCAATCGGGTGAATCTTGTGGGTGAAGCGTGAGCTTATCCAACAGTGATAGGGTAAGACAATCAATGAAAACTCAGTAAAAAACTCATTTTTTGAAAGTTTACTGTTGGCGGACATTTTAATCAAACCTTTGACCGAACCTTAAACGATCAAGACTTGGGTATGGTTTAAGAGAGTCGCTGAGGCTGTCATGAAGTTTGAAACAGGAGGAGTCGGGTGCTTAACAACATTTCCAACATTTTTTCTTTGCGCCAATTGACAATCCCGGCCATTGGCTTAGTTTTTACCCTTGGTGTGGTGGGTGAACAAACTGTATTAAGTAATCAATTATCTAACTCCACAGTAGCGAATGCTGCTACCATCCCCACATCGACGCAGCAAAAGCAAGATAGTTCCCAGACTCCTCTATTAATGCAACCAAGACAGGTTCGTGAACATCTTCAATCACAACAACCTAGAGTAATTGCTTCAGTCAGTTTAGAAAACAATATTAATACTCAAAAAGCCGCCAAAGATTCAGGAAACAATCAAAAAGTCAACTTACCTGCAAAAGATGGGGTTTATCTGTATGGTCAATCACCACAACCGAACCAGATAGGCCAAGGTTACGTTGTATTCCAAAAGCAGCAGGGTAAGTTAGTTGGTGCATTATATATGCCCAGGTCTGAGTTCAGCTGTTTTCAAGGCACACTCAACAAATCTGGAGAGTTGGCGATGACCGTTACAACTACACCAGATGCAGGTATTTCACCAGATGTAGCCACAGCTAGTAAAATACCTACATTATCCAATGATGAGCCAATGACCTATGCTCACTCTTTAGCACTGCAAGACTATCATCAGATTAACTCTATCAGTGCTGACGATCGCCGCATTCTGCAAATGTGTACTCAAAATTAAGGGATTGGGTATTAGGGATTGGGGATTGGGTATTTTGGATTGATAGAGTGGAGACTAGGAAGGAATTTGCTATATCTCTCTTCCTTGTCTAGCCAGTCACCAGTCACCAGTCACCAGTCCCTAGTCCCCTAACTAAAACTCAATCCCTGGTTGCGCCTTGACATTTTGATCACGGAAAGGATGCTTAACCAGGGTCATTTCTGTTACTAGGTCAGCACGGTCAATAATAGCGGCTGGTGCGCCTCTACCAGTAAGGATGACGTGTTTACTAGATGGCTTTTCTGCGAGACCTGCTAACACTTCATCGACTTGTAAATATCCCATTTTGAGGGCGATATTGATTTCATCTAACAGCACTAGCTGAAAATCGGGGTTGCGGATAAATTCTAGTGACTTTTCCCAAGCGGCACTAGCCTTTTCGATGTCGCGATCGCGGTCTTGAGTTTCCCAAGTAAAGCCTTCACCCATTGCGTGAAACTCAATTTGGTCTTGCCAAAGGCTGAACACCTTTTTTTCTGAAGGTTCCCACGCACCTTTGATATATTGGACGATCGCTACTTTGTAACCGTGACCAAGCGATCGTAATACCATCCCCAGTGCGGCTGTTGTTTTCCCTTTACCGTTACCAGTATTGACAATAATTAACCCTTTTTCTGGTACAGCCGATGCTATACGTCGTTCTTGTACTTCTTTACGACGCTGCATTTTTTGCTGATACTGTTCATTAGTCAGATTAGCTGACATTATTTCATCAATTAAACGTTCAATTTCCTTATCTGATTCTAATGCTTCTGGTGTATCACTTATCATCAAAATCACCGGGAATACAGAAAATAAATGTGACAACTAACAAAACCAATAACCATTCATGCTGAGATGAATGAGCATTTGATGCGAATTTGGCAGAGAAGCAAGAAAAATTAGTGAGAAAACGTTGCTATTTTTACTAAATCTTCTCCTGGCGGAGATGTTGCGTATATGATTTAGTGGTTCACTGTATAAGAATCTATCTAATTGACTTCTAGCACTGAATTTTTAAATAGAGTCTTGAGGATTTGAGGATGTCTAATAAGATTACACTAGAAAATATTGAGAATATACTCAAGTTTTTACCATTATTTTCTAGTCAAGATTGCCAGTTATATGACATACGAATTGATCGCCCAACTTTAGACCCATATTATTATTCTAAAGAATTTTAAAGCTTCATCACAGCACTGTATACAGAAAATTTTGTCATATCTTTTGATTAGACAAATTGGCAGGATGAAGCTAATCGTTTTGTCACCACTTCAGAGCTATTAAATGTAGCTGATATTTATACAATACAGAAATTATTCACTAGCCACGTTCGTCAAGAACGTTTTTGTAGCGGATATCTAGCGTATCTGATAGATAATGGTCATTTGTTGACAATATTGCATCATCAATAAGCAATTCGTCAGTATGTAATTTCAGAGAATAGTGATAAATCTAGCAATCTAAATATTATGCAGAAAATAGAAATTATTCAAGGTGATATTACTCAGTTAGCAGTGGATGCAATTGTGAATGCAGCGAATAGTTCTTTGCTGGGGGGTGGTGGTGTTGATGGTGCAATTCATCGTGCAGCCGGAGTAGAACTTTTAGCAGAATGTCGTCGGTTGGGAGGTTGTAAAACAGGTGAAGCAAAAATTACCAAAGGTTATAATCTTCCTGCTAAATGGGTAATTCATACCGTTGGCCCTGTGTGGCAAGGTGGTAATCAAGGAGAAGATGAATTACTCACCAAATGTTACAGCAATAGTTTAGCTTTCGTAGAACAGTATCAAATTAAAACAATTGCTTTTCCCGCCATTAGTACAGGTGTTTATAGATTTCCAATGGTACGTGCTTGTAACATTGCTATTTTGACAGTTCAAAAATTTTTAACGCATCATAGCGACTTAGAGCAAGTAGTATTTGTATGCTTTGGACAAAGTGCCTACGATGCGTATACAAAATTCATGTCAGAAATTGCTGAAGCTTAGTTGAGGTTACTACAATTATTGAAAGATAATCTTTATCTTTGGTAGATGTAAACACACACTAGTAAATTGATTAAGCAACCTGATTAAAATACGCGGAAAATAAACGGATAACGGAAAGGTTCATCTGGCTGGGTAAGACAGTGAAACAAAGCCCAAATTGTTAATCCCCAATGCAGTGCAAAACCAAAAGCTACTACTGGGAAAAATATAATTCCGCCTATACCAAAGGTGAGCCAAGATAGAATCCCTAAAGGTACACCTATAACCGTTGCCCAAAACCAGACATTCAAGTGAAAATTTATCGATTCTTTGGCATTACTTTTCACCACTGGATCATCAGAAATTAAGTTAATGACAATGGGAATTCCAATAGAAAATAAGGCAGTACTAAAGAAGATTGCCCCATGACAAAGAGACGATAGTAATTTGCGTTTATCAGAATCGTATCTTACTTGCATCCTGATGACTCCTCATCTATCCTTTTAGTCTTAATTTTAAAGGATACTTTCTATGTTGTCGTTTGTAATTTACCGTACTCAACTACAAAATAGCTTTTTCCTATTGATTAGATGAGTTCTAGCTGTTAATAAATACTGTCTCAGAGATGAGGTTTCCCGAACCAGTTTTTATGGTTGATAAATGTCAGCACACCTCATAACCTTATCTTTCCTGTCATCTGTCACCTAATTTAAATCCCGTGACTCTTGCCAATTACCCAGTGACGACGAAAAAATCGGGATAAAGCCGACTCATCCAATGATAAGTAAATTGGGCGACCGTGGGGACAGGTGCGGGGGTTACGAGTGCGTTGCCAATCATCCAGTAACTTTTGCATTTCTGGTAAACTCATCGGTGTCCCGTTACGAATAGCACTGCGACAGGCGACGGCGACTTGGGCTGTTTGTAAATCGCCTCCCCAACTTAGTTCTAAAATTGCGTCAGCATAATCTTCACGCTGTTGCAACATACCTGGAAGATTACGTACTGCCCACAGTTGTTCACCAAAAGGTTCAATATCTAAACCTATGCGTTGCAATTGGCTAACTTGCGCTGGGGATAATTGATAAAGAATAATTGGCGATTCTACTGGAATCAGTTGCCAATTTTCACACAATTGTTCATACAAAACTCGCTCATGGGCAATGTGTTGTTCTACTAGCCACATTCCTCCAGAATGTTCAGCCACGATGTAAGTATTGCTGACTTGCGCGATCGCTTTGAGGAAATTGGGACTGGGGATTGGGGACTGGGGACTAGGATTGAGATTGTAATTGCCTTTTTCTTCTGCAGCTTTGATGAGTTGACTGACTCTAGTTGTGTGGACAGATTCTTTGATGTTGGCGGAACTAATACGCAGTGCTTGGTTAATGGCTTGGGTGATTTGTTCTTGCCAATAAGTCAACTCATTAAGGTAAATTTCAGTTTTGGCGGGGTTACGATTCCAGTTAATTTGGTCGGGAGAAATGACCAGATGGAGAAAACAAATAGGATAGCGATCGCGTGGTAATGTTCTATGAAATGCTGCTAAAATCGCCTGTTCTAATTCCGGTGACTTGACCATTCTTCCGTTAATCGCTACCCGCACCCAGTCAGGACGATGGCGGTGACATCTATCGGGTAAGCCTACTACTAAGGTGAGTGCTGACTGTTGACTGTTGACTGTGACGTTTTCTGGGTTGGGGATTTCTAGTGTTACCTCTTGTAAATCGCCTTGTCGCACTTGGGGTAAAAGTTGGGGTATGAGTTGTCCGACGGTAGCGGCTGGGGAGATAGTGAAGCATTGGCGGTCATCTTGCCAAACTTGCCAAGTAACTTGAGGATGACAAAGGGCAATATTGTAAATTGTGGCTTGTACAGCTTTCATTTGCTGTGCTGTTGACGGTAAACCATGACGACGCGCTACGCAATTGGCAAATAAATTCGAGACTGTCACCACTGTACCAGGAGCGATCGCTGTCGCCTCAACCTGAATAGCTTTCCCCCCTTCACCGTAAACAACTCGCCATCCCACGTTCCCACTAGAACGGCTGAAAATCTCCAACTCTGCCAGCGTGGTTAAACTATGTAACGCTTCACCCCGAAATCCCAGACTGTTAATCTTCCATAAGTCTTCACTAGAGTGAATTTTACTCGTGCTGTGAGATGCTGCGGCTTGTTGCAAATCATCCAAATCCATACCGCAACCATTATCCGTCACCCGGATGCGCCACTGTTGCGGCCAAAGAGCAACTACAATCCTTGTCGCACCTGCATCTAAAGCATTTTCCACCAATTCCCGCACCACAGATGCGAAAGAATCAATCACCTCACCTGCGGTAATCAGATGTACAACTTCTTTCGGTAAAGCTTGAATAGATGTCATGGGGAATTGGGGAATGGGGACTGGGGAACTCGGTACCCCCTCTGGGGATAAGCTACCGTGTACACACATCTTTTTGCTAAGTGCAGAATGTGGGTTCGATCCCCCTAAATCCACGCCACTTGCTTTAAGCCGGGAAACCCGTCCAACGCAGTGGCTCCCCTTAAAAAGGGGGACTTTGATTCTTGTTCCCCCCTTTTCAAGGGGGGTTAGGGGGGATCAAAACGGTGTGGGACAAGGTTATGAGACTTGTGTGTACACCGTAGCTGGGGATAAGGGGCAATGGGGACTGGGGATTGGGATTGGGGATTGGGCTAATCAATTCAAAATTCAAAGTTAAAGATTCTGTTCCCTGTCCCCTAATGACTATTGACTATTTCTCTGGATATTCATGAGAAACAAATGGGATGGAGACAATTTCACCCTCGGTGTTTCCTACTTGCACTTTTAACCCTACACCACCAACTTTGCTTTTAACGTAACCTAGCCCAAAATAGCCATCAGCAGTTTCGGTATAACTGGTGAGTCTCCCGACTTTCTCATCTCCAACCATAATTGTGTCACCTACTGCGGCCGGACTATTAAGTTTAATTCCCCACAAATATTGTTTTACACCTTTATATGTATTTAACCGGGCAATGGTTTCTTGTCCGATATAGCAACCTTTAGTAAAAGAGATAGTCCGCCATAAACCGACTTCTAAAGGATTAAAATCATCTGTGAGTTCTGCTTCTGGGGCTGGTCTACCTTGTAAGATGCGTAGATGTTCCCAACCGCGATCGCTTAATTCTACCGCCCCTAAGTCTAAAATTTGCTGCCATACTGTTGCTTTTGCAGACACAGGCAGAATCAGTGTATAACCAGGGGAAGCCAAACCACTACCGACTGCA
This sequence comes from Trichormus sp. M33_DOE_039, assembly GCA_015296085.1. Taxonomy (GTDB): domain Bacteria; phylum Cyanobacteriota; class Cyanobacteriia; order Cyanobacteriales; family Nostocaceae; genus Trichormus. The sequence continues at coordinate 2,186 of DVDT01000083.1, read as the reverse complement.
ACGATGATACCGTCATCCACTGTAATATGATTGCCGTAGGGTTGACCGATAATTGCACTAGCACCGAGTTTTTCTATTACCGCATCACTTCCTGCACCGATGAGACTAAAAGTTGCAGTCTCCGCCGTCACATCAGTTAATTGCACCTTATCTGCAAAGAAGATATAACGATCTAACCATTGCATTAAAAACTCACGCCGATTAGGTGACACCAAAAGTAACACAGCATCATCCAAAATATAGGCACTAACTAAATCAATTGTACGGGCTGTGGATGTCACCATCACCGTATCACAACCCTGTCCCGGCTTAAGACATTGGAAATCGTTCGTACTTTGATTATGTAAAAACCGCAAACGGTCATCATCAGAAACACGGATGCGTCCCCAAAAAGAGCGATCGCATACAGCAACCCCTGCGGTTGCGGCTTGGATAGCAGCTGCGTCTTTACCGTCAAGTGCAGATGTTGGCATGGTAGTGAAAGGTTGCCCTGTTTCAATGTTTTCGCAATGGTGATTTTAGCAAATCCTGGTTAACGGCTTCAATGGCGTAGGGCTAGAATAGTTAACCTAGAATTAATATAAGTTTTCACCTTGAATATCACCTGAATCCTTACATTATTCTTATGCTCTTAGCACAAGGACTTTTTGGTGTTTGCTTGATTTCGACATCTACACGAGTACCTTTCACAAGCTGAGAGATACAGTCAGAATCAATGAAACCTTCACGAAAATAAATATCTTGACTACCATCATCAGGAGTAATATGTCCCCAGTAGAAACCTTGTTGATGGTATTTAATAAATTTGACACAACCTTGTTTATATTCGGGTACAGCTTTATTTTCTAGTACAGAACTTAGTTGGTCACGCCACTTGATAAGATTTGATTTATTTGCTGCGACAGCAATGGCCCGTTGATAATAAAGTAGTGCTTCTTCGCCTCTACCAAGCTTCACAAGTACATTTGCTAAAGATGAAATAACAATCTCTAAACCAACACTATTACTAATACTCTCATCAATTTCAAACGCTTTACATAGTTCAGCTAATGCCTGTTCTATATTTCCATTGGCAAGTAGAGCTTGACCCATTGCAGTATGGGCTTTTGCTAGGTGTGGTTTGTCGTTTAGTTGCTCACCAAGTTTGATACTAGCTCTAAAATACATAAGTGCTAACTTGAATTTCTCTTCTCCTCCCTGCTTGTGCATTACTAGACCTAAATTGTTGAGGATGATAGCTTGTCCTTGCAAGTCTTTGTGTTGTTCAGACAAATCATAACACCGTCGCAAAATCTTCTCAGCTTCAGCCCATTTCTTTTGTTTTACTAGAACTCTGCTCAAGCAGTTGAGTGCAGTTGCCAAAGGATGTTTGTCATCTAAATCTTCACAAATATCTTGACTTTCTTGAAGAAGAATTTCAGCTTCAGACCATTTTTTTTGTAACTCTAGTAACTTACCTAAGCTATTTAAAGCGATCGCTAAACCTTGTTTATTTTCTAACTGCTCAAATATCGCCTGACTGCGTTGAAAACAAACCTGTGCTTCATTCCAACTTTCTGGATAATTTAATAATAACCAGCCCTGCTGATGCAATACCTCACCCAAATTATTTAATGCCGTTACCTGCTGTTTCTGATTGCCAAGCTGTTCTTCAATTGTAGCAATGCGCTCAAGAATATCTATTCTCTCTGCGAAGCAACCAAATTCGCGCAGTAATCCATTTAAACTAGTTAATGCTATCGCTAACCCACGTTGATTGCCAAACTGCTCTTCTATTGCGACGCTGCTTTGGAAGATGGCTACAGCCTCATCTAGCCGTCCTTGCTGTTGCAGCACTCCTCCCAAACAATTCAACCCAATTGCTAATGACTGCTGATCATCAAGTGTTTCACTAATCTTAACTTGGCGTTGAAAGGTGGCTACAGCCTCATCTAGCAGTCCTTGCTGTTGCAGCACTCCTCCCAAACAATTCAACCCAATTGCTAATGACTGCTGATCATCAAGTGTTTCACTAATCTCAACTTGGCATTGAAAGATGGCTACAGCCTCATCTAGCAGTCCTTGCTGTTGCAGCACTCCGCCTAAACGATTCAATGCAATTGCTAATTGTCGTTGATCATTAAGTGTTTCACTAATCTCAATTTGACGTTGGAAGATCGCTATAACTTCATCTAGATGTCCTTGCT
>DVDT01000079.1 GCA_015296085.1 Trichormus sp. M33_DOE_039 | reverse complement strand
CCAACCGCCTAGTGCTAGGAAGGCGCAGGGGAATAATAATATTCCTGACCACCCTACGAATACGAAGCGATCGCGCTTTAACCAGTCGTCTAGTACGTCAAACCACCCTCTACTGGGGGCGCGTCCTACTGCGATGGTCATGAAAGGAAATCTCCAAATTTTTATAAGTACGGCTTCGTTTGTAGATTTGCATGGGTGTGCCATCTACAAACAGAAATGTTACCAGGTTGTCAACCTAGTTTACAATTTTTTACTGACTCTAATAATTCTAGGTGCAAATCGCTAATTTTTCCAGGGATGTTGGTGAGAATTTTATTTTTGATACAAAAATTATGATGGACTGGGTAGGCATAGGTCATAGGATGGTTCTTCCCCTGCTTTCCCCGTCCCTTCCCCAATGACGGCAGTTGCTATAAGTAGGGAAACCCAACGACACTTGCTACAAGTCGGGCATTGCCAGCCCAACGCAGTGTCTCCCCAACGCACTGCCTCCCCAATTCCTCGTTTCCTAACGCTAAAATGAGTCCTACAGTTATATATAGTTACTTGCTAAATGTTTACCATTGATTTAAGCATCAGAAATACCGCTTTTCCCGTATCGGTGCAACGGAAGACAGCAGAAGACGCAGAAGCGGTCTATCAGCTGATCTTGGCGGCCATGCGCTCTGGAAATCCTGACATTGTAGAACTCAAGTGTGAGGGTAAAACAGAAAAGAAAATAGCTGTTCGCGCTAGTGAAATTTCTGGAGTCCAGATTATGGAAAAAGATGGTGTCACTACTAGTAGTGGTAAACCACCAGGCTTTTTTGCCTTAGCTGCTGAGTAAGCCAAACAGGTGTATTTATGGCAGAAGCGGGCATTGTAGTTAAAGATTTAAAGTTTAGTTGGCCTAATGGTGAAACAGCAATCGAGTCTTGCTCTTTGGAAGTACCTAGGGGTGAGTTTTGGATGTTGTTGGGTACAAATGGCAGTGGCAAATCTACATTACTCCGGTTGCTGGCCGGACTGTTAGCTCCCAAGTCTGGAGACATTGGTGTTTTGCATCCTGTTGGGTTTGTCTTTCAAAATCCTGACCATCAACTAGTGATGCCAACAGTGGGCGCAGATGTAGCTTTTGGTTTGGTGGAGGAAAAACTGCCAATTGCGACAGTGAAAGCTAGAGTCAAAGAGGCGTTGGGGGCAGTAAATTTGAGTGCTTTGCAGTTACGCCCCATTTATGCACTGAGTGGAGGACAAAAACAACGGGTAGCCATAGCAGGCGCGATCGCTCGTCATTGTGAAGTCCTATTATTAGACGAACCCACCGCTTTACTCGATCCAGATAGCCAATTGGACTTAGTAGCTAGTGTCCGCACCCTAGTTAAAAGTAGGGGAATAACTGCATTGTGGGTGACACACCGATTAGACGAGTTAAATTATTGCGATGGTGCATTCTTATTAGAAAAAGGACAACTCGTAGATAGTGGTGAACCGCAGCGACTCAAACAACGGTTGATGGAGGTAAGGGGATAAGGAATGGGAAATGGGGAAGAAAAATCCCATGCCAATGCCCAATGACGGCAGTTGCTACAAGTCTGGCATTGCCCGACGACACTTGCTACAAGTCGGCAAAGCCGCCCAACGCAGTGTCTCCCCAACGCAGTGTCTCCCCAATGCCCAATTGACCAATTAATCAATAATTTCTAACAACAGCGACACGCCGCTCAAAACGTGTCGCTGTTTTTATGACAGGTTTTTTAAGCCAACTTTGCAATTAAATCATATTATTTTCGTCTTTGTAACATAGTGTTACAAGCAATGCTTCAATTACTATAAAAGTTATGAATGGATCTTGTTAACTCTAGAAAATTGTGATTCAAAACCATGCCCCGTTCCCTAACACCGGCCGTTTTGTTAGTAGACGGCTACAATATAATTGGCTCTTGGCCTTGCCTCAAAAAAACCCGTGATACTGCCGGACTAGAAGCGGCGCGCCGAGAACTTGTAGAAACTATGACAAGTTATAGTGCCTTTCAAGGGTATGAGACTCAAATAGTTTTCGATGCCCACTATCAAAATACTTCTAGTAATCAAGAAGTTATCACTGAGCTTTTATCTATTCATTACACTGATTTTGGGCAAACGGCAGATTCATATATAGAAAAAACCTGTGCATCTTTGCGCCACCAATTCTCACAAGCTAAAATTTTTCGTGTGATTGTTGCCACATCAGACCGCGCACAACAATTGACAGTGCAGGGATACGGGGCTGAATGGTTATCCGCAGAGCAATTGTGTGGCGAAGTCAAAACCACAATTTGTCTAGTTAAACAAAGGTCTAAAGCACGCCAACATTCTCCTCGGAGATTGGCTAGCTCTATCGACCCCAAAGCCAAGCAAAAACTCGTAGAGTTACGTATGGGATTAAAGTAGCTGGCTGGATCATCAAAACTTTCGTCTCTATCTAGAGAGTGTTTAGGATGCAAAAATCCACCCATTCGGGATGAGCAAAAAAAATTTCAGCAAGTACTTGCCATACCCTCAGAACTACGCTAACATTATAAATTGTGAGCGCAATCGTTCCTCAGTAGCTCAGCGGTAGAGCGATCGACTGTTAATCGATTGGTCGCTGGTTCGAATCCAGCCTGGGGAGTTCAAAACTTAATGAATAATGAGATTCATCCTAATGGGCAAGCGAGGTTTTATATACCTATCTTTATTGCTCTGATTTGGAATAATCCTACTATCTTCAAATAGAAGCGGGCTTTTCGCTCTATTTTTTATTGATTGCTTGTTTGAGATTGAATCACATCTATGAACGCAGGGAACTCGCTATATTAGCAATAGAGAATGAGAAAAACTATGGACTGACCTGAATTTTCAGAACTCAATCCTCAATTACCATCCCCAACTACCGGGACTACCTTTGAATGGGCCGACAATATCACTAGTTATCCAACCACCGTAGAAGTTTCCTGGTTGTGGCTCTACTTTTTCCCCATCTACATAACAAGCTTCCATGAAATGGGCATAAAAAGCCACATAATCCTTGATGTCTGCAAAAGCTAGTGTAGGACTGGCGTAAAACCAAGCTGCATTTTGTACCTCTTGATCAGCGACGCGGATTGTATAGTATCCAGAACGTCCTTTCCATTCACAAAAGCTAGACTGTGGTGTTAACACCAGATATTCCATTTTGATATCTGTAGGGGGGATGTAGTAAGACGGTGGATGGCTGGTTTCTAAGACACGTTTGGCGCGGTGGGTGTCTGCGATCGCTACACCATTAAAGATCACCTGAATGTGTTTACTTGTGTCCTCTAGGCGAGGAGGACGGGGATAATCCCAAACTGATTCTTGTCCAGGTTTGGGTTCAATGCGTTGGGGATACATAGTTATGGAAAGTTAAAAATCGAAATTTTGATCGTGATAATGTTGTTAATCTTGTAGAGACGCGATCGTGTCTCTACCTACTCAAGCTAAAACTTATCGGACTTCTTTTAAACTCTCAACTTGGTTAGTGAACATTTCCGTAAATAGACTCATGACCGTACGTTCTTCTCTAACTTTAATGTTAGCACTCAGAGACATACCCGATTGCAAAGGAATTTTTTTATCTTTAACGTTTAAGTATTGCTTATCTAAGCTAATTCTCGCAGGAAATCGATAAAATTTGTGGGTTTCATCTGGTGGGAGGGCGTCTGAAGCTATGTCAATTACTTGGCCTTTAATATCACCGAACTCGCTAAACGGAAATGAATCGATTCTGACATCAGCTTTCATGCCTTTACGCACAAAGCCAATATCTTGATTGGTGATAAAAATTTCAGCGATAAATTTATCATTGGGTACTATTTCTAGGATTTTTTGGGTGGGGTTAGCTACAAATCCAGGGGTTTTTGCTTGTAAATTAAAAATAGTTCCTGAGACGGGAGCGCGTAATTGTTGATATTTAAACTCTAGTTGGGCTTGAGAAATTTTACTATTGATATCAGCTAATGTTTGTTCATTACTGAGGACAATTTTCATGAATTGGCTGTCAATATCAGCGATCCGCTTTTTGTTATTGCCTATCTGCTCTAAGATAGTTTTATCTGTAACAGCGACGGTGTTGTAGAGTTGTTGTTTGCCTTTTTCAATATCAAATTGCAGGCGTTTCCTTTCCTCGTTTAATTGCGCGACTTCTGCGGCATAATTTTGAACTTGTTGTTGCTGATTGAGATACTGTAATTGAGAAACGCCACCTTCTTCGGCTAGGATTTTGAGTTTATCTAAGATTCTTTGTTGAATAGCTAAACTTGCTTGCGTGTCTTGGAGTTTAACTACAGTTTGGGATAATTGTTTCTCAATCTTAGAAACTTCTAATCGGGCAGCAGATGCACGAGTATCTAATTCTGTTTTAGCTACTTCTAATTGTTGCCGTTCATCACTATCTAAACCTATACCTGTAGTGGAATTTCTTAATTGAGTACGTAATAGCTCATTCTCTGCAACTAAAGCAACACGGCTTTTTAACAAAAATTCTGCATTTCTAGGTAATCTAACTCTAGAAAATTCTAGTTCGGAATTAATTCCCGAACTAGAATTCATTAATTGACGATAAATTTGATTTTCTTGAATTAAAGTATTACGAATCTTATTTAAAGCATTTAATTGGGCAACAGTGGCAACTGTTTCAAAGGTAATTAGTAAATCTCCTTTGAGAACTTTTTCCCCATCTTTGATATGTACTTCTTTGACGACTCCATTAACAGGAGCTTGAACTTCTTTAACTGTTCCTTCTGGTTTTAATTGACCAGTGGCGGGGACTACCTGTTCGATTTTAGCGAAGTACGCCCAGGCAATACCAAAACAGGCTAATGCCATGAGGGTCAACATAATGGTGCGTGACCAAATAGGAGATTGACGCAGTACAACTGACTGTTCAAAGCCTTCATAATTGCTCTGAATTGAGGATTGATGATTAGACTGCGTCGGTGATGTTAAAACTTCAGCATCGACGGCGATCGCTTTATCATGCTTGCCGTTACCGTTATTGGTGTTTATTTGAGTCATAGTAGTTTTGGAAATGGGGAATGAGGACAGATGACTGAGTGTTGACTAGTTACAAATTCACTTCTTGTTGTTGATACAAGTAGAAATAATGGCCTTTGGCAGCCATGAGTTCTTGATGGCTACCTTGCTCGATGATTTTGCCTCCATCCATGACGATGATTGTGTCTGCGTGACTGACAGTGTTGAGGCGGTGGGTGATAAAAAATACTGTACTACCTTGAAAGGCGTTGGCAAGATTAAGACAAACTTGACGTTCGGTGGGGTAGTCTAAAGCACTTGTGGCTTCGTCTAAAACTAATAATTTTGGTTTTTGCAGAACGGAACGCGCGATCGCAATTCTTTGTCTTTGTCCACCAGAAAGTCCTGCGCCACGTTCGCCGACTCTGGTATTGTAGCCGTTGGGTAAACTCATGATAAATTCATGGGCAGCAGCGATTCTAGCTGCTTCGATAATCTCTTCAGTGGAAGCGTCGGGATTTGTTAGGGCAATATTTTCTTGGACTGTACCATCAAATAACAGTGTTTCTTGGGGAACTACACCTACTTGGCGGCGCAGCGAATAAAGTTCTACTTTCGAGATGTCGTAACCATCCATCAAAATTCTGCCGGACTCCACATCATAAAGCCGCAGCAGCAATTTCATCATCGTACTTTTGCCAGAACCACTCTGTCCGACAATACCGATAAATTTCCCTTGGGGAATTTCGAGATTGACGTTGCATAGTTGCAAAGGCCCATTATTGACAAATCTAAAGGAGACATTTTCGTATTTGACAGAGCCTTGAATTTCTGGGAGAGGGATGTTGTAGCGATCAATTTCGGCTTCTTGGGGTGTGTCAACAATATCACTTAAGCGTTCTAGTGACAGTGCTGTTTCTTGGAAACTTTGCCAGAGTTGTGCTAGACGCAAGATAGGGCTGGTGACGTAACCAGAGATAATTCTAAAAGCGATTAATTCCCCTAGAGTTAACTCTTGTTGCAAGACTAAATAAGCACCTACCCACAACACTAGTAAACTGCTGAGTTTATTGAGAAATTGACTGGTGGAGTTAGCGAGGGTGGAGGTGACAACAGTTTTAAACCCAGCTGCTACATACCGAGCATATCGCTCTTGCCAAGAAAAGCGCGATCGCAATTCGATATTCTGTGCTTTGACTGTTTGAATCCCTGACATTACCTCCACTAAATAAGATTGCGTGGTGGCGTTGCGTTCTGCTTTGGTGCGTAACTGTCTACTAACTGTAGGGGAGGCAATTAAGGTAATGACTACAAAAATGGGAATCGTCCCTAAACCCACCAAAGTCAGCTTCCAACTGTAAAACAGCATGACAATGATGTAAACTACCGAGAAGACGGCATCCAACCCTACTGTTAAAGCTGTACCAGTGAGAAACTGACGGATATTTTCTAACTCGTTGATGCGTGTAGATAGTTCACCTACAGGTCGCTTTTCAAAATAGCGCAGTGGTAGGCGCAATAAGTGGTCAATAATTTGTGACCCCAAACCCATATCAATGCGGTTGGTGGTATCCACGAATAAGTAAGTCCGTAAGGTAGTGAGTACGGCTTCAAATATACCCACTACTAATAGCAAGCCTCCTAAGATATTTAAGGTGCTGATACTATTTTTAACAATGACTTGATCAATAATTAACTGGATCACCAGCGGATTGGCTAACTGTGCTAACTGCACAAAAAATGAAGCGATAAATACTTCGATCAGAACTCTTCTATAACGTGCTAAATAGGGAATAAACCACCGTAACCCAAAGCGTTCTTGTGGTGTTTCTTTGGTGGCAGTTAGTAGTAGTACTCTAATTTGTGGAGGAAAACTATTTTCAATCGTCTCTAAATGTTCGACTATTTGTGCTGGCTTGCAGCGAACTATCCCTTGGGATGGTACACCTAAAACTACGTTGTTGGCATCGGCTGCATATAACACTGCGAAACTATTGCCATAGCGTACTAATGCGGGTGTGGGCAGACGGGTAATAGCAGCAGCCGGAACATCTACTAAGTTGGCTTTTAATCCGATTAATTCTCCTAGATAAGCACAGACAGGAAAGGAAATAGTTCCTTGACGTTTGATTTGCTCAGATAATAGGCGACGCACCACTTCCCGGCGAAAAGGGATGCCGAAGTGCTTCGTGACCATCTGAAAACAGGCAAAGGTGCTATTTAATTCTCCTTTACCGCCGTAGAATGGGTATTTTTGGCGGTTTCTTTGGCCATTTACTGAAGAATTATGTGTTTGGTGATAGTCGTCTTCTGAGGCGTAGGGAATTTCCATCGTCTCAGTAATTGTGGCTGGACTGCTAGTGACAGCTAGTTGTGACTGATGATTACTAATATCAAAGAATGATAAATCTGATGGTGCTAAACCCAGCAACCGCGCCGGACTTTCCCCTCTAACAACTATTGCATCTTGACCATCTTTGGGTTCAAGACGAGAACCGACTGGGAACTCGTTGATTGTACCGCTACTAAGCCACCAAACGCTTTCCCTATCTAGTTGATGAAAGTAATTTCTTCCGGGAGCAAGATAGTGTATTTTTGCTCTTTGCCAAGCTTGTTCAGCAATTTCATCAAGATTATTGATGGCGTTGGCTTGATTTGCAACCTGTAAACCTAAAATATCGAAGATTTCGGCGATGTGACAGGGGTTTTGTCGAGCCGCAGCAAAGGCTGGGTAAGTAGACAATAGCCGCAAGTAGTCGCTGGCTTCTAAGGTTAAGCCGATCATTTCATCGGTAGAGGCGATCGCAGTTTCACAACCTACCTGACGCAACAGCCCAATTTCGCCAATGATCTCTCCCGGTTGTAATAGTTTCAGAGTCTTGGGCATTTGCGTCTGGGGATCAAATCCTAATAACCGCGCCTGTCCCTCATAAATAATTGTTATCCGTTCGGGAACTGTTTCTTTGCCAATAATTCTCTGACCGATACGGTAGCGGAATGCTTGCAGTCGGTCTAGTAAATGATTGATCTCTGTACTTGGTAACTGGTCAAACCCTTGCAGAGTCAAAAAGAATTCTTGAAAAGCATTTTTAATATAAGTCATCGTTTAAAAACAGTTTTTTCGATAAGTTTATCTAGAAGTTTCTATACACACATCTGAAAAAATACTTTAACCCGTGTGCTAACAAACCCTGAAAATATGCTGAATGATGGCAAAGTATACATAGACGGCAACTGCATAAATTGGCTATGGTGGCGTTCGTAAGTATACAAGTAAGATTGCAATTACAAATCAGGGAACATGCGCTGATTCTGCTCAATTACCGGACTGAATTTTGACACAATCATTGGTTTATAATGCGCTGAATACTAGCTATGTAAACTGAAACGTTAGTAAAATAAGACATTAAAACTATTTAGAGTGTAATACTTAAAAAGAGAGATTTAGAGTCAAAATATCACATTTTTTTACTCTGATAAATACTTAAAATAATATGAAGAAACTGTAAAAAATATGACGACAATAATTGATAAAGGCTAACCAACAAGCTTTGAGAGAAGTTGTATAGTTAAGATCCCTCTCCCTCATCACCCTAATCCGAGGTTTTTTTATATTCTCTATATCTTTTATGAATGAATAAGAAGGGGATAAGGTAGTACATTATACCTCATCCCAAGCTCAACATCATTACTTAGGTAAAAAGTAAAAGAAAATACATTTTTTATTTTCTGATACTTCCTTCACAATCCTATTAATTAAGCACGCACTTTGTTCTGGAGTTTGCGCTTGATACTCATGCCAACTCCCAAAGCCGCGATCGCACCTAAGGTTGTAGTGGGTTCAGGGACTTGGGTAAAGTTAGCGTTGCTGACGGTTAACTGTGATTCACCCAGGGAATCGTCTACATCCACAACACCGATACCGACGTTATAGTCTCCAGCTGTTTGGAAAACATAGTTAAATGATGAATTACCAGCCAAAGATAAGACCGAGTTATTAATGGTGACAAAAGCACTATCACTATCGCTAGTTAACAAATTCCAATCAAAACTGAAAACATCACCAGCTTTGACACCAGCAAAAGTAGTTTTAATTGCAGAACCTTGGGTAGCACCAAAGAATGAACCGACAGGATCTAAACTACCGCCTGGGATACTGAGAAAATTTTCTACACTCCCAACACTGCCACCAGTTAGGGCTGTATTGAGAGTACCTGAGTTAAGGGTGGCTTGACCTGATGTGAGACTGACATCGCCAATGCTATCCCAGGTAGATAAATCTAAGTTAGCAGCATAACTGGGATGAGCAACTGCGATAGTAGCGATACTCAATAAACTTGCGCTAAAAAGGGAATTTTTGATGGAATTCAACATGGCATTTTAATGGGTGGTGAATTGAAAAGTAAAAATTGACCATTGGGAATGGGGCATAGAGGCTCAATTTCTTCTGCTTCCCTGCACCCATCCCAATCCGCTAAAACACGAAATTTTGGGGATTATTCATGGCTTCTGGCGTGACGTTATCCAAAGCTATGAATGGGCGGAAAATGCCGGGGCCTGTTAGTCCATCGCTATCAATTTGCAGGATGGTACTGTTAGCAGTGCGACCTTGGACTAGGCGGACATAACCATCGGCGATCGCATTACTATTTTGATAACCGCCAGCCACTAAGCTATCGAGTAACTGTGTCAGCACAATTTTGTCGCTACCTACCGCAAAGTCGGTGATGGTATGACCTACTTCTCTAATGCTGGTGTAGATAAATTCGTCATTACCTGCTCCACTGGTAATGGTTTTGCCACCAGTGCCACCAACAATTCGGTCATTAGCCGCAGTACCAGTGATGGGGTCACGTTGACCAGTGCCATTGATATTATTGAAGTCGTTATCAACGATGGTGACGCTAGCACTAGCGTTAGCACTTAAATCATAATTACTGCTGTCAATGATACTGAGAATGACGGTTTCATTAACTTCTACTAAGACATCATCGACTGGGGTGACGGTAATATCAACGTAGGTTTGCCCAGCTGCAATGGTGGCTGTGCCTGTGAGGTTGTTGTAATCGCTACTATTGCTAGCAGTACCTTCCAGACTGTAGTCAATTGTCAGCGATTTGCTGGTATTGCCGACGCGAGAAATACGGAAGACTCCGGGTGTAGAGTTACCTTCAGTTGCGATCGCTGTATTAGCAGCAATACTAATTACAGGCGTAGGTATGTTGAGGGGCTGGTCTAGTTCCAGAACGATGAATTCGTTGTTATCAATCCCTGGAGGACGACCAACTGAGAAAGGATAGTTATTATCGTTAGCAAGCAGCAGTGTTTTTTCATCCAGCACTACTACAGACTCGATAGTCTGGAAGGGGAAGGTAAATTTTGTGTTACCGTCGCCATTTAAGTCATTAGGATCAGCGATATTTAATAAATCACCAATTTCTTCCTTGCTGACAAATCCATTTGCATCTTTGTTGGAGAAGTCAACTTTGAATAACTTCTTGAATTGCGCGCTAGCACCTTGTCCGTTATCACGTTCAATGACTAGAAACTCATTCTCGTTGATGACAGTGATATCACCGATCGCATGGCTGGGATTTTCTAGATAGTAGTAGCCGACTAAACCTTGATACTGCTCAGATGCAACGTCAAATTTGTAAATCCGCAATGAGTTGGCAGGATCACCAGTGACAGTCCCCTCCAACATAGGATACAGGGTTTGTTTATCTAGGCTGATTGCCATTCCCTCAAACCCACGAGAGCCAGACAAGTTAGGATTAGAAGGTTCTGTGAGGAAATCGGGGTGATCAGGCGATCGCACAAATTCACCTGCTAACAAATCACGCACGCGATCGCCTGTACCGGGGAAGTCTGTGAAGTAGCCATCTACACCTAACTGGATGAAATCTCTGTATTCTGCTGCGGGGTTATTGTTGTAGTCCCTGGCTAGATACAGTCCTTCGTTTCGGAAGGTGTAAGCATGGACGAACAAGCCTGCTGCATGGGCATCTGGAATCAAAGTTGTGGGTGCTGTGAGTGTTTTATCAGCATCGTTAACTGCACCATCGCCATTGACATCATCTGCTATGCCGTCACCATTAGCATCGACACCTTGCACTGATCTAATCATCCGCTTCCAAGGGCCAATCCCATCCGCATAGGTGGCAATTTCCGCTAAACCTGCGGCTGACCGTAGGTCTGCATAGGTGCGAGTATCACCATTGACTACAAAATCGTAGGGACGAACCTCTTGTAATGAACCATCGAGATTGACATCAAATGCGTCTAGTAACTGTACTAAAGGTATATCAACCCCAGCCGCAGGCATAATGACATTATTCAGGGCTTTGAGATTGGCTGTCTCGAAAGACTGAATAAAGATGCGAGTTGGGTCAGTGAAATCATTAGCTACGAGAGTATCAATTAAATTTTGAGTGATGTCGTAGCCTTGCTGTAAAAAGTAGGTTGGATGTTTGGTTTCGGGATAAATACCGATTTTTTTGCCTGTATCAGCTTCTACCTGTTTTACCAAAGCGATGATTTCAGCCAGTGTGGGAATTTCATACAAATCATTAAAGGATTGGTCACGGAAACTTGGCTGAATTCTGGCGCGCAGAGTCTTAATTTCCGCGAGGGTGAAGTCCTCTGCAAAGAAACCTTCTTCCGCAACTCCGTCAACAACTTTCGTCTTGCGGCGATCGCTAAACTGTGGTAAATCTGCAACGTTGGTAGTGTTAATTAAATTCGGTTCGTGACGGGCGATTAACACTCCATCTTTTGTTGTCACTATATCGGGTTCGATGAAATCCGCACCGCGCTCAATCGCCAACTTGTATGCTTCTAGAGTATGTTCTGGTAGTTCCCCACTTGCGCCTCGGTGTCCAATCACAATTGGTGCTTGACCATTGAGCGTATTCAAATTGGTAATGTTAGGTGTGGGGATGGGTGCATCTAATAATTTACCTGTAGTATCGAAGTGCAGTAGGTAAGGGCCAAACTCATCACCGACCCAGAGTGTACCATCGGCGGCGATAGTTAACGATTCGATGTCAAAATCTGCACCAGTGAGGAGGCGATCGCTAGTATTTTCATTAACAATCTGGAAGGGAACTTTATTGTCAGGGTCAGATAGTTGAATAAAACTTAAAACATTGACAGAGCGATCGCCGTTTTCTGTACCCTGGAAACTGGGGTCTAGGCGATGAATTCGCAACAGGTAATCAGCACTATTAGCCTTAGCACCAAAACCGTTGTCTGACAAGAACCAGTAGGAATTATCATCGGCTATTTGTACCGCGCTAAAGCCTTGGATGGGTTGGCTAGCAAATGGTATGGGTCGTCCGTTGGTAGTACCTGTGATGAAATTACCAGATGGTGGGCCTGCCGCAAATGTATCAGCCGGGAGGACTGCAAAACCTTTGAGTGTGAGTTTTGGTGGAATCATCGCTTGGGGAGTGCGAGGATTGTAACTTTCGGTGTCAATAATCAGAGGATTAGTGAAAGCTTGAGCGATGTTTTCCCAGGGAACAAACTTAAAGTTGGTGTTGACGTTTTCGAGTTCTCCGTCATCTTCCACCAGTCTGACTGGGTCGTTAGAACCATCTTGAGTGATGAATAAACCATAGGGGAAATTCGCTCCCAGTGGGACATTGACGACATCTGCACCATCAGATTCCTGTACGCTGTCAATTGAGCCGTTATTCCCAACAGCGAACCTACCTAAATATTCGTTATCACCACCACGGTTGTAGACTGCAAAGGTATTGTCGCCTTGACTAGATACCAGCAAATAACCTTGACCATCTTGACCGTAGTAAATAGTCAAACCTTCAACATCGTCGGTGAGGTAAGAACCGCCCAAGTCTTTGATTTTATCAACTAGCTTGCCAGTGTTGCGTCCATTGGGTTCAGCATCGAACTTCCAAATCCCCACATTTTCTTGACCGATGTAGAGGTAGCCCATTTCCTGGTCTGCAACCATGCCCTCAGTTTGGGGGTCAATTCCTTCATCTGTGGGGATGGTGAACTCCCGCACACGTTCCGCCCCAATCTTACCGTTACCTGTGTCGATGAGTTTGAATTGAGCAACATCACCAGTTTCTCGGCGATTGACAAAAGCATAGTAATCATTAGTTACAGGACTACGATATAAAGCCACACCGTAAGCACTGCGTTCATCTGATGAGTAAGGCGGCTCAAAAGGTGCATCTTGGAAGAGAGTACCGATACTGTTGTCGGTGATATCTTCGAGATATTCACCGGGGGTGGTGGGGTTGGGGTTAATTTTAAAGATTACCAGCTTGTCGTTATTGCGATCGCTCGCCACCGCGATATCGATAGATTCACCACCCAAATTAAACCCGTATTGTAAATCTATATTGTTGTAGCGGATATCTCCAGGGTTAACAGTTTGCAGGAGATTTCCAGACAGGTCATAAACTCGCAAACCGGCGTTTTTCGCTACTGTCAAGACAATGCTGGCTGAGGGGTCACTAGCATTAACGTAAATTGCTGGGTCATCAGCATCCGCGTTCTGGTCAACTTCTGGGATACTGGCATCATCATCATCAAATAAATCGGGACGAGTTTCGACGGTGGGGGTAACTGTGGGAATTACCTCTGCACTCAAGGTGAGAATTTGGGTAAATTGGGCTGCGCTGAAGTTGTTATCACTCACCAACACAATTGATTGACGACCATCAGCTAATTTGGGGCCGAAAGTAATTCCCTCGATGTTATCTGTACCGGTGGGTAAGTCGAGGTCATTTAAATTTAATACCAAACGCTTACTAGCAGGTCTCAGGGCTGCTAATTCTGCTGCACTCAGACTAGCTAAAGAGTCAATGGTACTAATATCTGTCGCGCCTTGCAAAGACACCTCATAGATTTTGATGGTATTACCCACGCCTTGGGCAAAGGAACGTTCTACAGCTAAAAAAGTACCCTGGTTATCAATTGCTAATAAGTCCACCAAGCCATTATCTGCAAATCCTGTCGAGGGGTTGGGGATATCAGCGATCGCATCGGTAATATAGAGATATTCTTTTTCTGGCTGACCGCTGACTAAGTTGTATTGCAGGATGCGGGAAGGACTACCATTAGTTAAAGAGGCTCTATCCCCATCTTGGAAAAGGGCGTTTTCCGTAGCGGTGTAGAGAGTTTTCTGGTCAGGGGAAATAGTGAGACTTTCAAAAGCTAAATTATTCCGTATCCCTGATGTTTGGGTATCACCAGCATTGACAATTCCATCACCGTTAGTATCTTGAACAACTGGGGAGAATTTCACCGGGACGGATAATGAACGTAATTCCTGACCAGTCGCTAAGTCAAACTCTTTAATCCAGGGATTGCTCACACGCCCAGCAGTAGGATTTGCTTCCCCTTCCGAGGAGATAAACACTGTCCCATTGTTGGTTAAAGCAATTCCTTCTGGGTCAAGGCTATTTAAGGGAAAGGTATTACCATTGCTGTCTTTGAGGGTGGTGACATTAGTAAACTCCACCTCACCATCGTTAGTAAAAGTATAAAAACGAGCTGGGGCGAATTGAGAGCGATCATCTGCGATCGCATAATAAACATTATTTACCGCATCATAAGTAACACCAGATAACCCCCCGACCTGAGTTGGTACACCATTGACTGTTCCGGCTGTACCTTCAGGAACAAAGCCTGTAGGCAAGATTTCTTGTTCGACAAACTCGGCTTCAGGAACAGTGTTACCTGCTGGTGTCGCGCCTACTTCTACGTCTACATATACTAAACGATGGTCGGAACTAGGAAAGGGGAAAGTCCCTACAGGCGCAAATGTCGGGTCAGTATTTAAAGGCCAAAATACGGCTGAATTGGTAATCTGCAAATCTGTAGAGGGTAGGACGTAATCTGCACGCAAGTTACCAGGAGTCCCATCGGCAAAGTCAGCCGTATCAAAGTAGGGATTACCTTGATGATTAGTATTTGCACCACCTTGTAAAGCCGCCTGTTGAGGCGCGCCGGGACTAGTGGGGATGAAATTAGTATTAATTCCGGGATTTTGTAATAGTTGGAGAATGGCGTTATCGTAGCTGTCCCCATCGTAAGGATCAGCGTTTTGATCCCCCATAATTACAAAACTCGAACCAGCAGCTAAACCGCCTGTATTACCCGCATCGTCATAGATATAATCACCTTCACTGGGGGTAATATAGTCTGCCCAAAAGCGAATTTCGTCATGGTTGCGCTTACCGTTGCGGTCTTCTGTACCATCAAACACTGGGGGCGTAGGATGGCTTACCAATACATGGATTGTTTCACCATTGACCTGAACAGGTACATCCCAATGACTCTTAGAAGAAAGACGGAGAATATTAATTTCTTCGGGTGAATAAAAGCCGTTGAGATTCTCATTCACTGCAGTGCCGGGATTGTCAACTGTCGGGTCGTTAGTTAACAGATTTCCGGGCATATCCTTCCACAAGAAATTTTGGAAGGTACGTATATTTGCGGCATCAATAGAATATTTCGACAACAGCAACATCCCAAACTGACCGGGGAAACTGCCAAAGCCAAAAGCATCATCCCCACCACCAACTGAGCCGTTATTATTTAAATCAAACCCTGACGGAATTCCTGTGTTAGAAGGAGCGATATAAACGTAGGGATACTCAACTGGAGTCGCACCATTTTGACTAACACTGAGGTAGTTTTGTTGAAAGAGTTGTACAGGTTCTAAAGGATTGCTGGCAACATAGTCGAATTCGTTAAGCAGCAAAACATCGGGGTTAGTACGCTGAATAATTTCCGCCACAGCTTTAGCTTGAGCATTGTTAGGAGTAGATAAATCACTCACTAACTGACCTTCAGCATTACGGTTGAGGGAAGCATTAAATTGAGAAAAGCGGATTGTAGTGTTAGTTGTCATAATATCAATTAAAGATCCCCAAATAAGAGGGCTTTATGTAGGAAGAGGTGTAAATTTTGCCTTTATGACCTGAATGGGGAGAGTTAGTCTGAGGGCAGAAAAGAGCGATAGTTGAATGTTTTAGATATCTGCATTAGCTGAGTAGAAAATTCCCATTGACGAGGCTGGAAGTTGGCAGCACAAATGCTACCTTCAAAATCCGAATTTGGGAGAATTTGAAGTGTAAATTTCATGCGTCTGGGTAATTGAAAATGCAGTTTACATCAAAGGCGATCGCTCAACCCTCATAGAAAATTAAGGCAATTGCCAGAACCCAGCTATTGGCCTTAATTCAGTATTTATTCGGATTGCTAGATTTCAAACTATCCCAGTTAGATTAAGAAATTCCTAGCAAATGGTTAAAGTTAGTCATTCATAACTACTGGGCATAAAAAAAGAGATGCAATTCATCGCATCTCTTGACCAAGATTTTGGTTTTGTATTGTCCTATCAATATTGCTTTTTTTTGCCATTTAACTGTTTACTTTTACCCTGTTTCATCCTTACCGGAATTTGTTGGGATTTAAGCGAGTGCGTGTTTGAGATTGACCACGAATGGCTACACCGTTTCTCAAGTTTGTACCTGTTCCGCCATCTTTAACATCGAGGTAAGGTTTGAGATCAATTCCACTTCTTAGGGAAGTGACTTGATTTCCACTACCTAGCAAGGTGCGACCTAAGTTATAAAGTTCGTCTCCACCGCGACTTGTGTAGGTGTTAACGGCTGAGGTTTGTTGACCGCTATCAGCCGTCGTGAGATTCTGGAAAATACTATTGCGGACTGTGTATGGGTCTTTGTTACGAGGTACTGTCAGCACAATCCGACATTGACCATTAGCTTCCGTAGTGACACAGACGATATTTTCGTTATTTTCTCGGCCTATCTGGAGTTCTTGTAATCCATCTGGGCGATATAATTCTAGGCGATTAGCAATGGTTTGACAGCGCGCTTGAGGATTCCAACCACCACCTAAAGCCCCAGGCGCAGCCCAAGGAAAGTATTGTCCTGGCTGGCTTTCTGGTTGATACATGACGGTGTATTGACCGTTATATTGTTGACAAAAAAATCTTGCCCCACCGACAGTATTAGGTGTAGTCGTTGCGGCGGTGTCTGTGGGATATGGTGTAGTTGTAGTGGGAGTGGTGGTTGGTGTTGATGAACCTGATGGTACAGTTGGTACGGTCACATCACTAGATGTATCATACTGAGCCAATGCTGCGCCATTACCTAAAAACAAAGATAAACCCAGACCGCCCAAACAAGCTAACTTCAAGCTTTTTGATAACATAAATGCTCCTCCAGTGGACACAGAATGGGAAATTAATATCTCTATTGACGAAAAATTTTGTCTTTTGATTCATTCATTCCGTTGCTTTTTTTCCTCTATTTCTTTTCTCTCTTTGAGCAGTTTCTTCACTCTAGCTTTAATTTCTGTGTGGCGTTCTACTCCTTCAAAAGCATAGCGATTGTAACTATTACGAGTAATCATGTTTTCTATATAACTGACTCGTTCATTTCCGCCTGGGTGGGAAGATAACCAAGTAGGAATGCTAACTTTCTTTTGTTTGTCTAATGTCACCATTAAATTACGCAAGCCATCAGCCGCATAGCCGCTAGCGACAATTAAGCGTGTACCGAGAATATCGGCTTGTCGTTCCATGTCGCGGCTGTAAGTTAATGCAAATAGTCGCCCGATTGTGCCACCGAAAGGTAAATATTGAGTAACGTTAGAAATCAGATTCCCTTGGGTAACTAATTGAAAGCCGTGGGATAAAACTACATGAGATAATTCATGGCCGATTAATCCAGCTAATTCTGCTTCTGAGTTAGTTTTAGCGATCGCACCTGCGTTAACAAATATTTTTCCCCCAGGTAAGGCAAAGGCGTTGAGGTCTTCTTCAGGAATGACGAAAAATTCGTATTTAAATTCTTTCCTGCCAGCGATTTTCGCTAATTTCTGCCCAATATCATTGACATAGGCTAATGTCGGCTCATCTATGACTAAAGGTAGCTGTTTTTTGGCCTGTTTCGCTACCGATTCACCCACCGAGCCTTCCCCTTGTAACAGCAAAATGGTAGAGTCAAGAGCAGAAAATGGCCCTAATAAACTACCGGTGACAGCATAACCCAAAGCCCCAGTGATCACGTTACTAATCACATTACCTCTAATTTCGGAGCGGATATAAGACTTATAGCGTTTGAGGTTGGTTTCGGCTAGTTCATTAAATTCGGTTGATTGGGGGTTTTGGGGATAGAGAATCGCAAACTGGCGGGCAGCTAAGGAGGCTTCCATCCATTTTTTTGCATTCGCTAAAGCTGTCACTCTAGCTTTAATTAATTCTGGTTGGTCGGGGTAGAGGGAAGAGCCACGTTCTAGGACATCTAATGCTTCTTTAGTGCGATCGTATTGCGTTAAAACTTCAGCGTAGCGGATATGACCAGGAATAAATTCAGGATTCTGCTCAACTAATAATTGCAGAGGTACTAAAGCTCGTGTTTGCAGTTTTTTAGCGATTCCGGCTTCTGCTTCGCGCCAATATACTCTACCGGCGGGTGAAAGTTGTGCAGGATCAGTTATGGCTGGTTTCAGTTCTGGAGAGGTATCACCTGTTTTGCTAAACGGTGCTTTTGCTTCACGGTAAAGCTTTTGAGCCTCTGTAATTTTACCTGCTAAATACAATTTGTCTGCTGCTTGGAGTTTCAGTTGCCTGGCGATTTCTTCTGGGGTGGGTATTGGTTCTTTAGCCGCTTCAGGATTTGCTGGTTGAGCATCTGGAGAATCACCAGTTTCTGTGGGAGATTGGCGCGATCGCCGCAGTGCATCCCTGAGGTTTTCGTCCGATGAGTTTTCTGAGTTGGATGGGTTAGTATTTTCTGTCTGCGGCGTTTGGGCGGGAGCTGGCGCTATTGGTTGTGTCAGGATAATCAGAATTGATGTACCAATTGACAGTAATATCCAACTCAAGGTTAGTATCAGAGATTTCCTGCTTCTGCTTATGCGGGTGGAGAAGCAGGAAAATTTGGGGCGGTGGGGAGAAGAATTTTTCATCTGTCCTGGTTTACGCAGTTCATGATGGTAAGAAAAAGGCTCTTATTTTAAGGGTAGGAGTAATTGCCATCATTCGCCTAGAGCGAGATCACCAGAATACGAATTGTGTTTACACTGTTGCAGATGTATTTGCGGCTATTACTTGCGGTGTGGCGATCATTCGCATTCCGGCTGGCGTGGCTAAGGTTAAACCACGACGCACGGGACGTACATAACGTTTATTCGTCAGAGATACTTGATACTGCGATAAAATTGTCGCTAAGGCT
This sequence comes from Trichormus sp. M33_DOE_039, assembly GCA_015296085.1. Taxonomy (GTDB): domain Bacteria; phylum Cyanobacteriota; class Cyanobacteriia; order Cyanobacteriales; family Nostocaceae; genus Trichormus. The sequence goes on along the minus strand of DVDT01000079.1, from coordinate 8,490 downwards.
ATTTTCATTTCATATTGAGCGAAAGCTAAACCGATACAACGACGATTCCCACCCCCAAATGGTAAATATTCGTAAGGGGAAAATTGTCTCTCTAAAAACCTTTCTGGTTGAAATTGTTGAGATTGTGGATATACTGATTCGCGGTGGTGCGCTAAATAAATACTGGGAATTACTAATGTTCCTTGGGGTAAGTGATAACCCATAATTTCTATTGGTGATTTAGCAATTCTTAAAAATCCAGCCATGACAATAGGGTATATCCTTAAAGTTTCTTGGCAAACGGCTGTCAAGTAAGGTAAACGGGCAATTTGACTTGGTTCTGGGTTCACACCAAGGGTAGCTAATTCCTGTAATAACTTGGCGCGCACTTCTGGTAATTGATCAAGCCAATAGAAAGCCCAAGTCAATGCGGAAGCAGTGGTTTCATGTCCTGCGACCAACATAGTCATTAATTCATCACGTAATTCTACATCTGACATCGGCTGTCCATCTTCATAACGAGCCGAGATTAGTAAACTCAGGACATCTTGGCGATTTTCCCCTAATTCCGCCCGACGTTGTGCAATTAAAGCATAAATTAATTGATCGATTTGTTGAATGAGGCGTATCACTCGCCCCCAAGGACTCCACGCACCAAAATCTTTTTGCATGAAGCTGAAAAACAAGGCTGTAGAGAAGAAAGAAGAACCCATGAAGTCTAAGACGGAAGTGAGCAATTTCCGCAATTGTTGGAACATTTCCCCCTCATCTACGCCAAATACCACCCGCAAAATGACGCGTAAGGTGATTTCCTGCATAGAGGCGCGAATATTAAAGGGTTTGCCAATTTCCCATTCATTAGTTACTTGTTGAGTGATGTCCTGAATGGCTTGACCGTAAGTCCGCATTCTTTCACCGTGAAACGGTGGGGTTAATAATTGCCGTTGACGCTGGTGGCGATCGCCATCTAATAAAATGACAGAATTATCACCCAACAACAAGCTTAAAATGCCTCCGCCGCCGCCAGTCTGAAAACATTTAGCATCAGCCGTGAAAATCTGCTCTAGAGCCTGGGGATGGCTAAAATAGACCATTTGATTTTTTTTGTTATGTCTCCAAATGGTGAAATTATCGCCATAAACACGGGCAAAATTTTCTAAATACTCGACTGGCTGAGTAATGAATTTAAACAGCCGCAATAAATAAGGGACTCTTGGCCCATCGGGTAAGTTGTAAGTAACTGTCATCTGAATTAGAGTTCATAGCTATTGCCTTCTATTGTTACGATTTTTTTCATGTCTGGATGGGAAAACTGCCAATTTATGGAATTGGATAGTTGACAGAGCAATCGCATTTTCGTCAGTCTTAATAGAGGTGCGATCGCTTTTTTCCATTGCACTTCACCTAAAATCGATTAAAAATAATTTTCGGAAATTTTGAATTTTGCATTTTGAATTAAAGAAAGCGGTATATTCATGTAAGTCAGGGTCGGGAGTCAGCAGTGCCAAAAATCGTAGCTATTCTCAACGGTAAAGGAGGAGTCGGTAAAACGACCACAGCAGTTAATTTAGCTGCTCAGTTTGGGAAAAAGAAAAAAGTTATTCTCGTTGACACAGATATTCAAGGTTCGGCTAGTTGGTGGTTTGGGCGAAATCAGAATGGTATGGGATTTGACCTATCTCAAGAAACCAATCCGCAACTTTTAAGTCGCTTAAAAGCAATCCAAGGTTACGATTTAGTAGTAGTAGATACGCCACCGGCACTGCACTCAGAAGCCTTGACGACAGTAGTAGCGATCGCAGATTATCTAGTGTTACCTACACCTCCAGCCGCTATGGATTTAGCCGCCCTGATTGAAACAGTCAAAGCGGCCGTCGTTCCTGCTGGCATCCCCCATCGAGTATTACTCACAAAAGTCGATACACGGAGTATAAATGAAGCAATAGAAGCCCAAAATACTCTCCAACGTTTAGGGATTCCGGCTTGCAAGTCTTTCATTCGGATCTATAAAGCCCACGAACGTGCAGCTTTGGAGGGTGTGGCGATTCATCAATGGCGAGGCAAAAATGCTAGAGAGGCGGAGTCAGACTACCGCCGCGTAGCTGAAGAAATACAGCGTGATTGGAGGAAATAATGGCTAGAAAACAAAGTCTTTCTGACTTAATCCAAGCGGAAGCACAAAAATTTAACCCCTCAGAAGGGGAATCTGCGATCGAGGTTACAGCTCAACCAGTTACAGAAGATACGGCAACTCCAGAACAGAGTAATCAAGCAACACCAGAAGCATCGACTAATAAGCGTAGCAATCCCACAAAAGCTGATTTAGAAGTAACCATCAAAGAATTACAAGCTACTGTAGCCGCATCCCAACAAAATGAAAAAGCTCTTCAGCAGCAAATAGCTGATTTGCAATCAGCTTTAGCTGAACAAAAAGCTTCTGTAGAAAGAGTGACAAAAGAACTCTACGAAGCAAAACAAACCGCACTGCAACTTGCTGAAGCTAATTCCCAACTGATAGAAGAAAATAAATCTTTCCAACAAGAACAGGAAACACAAATACAGAAACAACAAGAGAAAGAAAAAGAAAAAGAAAAAGTCAAAGAACAAAAAAATTATTCGCCAGTTCTCTATAGAAAATCTCACCGGACACCTGAACAATTTCCGGTAGTACAGCAGCAATCTGAGTCTCAAGACGATTTTTCTGCCAATACTTGGTTGTATGACTAGGGAATAGTGAATGGGGAATGGGGAATGGGAAACAAGGTAGATTTTACCCCAATGCCCCATGCCCAATTCATAGAGGACTGGATTAGAATTTAATCAGGCTGATGAATAACAGCCGTCTGTTTAGGTGCTAGAAGATTGAGGACTTACGTAACAATACGGTATTTTTTCCTTGCGAATTTAGGAACGCGATCGCATTGCGAATTCTGCTTGGTGTTGTGGTAAGTCCTGAGATTTTGGCGAGATGCTTCGGTGTTGGCTGGTAAATTTACCATACAGATATTTTGACAACTGAAGACTCGCAAGATTAATCACAGCTTCTAAATCCTAAGAATTACTCATGAAATATTGGATATTATCTATACTGTTGCCTGTGGTGGTGATTGCTTATCCTTTGGCAGTGCAGGCGGTTGGTAGTGTAGTAGTTGAGCCGAGTGATCATTCTCTTCAGATCACTGGTTGGTTGGGCGAAGAAAGTGCTTTAGTTGGTAATCTGCGTTTGACTGCTCAAAGTGAAAATATTGAGAAAATTGTATTTTTAACTTCAGACTTACGACGGAAAGAAGGCGGTGAAACGATCAACCGTCAGCAAATTGCAATTGCAGGGGAACTCAAACTATCAGCAGGGATTCCCCAAGATTTCCAAGTGCGGATAAGTAATATCAGTTTACCAGGAACTTATGAAGGTAAAGTCCAGATATTTCTTCCCAATCAATCCCAGCAGCCAGTAGAAACGATTGCTGTTGAGGTAATCGCCAAAGTTAGACCAAATCTGATTCCTCTAGGCGATACAGAACAAGTTCAACTGCATCTAGTTAACTGTGACGGCTTGCTGGGTTGGTTTGATTGTGCGATCGCTAAAGGTTTACTCCCAGCGAGTGCATTTTTAAATCAATGGGAACTGCAATTTGATAACCCCACTCAAGCACCTGTCACCATCATTGATAGTAAAGTCATCCTCAAAGGTGAGCAAACTGGATACCAATTAACCACGCAAGCCTTGAGTTTACCTCAAGGGACTATCACGTTGGCGAGCGATCGTATTATGAGTTTACCTCTCAATGTCAATCGCTCTGTGATTCCTCCAGACCGTTACGTCGGTGCTATTTACTTCACCTTAGCGGGACAAACTCAACGATTAGTCATCCCAGTTGATTTAAAAATACGCTCCGGGCCTATTTTGCCCTTGATGGTGTTAATTTTTGGTGTGCTTTTAGGACGTTTATTCAAATATATGCAAGAGTCTGGCGGTGATACTACTAGAGCTATTAAAGCAGTTTATCGACTCAAAGCGCGTATTAGAAAGGAAGTGGAACACACAGCAGATCAGAAAATATTAGAAAAGATGATCGACTGGGTAGAGCAGTTAATTAGATGGGAAAAAATTGATAAAGCCTTTGCAGAAATGGATGCTATTGAATCTCGATTAGAGGCTTTAAGTAAGCTCCGAGAAATCGAAAACCAATTGATGGAGATGAAAAATAAATCTAATTTAGGAGAGATGCTCCAAGACTTGCAAAATAATATTGCTAAAACTCGTGTTTTTATCGCCCAAAAAAATGATGTAGCAGCTAACAAATTGATCCAAGCAGTCATGAAGGATTTAGCTAATCTCCATTACAAAATGAATGTCAACAATGGTCTCATATTAAATGAACCTTTTTTGCCTCTGGAATTAGCTAGCAGTATTAATAATTCATTAATCCAGGCTGATGCACTTTCTCCCCAAGATTTACCAGACCCTTCTAATTGGGAAGTTCGTGTACAAGATTTTCTAGTATTAATATCTGGTGTATCTGATGATGTTCGCATTGGTGCGACAGTTTTGATCATCCGACCATTTTTATCGCTGACGTTACTAGTGGGTTTATCTTTAGTTGGTCTTGGTTCACTGTATGTAGATAACGGTGTCACCTTTGGTTCTAGACCTTTTTCTGATTATTTAGGTTTAATTTTATGGGGGATTAGTGCTGATGTGGCTAGCCGGAATATTAGCAGTTTGCAAAGTAGGAATAGGGATAATAATTCTAATTTAAATTGAGTTTACACATTATGTAGCAAATCTGAATTCACCTAATTGCCTAACCCCTTTCCCTAGTACGGAAGGGGGAAATTTAAAGCCTCTCTCCTTTTAGAGTTTACGGTGTACACCGTAGCCTTTTAGGGGAGAGGTTTGGAGAGGGGTTATTAAGATATTTAATTTCTTGATAATATCGTTATAATTCACTTTAATATTCTCTTCACTAAATTTCATTATTCAGATTATTAAGTATTGCCTGCACTAATTCCTTGAATTCTGACTCGCTGTGAATGTCGGGATTTTGTGTATTCATATCTTTGAGCAGGTCGATAATTTCGGCAATTGTGTTGCGAATTTCGGTATATTCGTCAATTGATTCTCTAAATCCTTTGAGATTAGCCGCATTAACTTCTTTCATAGCTGCGTCTAATTGTTGAATTTCATTTTCCCAATGCTTAATATATTTAATTCGTTCGAGAGGTTTATAAATTTGGGCATCTGCTAAGACAATCGGGAAAATCCGGTTATAAAAGTTTCCATTTTTAGCAACTTGTACCAGTTCAAACATACAGTTTTCTGATTTCAAATATTTATCGCTAATCACTGCAATTACACATTTACCGCGTCCAATTTTTTCCATGAAGGATTTAATCCGTTCTTTATAACCCAAGTTGCGTTTATCTCTAATGATGGTGATACCTTGGGATTTTAATACTTCATCTAGATGGTTAACATAGGTTTCACTTTCTCCATCCCAAGCATAAGAAATGAAGATTTCTTTCTGATATTCTTCTAATATAGGTGCAGGTATTTCCTTAATTATTTCTCGGTCGTTGCGTTGTCTTTCTCGCCGCCGTTCTTGTAATTCAATACCATTTAATAATTCTGCAACAGTTACTCTTTCCTTCAAACCAGACGGAATAAAGCTAGTTTCGCCTAATTCTTCCAAGTTGAGTAAATGGGTATAGTCCACCAAAATTTTCGGGTAGTTGGGGAGAGGGACTTTTGCTTGTGCTGTTAACCCTTTAATAGTTTGGTGAATCGCCTCAAATTGGGAACGAATCATAGCTAATAGTTCCCGTCTGCTGGAGTTGGGGCCACTGATGGAGATAAATATTTTTTGGTCTTCTCTGTCACTTTTGACTAAGGCGCGGTTATTGCGATATTTCAACACTATCCCACTCCGCCACCAAGTTTGCTGGTCTGCTAAGTGGTGCATCCTGACAATGAAGCGAGAAATAATACTGTTGGGGAGAACGTTGTAATGATATTGGAAGGCTAAAACGTTTTCCCAATCACCTGTGCTGGGTTCTGCTTTGGGTAACAAATCGGGAATGAGGAAGCGATCATCACCTGTACCATTCTCTAACAGAAAGCAGAGTTCAAACTTTTTCATCATATCCACAATGAATAGTTGCTTGTCGCGATAGCAATCATCAATGAGAATGCGGTTGAGTTGCTTTTGGTCTAAAATTCCCCGAAATTGTGTGAGTAAGAGATTATCATTGAGGATTTTGTAGACACCATTTGTTACCCATGTGGGATTGAGAACGTTGGTATCTTCTAGGCGATAATCGTCACGAAAGTTGAGAACAATGCCAAGACGGTGCAATAATTCGATGAGTGTGGATTGATTTTGATATTCTGTAACCTGCTCCTCATTACATAAATCTTGGTACTCTTTGTAAGAAAAATAGTCTTTCTCGTCTTTCATCACTTCCAAGCGGGTTTTGACTTGAAACCAACTTTGGGGTAAAGGGTCATGAATATGCTCTAAATTTGCCAGTTCACGGGTGATAATTGACCGCAATTCTGGTACGCCTTTTCCAGTGGCGCAGGAAACAGAGACAATATCTTTGATATTGGGATATTTGTTGCATAGTCCCTTTTCGTCGATGTCCAGGGATTGTTGATCAATTTTGTTGCCAACAATAATAATTGGCGAATCACCACCAAAGCTGTGAATAATTTTCAGCCAGTATTCTAGTTCGTTTTGTCGTTCGTCTACACGCGCATCTAAGACTAATAAGTAAAGGCTGCGTTTGGTGAGAAAAAATTGGTGGGTGGCGTGCATGATTTCTTGTCCGCCAAAATCCCAGACGTTGAGCCGGATAGGTTGATCATTAATAGTTACTTGCCAGTTTTGGATGTTAATCCCTTCTGTTTTATTTTCGTGGGGGTCGAAAAGGTTATGAATCAGCCGTTTAACTAGAGAAGTTTTACCAACGCTACCTTGTCCTACCAGCAATATTTTAGCTTCGTTGAGGGGTTTTTCTTGTCCGGCTTGCAGAGAGAAATAATAGCTCAGAATTTTAGCAGGTTCGCCTAAATTTTCCCATGACTCGCCTAAGATTTCCGGCGGAATTTGCAACTGAGCATTGCCTTCACCGCGTAAATCTAGCTTTTTGAGTTTAGTGAGTTGCTGTATTTTTGAGGGTAAATTGATCAAGTTATTATTTTTAAAATCAAGAATTTCTAAATTTTTGAGTTGTTCAAATTCTGATGGTAGACTACTCAGTTGATTAAAGCTGAGTTCGAGTGATCGCAGGTTGACCAGTTGGACAATTTCTAGTGGTAAACTGCTCAGTTGATTCTTTTGGAGGTAGAGCGTTTGCAGGTTGACTAGTTTGCCAATTTCCGGTGGCAGACTACTCAGCTGATTGTGGTCGAGGTCGAGCGATTGCAGGTTGATCAGTTGTCCCAATTCCGGAGGCAGACTGCTCAGTTGATTACTACGGAGGTTGAGCGTTTGCAAGTTGATCAGTTGTCCCAATTCCCGTGGCAGACTACTCAGTTGATTATTCCAGAGGTAGAGCAATCGCAGGTTGACCAGTTGGGCAATTTTTGGTGGCAGACTGCTCAGTTGATTACCACTGAGGTCGAGTGATTGCAGGTTGACTAGTTTGCCAATTTCCGGTGGCAGACTACTCAGTTGATTAAAGCAGAGGTCGAGCGATCGCAAGTTGGCCAGTTGTCCAAATTCTGGTGGCAGACTGCTCAGTTTATTACTATGAAGGTCGAGCAATCGCAGGTTGACCAGTTGTCCAAATTCTGGTGGCAAACTGCTCAGTTTATTACTACGGAGGTCAAGCGATCGCAGGTTGAGCAGTTGTCCAATTTCCGGAGGCAGATTGCTCAGTTGATTACTATGGAGATTAAGCCATCGCAGGTTGGTTAGTTGACCAATTTCCGGTGGCAATGTTTCTAAGCCTTGGCCAGAAAAGCTTAAGTCTGTCACATTGTCTTTGGCAGCTTGTGCAATAACTTGCAGCAGTTCTTCGTTGGTCATTTACATTGTTAAAATTGATTGTCTCACCTATTTTTTCAGTTCTGACTCACGAATGTTTCAAACACCACAGTTACATAAAGTACCGTCATTGTCTGTAAGAGAAACACGACAACTAGAACCGCGTACCTGAGTCCGTAGAAGCGCAAACAGATTTGCTGCAATGGTAACATGAGGGTCACGCTGCTTTGAGCCGGATTCAAAAGACACTACGGAAAGCAAGCTACAAAAATGAATTTAATTCTAATTTATCAGCCGTAGCAGCGATTAAAAGGGAGTTTAGGAAGTGTAAAGGCTTGCTTTTAACTGATAATGGCTATTAATTACTTGTGAACCTAATATAACCTGAGTTCGGGTTAAGCCAGAAGCTCAAAAGCTTATTCTGTAAGGATTGAGCAAAAATCTAAGTGATAAAAGAAGCGATTAAAGTGGAATCATTTTGTCACTAAGTTTCACAAATGAGATTAATCTCAACAACATG
>DVDT01000007.1 GCA_015296085.1 Trichormus sp. M33_DOE_039 | reverse complement strand
TTATGATTTCGTCTCCCAAGAGTTGCGCGCGGCTGAAGACCCCGAATTTGAAACTTTCTATACCAAGAACATTTTGCTGAATGAGGGTATCCGCGCTTGGATGGCTCCTCAAGACCAGCCTCACGAAAAATTTGTATTCCCCGAAGAGGTACTACCCCGTGGTAACGCTCTCTAATAGAACTGCCGTCATGGGCGGCGGACGCGACCAAGAATCCACCGGTTTTGCTTGGTGGTCTGGTAACGCTCGCCTCATCAACTTATCTGGTAAACTGCTGGGCGCACACGTTGCTCACGCTGGTTTGATCGTCTTCTGGGCTGGAGCGATGACCCTATTTGAAGTCGCTCACTTCGTTCCAGAAAAACCAATGTACGAACAGGGCTTAATCCTGTTACCTCACCTCGCTACTTTAGGTTGGGGTGTGGGTGCTGGTGGTGAAGTTATCGACACCTTCCCTTACTTCGTAGTTGGGGTACTTCACTTAATTTCTTCCGCAGTCTTGGGCTTTGGTGGTATTTATCATGCTGTTCGCGGCCCAGAAACCTTAGAAGAGTATTCCTCTTTCTTTGGTTATGACTGGAAAGACAAGAACAAGATGACCAACATCATCGGTTTCCACCTGATCATTTTGGGTTGTGGTGCGTTGCTGTTAGTGCTGAAGGCAATGTTCTTCGGCGGTGTCTACGACACCTGGGCCCCTGGTGGTGGTGATGTTCGTGTAATTACCAATCCAACCCTCAATCCTGCTGTTATCTTCGGTTATTTAATCGAATCTCCTTTTGGTGGCGCAGGCTGGATTGTTGGTGTAGATAACATGGAAGATGTTATCGGTGGTCACATCTGGGTTGCTTTAATTTGTATTTCTGGTGGTATCTGGCACATCTTCACTAAGCCTTTTGGTTGGGCGCGTCGTGCGTTCATCTGGTCTGGTGAGGCTTACCTCTCCTATAGCTTGGGTGCGCTGTCCTTAATGGGCTTCATCGCTTCTTGCATGGTTTGGTACAACAACACCGTTTACCCCAGCGAATTCTTTGGCCCAACTGGTCCTGAAGCTTCTCAAGCTCAAGCTTTAACCTTCTTGATCCGTGACCAACGCTTAGGTGCTAACGTTGGTTCTGCTCAAGGCCCCACAGGTCTGGGTAAATACTTGATGCGCTCTCCTACAGGTGAAATCATCTTTGGTGGTGAAACCATGCGCTTCTGGGATTTCCGTGGCCCTTGGTTAGAACCTCTACGTGGCCCCAACGGTCTCGACCTAGAGAAAATCAAGAACGATATTCAGCCTTGGCAAGCTCGTCGGGCTGCTGAATACATGACTCATGCTCCTCTGGGTTCTTTGAACTCTGTAGGTGGCGTTGCTACCGAAATTAACTCCTTCAACTACGTATCTCCTCGCGCGTGGTTGGCTACTTCTCACTTTGTATTAGGTTTCTTCTTCCTCGTTGGTCACCTGTGGCACGCTGGTCGCGCTCGCGCTGCTGCTGGTGGTTTCGAGAAAGGTATTGACCGTGAGAATGAACCAGTAATGTTCATGAATGATCTTGACTAGGTTCTGAAGTTTATTTCATCACTGACAATCGAACGCTTTTAAGGCTCTTGTTTAACAGCAAGAGTCTTTTTCTTTAGAGAAATAGAGTTCATGAAAAGAGATGTTGACTGTTGACTAATGACTATTGAGCAAATGTGGAGTTAGACTTGCATAACTTCCACAGCATCATCTGATAGTTATTACACACAGCAAAAGTCAAATTAACTTTCTTCTAACCCAACTACTAACTTAGAGACTATGTTTAAAAATTTTTTAGCAAGTGTTGGCATTGGTGCATCAAAAGTAGATACACGTCTTTTTAATAATTCTGTGATTCCCGGTGAGGTATTAGAGGGTGAAGTCTATATTCGTGGTGGAGATGTTGCTCAAGATATTGATGATATTTATTTAAAACTGGCTACTGAGTATAAACGGGAAGTAGATGATTCAACTGTGACAGAAGAGTGTGTGCTGATTAACTATCGACTCTCAGAGCGTTTGACTATCCAGCCTAAAGAGGAAGTGGTTATCCCGTTTGCAGTAGATTTACCTTACGAAATACCCTTAACTTTTGGCAGAATCCCTGTATATATACGCACAGGATTAGATATCAAATCGGCTATTAATCCTAGAGACAGAGACCATCTGGAAGTACAACCACACCCATTAATGCAAAAGGTATTGCAAGCTTTGGAAAATTTGGGTTTTCAGCTATATAAGGTTGATTGTGAATACACACATCATTTTGGTGGTGCTTATCCATTTGTACAAGAATTAGAGTTTCGCCCTACAGGTAATTATCGTAACCATTTAGATGAATTAGAAGTTGTCTTCCGTTTGAGAGCAGACCGATTAGAAGTTTTGTTGGAAATTGATAAACGCGCCCGTGGCTGGAAAGGTTGGGTGCAAGAAGCTTTTGATGTGGATGAGCGTTATGCACGTCTAGTTGTGACACAATCAGATATATATGAACAAAATTTAGAAGCCATGATTGATGAAATCATTCACAGGCATTTACATTAATTTTTGTTAATAGTTTGACATAACCAAGCCAATCGAAAACTTTTTCAGTTCGGGGGATAGCAAGATGAAAGATTCTAATTTTACTGATACTTTACATTGGACATCCGAAGCCAAAGATAAGTTACAGAATATCCCCTTTTTTGTGCGCGCCCAGGCAAAAGCTCGAATTGAGCATTTGGCACGTCAAGCCCAAAAAGATGTGGTGACAGCAGATTTAGTTGAACAAGCTAGATCAGAGTTTGGACAGTAAATACTGGGTGTTGATTTGCTCTGAGCCAGGATTGCGATCGCCTGACAGTAATTGAACGAAAATACTTACAGTCATTGCGATCGCAATGACTCTGTGTAATTAATTTTGTCCAACTACTGTCCATTTTGCATTTCGCGTTTAGGTAGTGTAAATCAAACTGTTCGATTCAATTCAAAATCAACTTCCTCCCACGTTCATTGCTGCTAGCATCGCCTTTTGGCTAACATCTTTATACAGAGTCTCTAAATATTGCATCACTACATCACTAGAATTTAAATTAATAGCATCATCCTCTGTTTTAGCTAGAGGAATAGCACCTAACATATCTAATACTGTCTCGTTACTTGATGGCGTAATTACTACTAAAGAAGAATCTAGCGGCTCATTATATTGCCACGAATAATCAATCGTAATATTATGTTGATGACTATGAATTGGTTGTTGATGATCTTGTGTTGCAGTTTGATCGACTACTAACTTTGCACCACGTAGTTGTCTTAAATCACTAATAATTTGTTCTTTAGTTCTTCCTCGTAATTGAAATAAAACAAAGGGATCTTCGCTGAATCTGTCACCTAACTGATAGTAAATTGCGCCAACGTGTTTACATGGGTTAGCTTTATCAGGACAAGAGCATTTACTATGAACATCACTTAGTGTAAAGGGAAATAAAGACAATCCATTAGCTGTGAATACTTCCTCAATATTTTGGGGCATTTCTCCTGCTAATAATTTAGCAGCAAAAACAGCTTTTTGAGACATAGTTTCAATAATATAACCCCATTCTTCATCACTAAAAGAATCGAGGGAAAGGGAAACCTTATAAGGTTCTAGTTCACTACCTTGAACTTTAGCTAATACTTTTGAGCCTTTGAATTCAATGCTGAGAACATTACCTTGACGAGCATAATTTCTTGCACGTTCTAAGCGTTTTTTAAAGCGGTAGGAATCGAGTAATTCTAGCCATCTTTGTGACCACCATTCCCGGCTTGCTTGTAGTGTTGTATTGGTCATAATTTATGAGTTATTTTTAAATAGGTTATTCTCTGAAGAGGTTGCTCAGGAATTTCTCTTAATCCAGATTCAAGATTAATGTGGTTAAGATTGCGGTTGGTATTCCGCTTTTATTCTGTATCTTCATCGATAACTGTACTGCGGTCTAATATTAATAAGTTCCTTAATTGGTCTGTATCTAGTTCTGTTAACCATTCTTCGCCAGCACCCACTACCTGTTCTGCTAATTGTTTTTTGCTTTCAATCATGTCATGAATTTTTTCTTCTAATGTACCAGTACAAACGAATTTATGTACTTGTACATTACGGGTCTGACCAATGCGAAATACTCGGTCTGTGGCTTGATTTTCTACGGCTGGATTCCACCATCTATCAAAGTGAAATACATGATTAGCTCTGGTTAAATTTAATCCTACACCACCAGCTTTGAGGGATAAAATCATGATTGGCGGCCCTTGAGGGTCATGTTGAAAACGGTCAATCATTTCTTCGCGTTGCTTTTTGGTGGTACTCCCATATAAAAAGAATATTTCGCGTCCGAGATGCTTTTCTAGATGTGGTTTTAGCAATTTACCCCATTCAGCAAATTGAGTGAAAATTAAGGCGCGATCGCCTTCCTCTAATGCTACTTCTAGCATCTCTTCTAGCCGTTGTAATTTAGCTGAATTATGTTGTGCTAATGTCGATGCTTTCAAATACTGGGCTGGATGATTACAAATTTGTTTCAGCTTAATTAATAAAGCCAAGATCATCCCCCGACGTTGCAAACCTTCAGCAGATTCAATTTCAGATAATGATGTTTCTACTACTTGTTGATAAAGTGCAGCTTGTTCTGTAGTTAAGCCACAGAATACTGTCATTTCTTGCTTGTCTGGTAAGTCTTGAATAATCTCTCGGTCAGTTTTCAAACGACGCAAGATAAAAGGTTGAACTAGAGAACGTAATTGATTTAAAGAAGCTGCATCACCGTATTTTTCAATTGGCATAGCAAAACGTCGTTGGAAGAATTGCCGATTTCCTAAATAACCGGGATTAAGAAAATCTAAAATTGACCACAATTCTTGCAGTCTATTTTCTACTGGCGTACCTGTTAAAGCAATGCGAAATGTTGATTCTAATTGTCTGACTGCTTGTGATTGTTTGGCTTCAGAATTTTTCACATTTTGGGCTTCATCCAGGACAATCATTTGCCAATCAACAGTCTGCAAAGATTTTAAATCCCGATGAATTAATGAGTAACTAGTAATAACTAAATCATTTTTTTTGACTGCTTCTTGAAATGCCTTGGCTTTGGGACGTTTATCACCGTGATATTGCAAGACTTTTAGTGTTGGTGCAAACTTTTTCACTTCTCGTTCCCAGTTGCCTAAAACAGAAGTTGGGCAAACAAGTAATGTGGGGTTTTCTAATACATCTTGTTCTTTTAGGTGTAGCAGAAATGCAATAAACTGAATCGTTTTTCCTAATCCCATATCGTCAGCGAGACACGCACCTAAACCCCAACGTTCCAAGAAAGCTAGCCAAGCTGCACCTCTTTCTTGATAAGGTCGTAGCTGTCCTTGGAAGTTTTTCGGTGTGGGTAAAGGTGCAACTGCTTGATTGTTAGTCAGTGCACCAATTAATTCTTGTAAAGCCCCGGATGCTTCAAAGCTAACTACTGGTAACTTTTCAATTACCTGAGTATCCCCAGTACTCAGGCGCAACGCATCTTCTAAAGACAGGGACATTTGTTCTTTACGGGATGCAAAAAAGTTTTGGGCTGTCTTAATATCTTGGGGACGCAACTCCACCCATTCACCGTTAATTTCTACCAAGGGAATATTTAAAGCCACTAAGCGATCAAATTCGGCTTTAGTAATTGTCTGTCCACCGATCGCTAATTGCCACTGAAAATTGAGTAAACTTTGTAATCCTAAACGGCCTTGCTTTTTCTTAGAAGTTTCAGCGGAAATTTTTAACCCCAAGCGGTTCGCCCAGCCTTCGCGGTTTGCCAAACTAGGCGGTAAAATCACGCCTAAGCCGCTATCTTCAAATCGCCAAGCTACGGATTTGATAAATTCATAGGCTTGCATGGGGGTGAGATGACACGATTGGGGTGATTCAGTTTCTAAACTGGATGTGTATGGGCTTTGCCCCTTGTCGCCAGACATCGCCTGATACAATCGAGAAGCTAGACCTAAACCTCGCAATAATGTTTCTTGCGGTTGATCAATGCTGCGATTCTGGTAAACTAATTGCTCAACAGGATGTTGCCAAATCGTGGCAGCATCCACTAGATATTCTGGATCATCAGCCGCTTGCAAAAAATATGCCAATGTCCAATCAGTGTCCCCAGCATCAGGCGATCGCAACTGAAAGCAGGCACGAAATTGATTTTTGCTAGCTAATTGATATTGTAGCGGCATCGTCCAAGCTTTCAGTACCGCTTCTAATCTTTCTACACCAATCACGTCTGCATTCACTGCGCCAGATGCAGCAGTTAAACCTTGCAACCACTGACGAACAGTTAATGGTAAAGAAGCCATCACTCTGGGTTCAAGTAGCGTTTGAGTCCCGACCATCTCTCGCACTTGAGCATCAATCACACTATTGAGAAATGATAAAATCAATTCTTGTGCTGGTCTGGGAAAATCCACATACATTGGTGACTGACTAAATTCTCCTCCAGTCCCTAATCCCCAGTCCTCAGTTTCCAATTCTCGATAAGTCCGACAAACTAATGGCATCTTTGCCGCAAACTTTTCTAAGCGAGTTCCATCTGCGGCACTATCTAGAAGAACTTGCCATTGAGCATCAAAATTCCCGTTAGCTTGTCGCTGGATGGTTGGTAAAAACTTAGAACGTGAAATTAAATCTAAACTCCAACGGGCAATTTGTGACCAAAAACGTAAATCTCCACCTAAAAAAGTTTCTTCCCCATTCACAATATTTAAAGGTAAAGTGGTGAGAAATTTAATCGCTGCTATGGGTTGGAGACAAAAACCTTCAACGTGCCAAGGTTGTAAGTATGGTTGCGAGTCGGTTGCTGATTCCACAACCGCCGAATGTATAGGGGCAATTAATGCTGTTTCTGTTTGAGTTACTTCTATAATCTGAGTTGGGAGATTAACTATTTGGGCATGACTAGGTAAATTGTTTTTTTTAGCACTTGTGGCTTTAGTGGCTACCTTATTTACTCCTTGAGTAATCAAATCTGCCAACTTCAAATTTTCGACAGATAACCACTCACTCAATTCAACTGCTGTCATCGCCAAAGGATGAAATGGTAACTCACTCAAATTTACATCTACTCGTGGCGATCGCCACGTTTCACCCCAAACAAATAAACAATTTTTCTGCTCTTTTGATAACCAACTTCCGTGTAAAATTGCCATTTTTTAATTACTCAAATTTTAATTAAATTAAACTTAATTGAGGTTGTTTTTTATATATTATTTGGGTTAAAACAAAATCTTGCAATTGTTTTATCATAAATAAAAATATCTATTTTGGTTAAAAATTAAATATTGTTAATCATTGATGAAACTCTATATTTAGCTAATATAAAAACTCAAGAATATGAAGATATAAAAATTACACCAAGACAATAAAGTATATGACAAGCAAGCTCAGTTGAAATAGCAGAATACTTATTGCTTTAGCGTCTATTTCAAATAATAGCTTCATTACCGTCTTGCTGTACTAGTAATTTTGACGTGGCTCATCGCTCCGCTATCACTAACAGCACGATCGGTAACAGCATTTATCACGCTATCTTGGTCTTTGAAACCAATATACCTTGAATTATCCTATGGCGGTCTTGAGGTTTTGTTATGATTGGGAGTATTCCACTCAGTGGTAAAACTAGCTGATGCACTGAAGATGTGTTGCGCTTGTGTGGAGCAACTTGTTGCTATTTGTATGTAATAGAAGCCAGCCACAGGGCATAAATGTTAGGATTGCCACAGAGAGAGAATAAAGAAAGAGAAGGAAAAAAAGCTGAATGGCAGAATTTGAGAAGTCAATATCCTTCGATGGAAGGGATATTCGACTGAAGGTAGGCCTACTAGCACCGCAAGCTGGTGGGTCTGTGTTGATAGAATCAGGGGATACAGCTGTTTTGGTGACAGCTACGCGATCAGCAGCCAGAGAGGGCATCGATTTCCTTCCCCTGACAGTAGATTACGAAGAAAGACTATATGCGGCTGGGAGAATCCCCGGCGGGATCATGCGTCGGGAAGGTCGTCCGCCAGAAAAAGCTATTCTGACTAGCCGTTTGATTGACCGTCCCTTGCGTCCTTTGTTCCCTTCATGGTTGCGGGATGATTTGCAAGTTGTCGCGTTCACCATGTCAATGGATGAACTAGTACCACCAGACGTATTGGCGGTAACAGGTGCTTCTATTGCGACTTTAATTGCCAAAATTCCCTTTAACGGGCCAATGGCAGCCGTACGGGTAGGTTTGGTAGGTGATGACTTTATCATTAACCCCACCTATGCAGAAATCGAAGCTGGAGATTTAGATTTGATCGTAGCTGGTTCACCTCATGGCGTGATCATGGTGGAAGCAGGTGCGAATCAACTGCCAGAGCGAGATATTATTGAAGCGATTGATTTTGGCTACGAAGCCGTGCGCGATTTAATTAAAGCGCAGCAAGATTTAGTAGCAGAACTGGGTTTGGAAATTGTGCAGGAAGCACCACCAGAAGTAGACCAAACCCTATCAAATTATATCCGCGATCGCGCCAGCGACGAAATTAAGAAAATTCTGGCTCAGTTTGATTTAGGCAAACCCGAACGCGATAGCGCGTTAGATGCCGTAAAAGAAAATATTGCCACAGCGATCGCAGAACTTCCAGAAGAAGATCCCATTCGCGTTGCTGCTAATGCAGATGGCAAAGCTTTGGGTAATACTTTTAAAGACATTACTAAGTACTTCATGCGCCGTCAAATCGTTGAAGATAACGTGCGTGTCGATGGACGCAAATTAGATGAAGTCCGTCCCGTTTCTTGTCAAGTTGATGTCTTACCCAAGCGCGTCCACGGTAGCGGTTTATTTAATCGCGGACTCACCCAGGTGTTATCTGCTTGTACCCTTGGTACTCCCGGAGATGCCCAAAACCTCAACGACGACTTGCAAACAGACCAATCTAAACGCTACCTGCACCATTATAATTTCCCCCCATTCTCCGTTGGGGAAACCAAACCATTACGCGCCCCAGGTAGACGGGAAATCGGTCACGGTGCATTAGCAGAACGAGCAATCTTACCTGTATTACCGCCAAAAGAACAATTCCCCTACGTAATTCGCGTAGTCTCGGAAGTGCTTTCTTCTAACGGTTCTACCTCAATGGGTTCTGTGTGCGGTTCTACCCTGGCCTTAATGGATGCAGGTGTACCTATCATTAAACCCGTTAGTGGTGCAGCTATGGGTTTGATTAAAGAAGGGGATGAAGTCCGAGTTCTGACGGATATCCAAGGCATTGAAGACTTTTTAGGTGACATGGACTTTAAAGTCGCCGGCACAGATACAGGGATTACTGCCTTACAAATGGACATGAAAATCTCTGGTTTGTCTTTAGATGTGATTGCTCAAGCCATTCACCAAGCCAAAGCAGCTAGATTGCACATTCTCGACAAAATGCTGCAAACCATCGACACCCCACGCACTGAAACTTCACCCTATGCTCCACGTCTCCTGACAATTAAGATTGATCCAGACATGATTGGTCTCGTCATCGGCCCTGGTGGTAAAACAATCAAGGGTATCACCGAAGAAACTGGTGCAAAAATTGACATCGAAGATGATGGTACAGTTACCATTTCTGCGGTAGATGAGAATAAAGCTAGAAGAGCGCGTAATATCGTTCAAGGCATGACCCGCAAGCTGAATGAAGGCGATGTTTATGCTGGACGGGTAACTCGGATTATACCAATTGGTGCTTTTGTGGAGTTTCTTCCCGGTAAGGAAGGAATGATCCATATTTCCCAACTTGCTGATTATCGTGTGGGCAAGGTGGAAGATGAAGTCGCTGTGGGTGATGAAGTCATTGTCAAAGTGCGCGAAATTGACAATAAAGGACGCATTAATCTCACTCGCTTGGGTATTCACCCAGATCAAGCAGCTGCGGCGCGGGAAGCTGCGGCGGTGAATCGTTAAATCGATGGGGATTTTAGATTCTATCTAAAATCCGCGATGCCTTTTAGCTAGGCATCGCCGTAAAGTTTTTCATCATTTTTGAATAAGAGCAACTCAACAAGCGAAGTTGGGTATGGATAGCAGAACGCATACCATCACCACCTAAAGTTAGGTTTTGATGACGGCAGCCAACTTTCTTCGTATCAGTCCAGAACTCATCCAAATTCACGGACATTTGCATTCAGACATCATGTATCGAGTGGTAGTAGCTCTTCATCAACATCAGGAAACTTGCCCGCAACGTCTGCTAAAGTGGACAGCATTGCCAGTAGAGAATCGGGACAAATGGATTCGATGATTAATCGCTGACCTTCCTTGTGTAATGAAACTTCTGTACTAGATAAAGCAAATTTTTGGGGAAGGTTTATAACTTGATGTTTTCCATTTCGTAAGTAGCCATCATGAATTGCGTACGTAAGAAAACATGAAAAAGTCATTCCCTTACACCCATATACCCTCATACCCTTATACCCCTTTTTCAAGCTAGAAATAAAAGTTGGCGACTATTCTCTTCAGCAAAAATACTCATACTATCAGTTTGTCGATCGCGGCGAAGTTTGGTAAATAAAAGATAGCCTAAATAATTAGCTGTTGTTTCATACTTAACACCAAGCATTGTGAGTGCTAAACGTTTGCCAGAAACTACCGCCCACGTCAAAATCACCCGCCAATCTTGGCAACACGGCTTCCTAGAAGGTGAAGTGAGTGCAGGGGATTTTGAATGGCATTTCCAATGGAATTTCCGCCGGGGAGAACTTTCCGTTAAACCTTCCCAGGGTCGTGCTTTAATCAAAGAACCGCTAGGAAGGTTTTTGGAACAGCAAGACTATCAACTAGAACCAGGAGGAGATTACGCATTTACTATTCGCGCACAACTATAGACAGGGAACAGTCAACAAGGATAAAAAGACCCCTAATCCCTAGTTTCCCAGTGATTCGGTAAGGCGGCTTAAATATCTTTCGATTAAGAGAATTGCAACAATGTCATCTATGGGGCGTGGTGGCTGGCGCATTCCGTGCGGTAGTAGCTTTGTCAATCCTTGAGGGGGATACATTTGCCAATAGCGATCGCGTGCTTCCAAGGTACTATAACGCTCGTCTACTAAAACAATATTGACAGGTTCTAGCAATTCTTGTTGCAACTGCTGTTTCCAACGTTTTGCGGTCGTTTGATTTCCCATCACTAACAAGGAAACAGGAAACCTTTGGCGCAGGTTATCAATGGTAGCGATCGCTTCCTGGGAAGGCACAACTTTGTGATAATGCAATTGCCGATCTAATCCCATCACGGCTACACCACATTTATCTTTACCAGGGTCAAAACCTAAAATAACAGGTTGTGTCGGTGAAAATTCACTAAAAGACATAATAAATTTTTTATAAGGGAATGGGCATGGGGCATAAACAGTTATCAGTTATTATTTATCAGTTGCTTGATAACTGTTCACTAGTTCACTGATTTAACTTTTCCTACTCCATACTCCCTATTTTTTAAGTACTTAAAACTACTTTGCCATTTTGAATTGCTAATAATTTTACTCTCAATGGCCCAGCTGTATAAGTATTTTCTGCTGCTACTGCTTTAATTTCTATTGGCTGCTCAAACTGTCGCAATAAAGAAACAAAACGAATAAAAGTCCCATCAATTTGTACACTTTCAACAATTCCCGCATTCCGGGCGCGAAATTGGGATGCTGAAATTAATAAATCTAAGCGTTGCCTTAACTGATATGAGGTCATGGTTCTGGGATCGGCGGTAGTTGTAGCTAATACCTCACCCTCAGAGAATACTAAAACATTTCTAGCTGTATCAGCGAAAAATTCGATTTGTTTTTCTCCTCTGACATAATTACCAGCAGAGAAAATTCTGACTACGTATTCTCGACCATCACTAATCTGTTTGATCAGCTGTTCAATCCTATCTGGAGTCACACGCAGCAGTTGTGCATCGGCAGAAGTTCCGGGTTCAGCTAGTTCGATGCTAGCATTGCGATTGGCTTCTTGGAGTAATTGTAAAATTACTTGCTGGGCAGTCGTTCCTTGGTTAGCACGCACCACCGCCCCCGCTAGAACTTGACCCCGCACCAAAGCTAATTTACCCAAACGCAAGTCACGATATGACTGGTAATATTTTTCCAGTCTTGCCACTTCCTGTTCTAAATAATCCTGTTGTCTCTCTAATTCTTTGAGCAGAGATTCTCGTTTGGCAATTACTTGTTCTCTCTGAGCAATCTCTAGGTTGCGATTTTGGATGAGTTTATCTAGCTGGGCAATTTTGAGATCACGCTGTTCTATCGCTTGTTGACGGTTACTCAATTCGCGATCGCGTTGTTCTATAGCAACTTGGCGTTTAGCTATTTCGCGATCCCGTTCGGCAATTGCTTGTTGAGCTTCAATGTAGAGTCGTCTACGTTCTGCCTCTAGTTTAGCAACGGCTGCTTGTAGTGCTTTTCTTTGATTGTAAACACTTTGCAGTTCAGCTATGGCTTTTTGATACTGATTTTGGGTGCGCTGGAGTTTTGTTTGAGTTTGCGCTAAATCTTGCTGTGCTGTAAATTTCTCTTTTTTGGTTGTTTCTAATTCTTGATTGGCTTTGTTGCGTTCAGCCTCTACTTGGCTTTTTTGCTCTTCTGCTACTTTGAGTTGTTCTCGTTTTTGTCGGAGGTCTTTGAGAATATCTTCTAGCTCAAAAACGCCTTTTCTCAATCCATCATCAACTAAGAATAAGATGGCCAGGGTTGTGGCTGCTGTTAGTACACCACTGAAAATAGTTACTAGTACAGCTGTGTTTTTGGGACGAAGCTTAAATAGAGAGAGGCGTGCTTTGCCAACTCTTGTGCCGATGCGATCGCCAACAGTGGCAATTACGCCTCCCAAAATTAAAATTGCTGCAATGAGGATGTACCCGGTGGTCATCTTCAGCTACCGAAATGTTTCCAGATACAGCCTACTACTTTCATTCACACTCCCCATAGCTATGAAACTATCGCTATCGCTCATTTACCTCCACCAGTGTTCACAGACTTTTTAGAATGCCTAGTTGCTTTCATTCAGGATAAATTTAGGGGCTACCCTATTCAGATGAGGTCATTCATTATCTGTGGAGAACGGGGAAGTTGGCAAGAGCAAAAATCACTTAATATTTGAGATTTATTGCCAACTATGAGTGTTACATAGAGAATATAACACACACTTTTTCCCCTGACTCCAATGAATTTTATGTGAACTGTCTGCTGAGAGTCACTGGTTTATGCACAGTAATCTTCTTTTTGTGGATCGAAATCATCTTTTTCTCACGCAGATCCCCTAGTAATCTGGTGACGGTCACGCGAGTTGAACCAATGGCTTCTGCGATCGCTTGATGAGATAGTTTTAAATCAATAGTAATGCCATCAGCACAAGGAATCCCGAAATCACGACACAGAATTAACAAAAAGCTGATCAACCTTGAACCCATATCGCGGTGAGCTAAGGTTTCAATCATCATTTCTGTTTGCAAAATTCTCGAAGACAAACCCCGCAGCATCAACATTGATAATTCAGGATTTTCCTTGAGTGCTTGCTCCACTTGTTCAATTGGTGCAGACAGCAATTCTACAGGGGTAAATGCTACCGCATGGTAAAAACGATCAGACTTATTACCTGTCAGTAAAGACAGCACTCCAAAAACGCTATTTTCCCGTAGCAGTGCAACTGTAATTTCTTCTCCTGCCTCGTACACCCTGGAAAGTTTCACCGCGCCTTTCAAAAGAAAATAAACTCGTTCGGCAGGATCGCCGGGAAAAAAGATCGTTTTATTGCGTTCAAACGTTTCGACAACTGGCGGAAAAGCTCCAGTTGCCATCTGGCGAAAAACATTTGCTAGGGCCTTATCTTGTGTCACGATCATCTCCCTTCCCCTACCCAATGCCGGAATAACAAAAAAGTAAAAACTAATTACCTAAGAATACACCTGAAAAATCAATAAAGCACCGTTAACCCGGCTGTACTTTCCTATACTCAAACCCATAACTTCATAGCTATTTGTTTATAATGATACCTAATTTTTGCTATTTTTAGCTAGCAGTTCTTGATAGATACTTCTGCTTACTATAACCATCAGGTTTTTCATCTAAAAACTTAAGTAATCTTGAAAATATCTTAAGGAATAATATGTATTTTAAATCTAAAAAACGCCATTACTAATCATCATTTTTGCTCATCCTGTATAAAAACAAGATAAACACGCCTCAGATTCTAGTATGCTCATGAAGGCAGAAGGCAGGAGGTAAAAGGTAAAAGGCAAAATTCAAAAGAAAATCATACCCAGTCCCTCACCCCCAATCCCTAATCCCCAGCCCCCAGTCTCTAGCCTCTATTTTTATCAATCGATCACATCAATCACATCAAAGGTTTCTATGCTGAATCTGAAGGGAAAAAACGCTCTAGTGACAGGTATTGCTAATAACCGCTCTATTGCTTGGGGTATTGCCCAACAACTACACGCCGCAGGAGCGAATCTTGGCATTACCTATCTCCCCGATGAAAAGGGCAAAATGGAGAAGAAAGTTGCTGAACTAGTAGAACCTCTTAACCCCAGCCTATTCCTTCCCTGTAATGTCCAAAATGACGAACAGATTCAATCTACCTTTGAAACCATTCGTGATCAGTGGGGCAGACTAGATATTTTGATTCATTGTCTAGCCTTTGCTAACAAAGATGATTTAAGTGGAGATTTTAGCCAAACTTCTCGTGCTGGCTTTGCTACTGCTTTAGAGATTAGTACTTATTCGCTTGTGCAGTTAAGTGGTGCAGCCAAACCTTTGATGACAGAGGGAGGAAGTATTATTACCCTGACATACTTGGGTGGGGTGAGAGCCATTCCCAATTACAACGTGATGGGCGTGGCTAAGGCTGGATTAGAAGCGAGTGTGCGTTATTTAGCATCAGAACTCGGCCCCCAAAATATTCGCGTTAATGCCATCTCAGCTGGGCCTATCCGCACTTTAGCGTCTAGTGCTGTTGGCGGCATTTTAGATATGATTCATCATGTTGAAGCGATCGCTCCCTTGCGTCGCACCGTTACCCAGACAGAAGTAGGTAACACGGCAGCTTTCTTGGCTAGTGATTTGTCTAGTGGTATTACCGGACAAGTCATTTACGTAGATTCAGGATATGAAATCATGGGAATGTAATATCATTTGGGCATGGGGAATTGGGGAGGCAGTGCGTTGGGGAGACACTGCATTGGGGAGACACTGCGTTGGGCGGCATTGCCGACTTGTAGCAAGTGTCGTCATTGGGTATTGGCAAGAGACAAGGTAAACAAGGTAGAATTGTTTTCCTTCCCGTAAAAGTTCATATTCCCCATTCCCCATTCCCCAGTCTCTATGCAAATTAGCGATTATCCCCAAGTTAATTTCTCCTCAGTTCCTCGCATTGCTTCAGTGCATCGCACTACTGGTGAAACTGATGTGCAAGTTACCATTAACCTAGATGGCAGCGGTATTTGCAAAGCTGATACAGGTATTCCTTTTTTGGATCATATGTTGCATCAGATTGCTTCCCACGGCTTAATTGATTTGGATGTCCAAGCTAAGGGAGACTGGGAAATTGATGACCACCACACTAATGAAGATGTTGGTATTAGCCTGGGTCAAGCTTTACACAAAGCATTAGGTGACAGAAAAGGTATTGTTCGTTTTGGTAATTTTTTAGCACCTTTGGATGAAGCTTTAGTACAGGTTGCACTAGATTTTTCTGGTCGTCCTCACCTCAGCTATGGTTTAACAATTCCTACGGAACGCGTGGGGACTTATGACACGCAATTGGTGCGAGAATTTTTTGTAGCATTAGTTAACCACAGCCAAATGACACTGCATATTCGTCAGTTAGATGGCATTAATTCTCATCACATCATTGAGGCAACATTTAAAGCCTTCGCTAGAGCAGCACGCATGGCTTTAGAAGTTGATCCCCGTCGTGCTGGCACTATTCCTAGTTCTAAGGGAGTGCTTTGAGACTAATTATTTAGTTATTTAGTTCACTGAATAACTGATAGAGGGGTTTTCAAGTAGAGTAAATATTTTCTGAACGTAAGTTCGATGCTTATGAAGCAACCCTCTCCATAGCTTGCTACTCTATGAGTTCTCCGTAGAAGTACCCGCAGGGTTACTCTCCCCGATGCGGGGAGAGGCTTAAAAGCTTGATAATTCCGTACTAAGTTGTAATTACAACTTGTTCTCTTGACTAAGTGAATTTTAAAGTGCGATCGCATGATATTTTCGATGTTAGTTGAAAAAATGATTAAATCTTTAATTCATCAATAACTAATCATGCAAGCAAGCTTATTTACTGCGGTTATCTTACCTATAGCCTTGGCTATCATCATGCTAGGAATGGGTTTATCTCTTGTACCAGCAGATTTTCAACGTATTAGAAAATATCCCAAGGCTGTATCAATTGGCTTGCTCAGTCAGTTATTTTTTTTACCTGCTATTGGTTTTGTGATTGCGAAAGTTGTTCCTATGCAACCAGCGATCGCAGTGGGACTAATCATCGTAGCACTATGTCCAGGCGGCCCATCCTCAAATGTCATTACGTATTTGGCCAAGGGTGATGTTGCACTCTCAGTTACTCTGACAGCACTGAGCAGTGTAATTACAGTATTTACAATTCCCGTTTTGGCTAACCTGACATTACAGCACTTCATGGGACAAACTGCGGTGATTGCTCTCCCCATTGGTTCAACAATAGTGCAGATTTTCCTCATTACGCTCTTGCCTGTAGGGTTGGGGATGGTTTTACGGCAGATGTTTCCAGAACTTGCCCGTCGTCTGGAAAAAGTCACCAGCCGAATTGGGATCGCATTACTAGCAACAATTATTCTCCTGCTGCTAGTCGGAGGGTGGAATCGTCTCCCTGGCTTTATTCTCCAAGTTGGAGTCGGTGTTGTCCTGTTGAATACTCTTTCAATGTTAGTAGGATTTTATACTAGCAAGTTATTAAATCTTAATCCTTCTCAGCAAATCTGCATTGCCATTGAAGTTGGTCTGCAAAACGGTACACTTGCGCTGGCTATTACCACCGGATTGCTCAACAATTCTGATATGGCAGTACCCGCAGCCGTTTACAGTTTGTTCATGTATGTCACAGGGTTTATGGCTATTGGTTACGGTCGAAAACTGGCGGCAACTAAACCTATTGAAAAAGCTTTAGAGAGTAAAGTTTAGTAGATAGGGGGGTGTAAGGGTCTCACAGGTGTAGGTTTTTTACGCTTTGCCTATAAGACACTGTCTTAGGGTGTAAGGGTATATTGGTGTAGGGGTGGATGAAAATATGATTCTGTCGTTGGTTTGATAGTCATCACTCACTGCTCTATTAAAAACCTACACCTGTCAGGGTGTAAGGGTAGGGGTGTCAGAAAGAAAACTAATGACTATTGACTGACTCGAAAATTTGCAGCAAATAACACACTTAAGGCCGATCGCGGTTATTCTATTGGGTAACTTGTTACCAACGCTGTGTTAATTAAACTGAGATGAAGTCTGTTAAAGACACTGCTGATGCTCAATTGGCTAATAGAGATACCCCACCGGTAGTCATTACTTCAGAATTAAGGAAAGTCTATCGCACTGGCTTTTGGATGAATCAACAGGTTGTCTCCCTCAAAAGCTGTTCTTTAACGGTTTATCAGGGTGAAACTTTTGGTTTATTGGGGCCTAATGGGGCTGGGAAAACGACTCTATTAAAACTGCTGCTAGGAATTATCCGCCCTACGGCTGGCAAAGGCTTATTGTTTGGTCAACCATTAGGTGATCACCGCATTAAACAACGCATTGGCTACCTAAGTGAGAACCCTTACTTGTATGAGTATCTCACAGGCTGGGAGTTCTTGCAGTTAGCCGCAGGTTTATTCCAAATTCCTGCAAGTGTGCAACGTCAACGCATTCCAGAACTACTGGATTTAGTGGGTTTATCGCAAGCTGATGCCCGCAAGAAACAGATGCGTCGTTATTCTAAAGGGATGTTACAACGTGTGGGAATGGCGCAGGCTTTAATCAACGACCCAGAATTGATATTCCTGGATGAACCGATGTCGGGATTAGATCCCATCGGACGCTACCGGATGCGGGAAATTATTTTATCCTTGAAGGCTGCCGGTAAGACGATATTTTTTAACAGCCATATTCTTAGTGAAGTGGAACAGATTTGCGATCGCATCGCTATCCTTTCTCAAGGTGAATTAGTCTGTATCGGTTCTCTAGGTGAACTATTAGGTACAGATGAAACCTATCACGTTAAAGGTGAGGGCGGTGATTGGGCAATCCTCAAAAAATGGCTACCCAATATAGTATTTGAGCCTGATGCTTCTTGGCACGGCATCTTACAAGGTGATTACTATGATTTTCTATCCAGTCTCCGCTTGATGGGTGGAAAAATTATGGCGATACACCTATCTCGTCAATCTTTAGAAGAATTTTTTATCCAACAAATTAGTCAACAATAGGGAACAGGTTACAAGGTACAGAGTACAGAAATAAAGATAAATAACCTCTTTTAGTGTGCTTTTTTTGCAAAAATCACATAGGAGAGATAATAGTGTGCTGTATATTTATTGTCCAGAACTACTAAAATTTATAACTTTAGATGGGTTTATAATTCACCAATTAACCATATAATTTTTCTCTTAATTGCGTCTTTACAGACATAAGAATCTCTGCTAGCTAAAGACTAATAAAATTGGTTATGAGAAATGCAAGTTATTTTTGTTACATGTTTTTAAATTACATCAAATGTGAACACAAACCTACTGCTAATTTCTACTTTCAAGACATGCTCATCAGTTGATATTTACAGTTAGCTTCATTAAAAATTCAAAAATTTAGTCAAAATATTTTTCCGGAAAAGATGGCTTTTTTAGGAAAATGAGATTGTCGGGAAACCTAAATACTTAAGTATAGTCAAGATTAAAATGTTTAGACAATACTTTAACACTTGTAGTCTCAGAGTCTAAGGTAAATATGGTTAACGCAGGTTCGCTGAAATTTCTAGCCCAGCCAGCTGTGGGTGCAGCTTTATTAACAGCTGTTCATCTCATTGTGCCGTCTGCCAGTTTAGCTCAGGGACAATCAGTATTTCCCAATTCACAAACAGTACCCCCAACTAGAGCGCAAGTATTCCCTAATTCCCAAACAGTACCTCGGACTAACCAACCTGTATCTCCACCAATACAACAACCAGATACAAATTATTTGTTAGGAGGTGGAGACCTCATCCGTGTGAATGTTTTTGAAGTACCTGAATATACAGGTGAATACCAAATTCCGCCGGGTGGAGCGATTAATTTACCTTTAATTGGTAGTGTTTCTGTTCTGGGTTTAACCACTGAACAAGCCGCTGATATCATCACCGAAAAATATCGTAAATTTCTTAAACGCCCCCAGATTTCTATCAATCTTTTATCTCCACGTCCTATTAATATTTTGGTTGCGGGAGAAGTAACGCGCCCAGGTGCTTACACTTTGACTTTGCAAGGAGGCGCAGGTCAAAATCCAGGGGTACAATACCCAACCGTCTTAGCTGCATTGACGACAGCACAAGGAGTCACCTTAGCAGCCGATGTCACTCAAGTGAAGCTCAGACGGAAAATTGGACGTTCTGGTGAGCAACTAGTAACTCTCAATCTCAAGGAACTCATTCAGACAGGTGATACCGCTCAAGATATTACCTTAAGGGACGGCGATGTGATAGTTGTGCCAACCGCAACTTCCTTTAATGTGGCAGAAGCTCGCAATCTCTTTGCTGCTAACTTTGCCGCTAGCCAAACCGCACCCCGGACAGTCGCAATTATTGGTGAAGTCTATCGTCCAGGTTCTTACCTTGTTTCCGCAGGTGCAACAGATGGACAAAATGGTAGTGCAGCTGGTTCTGGGTTGCCTAATGTGACACGAGCAATTCAACTAGCTGGTGGTATTACGTCTCAAGCTGATATTCGTAACATCAAGCTACGCCGCCCCACAAGAGTAGGTTCAGAACAAACTGTAGATATCAATCTCTGGGAACTGCTAAACAAGGGTGATGTCAATCAAGACGTAATTGTGCAAGATGGAGACACAATAGTTGTTCCGACAGCCACACAACTCAGCCCAGCAGAAGCTACTCAATTAGCAACTACAACTTTGTCTCCTGCCAGAATTCAAGTTGGGGTAGTAGGTGAAGTGAAACAACCAGGAGCAGTACAACTGCAACCCAATAGTTCACTAAACCAAGCTCTACTGGCAGCAGGTGGGTTTAATGACGCTAGAGCGCGCACAGCTAGCGTAGAGTTGATCCGTTTGAACTCTAATGGCTCAGTTACTAAGCGTGAAATTAAAGTTGACTTCGGTCAAGGGATTAATGATCAAACTAATCCTATTCTCCGCAATAATGATGTTGTAGTCGTTAACCGCTCTGGTCTTGCTAGAACTACTGATGGTCTCAACATCGTAGCGGGGCCACTAGGTATTATTGTCAATATGTTGAGATTGTTCGGATTGTAAATGTAAATACACTCAATCCTTGGGGACGCAAGTTAACGCTTGTCGTCCCCATATTTTTTATTGATGGGGATTCCCTTCTGGCTAGCCTAATAGCTCTCTTCCTGCTTCTCTTCTCCCCTTGCTTCCCCTGCCTTAACCAAGAAGTTTCTTAACCGAACGGTATTGGCTCTGCCTCCGTACCATTGATTGCCCTTAATGGGGATACTTAGGCGCGCCATGATCAACTCTGCAATGAGTGCAATATTTATCTTGTGGACTGACAGACTTTTACTAGCTAAACATAAGTCTCTCAACATTTAATACGATTGTGCTTTACTGGTGATTACGTCAATATAACTATAATTATTGATTACTCAGTTTATAAAGTTACAAGTTACAAACTCAAAACATTAGACTGAAATGTAGAACATGGTAGTACCATGTCCTTTAAACTAAAATCTCCTTAAAAGCTAGTAGGAGCGTATATGGAGCCAATTATTGCCGTAGTCTTAGCACTGATAGCCTATGCTTTGGGATCTGCCAAAATTATTAACGAAGGTAACGCAGCCTTAGTGGAACGCTTGGGAAGGAAACATCGCACACTAACGCCTGGTTTGAACTTTGTAGTACCTCTGGTGGATCAGATTGTGATGGAAGATACCACAAGAGAACAGTTCATAGACATCAAGCCGCAAAATATTATCACCAAAGATAATATTTACTTAGAAGTAGATGCCGTTTTGTTCTGGCGGATCAAAGACATTGAGAAAAGTTTCTATGCGATTGAAGATTTGCAAGGTTCACTGACACAGTTAGCTACAACTACACTACGCGAAATTATTGCCCGGAACACTGTAGAAGAAACTAATGTGACAAGAGCAGAGATGGATAAAGCCATCTTAGACCAATTGAACAGTACAACAACCGATTGGGGAGTTGAGATTATCCGGTTAGATATTCAAAGAATCACACCACCGGAAAGTGTACGTAAGTCAATGGAAGAAGAGCGAGCTGCGGAAATTAAGAAACGGGCGTTAATTACTGAAGCGGAAGCAGAAAGGCAAGCTGCTATTAAGAAAGCGGAAGGAACTATGACTTCCATACAAATTATCGCTGAAGGTTTACGGAGCAATCCCGAAAGTAAGGAAATTCTGCGGTATTTAGTGGCGCAAGATTACATTAATGCTAGCTATAGACTAGGAGAAAGCCCAAATGCCAAGGTTGTCTTTGTAGACCCAGGTAAAAGTGGTGAATTGATGAAAGAAGTGATTGCTGAATCAACTACCTCTGAAGGTAATGGTAAAACTACTGAACATGGTTAAGGTAGTACTGTTAGCTGTGGTAGGGGTAGAGGTTTGAACGGCGTACTGAGTCATAAGTCAATTATTAATAGTCATTACTAGTTCCGTGTTACCTTGCTCCTCTGCTTCCTCTACTCCTCTACTCTTAATAATTCATGATTAGTCTTTAAACGGAGTCTCGAAACAGAGTATCCGCAACTTGGGATACGTCGCACATTTCTTTGACATCGTGAACTCGGAGTATATCAGCACCATTGAAGATAGCTGCACAACAGGCCGCAGCTGTTCCCCAAACTCTGGCTTTCGGCTCTGGTTGATTTAAAATACGCCCGATAAAACTTTTGCGGGATACCCCAACGAGGATAGGATGATTGAGCGATCGCAATTCCCCCAATCGGCGTAGAATTTCTAGATTCTGCTCATAGTTCTTCGCAAAACCAATACCAGGATCAATGACGATTTTTTCGGGATCAACTCCCAAATCTATGGCTATGGCTATCTGTTGAGCTAAAAACTCGGCAATTTCTTGGACTACATCCTGATAATCAGTCATTTGTTGCATTGTCTGGGGTGTTCCTCGGATGTGCATCAACACAATCGGCACACCTAAGCTAGCTACCGTGGGCAACATTTGGGCATCAAATGTGCCGCCAGAAATATCATTAATTATATCTGCACCAGCTAATATAGATGCTTTTGCAACTTCAGCCCTAGTTGTATCTACGGATATGGGAACAGAGATTTTTGGTCGTAATACTTCTAGAACTGGCAGTACCCGATTAAGTTCAGCTTCGAGGGTAATTTGCTCTGCGCCTGGTCTAGTTGATTGCCCACCAACATCGATAATATCAACACCAGCCGCAACCAAAGCTTGCGCTTGAGATAAAGCCGCAGTTGTAGTGTTAAATTCACCACCATCACTGAAACTATCAGGGGTGACATTTAAAACACCCATTAAATAAGTACGCTGTCCCCAGTCGAAACAGCGATCGCGTATAATTAATTTACTACACATAGTTATTAGTCAATGGTCAATAGTCAATAGTCAATAGTCATGGTATTTGGATGGTTAACTAAGGACTAATGACTAAGGACTGATGACTTTTACTGATAGTTAACAATTCGGGCAAAACTTGCAGGTTCTAGACTTGCACCGCCCACAAGCACACCATCAATTTCTGGTTGCGCCATAATCTCATCAATGTTGTTTGGCTTGACTGAGCCACCGTATTGAATGGGAACATCAGGATTTTTTAACTGACTGCGAATTAAGCCAATGACTCGATTGGCTTCTTTTGCTTCACAAGTGTCACCAGTTCCGATTGCCCAAATAGGTTCATAAGCAATCACCAAATTGTCCTGATCAACATTTACTAGGTCTTGAGCTAGTTGGCTGGTAATCAGTGATTCTGTTTCTCCAGCATCTCGCTGTTGCTTAGTTTCACCTACACAAAGGATGGGGGTTAAACCATACTGTTGAGCAGCTTTGAGACGCAAATTAACAGTTTCGTCCGTTTCGCCAAAGTATTGTCGGCGTTCGCTATGACCGACAATTACATAACGTACACCAAGTTCTACCAACATAGGGCCGGAAACTTCACCCGTGTACGCGCCACTTTCCTCCCAATGGACGTTTTGCGCTCCCAATTGTACAAGGCTACCGTGTAAACTCTTGGACAAAACGCTGAGATCAGTGAACGGAGGACATAAGACCACTTCCCTTTCGGAAGGTGTTTCTTGTAAGGACGGCAGAAACCCTGTCAAAAACTCTTGTGATTCTGCCTGGGTTTTGAACATTTTCCAGTTACCGGCAATAACGATTTTTCGCACAGGTGATTTAGTCAAGTTCTTAACGCTACTAGATGCACTTTTCACTCTACTACTTTTTCGGATCACCCGATGCAAAGAGCAAGGATTCAGGTAAAAATGCAACAAACAAGTGGATTTGGGAGGATGTTCCAGCCCATTCAAGGCCATCAGCTATGCCCAACGATTGGCGATCGCCAACTATCATTGAGTCAGGATATTTTGGCTCACCTGGAGACGTTAGGCTTTAAGGTACAGTGATAGGTATGGCGATCGCATTACTTAACACTGTATGCAACCTAATGTATTAGAAAATTTGAGTCGTCAAATTATTCCCGCACCACCTGTACTAACTAGCAAAGAAGCTGGATGGCAAAATGTTTTTCTTGCTTATTATCAACATCCCGGTGCAGAAGTTCATCAGCATAATATTCCATTTCATATATTAGAAGTAATCGATCCGACATCTAGCTCAGATCACGAACGCCGCTTAGATAATAAATTTTTATCTTATAAACTTCGAGGAAGTGAAACTTGCTTTTGTCCGGCTCATACTAATCATTGGACAAGTTGGCAAGAACAGCTAAACTTTACAGTGTTGGTATTTGAACCCAAATTATTTACACAATTAGCTACTGAAACTTTAAATGGTAAGCAAATTGAATTTATCCCTCAATGGCAAATATTTGATCCAGTTATTCAGACTATCACTAGCGTTCTGAAAGCCGACTTAGATGCTGGATGTCCCACTGGGAGATTATATGGTGAATCATTTGCAATGGCTCTCATGACTCATCTAATTAAG
Organism: Trichormus sp. M33_DOE_039; assembly: GCA_015296085.1. Classification (GTDB taxonomy): domain Bacteria; phylum Cyanobacteriota; class Cyanobacteriia; order Cyanobacteriales; family Nostocaceae; genus Trichormus. The sequence goes on along the minus strand of DVDT01000007.1, from coordinate 71,001 downwards.
CGATTTACTATATCAAACTTCGATAATTTTCAACATTATGGGGAATTGCCAAAACATAAACTTAAAACTGTGTTGGATTATATTCAAGCAAATTTAGCTGAAGATATTACCCTAGAAAATTTAGCCGAAGTTGCAGGAATTAGCCAGTTTTACTTTGCTAGATTATTCAAGAAATCAATGCAGTTACCGCCACATCAATATATTATTAGACAGCGGATAGAACTAGCAAAACAATTACTGCATAAACCAGAATATAACATCACAGAAGTTGCTTTAGAGTGTGGTTTTGCACATCCAACTCATCTTAGTCGTCATTTTCGTCGCTTAGTTGGGATGTCTCCTAGTGATTTTAGAAATTCATAGCAAGAATATGCTGTTGTTGGCAAAAACAGGCGCGAATTCATCACAGTTATAGCTGTAAAGTGTGAATTGTTCAAATCTGAATAATCTACACAAATATATTATGAATACACTCAAAGCCGCAATGATGGAAATCAATGGCGTTCAATACTATGTGAGAGATTCTGGTGCAGGAGAAGAAAGCGTTTTATTACTTCATGGTTGGCCTGATAATGGTAATTTATGGCAATATCAAATCACTGGTTTATTAAAACATGGCTACCGTGTAATTTGTCCTGATTTACTTGGGTATGGTTTAAGTGGAACGCCCACAGATATAAGTCGATATCAATTGCCTAATTTAGTCAACGATATGATTACCCTTCTGGCTAAATTAGAAGTTGAGAAAATCCACTGTATTGCTCATGATTATGGTGCTGTAATTGGTTGGGAACTAGCTGCACACACACAGAAATTGCAAAGTTTTTCAGCTATGTCTGTAGGTCATTTAGCAGAGATTTTAAAAATATCTCATGAGAACTTACAATTTCAGTGGATTTACTTTTTAAATATCCATGATCTCTCACCTCAAATATATCGAGCCAATAATGGTTATTTACTTCGGGAAGTTCTGCGTAGCCATCCCCACCGAGAGGTGATTTTAGAAAATACTCTTAAACCAGGTGTATTAGAAAATATGCAGCGACTAGAAAGAGCAAATCCTGTACCTAATTATTTGTTAGCTGCTTTAGTTGGAGAATTACCAGAACCTTTACCAATTAAAGTTCCTACCCTTGGTATTTGGAGTAATCAAGATGGTTTTCTGTGGGAGTCACAGATGAAAGATTCTGGAAAATATGTATCAACAGAATGGCAATATGAAAAGATTACAGAGGCAGGACATTGGTTTATGCTTGAGCAACCAGAGCAGACAAATAAATTATTATTAAATTGGCTCAAAAAGCAATCTTTGTTAAATACCAATCAATGGTAAAGATCAAAACCAAATTATCAGTCGGAGACGCGATTTATCGCGTCTTGACAGCAATATATATGAACTCAAAACTATTATTTTCACGACAGCAATTAAGTAGTAATGAAGTTTGAATAATTCATTACCTTTGCTGTCAGCCATTTATACCAAGTATCTAAACCTGCACCTGTAGTCGCAGAAACTTGAAAAATTTGCATCTGAGGATTTACTTGTTGTGCGTATTCTATACAACGCTGCACATCAAACTGCACATAGGGTAATAAGTCAATTTTGGTGAGAATCATCATCTCACTAGCGCGGAACATATGCGGGTATTTAATTGGCTTATCTTCTCCTTCTGTCACCGAAAGAATGACAACTTTTGCTTGTTCCCCTAAGTCAAATAAAGCTGGACAAACTAAATTACCTACATTTTCAATCATTAAAACTGAATTTAATGGTGGGTTGAGTTGTTGCAGACCTCTTTCTATCATTGATGCGTCTAAATGACAGCCTGTACCTGTGTTGATTTGCACGACTTTACAGCCTGTTTCTTTAATCTTTTGAGCATCATTAATTGTTTCTTGATCACCTTCAATTACACTTATCGGTAATTGATGTTTTAAGTCATTAATAGTGCGAGTTAATAGCGTTGTTTTACCCGCACCAGGAGAACTCATTAAATTTAAAGCCAGAATATTCCGACCTTTAAACCATCCTCGGTTTTGAGCTGCTATGAGATTATTTTTACCTAAAATTTCTTGTTCTAAAGATATGGTTGTTCCATGAATTTTGGCATGAATTTGAGATGTTTCATGGTCATGGACATGGTTACGATGATCATGGTGATCGTGGGAGTGAGTAATCACAGTTCCATCGGGTAAAGTGTGTGTATGATGATGATTATGTTCTGTTTCACCTGTTTCTAAATTAGTAATTTTGCCGTCAGCATCATCAGAACAACCGCAAGTTACACACATACTTCTTCAACCTCTATCTCTTTAATTTTTAGTTCTTCACCAGTGAGAATATCTAAATGAACACTACCACATTGACAGATACCAAATGGTTTGTCGATGGCAATTTCTGCACCACATTGGCGACATCTTGCTAAACCAGGAATTTCTATAATTTCTAATGTTGCACCTTCGAGAAATGTGCCTTGAGTGCAAATATCAAAACAGAAGTTAATTGCCTCTGGCATAATTGCAGAAAGTTTACCAATTTCTACTACAACTCGCTGGACTTTTGCGCCTTGAGCATATTCATTGACAATAGCAACTATATTTTGAGTAATTCCTAGTTCGTGCATAAAAAATCTACTCTTTATTAACAAATTCTCGGTAATTGATCACCAACCAACATATCAATAATCCGTTCTGTACCGAAGGCAGTTTTTAATAAAACTATGCCTGGAGGTGAAGCAATAACCTCACCAATAATACACGCATTTTTTCCATAAGGATGAGATTGCATAGCTGCTAAAACTGTTTCTGCTTGCTCACCTTTAACTACTACTACTAATTTGCCTTCGTTGGCTAAATATAGGGGATCTAATCCTAAAATCTCACACATTCCTTTGACTTCTTCTCGCACAGGAATAGATGGTTCATGAATGCGGATACCTACATTAGAAGTCAAGGCAAATTCATTTAAGACTGTAGCTAAACCTCCCCGTGTTGCATCTCGCATGGCATGAACTTCGGGACAAACATTGAGGATAGTGGCAACTAATTCATGTAATGGACAACAATCACTTTCTATGTTCGTATCTAATGCTAATTCGCCACGGGCAATTAAAATTGCTGCACCATGATTGCCTAATTCACCATTAATAATGATGGCATCACCGGGTTGAATATTATGGGCTGAAACGTTAACTCCCGTGGGGATAATTCCAATACCAGCCGTGTTAATAAATATTTTATCCGCCGCGCCACGGTGAACAACTTTAGTGTCACCGGTGACAATTTGCACACCTGCTGCTTGGGCGGCAGTTTTCATACTAGTAACAACACGCCGCAGCGTTTCTGTAGGTAGTCCTTCTTCTAAAATGACGCTACAGGTTAAATATAAAGGTTTAGCACCACTGACCGCTAAATCATTAATTGTGCCGTTAATTGCTAACTCTCCGATGTCGCTACCCGGAAAAAATAAGGGATCTACAACATAGGAATCTGTGGTAAAAGCCAGCCTATCTCCTTGTTGTAAAAGCTGGGATAAATTAAAGCTGGCTTGATCTTCTAATTGGGAGAGAATGGGATTATCAAAACTACTGACAAAAATATCATCAATTAAGTCGCGCATGGCTTTACCACCGCTACCATGTGCGAGGTTGATATGCGTGTCTTTGACTTTATGATGGCGACGGCGGATTTGTGTGATTTTTTGTAATAGGGGATTAGGAATTGAGTTAGTTTTAGAAACATCCATTTTTTATAAATCGTAATTTTTGATATTTAATATAAAGTAAGGTGAGTTATGCGATCGCTAACACACCCTACTATTTATTGTGAACGTTTATCTACCTGTTTCATCGTGTCTGCCACGATGGCGATCGCAATGTAAAATACCATTGACAGCCCAGTTTTCTCGTTCAAATTCATCGATGTGAATTGTAATCCATTCAGGCTTAGTATCTAATGCTGCAACCATCGCATTAGTAATGGCTTCCACTAAGTGCCGTTTTTTTTCGATGGAGTGTCCTCTGGCAATTTTAACAGTAACAAATGGCATACAAATTTTCCTCGCAGTGTTGTTGTGTGGAGTGTATCGCTGCTTTTTTGGAGGTTATGGAGATACGGCTGCGGTTTGTGGTATTGCAGTCGAAAATCTGCCATATTTATAGTATGCTGCACAAGCACCTTCAGAAGAAACCATGCAAGTACCAATTGGTGTTTCGGGTGTACAAGCTGTCCCAAATACTTTACACTGCCAAGGTTTCAGCACTCCTTTCAGAATTTCGCCGCATTGGCAAGCTTTATGATCAGCGACTTTTTGGTTAGGAATGGTAAATTTTAATTCAGCATCAAATTGGGCATATTCTGGACGAATTTTTAAGCCAGAGTTGGGGATTTCATTTAAGCCACGCCATTCAAAAGTTTCACGGACTGTAAATACTTGATTCATGGCTTTTAATGCTACTTGATTACCCTCTTTCTGTACTAGTCTATTGTATTGGTTTTCGACTTCACACCGATTTTCTACTAATTGTTTTAATACCATCCAAATTGATTGGAGAATATCTAAAGGTTCAAAGCCGGAAACAACTATTGGTTTGTGATATTTTTGGGCAATAAATTCATAAGGGTCAGTACCAATTACCATACTGACATGACCCGGCCCGACGAATCCATCTAGTTGTAAATCGGGGTTATCTAATAATGCTTGTAAGGCAGGAATCACGAGGACGTGATTAGTAAACATACTAAAGTTTTGAATATTTTCCTCAGCAGCTTGCAGAATAGTAAAAGCGGTGCTGGGTGCTGTAGTTTCAAAGCCAATACCGAAAAATACTACTTCTTTATCGGGGTTATTTTTAGCAATTTGTAGGCTATCTAGAGGCGAGTAAACCATACGAATGTCTGCGCCTTGTGCCTTGGCTTGTAGGAGGCTATATTTAGAGCCGGGGACGCGCATGGTGTCCCCAAAGGTGGTTAAAATAACATTAGGGTTTTGAGAAATTGCGATCGCATCATCTAATCTACCCTTAGGCATGACGCACACTGGACAACCAGGCCCATGAATTAGTTCAATATTCGCTGGTAAAATTTCTTCAATACCGTATTTAAAAATAGAATGAGTATGCCCGCCGCATACTTCCATAATTTTAATATGTTTATCTAATTGATAGCTGAGTTTTTCTATTTCCCGCCGCAAGGCTGCGGCTTTTTCTGGTTCGCGGAATTCGTCTACGTATTTCATGGTTGGGGACTGGGTATTAGGGACTGGGGACTGGTTACTGGGTAGGGCTTCCGTTTTCTTACTCCCTCTGCCCCCTGCCTCCTATCTGAACTAAAGCGATTTCTTCTAGTAGTTTTAGTGTCTCTGCTGCTTCTTGTTCGTTGATTCTATTCATGGCGAAACCAACGTGAACTAATACCCAATCTCCTACACATGATTCGGGGGGATGTTGTTCGTCAACGATGCAGGCAATGTTTACTTGACGTTTGACTCCACCAACATTTACTATGGCTAGTTTTTGGTTAGCGTCGGTGATTTCTACTATTTGTCCGGGGATTCCTAAACACATTTTTATGTTCCTTGGTGAAGTGGGAGAAAGAGTTTTTATCACGCAGAGGCGGAGAGAGTGTAAGAAAGGTTTTTTGGGTGGGTATTTAGGAATTTTTTAGGGCGGCTGTGATTAGGGCTTGTCCTAGGGATAAGCCGCCGTCGTTTGTGGGGATTAGGCTGTGGGTTAGGACGTTAATTTGTAGGTTTTTCAATTGGGTTTTTATTAGGTTTAATAAAATGGTGTTTTGAAATACTCCTCCTGTTAAGACGACTTGATTAATTACATTTTCTTGACGTAGGCGGTTAACCATTTCTACAATGACATTAGCTAAACTTTGATGAAATTTAGCAGCAATAACTGACTGAGAAATGCTTTGCTTGAGGTCATTGAGTAAGCATTGCCACATGGGGCTTGAGTCTATACAATAAATACTATCTGAAAAGCTCAGGTGAAAAGGGTAGGTTGCTGTTTCTTTAGGATTATTTAAGGTGTGGATATCGGCTATGGCTTCAAGTGCGATCGCAGCTTGTCCTTCATAGCTACATTTTTCAGAACAAATACCAATAGCCGCCGCTACAGCGTCAAATAGCCGTCCAACAGAGGAAGCTAAGGGGGCATTAATACCTTTTTCAACAACCTGATTCAGCAGTTTTATGGGCTTTTGATTTAAAAGTTGTAATATTTCTAAATCAGTATATTGTTGTTGGCAATCATTCCAAAGATTGGCAGCTAGTAAATGAGCGTAGGTATTACGCCAAGGTTGATAAATTGCTTGTTCGCCGCCAATCATTGCTACTGGTTTAAATGTAGCTAGGCGTTTAAATTGGCGGTAATCAGCTAATAAGAATTCTCCTCCCCATAGTGTACTATCTGCACCATAGCCTAAACCATCACAAGCAATACCTAAAATCGGAGTCGTGTTTAAGGGAATACCATTTTCTGCCATGCAAGCAGCAATGTGTGCGTGATGATGTTGGATGGGATAAAGGGGAAGATGGTTAGCGGCGGCGAGTTCTTTACCGAGTTTTGTGGACAGATATTCGGGGTGTAAATCAACTGCGATCGCTTGTGGTTGATGTTCAAATAAGTTTAAATATAAATTGAGAGTATCTTGATAAGCATTCAATGCTGCCACATTCTCTAAATCCCCCAAATGTTGAGAGAGAATTGCTTCCCCTTCTCGTAATAAGCAAAAGGTATTTTTTAATTCACTCCCCATTGCTAAAATCGGCGGGACATTATCAAATCCTGGTGGTAATTTTATCGGTGCTGGTGCATAACCTCTAGCGCGACGAATTGTTTGTACTTTATTATTAACAACCCGAACCACAGAATCATCTACTCTATTCACAATCTCGCGATTGTGTAAGAGAAAATAATCAGCAATGTGACCTAATTTCTCTCTGGCTTCCCCATTGTCTATACATTGTGGTTCATCGGAAAGATTACCACTAGTTAACACAATCGGGCGATTCATCCGCCGCAGAATTAAATGATGCAAGGGCGTATAAGGTAGCATGAAACCCAGAGTATTTTGGCCTGGTGCTACTGAAGGGGCTATAAAGTGCTGAGTTGTAAGTGCTGAGTCTTGATTTATAAGTTTGTCTTTAATTTTGAATTTTGAATTTTGTTCGCCTTTGGCGTTCCCGTTCGCGTAGCGTCTCCGACAGGAGAAGGGTATTTTGAATTGATGTGTTCCCAGTCCCTTTTTTTGTAACAATACAATAGGTGCGGCTGAACTTGTTAATAACTCTCTTTCCTTATCATTAACCAGACAATATTCTTCAATAATTGCAATATCGCGCGCCATCAAAGCGAAAGGTTTGTCATAGCGTTTTTTACGCTGACGTAATTTCTGTACAGCCACCTCTTGTGTCGCATCACAAGCCAGATGAATACCGCCTATACCCTTAATAGCGACAATTTCACCCTTTTGCAGCAAGGTACAAACCGCATCAACATCATCCAACATCGAGAACATGGAAGCTGTCACAGGCTTACCATCAGCCCGTTCTAACCAAGCTTGAGGGCCACATACATGACAGGCTACAGGTTGGGCGTGAAAACGACGATTTTCGACATCGTGATATTCGTCCTCGCAGTTGGGACACATCACAAACGCAGACATACTGGTGTTGCATCTGTCGTAAGGGATAGTGCGAATAATACTCAAACGGGGGCCGCAGTGGGTACAGTTGGTAAAGGAATAACGATAAAAGCGGCTAAAAGGGTCAAAAATCTCTTGCTGACATTGGGGACAAGTCGCCGCATCGGGGGAAATTTGAGTTTTAGATACGCCGCTAACACTCCCAGAGATGACAAAATCATCAAACTTCAACTCTTCTTCGTAAGCAGTTCTAACAAGTTCTGTGATTTTTGCCAATGGTGGACATTCTGCTTGTAATCTGGTGACAAATTCTGTTAAATCGGTTTCACTCCCAGCAACCCGAATTAACACACCTTCCCCGTCATTACAAACATCTCCTCGCAAACCGCAGGCTTTAGCCAGACGGTAAACTGTTGGGCGAAATCCTACCCCCTGTACAGTACCGCGAACTCTGATTTTTTCAGTCGCCATAGTTCAACCGCCATAGCAAAATTCGGTTATTGCCAGAATCCGAGATTACCGCCGTTTTGCCACAAACTTTGATTCCATAACACCAATTTAAGCTGTGGCGTGTAGGCGTTCCAAAGTTACGATTTTCGCTTTTACTTTGAAAGTTGTCTTGCCCAACCATCCCATCTGCTACTGCACCCTGCAATGATAGTATTGACTCTGGCTGCTTCCATCCTAGCAACCGAGAATTAGCAGTATCCGCTACTAACAACCATTCCCCAGCTAAAGCCACGCCATAAGGCATACTCAAACTACTCCCACTAGGGAAATAAACCCCTTGATTCATCTCTACAAATTCAAAACTTTTCTGTCCTAAAACCACCGCACAAGGGGCATTATTTTCCGTTGGTATCCCTTGCCAAATCATCACCCGATTATTACCCGCATCGGTGACAACTAAATTATCATTCCAAATCGCAATATCATGACACCAACGCATACTAGCCGCCGTTGGAGAACCACCGCCATTCTCATTTCGGGATGTCATATCAGGCTGTCCCAGAACGATATCAGCAGGTTGACCATTTTCTGTAGGCAATTGCTGCCAAATTAATAATCTGCGATTACCTGTATCGGCTACAAATAGCTGACCTTGATAATAGAAAATACCATAAGGCCAGTGCATAGTATGAGCCGCAGGTTGTTGATTACCCCGGTTGGGTTCATTATCAGTAAAATTAGCTTGCCCTAATACTAAATCTGCTGGTACATGACTATCTTCCGGTAATTTATGCCAAATTAAAACCCGATGATTCCAAGCATCTGCAACTGCTAAACCTTCGCCACATACACAAATTCCCGTTGGTACACTGAAGGTATTTCTTCCCGGCGTACCCTTAGCATTTTGTCCCTCATGATAAAAGTCTGGCTGTCCAATTACCCAGTCAGCCGGTTGACTATCTTTTGTTGGTAAATTACGCCATCCTAATAAGCGATGATGTCCTGTATCTGATACCCATAAAATACCATTTTCGGATACCAAGCAAGCACCACGGGGGCCAAACATTGTACTAGGAGTTGGTGCTAAGGGAATTGCCAATAATTCTGGGTTAAGAAGATCACCTAAAATTACTTCTGCACCTTGGGGTGATAAGGGTAAAGGTGAGGGGATTTGTATTAAATCTATGTGCAAGGTTGTGGTATGAAAGATATGTTATTAACTTATATTGAAAGGTATTCCTTAATTGTATTGTGTAGCAGCGATCGCAATTTTTTTGTAGTAAATAAATATCTCCTACCGTACAGCAATTACTTTTGTAATTTCTGGACAATATTCTTTAATTGCCTGCTCTACTCCTTGAGATAAAGTCAAAGTAGAAGATGGACAATTACTACAAGTACCAATTAACTTAACTTCTACTGTATCAGGCGGTTTGATGGCTACTAATTCCACATCGCCATTGTGATTTTGCAATCCCGGACGAATTTCCTCAAGGGCTGCTTGCACACGTTGTAAAAGTGGCGATTTAGGCGGTTTAACTAACTCATGATAAAGCAGTACTCCATAAACAATTTCATCTTGTACCGCATTTTGTAGTGCTGGTAAAGATTGCTGCTTCACACTTTTAATTAACCGCATCAAAGCCTCTTTATGTAAATCCTCTATTGCCCTTTTAAAGCCAACAGCTACACTACGCTGGCTTTCATCCCAATTTGAGATAATTGCTTCAAAGCGATTAATTTCAGTTACTAATTCTTCTAAGTTAGTCATTATTCAACCATCAACAGTTACTCTCTGCAATCTCTCAATGAATTAATTATTCATACTCACCCGAATTTCTGCGTTTACATCTTGCAAAGCTTGGGAAACTGCCGTCGCCTGTTCTGTTTGCTGATATTGGCTGAATAATTCCCACGCTTCTTGATAGTAATTACGGGCTTGCAAAAGATTTCTGGGATTACCTAACTCTGGTTTTTCTGGGTCGTCTGGTAAGTTAAATAAGGCGTTAGCTTTATTCGCAATTGTGTTAGCATACTCTAAAGGTGTATCTTGAGCATTACGCACTTTTAGAGCCTCATTATAAGCTGCGATCGCTCGTAAATTATTCTCTACAGGATGAGAACTTTGTAAATATTGTAAAGCATTACCCAAGTTGTTCTGTAACATTGCATATTCTCTGGGATGATCAATCAAGTTAATCTGTTTTAAGGCTGACTCAAAGGTCTGCACCGCCAAGCCTTCACAGAGATTTTGCTGTTCGGGATTCCCAGACATGGAAAGATAAGCGATCGCAATATTATTCGACAAAATCGCGTATTCTTGGGGATAATCCTGGCTAGTAAATACCCTCAAAGCCTCCTGATACATAGCGATACTATCTGCTATCCTAGCCAAATTAAAAGGCACTAAAGACTGCAATACCAGCCCCAAATTCATCTGTAATTCTGCAACTTCTATCGGTGTAGCTAGTTGCTTTAAAATAGGTAAGGCTTCCTCATAACAGGCCTTCGCCCTTAATAACAATTCCGCCCCCACATCAGGAATTGACTTTAACGCCCCTGCCATCCCAGCTTGCGATCGCGCTTTCCACAGAGGATAATCAACATCACAGAGTTTATTTGCTTGTTGATATAACTCCACAGCATTCCATAAATCTTGCGGAGTTTTCGGTTTTTTCTGTAAACTTTGTGCCAATTCAATCAGCATTTGAATTTTTTCTGCTGTTGTTGCTGATTCTGATGTGATCGCTGCAAGTGCAGCTTTAACTGTTGAATCTGTAATGCTAGGAGTCATCAAAGCTTAATTATGAGTAGTTAAATTATCAAAGGTCGATACACTTAGATGCAAACAACTACTTGTAGAATATTTCAATTAGAGAGAGTAGTTGCTATGATTCATAATCAATTGAATTGTAAATAGTTTAATTCAATATTTACGGGAAAAAAGAGGCGATTATAACCAAAATTTTCGTTATTTAATTACTCTTTGCGTTACTTAAATATTGATTGATGGTCTAAAATTATATAACCAAACACGAAAATTTTCCCTCTTTACTTTTATTCTATTGATCTAGGTGTTGGGTTTTGCTGCTGCTCTACCCAACCTAAAATTATCCTTATCCATTAGTAGGTATTCAGTAAATAAGTAACTGATGTATTACCTACTTCATTTTGAAATCTTTGAGGAGAAAAGGCATCATTAAGCCAGTTGACAAGCTAGATAAAGTAATGGGTAAACACAACGGAATTTCTAATTGAGCGAGTAAAATCAGCACTAGTAAACCAAGGCTAATACCAATGCTGGTTTGTCGAACAAAATACAGTGGTTCACGTATTAGTTTACCTTGAAAAAACAATTTCGCAGAAAACCAACCTAATTCAAACATAGTTATCTCCTAAAAATTACTCAAAAAATTTAGAACAGCAAACCCAATAATTATGGTAGGAATTGTTCCAGCCGGTGCAAATAATGCTCCTAGCGTTGCAGAAAATATATAGCCTATTTCTTTACCAGCTAGTATCATTCCGCCAATTGCGCCACCAATCATTGAGATAATAGTGGCAATAACTAGCCACAATAATCCTGTAACTAAAGTTAAATCACTTGTTACCATATTTGTGAGAAATTCTTCCACACTAGGATGATTGAAAAATTCACTCATATTTCCTGATTCTCCGTGTTAGTAGCTAGGCGTGGGGCATGAAATTTTTAATCTCTAGTCTCTAGACTCTTAACTATTCACGAAATGTCTTTATTTACACAGATATATATGAAGCGTAATTCCCCTAATATTTGGTGAATGATGACTCGCTAAAAGTTCTGTTGATGAACATTCACCGAAATTGCAAGCATCAATTTTTTAATATAAAACATTCTAACTATGAAATTCTAGGGGGTAATTGCGATTCTAAGTGTCTATTTTAAACATTCATAATTTCAGCTATCTGACTTCTATAATAAGTTGAGCATCTAGTTATGAAGTATTTATATTGACAAAATATATTCGCCTCTATTATTCATAATTTCTCCGGAAAATCTGTCTCACGAATTACCTTTTGTCCTGAACATTTTTTATATTTAATTTAAAATTAAATATTAATTTTTCTTTAATAAAAGCAAATTTACTCAAAAAGTAGCTTATTTTAATAATTAAAACTTCAAATTTATCACCAGGTGAAACTCTACAAGCGTACACACCTGCGTCATAAATAGTAAACAACAGACAAGTAAATAGCCAATGACTAATGTACTCTGGCTGCAAGGTGGTGCTTGTTCGGGCAATACCATGTCTTTTCTTAATGCCGAAGAACCGACAGTCTGCGATTTAATTGCTGATTTTGGCATTAAGGTACTTTGGCATCCTTCTTTGGGATTGGAACTAGGCAACAACGTACAAACCTTACTATGGGACTGCATTCTCGGCAAAATACCACTCGATATTTTGGTATTTGAAGGTAGTGTAGTTAATGCCCCCAACGGAACAGGCGAATGGAATCGGTTTGCCGATCGCCCCATGAAGGATTGGCTAACTGACCTAGCGAAAGTTGCTAGCTTTGTCGTTGCGGTAGGCGACTGCGCCACTTGGGGAGGAATCCCAGCCATGTCCCCCAACCCCAGCGAATCCCAAGGTTTGCAATTTCTCAAACGTCAAGAAGGTGGCTTTTTAGGTAAGGATTTCGTTGCTAAATCAGGATTACCAGTAATTAATATTCCTGGATGTCCGTCACACCCCGATTGGATTACACAGATATTAGTAGCGATCGCTACTGGACGTATAGCAGACATCGCCCTCGATGAACTACATCGTCCCCAAACCTTCTTCAACACCTACACCCAAACAGGTTGTACTCGTAACGTCCACTTTGCCTACAAAGCCACCACTGCCGAATTCGGTCAACGCAAGGGCTGCTTATTCTACGACCTAGGTTGTCGCGGCCCCATGACCCATTCCTCCTGCAACCGCATCTTGTGGAATCGCGTTTCCTCCAAAACACGCGCCGGAATGCCCTGTTTAGGTTGTACAGAACCCGAATTTCCTTTCTTTGACCTCCAACCCGGAACAGTCTTTAAGACTCAAACTGTTATGGGAGTTCCCAAAGAATTACCCCCAGGAGTCAAAACCAAAGACTACGCCTTACTTACAATGGTCGCTAAAAATACAGCCCCAGATTGGGCAGATGAAGACTTTTTTACAGTTTAGGGACTGGGGCTGGCGACTGGGAAAATTCTGACCCAATCCCCAATCCCCAATCCCCAATCCCCAACTAGGAGAGGAGAATGGGAAAACAAACATTAGATATATCGCCCGTCGGTAGAGTCGAGGGCGATTTAGACGTTCGCGTTGAAATTGCCGATGGCCAGGTAGTAAACGCCTGGACACACGCCGAACTATTTCGCGGATTTGAAATTATCCTCCGGGGTAAAGACCCACAAGCGGGATTAATTGTTACACCCCGAATTTGCGGTATCTGCGGTGCTTCTCACTTAACCTCCGCATCCTGGGCATTAGATACTGCTTGGGGTACAGAAGTTCCTCGCAATGCCATCTTAGCTAAAAACCTTGGTCAAATTGTCGAAACCATCCAAAGTATTCCCCGTTACTTTTATGGATTATTCGCCATCGACTTGACTAATAAAAAATACCGTAGTAGCCGCTTTTATGATGAAGCCGTCCGCCGCTTTACCGCTTTCACAGGCAAATCTTATGAACTCGGTGTGACTATTTCTAGCAAACCTGTAGAGATTTATGCCTTGTTTGGTGGACAATGGCCACACTCTAGTTATATGGTTCCCGGTGGTGTGATGTGCGCCCCTACCTTAACAGACATCACCCGTGCTTGGGCAATTTTAGAATATTTCCGCACCAACTGGTTAGAACCTGTATGGTTGGGTTGTTCTTTAGAACGCTATGAAGAAATCCAAACTTACGATGACTTCATGGACTGGTTAGATGAAGACATCAAACATCGTGAGTCAGACTTAGGTTTCTATTGGCGCATGGGTCTAGATATCGGTTTAGATAGATACGGCGCAGGTGTGGGTAAATACGTTTCTTGGGGATATTTACCTCACGAAGATAGATACCAGAAGCCGACTATCGCCGGACGCAACGCGGCAGTAATTATGAAAAGTGGTGTGTACAACAGCTTCAGCGACACCCATACTTTGATGGATCATACCTTTGCCCGTGAGAATACAACTCATTCCTGGTATGACGAAGGTACAGCTAACGTTCACCCCTTTGACCGTACCACCAAACCCACCCAGAAAAATCATAAAGACTTCAACAACGCCTACTCTTGGGCAACTGCGGTATTACATGAAGATTTCGGCCGCTTGGAAGTCGGCCCCCTGGCGCGTCAGTTAGTCGCAGGTGGTCAGCATGGTGAATCTTGGCAACACTACGACGGGTTCATCCTGGATGTCTTCAAAGAAATGGGTGGTGCTAGTATTCATGTGCGTCAGCTTGCACGTGTCCACGAAATTGTCAAATTATACCGCCAAGCGGAAAGATGTTTGCGTGAGTTTGTCTTAAACGATCCCTGGTATATCAAACCCAAGGAAAAAGATGGGCGCGGTTGGGGTGCAACGGAAGCTTCACGGGGTTCTTTGTGTCACTGGGTAGACATAGAAGATGGCAAGATTAAGAATTACCAAGTCATCGCTGCTACTACTTGGAACGTCGGCCCCCGTGATAGTAATGGTATCCGCGGCCCCATTGAGGAAGCTTTAATTGGGACACCGATTGAAGATCCTACCGATCCTGTGGAAGTGGGACACGTTGCGCGATCATTTGATTCTTGTCTGGTGTGTACTGTTCATGCCCATGATGCGAAGACAGGCGAAGAACTTGCACGTTTTCGTACTGCTTAAATCAGTTATCAGTTATCAGTTATCAGTTTTATCATTACTGATAACTGATACTTGATTATTCCATTTAGTGATGATACTAGGCTGAAAGTAGGGATCAAATTGAAAATTTCATTCAGATAGATTTTTGAAGAAGGCGACTATAACTTAAAATATCAATTTTTATATTACAACCTCGCATAGCAAATTCGTAATACTTTGAAAGTTTTTCCTTCCATTCAATGAGGCACTAAAGCCTATTTATTTCATACATTTCATTATAATAAGCACGCTGTCCAACAATTATATAAATATTAAGTTCAGCATATGGGCCAAACCCCCTCATTCTTCGCTGGGCAAAATACTTTCTTTTCATACCTGCTGAATCTTGTCCCATAATGATTGCAGGATGAAGTATGTGTTCCTGAGATAATATTTGAATAGCTAAACTAGTATGATTATATGCTGAATCAAGTAGGAACTTTAGCTCTTTTTTAGGCTGTCCTGAATCTGTAAATGGGTCTTCATAGGGTGAACCCAGATAATACATATAACCTCTAATACCACCACTATCTGGACGAACTGCAAAACAATCTATCATTCTACCATCTGGAAATTGAATTTCATTACGGTACTCGTAATGGGAAGACATATATGCTTCTATTGGAAGAATCTGAGGATTTTGCAGTAATAGTTTTTTAATATTACTCAACTTATCAGGCAATCTCATATACTCCTTAAAAGTTTTTACAACTTCTTCTAGATGAGTATTGATAAAATTACTTTCCGGCTTAAAGTAGCGTTTTATAACTTCTGGGTATTTGTTTAAATACTTTCTCAAGTCTCCTTTTGACCAAATGGTTGCTTTGTATGTAGGTACTGCATTACTAATTGCACTTAACTGAGCCTGGACGTTTTCGCTAGGTACCGTGCTAGTAATTAGTAGGTATCGATCACAAGAATGAGTACTCATTTTTGGGATAGGATTACCAATATCAGTTTCTCGAACAGATTTCCCACTCACAGCATAATGCTTACATTCAATTAAATATCTATGCTTATCCTTGATTCCAAGCCCATCAATCAAGGTTTGAGATGCAATAATATCTCTTCCACGGTCAGGCCCACGAGCAGGTTTAGACTCTATTTCAAACCCGATACATTCGAGTAAATCTTCACATAATAATTCAAAATCCTCACCTGTTTTTATTGCGCTGAAGTCAAGATACATTTTTAAAACCTAACAAGCTAATGTAATTTCATTTTGACAAATTGGAAACTGTAATCACTTTCCCCATTACAGCCAGCTATATTTAATAGTATGTGTTAAAAGAGATCACCTGCAAAATACCAATAAGTGCGATCGCTCTCTACTTGAGCCAATTTATTCTCTTAAATAAGCACTGAGGAACTCAATAGATTCATTTGAGTTGCAAGTTGTTCATAACTAACCTAGACATCGCCTGAAAAATGCCAACAGGTGCGATGGGCTATACCCCACCGAAGGCGATCGCAGTTAGGTATTTTATATTGGTTAGTTCTTCGTGCAGTAAATTTATTTTAGCGATCGCCAAATATATAGGGGTGTAAGCGTTTTCAACACTTACACCCCCATACTCTGACTAATTAAGGATAATCAAAAACCACACGACCACCTGGCCGCCAATCGCAATGAATAAAACCTTTGTGCATTCCTCTACCTAGTCCTGTGCAATCAGAAGCACGGCAAATTTGTAACAGCCTGCTAAAGTTACCATCTACAGGACAAATATCAAGGGCTAAACCATTAATATGTTGAGAATAGCGTGCGCCGCCTATGCGACGATTCACGGATGGCGGACGATAGGCGGAATTGATAGAAATTGGACTATCATATTTATCACGAATTTTGCCAAAGCCTTTAGCTGCTTTGATAATGTTGTTAATTACTGTTTTGGATTCTGGGTTGCGTTCTGGATCACATCCTTTTGTAATTTCCCCCCAAGTGAGAGGAATTCCAGTCACTATCAGTTCATTTTCATAAACTAATTCTCCTGTTACCAACTTTAAAGAACGTCCAGTTTTACTACCTAAAGTTGATGGTGGTAATGGTTTTAATTGTTGAGTTTGTTCTTCATTAGTTTGATGGTTTTCAGCAATCTCCAATAAAGTGGATGCAGTAGTCGGCCCCAACATATCGGGAGAGTCTAGCCAAACACTTTCTTTAAATTCTGCAAACGCTTTTTGACTTAGTTCGCCTACGACACCATCAATTTTACCTTTATACAAACCTTTGGTATTGAGTAAGGTTTGAATTTCTTTAATAATTTCAGGATCAGCTTCAGTAAATTTTACAGTGCTATTAGTAGATTGAAATTTTTCTAAATTAGGAAATTCTACAGCAGTATCTGGCATAGATGCGTCTCCTTCTCCTTTGGTTATTGATTTGATTTCTTAGTGATTTCCTAGCCTATTGACGAGTAACACTATAAACAACAGTATTCCTGCTGTCGATTTCTTATTTGACTAGATTTTTGAGTCATATTATTGCCAATATTTCCACAGTCAATGCCACTCAACCATGTTTATTGCTTTACTCGTATTTTTGACTAGTAGCCAGTTGTTATTATAACGCTATAAATTATACATAACAGCTTCCTAAATTAACCGTTACATTGACCTCACTAGCTAAAAGAAGTAATTCAGGTTTTTTTAAACTTGCTTAAAATAGTATTAAACTTTACGGCTGTATATTGACATCTTAAGCTCTATAGGCGATTGTCTATAAATTGTGAGCTAGTACAGCGACGCATTAGTAAAAAATAAGAGAATTACTTTCCTTACCTATTCACTATCGTCTGTAACTTGTATGGAATAATTACTAAATTTCGTCTTCCCCTTTTTGCCAAAACTGTTGAAGAATTTCTCTAGGAGAACGATCCCAAGTATCGATGTGTTCGTAAATTAAATTATCTTGGTTGAGTTTATAGGTTGAATAGCCATTGAAGAAAATTCGTGCTTTCCAGGGAACACGCAACACGCCTCTGACAGTCCATTTGGCTATAATTGTATCTGGGTCTGACTGATACACTTCATGTAAGTCAAAGTAGATTTCTGTAAAGAATAGCCGAGCATGAAATCGCAACGTCCAAAAGATAATGCGATAATTGAATTTATATTTAAATTTATTTACTGGGTCTTGAAAGTAGATATCTGCAGTGTATATGTCATAAGAAATATCTTGCTCAAACAGTGTGGGTAGATCCTGTTGTAGAATTTTGATGATTTGTTCTATAGGTAAGCGAGATTTCACAAATATTTTCCTTGATTGTTTACTCAAACACCAACAACAGGAAAATCATACATCATACCAGTGCTAATCTAGGTAATTTTCTAGATTTAATATTTGAGTCTATGACAATTTGCAAGCCATCAAACATAAGAGTGAAAGCATTATAAACACGATCAATTATATTTAATATGTCCTGCGTCTCTTTGTGACTAAGTTGAATATTTGCAATATATTCTGCAATCTTTTGCTCAAATATTTCGTGGTCTTGCTCACACTCAAGATGGTGATGAGAAAAATATACTAGGCTAGTAGAGTAACCAAGATTTTCTACAAAATCGACGGTGAATCCGAAGAATACATGACCTGCAGATTCTAAAGCTAACAATAGAGCAATGCGTTCATAATCGTTATGTGCTTGAAAAACTTCTGACATCAGTGCGTATGTCGCCTCACGGGTAGTAGCATGATTATGGCTGTAAAGCGATCGCAGATTTATGACTGGACACTTCATTTGGTTCATATCTTTCAAGAACCACTGTTCATGACCGATATCTTCTAATCGATGCTGACGCACAATACTGCGAATTTCAATATTAGTGATTCGCTCTTCATTCAGTCGCAGTAAATCCTGAAATGACATTACCCAAAAGCTCAAATGAGCAGATAAGGAGGCAAATTCTTGCAAAGATTGCTCTTTTAGCAGTCTTTTAAAGAGAGAATGTTGTGCGAATTGATTTTGCTTTTCTACCAGATAATCTTGAATAGCTTGCATGGCTCAATAATTGTTTTAGTTGTGATAGTGTATATACCACTCTCACTCGTCTTTTGCTTTGTAAACTTATCAATGTAATGTTGAAAAGTTATGCAAAAGTCATCCTAATGCCACAAATTTTGCCAAAAGTTCCGCCAACCCTGATGATTCTGCTGTTGTTTGCTGACACTACTAGCTGTATTTAAATCACTGAGAGAGGGAAATGAAGCTGATTGAGCATAGGGGTGATTTCGTAAGACTTTAGCTAAGGCATGATTATTTTCTCGCAAGCCTTCATAAAAAAAGCATACTTCGCCTGGAATACCCAAACGGCGATTATACTCAATGATCTGCACCAAATATTCTGGACTGATGCAATAAGACCCCAACTTCAGCAAAATTCCTGGGGCTAACTTTGGTAAAGTCGCATCTGTAAATTGTTCTTTCACTAGTTTATCGGCGATCGCGCGATAGCTGGAAAAATCCCGCCGATAAATTTGTGGGTGAATCATATCCACTATTCCCCGGTTTAACCAGGTGGGGGAATCTTGCAGGTATTCTTGAAAAGCCCAATCATAGATATTAGGAGCAACGGACACCAACAAGTTAGGGTTAACCGCTTTGACTTGCTGGTATAGTCGCGCCCAAAATTCTGTCAAAATATCAGCGCGCCATTGTAGCCATTGTCTATCTTTAGGGTTTTGTGGTGGTTGGCGATGAAATTCTTGCTGATAACGGCCGATAGTGTAGGCATCATAACCGCCTTCACTGGGTAAAGCGGGAAAGCGATCGTCTCCTTGAATGCCATCTACATCATAATTATTGACCACCTCCAGCACCAAATTCATCAAAAATGCTTGGACTTCAGGGTCAAGAGCATTCAACCACTCAAAACCATTTTTCTTTAATAGATTACCTTGAGAGTCACGGGCTGCCCATTCTGGTTTTTGCTGTAAAAGTAAGCCCCCGTTTAAATTGTAGGAACTGGCAAAACCATATTCAAACCAAGGGATGATTTTTAACCCAACTTGCCTCGCCTCTTTCACTATCTCTGCTAAAGGGTCACGCCCAACAGACAAAGGATCAATTTCTATTCCAAAAGTTTGTCGCATTGTTTGACTGGGGTATAACGTCACACCTTTGTTCCACACCACAGGAAAGACAACATTAAACCCTGTGGTAGCCAGAAAATCCATCGCTTCAGCAATGTTGTGCTGTGAACGCAGAACTTGACTATCAGTAGTAGTTAACCAGACACCGCGTATTTCCATAGTGTTGCAGATAAGAGGGCAGGGGGAGTAGGGAAACCCAATGCCCCATTCCCAATCCTTTGAGTAGATGTTTGAACTAGTACCTTGTTAGATAATTAATTAACATTCTTGCCAACATAAAACCTATGTCTGTGGTTCAGAATTCTTGGCAGCACGCATATATCAATACTAATGGGGTGAAACTGCACTATGTCACCCAAGGAACAGGACGCTTGATGCTGATGTTACATGGATTTCCTGAGTTTTGGTATTCTTGGCGGCATCAAATCCCCGAATTTGCCCAGGATTTTCAGGTGGTTGCGCTGGATTTGCGTGGCTATAACGATAGTGATAAGCCAAAAGGTAAATCAGCCTATGTCATGGATGAATTTATTCAAGATATTGAAGGAGTAATTAAGGGATTAGGACACGATAGTTGTATTTTAGTTGGGCATGATTGGGGTGGTGCGATCGCCTGGAATTTTGCCTACGCCCATCCTGAAATGGTAGAGCGTTTAATTATTCTCAATTTGCCTCACCCTGCTAAATTTACCCAAGGTTTATTCACTCCCCAACAGTTACTTCGTAGTTGGTATATCTTCTTATTTCAGCTACCTTGGCTACCAGAATTGCTGTTCAAAGCTAATAATTGTTTGGCGATCGCTAAAATCATTCCAGACACAGCAGTTAATAAAATAGCATTCACTCCAGATGATATTGCTGCTTATCAACAATCGGCTGCTAAAACTGGCGCACTCACAGCTATGTTGAACTATTACCGTAATATTTTTTCTGGTCTGATATCCTCGCAAAATTGGGGTATTTTAGAAATTCCTACACTGATAATCTGGGGTGAAAATGATACTGCATTAGGGAAGGAACTCACTTACAACACCAACGACTATGTGAATAATCTCCAAATTAAGTATATTCCCGCTTGTGGACATTGGGTTCAACAAGAAAAACCGGAGCTAGTTAATCAGTATATGCGAGAATACTTAGTTTTTTGATATACTTATATCTGTCTAAAGTATGAGTGCTATTTTTACATAGGTAAATGCTGAATAATTTTCCCTATGAAAATATATCTATTGATACATTCTCTTCAAAAGAATTAATATTAAATTAAATCAAGTATTTATGCCTAATTCATAGATACAAAATAGCTAAAAACCTTAGATAGTCAACATTCTAGTCTTACTAATCTACCTTTAATCTAGACAAGCAAATTGTGATTTAAATCAACATTGTTTAGAAAGTTAGTGAGATAATAGAAATGTGAGGAAAAGAACGGACGTTAATGAAGGAGAAAGGGGGAAAATTATGAAACTCAAGCTATTAGCAGCTGTAGCCTTAGCCACTCCCCTGTTTTTTGTAAATTCAGTCAAGGCTGGGAATCCACAAGACTTGCAAAAACTATTATCGACTGGGGAATGCGTAGGGTGTAATCTATCAGGCATGAACCTCAGCGGACAGCACTTAATCGGTGCAGATTTACGAGGAGCAAATCTAACTGGTGCTAACCTGTCGGGAGCTAACCTCGAAGGTGCTGATTTGACTAACGCCAACTTGAAAGGAGCGAATCTCACAGCCTCCTTTCTCACCAACGTCAACTTCAAAAAAGCCAACCTCAACAACGCCAACATGACTCGCGCTCATGTTTTCGATTCCAATGTGTATCAAGCATCAATGGAAAATCTGACAATCACTGATGCAGAAATATATAACACTGCGATCGGTGTAGGTGGCGAAGCAGGACAAGTAATTCCTGATTGGGATTAGGGTGAACCGAGTCAGCTAAATTTTAAGAAACAAAAGATGAAGTGAGAGAGTTGGGTGTTAGCCAATCTAATCTCTCACATATCTCTCAAAGTATTCAAACTTCAGATTTCAATCAGTGATCAGCCAACATATTAAATGTGTCCGCTTCAAATGGCGATCGCATTACGACTAAGGTGTTTGTAGTCAGCACTTCAGTGCATACAAGCATGAGGAGTAAAGTTATTACTATACACTTACTGACCAGTTTTAATATTAGCGGTGGATATAGTACTTAAATACTATCAGGCAGTCAATTGATTTAGTGCGTAGGGGATATAGCCCAGTGAGTATTTCAAATGCTTGGATAATATCTGCCAAGATTCTACCGCTTCTCGCCTAAAAGTTCTAATTTTTATGAAGTGTTGCCATCAAGAATCAATACTTTGATTGACGAACACGGCTTAAGATAGCTTTAATATTCAGATAAAATCAGCGTTTGTGCTTATATAAATGAGAGGTGGAGTGATTTTTGCATGATCTGTACTTTATTTTTAAGTACGATGATGAGCAACTGACACAGCCTAGGATAATGACAACCTGAGGATTCCAGTTGATTCACGACAGCAGAACTCAGAAAGCCGCTGATTTTATGACATCCTGTAGCCTTCTGGTTTCTATCCACCTACTGACTGTCTACCTTGTAGTTGATGCAGTAGATGCTATGGGGCAACTATGGTGATAGGACATAAAAACCTATTTCCCAACTCAGTGGGATGCAAGAGTGCATTACCTAATCAACAGCCTTTTGGTTGTAATTGTCCGGATTAGAGAATCTCAACTGTCAAATTTATGGAAGTGAAAATGCAAGAACCGGAATTCGCCCAAACCCAATCCAAAGAGACAACAATGCCAGATATCAACAACCAAACAGGAACTATTACTAAACTCCAGCCTCCTGTACAGTCTCAAGAGCAATGGGTAAAATACGGAGAACAAGTTTCTCAATTTTTAGCAAGCTTGCCTGATTATGTAGGCAATTTCTTTAATCAATACAAACAACCCTTAGTAAGCGTAGGCTTAATTGTCGGATCATTGGTTGCAGTCAGAGTACTGTTGGCTGTATTAGACGCTTTGAATGATATTCCTTTAGTAGCACCCACTTTTGAGTTGATTGGAATTGGATACTCTGCTTGGTTTGTTTACCGCTACTTACTGAAAGCTTCAACCAGACAAGAGTTAAACAATGAAATCACAACCCTGAAG
The DNA here is from genome assembly GCA_015296085.1 of Trichormus sp. M33_DOE_039. Lineage (GTDB taxonomy): Bacteria > Cyanobacteriota > Cyanobacteriia > Cyanobacteriales > Nostocaceae > Trichormus. Next base: position 47,752 of record DVDT01000007.1, on the reverse strand, counting down.
TCCCAAGTAGTGGGTCAAGATGGTTCAGAAAACTGATATCTGATTCGATTAGATATCACCTACTGACAGCTACTACAGGGTAGAAATACTAAAATATGGATGGTCAAGCCAAAAAGCTTGACCATTTTTATGTGTTGAGTTTCAGTGTGTTTTACCCAAGCTATGAACTAAGGGCTTGACTTTATCTGAAACTTGGCATTGTGAATTTTCTCTACTTTTCCAGTTAATACCAAAGCTTGGTGAATCATCGCCGTTACTTCGGCGCGGGTAGCAGCTTGATTAGGGCTTAAAACTTTGGCATCAGGGTAATTGACAACCAAACCATTAACTGTAGCTGCCGCTACCTTAGCAACAGCATATTTCGGGATATCCTGAGCATCTTGGTAAATGCTTAAAGCTTGAGTGGGATTAGCTGGTGGTTGGAGATTTAACCCACTGGCTAAGGCGACTAGAACTTGCGATCGCGAAATTTTTTGTTGTGGTTGAAAGGTTTTACCTGGATAACCTTTTAAAAATTGAGTGCTAATGGCGTGATTAATGGCTGGCTTGGCCCAGAATTTTGGCGGGACATCTTGAAAAGACGTAGCAGTCGCCTTGGCTTCTTGGTTAAAAGCTTGTTGTAAAATAGCAGCAAATTCTGCACGGCTCACCGGTAGATTTGGTCTAAAAGTATAGTCGGGAAAGCCTTTGATAATTTTGCGGGCAGACAGAACATCAATGAAATCTCCCGCCCAAAAATTAGCAGGTACATCATTAAAAGCTATTGGTGGTGGAATCGTAGATTTCTGTTCTGAAGGAGTCACCAAAGGTAAAGATGGCGACTCTTGAGCAGAATCTAACTCTACCGATAAAGATAAAGCCGCTGGCGGTAACTTCACAGGCGATTGTGGCGTTGGTGTTTCCTCCAAACTAGGAGAGGAAGTAACCGGAGGCTCAACTAAATCCGCCTCTGGAGAAAATGGTACGTCATTCAATTTATCTCCTGCATCCGGTCGTAACTGTGGAGTCAATAACGGTGAAGGAGGATTAGTTGCCACACCAGGCACAGCTGTGTCTAAAGACAATATACCGTTTAAGTTCCAGCCAGATTCCTGCCGAGAAAATGACCAAAACAAAATTCCTCCAACAGTGAGGAAAGCCACAAAAATCCCAATAAATTCATCAAAGCCCAGGGCTGTTGATGGAGATGAATCTTGATCAGCAGGAGGTTTTGTCATAGTTAATTCAAAATAAAAGTGATTTCGGGGAATGGGAAGCAGAGGAAGCAGGGAAGATTTTACTCCAATGACAGCATTTGCTCCACTTGGGAAGAAGTCAGAGCGGAGGAAACCTCCGCTCTGAACTTCGGGGAAGACCCCTGCCTGACAGATGTAGGTTGTTGATAGAGCAGTGAGTGATGACTATCAAACCAACGACAGAATCATATTTTCATCCACCCCTACACACGGCAGTTTGCTCAAGTCGGGAAACCCGCCCACGCAACTGCCTCCCCTATACCCTTACACCCTAAAACAGTGTCTTATAGGCAAAGCATAAAAACCACCTGTGAGGAAACCCCTGCTTACCCGTCACTGCTTCCCCTATGCCCAATTCCCAATTCCCACCTACAACACTCGCAAGATGCTGGGAACGCTATCCACTGCTGCTAAACTCTGAATTTCTGCCACAGCTTGGCGAAAATCACCTTCCCTCACATCATGGGTAACAACTACAATCTCTGCTAGTTCTCCTTGAAAGCCTGTCTGCACAATTGACTCTATACTTACGCCATGATCACCAAAGCAAGTCCCTAATTTACCAATCACTCCCGATTGGTCTTTGGTGAGGAATCGCGCATAAAATCTAGTTACGAGGTCTGTAATAGGAGCAATTGGGCAGTAATCCTCATGTCTACAAGTTAACAGGGGATTCGGTGTGGCAGTATTACTTTTCAAGGCTGCTACTAAACTCAAAATATCGGAAGTCACAGCACTAGCAGTAGCTCCCGCACCCGCACCAGGGCCAAAGAACATCACTTGTCCGATGGGTTCTCCTTCTACAAGAATGGCGTTGTATACACCGTTAATGCTTGCTAAAGGATGCGCTTTGGGTACAAAGGTAGGATGCACTCTGATGGATAATTGGGTAGCATCGCTAACGTGATTAGTCGCGATCGCTAGTAATTTAATCACAAATCCCAATTTTTCGGCATAGGCAATATCTGTTTTACTAACTTGCCTAATCCCCTCACAATGGACATCTTTTAAATGAATCCGGCCATCAAAAGCTAAGGATGCCAAAATCGCAATTTTATCCCCCGCATCCAAACCATCAACGTCCGCCGTAGGGTCAGCTTCCGCATAACCTAAGCGTTGAGCATCCGCCAACACATCAGCAAAGTCACTGCCCTCAGTTTGCATCCGTGTCAGGATGTAGTTAGTTGTACCGTTAACAATGCCAGTAACGGTATGAATCCGGTTAACGCTTAAAGCCTGCTTCAAGGGTTGAATTACAGGAATCCCTCCGCCCACAGCCGCCTCTAGCATGACGTATAAACCCGCTTGATTGGCAGTGGTGAAAATTTCTGCCCCAAAGCGAGAAATTGCGGCTTTATTGGCGGTAACAACATGTTTACCGTTTTTTAAGGCTTGTAGAATTAGCGATCGCGCCGGTTCTAATCCCCCCATCACCTCGACTACAATATCTACTGCCGGGTCATTGACAATCGACTCTAAATCTGTAGTGATGATCTGTGCAGGTAATTGTACTTCACGAAGTTTATCGAGCGATCGGACTCCCACACGATAAATTTCAATCTCTTGTAACAATGGGTGACGACCAGCTGCATCTTGTAGCAACTTCACCGTCCCTGTTCCAACCGTACCTAATCCTAAAATTCCCAGCTTTACACCCACAAAATTATCCCCAAACTCTATATGAATTGCTAAGTACAGAGTGCTTATATCAATTTCCTAAAATTCGGCAACAGATATAAACTTAAAAACCCTTGCCACATCTGGCTTTCTGAATTTTGAATTTTGAATTGATATGACTGCTCTAGTCTCAGCTATTTATTTATACAAAAAATTGTAGGGTGGATTATTTACCCACCCTACAGATTATCTTGTGTCAATTACCTTAGTCTAATCAACTAATGACTAATGACTAATGACCAAATTAGTATGTTTCAACGTGCCAGCGGCCAGCTTTCTTGAGTTCCTTCTGGTAGTCACTCCAAGTTACGCCTTCCTTAGCAGCAGCAGCAGTCAAAGCAGCATCAATACCATCTTCCATACCACGTAAACCGCAGATGTATGTGTGGGTTTTTTCGTTTTTGATCAACTGCCACAGTTCATCAGCGTGTTCTGCTACACGGTCTTGGATGTACATTCTACCGCCTTGGGGATTTTGTTGTTCCCGGCTGATGGCGCAGGTCAAGCGGAAGTTATCGGGGTACTTCTGCTGCATTTCTTCCAATTCTTCTTTATATAGAATGTTAGGAGTTGTAGGAACGCCAAAAATCAACCAAGAGAATCCTTTAAATTGGTATTCTGGGTTAGCAGCTCTTTCTGCATCCTTAAACATCCGCCACAGGTAAGCACGCATGGGAGCAATACCTGTACCAGTAGCCATCATAATGACGTTGGCTTCTGGATCATCGGGTAACAGCATTTCCTTACCGACTGGGCCAGTGATTTTTACTTCATCCCCAGGTTGTAACTGAGTTAGGTACGTAGAGCAAACACCGTAGACTGTTTCACCGGTTTCGGGATGTTTGTATTCCAACTGACGGACGCACAATGAAACTGTCTTATCATCGACATCATCGCCGTGACGAGTTGATGCAATGGAGTATAGTCTCAGTTTTTCTGGCTTGCCGTTTTTGTCTAAACCAGGAGGAATAATACCAATACTTTGACCCTCGATGTACTTCAAGTTGCCACCAGAAAGGTCAAATTTCAAATGCTGAACAATACCAATCCCGCCTTCTTTAACTAACGTTTCGTTAGAAATACACTTACCAATATATGGCGCATTGGGGCGGTAGGTGTTTACAGGAACGTCAGCGTGGGCTTTTTTGGCTTTCGCTTGAGTCATGGTGTTGCCTTTGTTATCCTTATTCTTCTGCTGTTCTTCAGCTGGTTTTGGAGCGAAGCCTTTTACTTCACTTGTCGCTGTTACAGGTGTGGCTTTACCATTGAGTTGCTGTAGCCCGCTCACGGGTTGAATGCTAACAATTTTACCGCCTAGGCGAGTGATACGCTGCATTTCTTGATTCATGCGGTTGTAAGGCACTCTGATGAAAACACTGCCACTTTTACGAATAGGATAGTTCGTTTGATCAGTTTCTTCACTCTGACGCAGACCCACCACTTCGTAAACGAAGATGCGGCTACCTGATTCTCCATTGGCAGCACCGTCAAAAGCACCTTGTTTGTACATTCTTTCTACCACTCCGATATTTACTTAACCGTTTCTCAAAAAAAACTTTTCCCATCGCAAACTAGCTTTAGTTTATCGGATATCGTGTTCCTAAAACTAGGGTTTTGAGAAAGTGGCACTATTAAATAATGCCCAGCATTAACACACTCACCAAGGATGCGGAGGCTTCAGTAATAAACACACCTGTTCACCTTCTAAGTTAGAGGATAAGTCTTGGGGATAATGTTAATAATGAGTCAATTTAATCTTTTCTTTTGTGCTGCCAGTATTTACAGCATAGTTTGGGAAATTTTTCCACAAACTCATCAGTCTCTATTAATGAAAAATCACTGATGCCTTTTGTAAAGACGACTTTCAGCCTTGATTGCCTCAACAGAACACAAATTTTCTTGGATGTCTGATACCAACCATATTTATATTGAGTCAGTTTAAACTCAACAGGGATAATATATCAAGCCTTTGGGTATTGAGCAATTAAGTCAATCTGTTCTCCCATAAACCCCACTCCCTAATACCTGTGTTTCTTGGGAGTAAATCTTGTATGGGTTACATCATTCTGTTAAAATCAGCTATATCACTAGGATTAAATACTTAGCATTCGTCCACAGCAAGATACTCAGAAAGAGTGGCAGCATTTATTATAGTTGTCAGTCAGTCTGCTAGGTATTGTCAAAAGAGGACGAAAAAAGTAAATAAACTTGAGCAACCTTCTGCTGTCAGGCAGCCAGTGGAAGCAAAACTAAAACGCTTGTGGATTCGGTCTAGCGAAGACTAAGTTCATGCAGGATTTAGTCATCGTCAAGAGGAGTAGAAGCAAGAATCTCCTGAGTGTAATTTTGGGAGAATGTCAAATGTGGCTGAGTAGCAAGAACGCAGGACAAACCAAACGGGTAACTCCTGGCTTCACATTCTGCTGTGAAAAATTTATTGATTGACACATTTAGTATTTAGAGGAGATTTATGACAAGTAAGCCGGAACGCGTGGTACTGATTGGAGTAGCCGGAGACTCTGGGTGCGGTAAATCTACGTTTTTGCGTCGGTTGATAGACTTGTTTGGCGAAGAGTTTATGACAGTTATCTGTTTAGATGACTATCACTGCTTGGATCGCAAACAACGTAAAGAAACTGGCATCACAGCACTTGACCCCAGAGCTAACAACTTTGACCTCATGTATGAGCAAATCAAAGCTCTGAAAGAAGGTCAATCAATTAATAAGCCGATTTATAACCACGAAACCGGCATGATCGATCCACCTGAAATCGTAGAACCAAATCACATTGTTGTGGTTGAGGGTCTACACCCCTTGTATGATGAACGGGTGCGATCGCTGCTTGATTTTAGCGTTTACTTCGACATCAGCGATGAAGTAAAAATCGCCTGGAAAATTCAACGAGATATGGCAGAAAGAGGCCATCGCTACGAAGATGTCTTAGCCGCCATCAACTCTCGCAAACCTGATTTCCAAAAATACATCGAACCCCAAAGAGAATTTGCGGATGTAGTTCTCCAAGTATTGCCTACCAACCTGATTAAAAACGACACAGAGCGTAAAGTGTTACGAGTGCGGATGCTACAACGGGAAGGCAAAGAAGGTTTTGAGCCAACATACCTCTTTGATGAAGGTTCAACAATTCAGTGGACTCCTTGTGGACGTAAGTTAACCTGTTCTTACCCAGGTATGCAATTATACTATGGATCTGATGTCTACTACGGTCGTTATGTCTCCGTGTTGGAAGTCGATGGACAATTTGATAACCTAGAAGAAGTTATCTACATCGAAAACCACCTCAGTAATACATCCACCAAATACCAAGGTGAAATGACCCATCTGTTATTACAACACCGTGAATATCCCGGTTCTAATAACGGTACTGGCTTATTCCAAGTGTTAACAGGTTTGAAAATGCGTGCTGCCTACGAGCGTTTAACATCGAAAGAAGCCCAGTTAGCAGTTCAAGTTTAAAACAGCAGTGTTTGTGTCAAAAATTGAAGGGGTACTTTTACGTACCCCTTTTTTTGTAGATATATGGGCAATTATACATATAGCTACAACTTACTGTAATTTCCCTAGTAAAAATGTAATCTTGCTTACAAAATGAGCGATTATTCACAGAATACCGCTGGTGAGCGATCGCCTAGGGCGAGGTAAAGTCCATCGCCTGCTTGTCTGTGTGGTTAAATACCTCAACTCTTGGTTTTTACCTTCTTTATAACTAGTTCACGGAAAGTAACTACTGAATGTGTCAATATTGTTATGATTTCAGTAATTAGTAACTGCACTAAAGTTTGAAATTTTGGTCAGTGAAAATACTTTCACAGGAGGAATACTCTATTGTCCCGACGTTACCTCTTTACCTCCGAGTCAGTCACCGAAGGTCATCCTGATAAAATCTGTGATCAGATTTCTGATACGATTTTGGACACCTTACTCACACAAGACCCCTCTAGCAGAGTTGCGGCTGAGGTAGTTGTGAATACTGGCTTAGTGTTAATTACTGGTGAAATCACCACCAAAGCCAACGTCAATTATGTCAATGTGGCTCGCAAAAAAATCGCGGAAATTGGTTACATTGATGCAGATAACGGCTTTTCTGCTAACAGCACCAGTGTGATTGTTGCATTAGATGAACAATCACCAGATATTGCTCAAGGTGTGAACACAGCCCAAGAAACCCGCCAGCAAGATAGTGATGAACTATTTGATACTATCGGAGCTGGTGATCAAGGGATCATGTTTGGTTTTGCTTGTAACGAAACCCCAGAATTGATGCCCTTGCCTGTGAGTTTAGCTCACCGCATTGCTCGCCGACTAGCCGCAGTCCGTAAAACTGGTGATTTGTCCTACTTACGTCCTGATGGTAAAACCCAAGTCACCGTCATTTATGAAGACGGTCGTCCTGTCGGTATTGATACCATTCTGATTTCCACCCAACACACAGCTACCATCGGTAATATCACTGATGAAGCCGCAGTGCAAGCCAAAATCAAACAAGACTTATGGACTGCTGTGGTTGAACCTGTGTTTGGCGACTTGGAAATTAAACCAGATCAAGAAACACGCTTTCTTGTCAACCCTACTGGCAAATTTGTGATTGGTGGGCCTCAAGGGGATTCTGGTCTGACGGGACGCAAAATTATTGTCGATACCTATGGTGGCTATTCACGACATGGTGGTGGTGCTTTCTCTGGTAAAGACCCTACTAAGGTAGACCGCTCTGCCGCTTATGCAGCCCGCTATGTAGCAAAAAATATCGTAGCGGCTGGGTTAGCAGAAAAATGCGAAGTACAGTTGAGTTATGCCATCGGTGTAGCACGACCTGTAAGTATTTTCCTGGATACCTTCGGCACTGGTACAGTCGATGATGAAACCCTGCTGGAATTAGTGAAACACAACTTTGAACTACGCCCAGCTGGGATTATTCATGCCTTCAACTTACGTAACCTACCAAGTGAAAGAGGCGGACGTTTTTATCAGGACGTCGCGGCTTACGGTCACTTTGGTCGTAACGATTTAGACTTGCCTTGGGAACGCACCGATAAGGCAGAATTCTTGAAGCAAGCAGCGAGCCACGCCATGTCAGCTGCGATCGCTCAGGCTTTAAAGTAGATCACAATACTACTGAAGAAAAGATTTAAACAATTGCTAATCAACCCTCTGCTGAGTAACGTTCTGGGCAGAGGGTTTTCTCAGTCTATGATGTTGAGTTTGACAACGATATCAACCGTAAAATTCCTCCAAAAAAAATTGAGTATATGGTGATATTATTTGCTGTATCATCAATAGGGCGGGTTGTACATCGAAAAAAATTTTGCTCTTGTTCCTGAGTCAAGCTAGTCTTACACTCTAGAGTAAAAGCAGTTGAGAGAAAAGTTCCCTATTTGTGTTTGATATTAAGTCTTCCTGTGCTGAATTAGTTAAAAGTCCCCGTAAAGTAAAATAGCCCACTTGGATTTCGGTGCATCTTAGATAATCAGTATCTAAGATAGAAATTGGGTTTAACAAAAGTGCTTGAGGGAACTACTCAGACATTAGCCAGGAGATAAAAGAAATGGGTTAGAGTAAAGTATCACCATTCTGTCAATATTTAAAATCTCGTCAATAGAGGAAAAGACAACTAGCTCTCAGAAAAATTAGATTTAGTCAACTGCCAACTGATTAAACACAATATTGCATATACAAGCAAATATTCGTGTAAAAATTCGTATCAAAACTATTTAGATGTCAGGAAGTCGTGCCAATTATCGAGAAGCACTTTATTGTATTTCTGAATCAAAGAAGATAATTTGAAGTATTGATCAATATTGGCAGTGATTGTATAAGTAAGACTTACCTGATGATTGTTGGGGGAGGTATAAGGAGATTTGAGGGATGCAAACTCAACAGCCAATCCCTATGGCAAGCAGTTTAGAAAGCGAAAAAGTGCCTGTAGAAGAGACATCCACCAACGATGAACTCCCAACTATAGAATTTCCCTCACGCGGGAAACTCAAAGCTAGTTCTTGGCGCATACATCAAAAAATTGGCTATGGTTATTTTGTGGCGATTGGCATTGGCTTTTTCGGCTCACTCACGGGATTAGTTATTGCCAATTACTATCGTGGGAGGGAAATCAGACAATTTAACCAAGCTCAAGAGCAACGGCAACTATTAAGTGATTATAAAGATGCAGTGATCAATGCACAACTGCATAGTTCTAATCTGGCGGCCTTTCTAGAAGACCCGCAACGACTGCCAGAAAAACAAGCCGAATTTTTACAAAACGTAGAGAGAGCCAAGAAATTAGAGCTAAAAATTGACAAATTTATTGCTAGCAGACCTAATCAAAAGTTAGCTGCAACTAGTGCTAACTTACAGGCTTTGTTGCAAGATTATGCCTACTACTTGAAATCTTACGTTACCCAAATAGAGACTGTCTTAAGGGAAAGTAATCGACAGCAGGTGTCTGTAACAAGAGACAAGCTATTAAAAATTATGCGTGGTCAAACGGCTATGCAGCTAGACCAGCTATCAGAAAAATTAAGCAACATTTTACGAACAGCACAAGATCAGGAACAGAGGAGACAAAATGATGTAGAACAGGCTAAAGGGGTAGAGAGATTAATTGTGATGGTGAGTATGCTGGTGTCAGTAGCGATCGCCGCCATTATCGCATGGCGCACCAGTCGTGCGATCGCCGAACCAGTGATCATAGTTACCCAAGTCGCCGAACAAGTCGCCCGCAAACACAACTTTGATTTACGCGCACCTGTCACCACCGAAGACGAAATTGGCTTATTAGCAAAATCTTTAAATCGTCTGATTGAAAGAGTCTCAGAACGAACTAAAGAACTAGAACAAGCCAAAGAACTAGCCGAAGCCGCCAGCAAAGCCAAAAGTAGATTTTTGGCTAACGTCAGTCACGAGTTACGCACACCTTTAAATGCAGTCATAGGTTTAAGCCAACTACTACAAGATGATGCAACTGACCTCAACTTATCAACAGAATTTATCACTGATTTAGAAACCATCAACTCGGCAGGGAGACATTTACTAGAACTAATTAACGACATCCTCGACTTATCAAAAATTGAAGCCGAGAAAATGACTCTCTACCCAGAGACATTTGAGATTATGACGTTAATTAATAACGTTGTCCTCACAGTCAAATCAGCCATAGAAAAAAATGGCAATGTGTTAGAAGTCCATTGTGACTCGCACTTAGGCACAATGTATGCCGATCAAACTAGGATGAGACAAGTATTGTTAAATCTATTAAGTAACGCTGCTAAATTTACTACTAACGGCAAAATCAAGCTTACTGTGAAAAATGATAGACAAGACTTTTCACCGGAAGCTCCTTTGGGAATGATTACTTTCACTGTGAGCGATACAGGAATTGGGATGTCTCCCACACAACAACAACAGCTATTCCAACCGTTTATCCAAGGTGATACTTCCACCACTAAAAAGTATGGTGGTACAGGACTGGGATTAGCTATCAGTCGCCACTTTTGTCAAATGATGGGTGGGGAAATTTTGGTGCAAAGTCAGATAGGAATTGGTTCTACGTTTACAGTACATCTACCATTGACAGTGCAGGAGTAAACTAGGGATTGGGAACAAAAAAGTAAAAAGGTAAAAGTTAAAAGGCAAAAGAAAAGAATCTTTTAACTTTTGAATTTTGACTTTTGTATTTTTAAGCCCCATGCCCACGCCCATACTCACACCATGACTACAACTATTGACTTTATTAGCCACTTAAACCCCAGCCAACGCCAAGCCGTGGAACATTACTGCGGCCCTTTGTTAGTTGTGGCTGGTGCGGGTTCTGGTAAAACGCGCGCTTTAACTTACCGAATTGCTAACTTAATTCTGAAACACCGTGTTGCACCGGAAAATATTCTAGCGGTAACTTTTACGAATAAAGCCGCACGGGAAATGAAAGAACGGATTCAGAAGCTATTTGCTGAACAGTTAGCCATGACAGAACATGGTCAACGGTTAGATTTACTGCCAGAATACGAACAAACTAAACTGCGATCGCGCGTTTATAAAACTATTATTAAAGACCTGTGGTGTGGTACTTTCCACAGTTTATTTTCGCGAATTCTGCGCTTTGATATTGATAAATACCAAGATGAAAAAGGTAGAAAATGGGATCGTAATTTTTCTATCTTTGATGAATCTGATGTGCAGAGTTTGATTAAAGAAATCGTCACCAAACAATTAAATTTAGATGATAAAAAATTTGAACCCCGTTCCGTACGTTACGCCATCAGTAATGCAAAAAACCAAGGCTTATCACCACAAGAGTTTGAACAAGACCAACCTAATTACCGTGGACGCGTAATTGCTGATGTCTATAACCGTTATCAAGATAAATTAGCAGAAAATAATGCCCTCGATTTTGATGATTTAATTCTTGTGCCTACGAGGTTATTTCAACAAAATGAGCAGATTTTAGGTTATTGGCATCGCAAATTTTGCCATATTCTGGTTGATGAATATCAAGATACTAACCGCACACAATATGATTTGATTCGCCTACTCGGAACTAACGGTGAAAATAATAAGAGTGACTGGAATTGGCAAAATCGCTCGGTGTTTGTAGTGGGTGATGCCGACCAATCAATTTACAGTTTTAGAATGGCAGACTTTACAATTTTGCTAGAATTTCAGCAAGATTTTGGTGATGGTTTGCCAGATGAAGACACCCGCACAATGGTGAAGTTAGAAGAGAACTATCGCTCTTGTGAAAATATTCTGCAAGCTGCTAATGAATTAATTGAAAATAACACCCAACGGATTGATAAAGTCCTCAAGCCAACAAGGGGAGCAGGCGAGCAGATTTATTGTTATAAAGCAGACGATGAACTAGCGGAGGCTGATTTTGTTATTAGACAAATCCGCACTTTAGAACACCAAAATCCTGAATTGGATTGGGGCAGTTTTGCGATTTTGTATCGTACTAATGCTCAATCTCGACCATTTGAAGAATTATTAGTTAGGAATCAAATTCCCTATACAGTTGTAGGAGGGATGAAGTTTTATGACCGCAAAGAAATTAAAGATGTTTTAGCTTATTTAAGAGCGATAGCCAACCCAGCAGATACGGTGAGTTTATTACGAGTGATCAATACACCCCGGCGAGGAATTGGGAAAGCCACAATTGATAATTTAATTAATGCTTCTCAACAATTAAACACAACTCTGTGGGAAATATTGAGTGATGAAACCTCAGTTAATACTTTAGCTGGACGTTCTGCCAAATCTGTAAATAACTTTGCTCAAATGATTAGTCGTTGGCAAAATGAAATCGCTAATGTCCCAGTTTCAGAATTAGTCATGGGGATTTTAGAAGATTCTAGTTACGTGCAGGATTTGCAAAGTCAAGGTACAGATGAAGCCGAAGACAGAATCCAAAACGTCCAGGAACTTTATAATGCTGTACTGCAATTTCAAGAAGAGAATGAAGACGTTTCTTTAACAGCATTTTTGCAAAGTACCGCCCTCAGTTCTGATTTAGATAATTTAAAAGAAGGACAGACAGCCGTTTCTTTGATGACCTTACACGCTTCTAAAGGGTTGGAGTTTCCTGTAGTCTTTTTGGTGGGATTAGAACAGGGATTATTCCCCAATTATCGTTCCATGAATGACCCAGCCTCCTTGGAAGAAGAACGTCGCCTGTGTTACGTGGGAATTACCCGCGCTCAAGAAAGACTACATTTATCTTTCGCACGGGAACGCCGTTTATATGGTTCACGTGAACCCGCATTGCGATCGCAATTTCTTGACGAATTACCCCCAGAATTATTAGCGCATCCGGGGACAACTCGACAAACTTACACTAAGACTAATCAAACCAATGGTAAACAAACAACTACAGCCAATTGGCAAGTAGGAGATAGAGTATTACATAAAACCTTTGGGATTGGTGAAATAACTCACGTTTTCGGTGCAGGTAGTAAAGTTTCTGTAGCCATTAAATTTGACAGCTTAGGACAAAAAATTATTGACCCTAGGGTAGCGCAGTTGCAAAAACTAGACTAATTATTCTTTAGTGAACTCTACCAAAAACCGTATTCTGTTCTGCAAAACTGAGAAACTTTTGTACATCCAAGTTAGTCACTCCCTTGTACCAAATGGCTAAGTAGTGTTGAGGAAGAAGCATGAACAGAGCGATTATCATCAAATCCATCATCACATCAATTGGATGTTTAGCTTTATTTGCTCCCCGCCCAGTGACGGCGCAAATCATCCCTCAACCTTGGGTTTCGGTCGGTGCTAAAGATGGGGATACAACCTATGCTGTGGGAGCGAGGGCGTTAGATTTGGGTGTAGAGTTGGGTACAGGTGAAGATGGTGCGACAGGCGTAGATGTCCTGAAATTTCTCAGTTTGCCAGTAATTTCCCCTTATGTGGGCGTGGGATATTATTCTGAAGATAAAGGTGTAGCTTTGTCTGGTGGTGTGCAGGTCAAGGCGAGCGATCGCATCTTTGTTGGTGCTGGTTACAATTCTGTACGAGGAGTCAATGGACAGTTAGGAATTCGATTTTAATTGTCTACTATCAATGTTGCTTCGTTATTGACAAAAGTAAGCCCTTAGTATCTTTATTGATCCCAGCTATTTCCAATTATCAAGGTTAATCGAAATCTCATTTAAATCATTCCTAGTCGGGAAAAATTAGCTTTTAATTAACTTAAGAGAAAGATCAAAAGCAAATGCTCTATCTTTCTCTTTTTTTTGTGAATCTAATTTTTTGAGAATTAACTCTTATGGCACAAAGACTCCCACAAGTAGTAGGATAGGCCATATCTAGGGGTAACTTTAGATAGATGGCAAAATTATTGCAAGTGTAATAGATAGTATCGGTTATGTCTACTGACTAACTAATACTGAGGTTGAAAGCGAAGCATGAAAATGAGTGATTTAACAGGAATCTCCTTATGGAGCAAGGCTTAAGGCTACTAATTCAATTAGTTGTAGAATTTGCACCTATAATTGTTAATCTGGTCAACAAGAGAACCGAAGAAAGTCTGGACATAACTAAATACCAATTCCCTCAAGCAATTCAAGCGTTTATTGAAATTGCTGATACTGTCAAACCCAAAAAAAGTGGAGAACCAGGATTTGAGCAAGAAAAGCTTTTACAAAAGCAATTATCTGTTTATCAGCGCGAAACGCAATTAGAAGTAGCTAAACAAGAAAGGGATACCGCTCTCAAATTACCAGAAGTCAATAAAATTCTCGATAGCTGGCCTTTAAGACTATATCCTTCGCAAATTTTAGAATCTCATATTGATTCGGGACGCACACCACTCAAAATTTTCTTAGCACCTCCGCAAGTCAAATTTGATGAATTTAACCAGCAAACAGACGAAGCGGCTGGGATAGAAACAATGTTAGCGGAAGGAATCAGATCGTTTATCAATCAATATTATTCCCTCCACAATCCCATCAGACCAACAGAATTTTTAGCAGGAGCTTGGGATAGCAAACGTTTTCATAGTGAATCTAGTATCAAAGCTTTGTTTGGGATGCTCAAAACAGAGCCAATTTTGATTTTAGAATCAGAAAATGATGGAGATTATGTAAATTTTCGCATTGCTTATTGGGGTTTAGGTCAAACAAATTATTACTATAAAACTATTTCTCGTATACCCTATAAAGAAATTCTGCAACAATCAGCTAAAAATCGAGCTTTAGAATGGAAAAAAATCCGCGATGATTTATTAGCTTTAGGGGAAGATATTACAGCAATTAACCTATTAGGTAAAGATAATGTCGTTAATTTAGCCATTTTAGAGAAAGCAGAGAAATGGCAAGCCCAAGGAATTGATATTAGTAAGTTAGATTTAAAATATCAAGTTAATCATCAAGATTTCGAGCAGCTTTGCCAAGTATTAATAACTTGTCATAGTCTGGTAGCTGCATGGATAGCGGATATTTATCATTTGGTGCATTATGATGTACCACCTTTACTGCCAGAGTTACTATCTACCTTACTCAAAGACAATTTTGATTTCCAATCGGTACAAGCCTTTGTCACCAGTTACCAGCAAATTTACCAAGCTTTAGAAAAAGAGCGACTTTACTGGATTCCAGAATTAGCATTACAACTAGCTCAGAGTTTAGTGCATTTGCCCGATCGCACATGGTCACAGGAACAGGTAGAATACTCCATCAATACTTGGTTAGATTTGCATCAAGTCTCACTCCAGGAATTCGCTCGTCCTCTAGAAGCTATGCAATCAGCCATCAGAATTGAAGATGAGGACTATTTACACAAATTGCAGGAATATTTTCTCACCGTCAACGATAGACAAAGTATTCTAGATGTTGAGAAACTATTAGCAGCGATCGCACATCTGAAGCATAAGCGAGCTTTAGAAGCTCCCAGCTTAGGTTATACCCTCACAGGACATTCTGGTAAAGTCACATCTGTAGCGATTAGTCCTGAAGGTGAGGTGTTAGTCAGTGGTTGTACAGACCAGAATATCAACGTCTGGAATATTAATGATGGCAACTTCATTAAAACCATAGCCGGGAATTTAGGAGAAGTTTCATCAGTCGCTGTTAGTCCTAACGGTGATTTTTTGGCTGTGGGGAGTTGTGAACACCCCAGAAGTAATGTCAAAGTGTGGGATTTAAAGACAGGTAAACTTGTTCATACCCTGCTAGGACATCAAAAACCAGTCAATGTTGTGGTTATTAGTCCAGATGGGCAGATTTTAGCCAGTGGTAGTAACAAAATCAAACTTTGGAATTTACACAAAGGCGATCGCATTTGCACCCTTTGGCACTCATCAGCTGTTCACGCCATAGCTATCAGTCCCGATGGTACAATCCTCGCTAGTGGGAGTTCTGACACCAAAATCCGACTATGGAATCCCCGCACAGGCGACCCTTTACGCACCCTGATTGGTCATGCTGGTGATGTCAAAGCGATCGCCATAAGTCCTGATGGACAGTTATTATTTAGTGGTAGTGCTGACTCAACCATCAAAATTTGGCATTTAGTTACAGGTAAACTGCTGTACACCTTAACTGAACACACCGAAGAAATCACATCCTTAGCCATCAGTCCTGATGGACAAACTCTATTTAGTAGTAGTGCAGATACAACTATTAAAATTTGGCGTATTTCTACCTGCGAAGCCATACAAACTTTAATTGGACATTCAGAAACCGTTAACTCTATTTCTTTGAGTCTTGATGGTAAGATTCTTGCTAGTGGCAGTTCTGATCAAACCATCAAAATTTGGCAGATAGATAAAATAAACTAAGGAATCCGAATATTCAATTGATGGACATTTGCGTTACTTACTTCCTGAAAAAGTAAGTGGATGTTTAAAAAGTATTATTGCTAACATCAAAATCTAAAAACCTAACCCCCCTAGCCCCATTCCCTACAAGGGAATGGGGAATATGTAGAGACGTTGCATGCAACGTCTCTACAGTTGTGGGGGAGAAGTTGGGAGAGGGGTTATTGGTATACTTTTCGACTTTTAAACCATCCTCTAAGAGTTATATCAGCAGCGTTATCAAAATTTTCCATAGCTAATATTAAAACGAGATTTGATCGAGCAATCTTAACCTAACCCAACATTTACAAAGTTGATTGGGAAGATGCAGCAACAGAATTGGAATTTATGCAGGAATATTTTGAACAATTGGTTAATTACTATCAAGATGCAGCAAATAAAGTGAATGGTATGTTGATTTACTCTACTTAACTAGCACCTTAAAGAAATATTAGAGACTCCAAAACTGATATTTCGGACACATTTATTAATGTAATTTATTAGATTTGCATTTATTGACATAATTACTGTATCAGAACTTTTCCTCGATTCTATCTGCGTGTCCTGATGTTCAAGTTCAAGCAGAAAATTTGGAATTACGGAGTGGCGATCGCATTAGTGGTCATCGCTACATTATTGATGCTGGCACTAGATCCTTACATTCAGTTAACCCAAGCATCGTTTCTGCTCTTCTTTGGAGCGGTGACAATTAGTGCTTGGTATGGAGGACGAGATCCAGGTTTGTTAGCCACATTTTTCTCAACATTATGTGCCAAATACTTTTTCCTTGAGCCAGTCTTGAGCCTGAATCTAACAGTGGCTAGTGGGGCTAGGATGGGACTATTTGTGTTCCAGGGATGTTTGATCAGTGTTTTAGTAGGGTCATTACGCATCGCTCAACAGCAAAGCCGACAGAATTTAGAACAACTCCAGCAAACAGAAGCACGCCTGCGCCGTCTAGTCGATTCCAACATCATTGGGGTGATTTCTTGCGATATCTATGGAACTATCCATGAAGCCAATAATGAATTTTTGCGCATGACAGGCTTTAGCCAAGAGGATGTTTTAGCAGGACGAGTGCGTTGGGATCAGATGACACCGCCAGATTTACGCGATCGCGATGTACCTGCAATAGAAGAACTGCTGACTAAAGGAAAAAATACAGCCTACGAAAAAGCATTTATTGGCAAAAATGGACAGCGAATACCTGTGATTGTGGGAGCAGCTTTACTGCACAGTCATTCTGAAAGTTTGATCAGTTTTGTCCTTGATTTGAGCGATCGCAAACAAGCCGAGCAACGCCTTGCAGTTCAGTATGCAGTAGCAAAGGTGTTGGCTGAAGCCAGCACTTTGGCGGATGTGATGCCATTGGTGTTGCAGTCCCTGTGCGAAGGTTTAGGTTGGCAACTGGGATTTCTGTGGCGGGTTGATCCCCAGGCTAATATGATGCGCTATCTCAGTAGTTGGTCTGTTCCAGAAATGAATGTGGCAGATCTAATGAGGACAAATCAAGAAATAACTTTTACCTCTGGTGTTGGCTTACCGGGTCGGATCTGGAAAAGCGGTCAACCTGCGTGGATTAGCAACTTAGCTCAAGACCCTAATTTTCCTAGAGCTGCGATCGCCTGTAATTTGCGACTGCACAGTGTCTTTGGGTTTCCAGTTTCATTAGGTCAAGAAATTTTAGGCGTGATTGAATGCTTTAGTAACCGTTATCAAGAACCTGATGACGATTTACTCCACCTGATGAGCGCACTCGGCAGCCAGATTGGGCAATTTATGGAACGGCAGCAAGCTGAGGAAGAATTACAAGCCAGCCAAGCCTTATTTCAAAGCTTCATGAATTACAGTCCCGTCAATGCCTTTATCAAAGATGAGTCAGGGCATTACCTATACGTTAATCCGCAAGTGGAGCATTCTTTCCATCGTCCTCTGGCAGAGTGGTTGGGTAAAACAGATTTTGATTTCTTTGCAGCAGAAGTGGCCCAACCCATTCGAGACAATGATGTAGCTGTGCTGCGAACAGGTCAGGCAATGCAAATTGCTGAGACGAATCCTCTAGAAGATGGCGAACACCATTTCCTGTCCTTTAAATTCCCCATCAAAGATGCTGCTGGACAGCAATTACTGGCAGGAATGGCGGTTGATATCACTGAGCAACGACAAGCTCAGGCTGAATTGGCGCGCAGCTTGGCATCTGAGCAAGCAGCTCGGGCTGAGGCTGAGGCAGCGAATCGGATTAAAGATGAGTTTTTGGCAGTGCTGTCTCATGAACTGCGATCGCCCCTGAACCCCATTTTAGGTTGGTCACACCTCATGCGGACTGGCAAGCTAGACGAAAACAAAACCGCTCAAGCTCTGAGCGTAATCGAACGCAATGCCAAGTTGCAGTCTGAACTGATTGAAGACTTACTGGATGTCTCCCGGATTTTACGGGGCAAACTCAGTCTGAATATTGTAACCGTTGATCTGGCTACAACCGTTGTATCGGCAATGGAAACGGTACGACTCGCAGCCCAAGCCAAGTCGATTCAAATTCACCACACCCTAGATGCAAATATTCCGCAAATTTCTGGAGATCCTGCTCGCTTACAGCAGGTAGTATGGAATCTGCTCTCCAATGCAGTCAAGTTCACACCAGAAGGGGGGCGAGTTGATGTGCGACTAGAGCAAGATAGCACTCACGCCCAAATTACGGTCAGCGACACAGGCAAAGGTATCAAAGCTGATTTTCTGCCGCATATATTTGACTACTTTCGTCAAGCCGATGCCACAACCACTCGGAAGTTTGGGGGATTGGGTTTAGGGCTAGCAATTGTGCGCCACTTAGTAGAACTACATGGCGGTATGATTCAGGCAGAGAGTCCAGGGGAAGGGCAGGGGGCAATATTTACAGTCAAACTGCCACTGCCATCCAACCCAAATCAGGAAAGACAAAATCAGCAATCATCAGAATTATCCGTTGATTTAAGCAGTGTTCAAGTTCTTCTTGTCGATGATGATATCGATACACGGGAGTTTGTGGCTTTTCTGTTAGAGCAGGCTGGGGCAGTGGTGACAGCCGCCGCAAATGCAACTGAAGCATTGGCAATTTTAAGGCGATCGCAGCCAGATGTGCTTGTTAGTGATATTGGGATGCCCGATATGGATGGTTATATGCTGATACGACAAGTGAGAGCGTTGCCACCAGAGCAAGGTGGTCAAATTCCTGCACTCGCCCTCACTGCCTATGCGGGTGATTTTAATCAGCAACAAGCTCTGCAAGCAGGATTCCAAAAGCATATCTCTAAACCTTTAGAACCAGAGATTTTGTTGCAGGCGATCGCTAATCTCATCAAATACCAAAAGCTATAAACAGTCATCTTTTCCCAGCAAAATAGAGCTAACAATTATCAAAAATTTTCATTATAAATCTATCGTAAGAAATATTTTTTTTGAGTCATCGGATAGTTTACAGAGTTACCATTTTTCACGGTAATTACTCAACTATCAAAGTGGAAATATTGACATTTATAAATCTAAGTGAAACAACCACTTGATTTAAGCTAGGCTTGATTTATCAGTTGCAAAAATCGTTTACTCACATTTTGGGCTGTTATTACATAAGTAACAAGTTGCGGTTGTGAGCCGCCATGAGAATTCTATTAGTTGAAGATGATAAAGTCATTGTTCAATTACTTACCAAATCCTTGCTCAACCAGCACTATGCTCTTGACGTGGCCAAGGATGGGCAAGAAGGTTGGGATTTAGCGGAGTTATTTACTTATGACTTGATTTTGCTAGATGTTTTGCTACCCAAGCTTGACGGCATTAGCTTTTGTCAACGGTTGCGATCGCAAGGTAATCAAACACCTGTGATCTTATTGACCGCTCAAGATACCAGCATAAATAAGGTATCGGGCTTAGATGCTGGTGCTGATGACTATCTGGCCAAACCTTTTGATTCTCAAGAATTGTTGGCGCGGATTCGGGCTTTATTACGTCGGGGTGGTTCGACTTTGCCACCTTTATTAGAGTGGAAAAACCTCCAACTAGACCCCAGCACTTGTGAAGTTACTTGTAATGGGAAACTACTACATTTAACTCCTAAAGAATATGGCCTGTTGGAGCTATTTCTGCGTAACAGTCACCGGATATTTAGCTGTAGTGCGCTGATAGACCATCTGTGGTCTTTTGAAGAACCACCTACAGACTATACAGTTAGATCCCACATGAAAGGGTTAAGGCAAAAACTCAAAGCAGTGGGAGTCGCAGAAGATCCCATTGAGACAGTTTACGGTATCGGATATAAACTCAAGCCAGCAGAAAGACAAGGGGTACACAAGGGAAACTTAGAGTCTCCAAGCATTAGAGACAATGGACAGCGAGGACGCAAACAACAACCCCAATCTAAAACCTATGCACCTCAGCATAACAGTGATGACAATGGCAGCAACGCTCTCAACACAGTAACGATCAAATCACCCAACTTGGGAGCAACTTTTGAGACAGACATTTTTGAGCAAGACAGGAACAGCAGAATTAAAAATCAGGTGGTGACGGGAGTAGCTCAAGTCTGGGAGAGAGCAGCACCGCAATTGGAAGAGCGAATTGTGACGATTGAGCAAGCCTCTGCCATGTTGTTACAGGATAAGCTCACTCAGGAAATGCGATTAAAAGCTAAGTCAGAAGCCCATAAACTGGCGGGTTCTCTGGGGATGTTTGGATCTGATACAGGTTCTCATCTAGCTCAAGAAATAGAAACTCTGTTGGAAGTCAATACTAAGCTAGAGCCAGCCACAAAACAGCAAATCTCACAATTGGTTGGGGGATTGCGCCAAGAACTACAACTGTTGAATTTAGAGTATCAGCCAGAACTGCCTTCCCATCATCAATCGGTGGATGAGCGTCCTTTGCTGTTAATTGTTAACCAGGATCAGGAATTAGCCGAGGCGTTGGCAAAACAGACGAGTAGTTGGGGAATACAAGTGCGGTTCGCGCACGCTACACCATCGTCAACTGCCTCAGATAAAATCACTGCTAGAGAGTTGATCGCTAAAAATTCTCCTGATGTTGTGCTGCTTGACTTTAGTGCTAGCGAGACTCAAGAAGATACTTTAGCTTTACTAGCAGAACTTCACACCCATCAGTTATCTGTACCGATTGTAGTTCTCACCCACAAGAACTCTTTACTTGACCGAGTAAAAGTTGCTCGTTTGGGTGCAAGCGGTTTCTTACAAAAGCCTGTGTCCCCAAACCAAGTTTTAGAAACGGTAACTCAAATTCTCCGGCGTACTCGTTCTCATGAAGCGACGGTCATGATTGTGGATGATGATCCGCAGATA
This sequence comes from Trichormus sp. M33_DOE_039, assembly GCA_015296085.1. GTDB lineage: Bacteria > Cyanobacteriota > Cyanobacteriia > Cyanobacteriales > Nostocaceae > Trichormus. Next base: position 26,218 of record DVDT01000007.1, on the reverse strand, counting down.
TTGGCTGCTTTGCAGACTTTACTCGTACCTTGGGGACTTCAGGTTTACACACTAGATAACCCCCTCCGATTTTTGGACGCTATGGTAGCAAGTGAGCCAGATTTGGTGATTTTAGATGTAGAAATGCCAGCAGTAACTGGTATAGAGTTATGCCAAGTTGCTCGGAATGATCCTCGATGGAGCGGAGTGCCGATTTTGTTTCTTACCGCTCACAGCGATACTACAACTAGGCAGCAGGTATTTATAGCCGGTGCTGACGACTACATTAGCAAACCGATTGTCGAACCAGAACTGATTACTCGCATACTTAATCGCCTAGAGCGATCGCGCTGGTTACGAAATTTAGCAGAAATCGATGCCTTAACATTAGTTGCCAATCGCCGTAAGTCTACCCAAGAGATCAATCAATATCTTCAATGGAGCGATCAGCACCAACAGCCTTTCTGCTTCGTGATTTTGGAACTAGACCAACTGAAGGAAATTAATCACAAATACGGCCATGAGTTTGGCGATCGCATCTTATCCCAACTAGGAGAACTTTTGCGGCAGAAATTCCACACCCAGGATACTGTCGGACGCTGGGGCGGTACAGAATTTGTAATTGGTATGGCAGGAATCACAAAAGCTCAAGGAGTACGACGACTAGCAGAAATTCTCGAAAGTTGGCAACAACTTGAGTTTACTCCCCCCAATGGTGATAAATTCCACGTTACCTTTAGTACAGCAGTAGTTGCGTATCCCCAAGATGGAACTAATCTCCAAGCACTTTACCAAGCAGCCGATTCCATTCTGGAAAAGTTGAAGAAGGCAGATGGCTCAATTACATAGAGATTCTGACCACCTGTAACTGTAGACCACTAAATCACAGATTTATTGGGGTTCTTAAACCCAATTGGTCAAGGCAAAAAAGCATAAATTCAACCTTTTTTCTCGCCTCTGCCCCTGCCTTTTACAGTCCATGCCCACCAATAGGAAGCCATATGCTGGAATCATTACACACCTTATTCGCCTCTATCTCCTTGATTCCTCATGGCCATTGCTATCTTTGGAATCCTGGGTTGATGTGGCTACATTTGTTGTCTGATGGTCTAATTAGCTTGTCATTTTATTCAATTCCCATAACATTGCTTTATTTCATCCACAAGCGGAAAGATATTCCCTTTAAAGGTCTTTTCCTATTGTTTGGAGGTTTGATTATTGCTTGTGCAACAACCCATTTCATGGCAGTTTGGACACTTTGGTATCCAACATACTGGTCATTTGGTCTTGTCAAAGCTCTGACGGCTATAATATCTGTCTACACTGCTGTTGTCGCAGTAGAATTACTGCCTAAAGCATTAGAAATTCCAAGTACAAATCAGTTGGAATCAGCTAACCAAAAACTCCAACAGGAAATCATCGAACGTCAAAGGGTAGAAGATGCGCTGCGCGACAGCGAAAGGCGATTCCGGGCTATCTTTGACCAGACTTTTCAGTTTATGGGGCTGCTCCATCCTGATGGCACACTCTTAGAAGCCAATCAAACTGCCCTCAACTTTGGGGGACTGATGTATGCAGATGTCATCAATCGCCCATTTTGGGAAACAGAATGGTGGACAGTTGGGGAAACCACTCAAAATCGCTTAAAAGCGGCGATCGCTCAAGCCACATCTGGTCAGTTTTTCCGTGCTGAATTTGATGTCCGGGGTGCGGAAAATACACAAACAACGGTTGACTTTTCTCTCAAACCTGTATTTGATGACACGGGAAAAGTAGTGCTACTGATTGCCGAAGGTCGTGACATTTGCGAACGCAAACAAGCAGAGACAGCATTGCACCGGGCGCACCATGAGTTAGAAATCCGAGTTCAAGAACGAACGATAGAGTTATTAGCTACTAATCAAGCATTGCAGGAGGAAATACTCGAACGCCAACGAGTCGAAGCAGAACTACAAAAACAAGCATTACTGCTTGATTTGACTCAAGATAGCATCATCGTTCGCGATTTAAACGGTAGGATTGATTTCTGGAATCGCGGTGCAGAAGAGATGTATGGCTGGACAAAGGCCGAAGCGATCGGGCAAATTTCTCATACACTCCTAAAAACTAAGTTTCCTCAGCCAATGGCAGAAATCGCTGCGGAACTTTGGCAACATGGGCGGTGGGTAGGTGAACTTGTACACACTAAACGCGATGGCACACCCATTGTAGTAGACAGTCGTTGGACATTGCAGCGCGATGAACAAGGTAGAGCAGAAATAACTTTAGAAATTAACAATGATATTACTGCGCGTAAGCGAGCCGAAGAAGAACTAAGCCATCTCAGTCGAGCATTAGAAAGTGCAGTAGAGGGTATATCGCAGTTAGACACGCAGGGACGTTATATCAAAGTCAATCCCGCTTATGCCAACGCCGTGGGTTATCAGCCAGAAGAACTGATTGGTATGGATTGGCAATTAACAGTTCATCCAGAAGATTTAGTAAAACTCAAGGCCGCTTACGAACAGATGCTTACTCATGGCAAGGTAGAAGCAGAAGGTAGAGCAATACGAAAAGATAAATCGCTTTTTGATAAGCAAGTAGTCATGGTCAAAGCCTATGACCAACAGGAGCGATTTATTGGCCATTATTGCTTTATGAAGGATATTAGCGATCGCCGGGAAGTCGAACGTCTCAAGGATGAATTTGTCTCGGTAGTCAGTCATGAATTACGAACCCCCTTAACTTCGATTTCTGGGGCTTTAGATTTGCTAGCTAGTGGAGTTCTGCAAACTCAGCCTGAAGATGCTCAAAGGATGTTAAATATTGCAGCTAGTAATACAGAGCGGTTGGTGCGTTTGATTAACGACATCCTGGATATCGAACGCATCGCATCAGGCAAAGTAGAAATGAACCGAGAAATCTGCAATGCTGCTGACTTAATGAACCAGTCAGTAGAAGTCATGGAGGAAATGGCAACTCAAGCCAGGGTGACATTATCGATTGCCCCCATATCAGCCCAAATTTGGGCTGACTCAGATCGCATCATCCAAGTGTTCACCAACTTACTCAGCAATGCGATTAAATTTTCGCCTCCAGATTCTACTGTTTGGTTAAGTGCTGAGTTAGTAACTGGAGAAGAAAATCAAAAAGCAACATTCCCCACTCTGCAAGCAGCTGATGCTACATTTCCCTACATTCTGTTCCAAGTTAAAGACCAAGGTCGGGGTATCCCAGCGGAAAAACTAGAATCTATCTTTGAGCGTTTTGGACAAGTTGATGCTTCCGACTCCCGCCAAAAAGGAGGAACAGGTTTAGGTTTAGCGATTTGTCGCACAATTTTGCAACATCATGGAGGAAACATTTGGGTTGAAAGTAGTTTGGGCGAAGGCAGCACTTTCTTTTTTACTTTACCAATGATCACAGAAGCAGACACCAGGACATCTTCACTGCCTGTCACCTCTACACCGTGGGAAACAGATGCTACATCTCTCCATATTCCCTGTTTATCTCCCCATCCCCCACTCGTACTAGCGTGCGATGATGACCCCAGTATTCGGGTTGTCTTGCAAACTATGCTAGAACGTCAAGGCTACCGAGTCATGGCAGTAGCATCAGGACAAGAAGCAGTAGAACAAGCTAAAGTACACCATCCTGATGTAGTTATCCTCAACCTCATGATGCCTGAGATGGATGGTTGGGAAACCCTTGCGGTTTTAAAACAGCAGCCACAAACCCAGAATATTCCAGTCATCATCCTGAGTGGATTGTTACCTGATGCCCATCAAGCTTTTCCAGACCATATCAGTGACTGGATTGTCAAACCGCCAAATCTTCAGTTATTGTGCCAAGCATTGGAAAAAGCAACTGCCAAACAAAATCAATCAATTAAAGTGCTAATCATAGAAGACGATTTAGATTTGGCACAGGTACTGATTGCCATGTTTAACCGCTATGGTGTTACTAGTTTTTATGCCCAAACAGGACGGGAAGCTATACAGATTAGCCAGACAATCATCCCTGATTTGTTGGTGCTAGATCTAGGGTTGCCAGAATACGATGGTTTTGCTGTAGTGGATTGGCTGCGACAACATCAGCGTTTGTGTCAAGTGCCGTTAGTTGTATATACAGCGCGCGATTTAGATGAGAGCGATCGCGAAAAGTTAAAGTTAGGACAAACACTATTCCTCACTAAAGGACGCATTACTGCACAAGAATTTGAAAAACGTGTAGTTAACTTGCTCAACCGGATGATTTGCCCCAATGATCAGTGATTAAGAGTTATTAGCGCAGCAATCAGAATACAGGTGATATTGTTTGATAGTCATGGAAAAGCTTGGCGTTAAAGGTTTTTAATCCAAAATTTGACATCTAAAATCCAAAATTAGTATGACTCAGAAACACATTCTCATCATTGATGATGAATATGACATTCGAGCCGTGGCTGAACTCTCCTTAAAAGCAGTGGGTGCTTGGCAAGTCTCAACGGCCGCTTCCGGTAGTGAAGGAATAGCTAAGGCGATCGCCGAACCACCAGATGTTATCCTTCTAGACGTAATGATGCCTGATATGGACGGAATCACTACATTTCAAGCATTACAAGCGAATCCTGCCACACAATCCATTCCGGTTATTTTGTTGACAGCAAAGACACAAGCAGCTGAACAACGACGTTTTGCCGAACTAGGAGTGCAAGCAATTATTACTAAGCCTTTCAAAGCAATGAAATTACACACACAAATTGCCGCAGCTCTAAACTGGTGACTGACAGCAGTTGACAACTAAATAAGGTACAACAATGAAGAATTAGAACAGAGATTCTTCTTGTCCCTCCAGTCTTCTGCTTCAAAACCAGTGACTTTGTGCTTTATGCAAACGAACACTGCTATAAAAAAATTTTATAACTTTTTCCCATCTCCACAATTTCTGCATTTTTCAGTTTTACAGTTAAAAGCAGTTAGGAAACTACCTACTCGATAAAACCTTTGCCGAGGGTGGAGTATCAACTAACCTCTACCCTACTTTCTTTCAAGAGAAGAGTAATTAAAGTAGTTTATCTATTCAGAAAGAAGTTTATTAATTAGCCATTATTCAAATTAATTCTTTGTCCTAAAATGAACGAATTAGAACGATTCCATTCAGATCTCAGAAGAGTTATATATATCCTCAAATTTCGAGACAAAAATCTCGCGGAATCTTGGGTTATTCAGCTAACTACCAACCTAAAACCAGAATATATAGAATCTTGTTTAACAGCAGCAATATTGGAGCTATCTGTAACAGACATCGATACTTTTCATTGGGTTATAGACAATTTATCTGATTGGCAACCCTATGCTAATTTACTTCAACAAATAACTAAATTTGTTATCCAAAAGCTCATTAAAAAAGGATTTATTCCTGGTCAAGATTTTAGTGCTAATGCTGAAGGAAAAATCCTGATTCATGAAAATGTTAGACAAGTAATCATGTCAGATGTTTCTGAGTCTGACAATCTGTTCATTAAAAAAATTTTGTTAATCTCCCCTGAAGTTCATTTCTTAACAAAATCATGACTACCAATACATACACTTTCGCCTCTTGCGTCAATCTTCTACAGCCTATACGTCAATGGCTGGAATCTTTAAAAATCGAAAATTACCGATTAGCACGATGGCTCTGTACAATTATCCCGGCCAGTTGTCCTTTTGAGAGAGAAATTAAATTTCTTCATCGGACTATTATTTACATTCCACCTTTATGTAAGCTCAATCCTTTTTATGAACAGTTAGTAGAACTACGTTTCAAAGCTTTAACTTATTTAGCAGATGAGTGTAATGAAGATGTGACTCTCTATTGCTAAAAGACTGTATGGATATGTATTTGCATTTTTGCGCAAAAAACCGGGCAACTATAATGTTACCCGGTTGATTTATCTCAATATCAAAAATTTTGTAGGAGGAAACTATTGCTCCTATTTATCTTTGACTAAATTAAACTTTAGCAGCAGCTTTGGTGACAGCGTTCAGTTCACCTTTAGCATACTTAGCAGCAAAATCTTCTAAAGTAACTTGCTTAATCTTGCTAGCGTTACCAGCAGTACCGAATTGTACATAGCGTTCAGCACAAACCTTCTGCATATATTTAATAGAAGGCTTGAGGAAGTGACGGGGGTCAAATTCCTTGGGAGCTTTTGCTAAAGCTTCACGCACAGCCGCAGTGATAGCCAAACGGTTGTCGGTGTCGATGTTAACTTTACGTACACCGCTCTTGATACCTTTTTGGATTTCTTCTACAGGTACACCGTAGGTTTCAGGAATCGCACCGCCGTATTCGTTAATCAAAGCGATTAAATCTTCAGGAACTGAGGAAGAACCGTGCATTACCAAGTGGGTGTTAGGTAGACGACGGTGAATTTCTTCAATGCGGCTAATAGCCAAAATTTCGCCAGTAGGTTTGCGGGTAAACTTGTAAGCACCGTGGCTTGTACCGATAGCTACAGCCAAAGCATCTACTTGGGTTGCTTCTACAAAGCTTACAGCTTCATCGGGGTCAGTTAACAATTGAGAATGGTCAAGAGTACCTTCAAAACCGTGTCCATCTTCAGCTTCACCCGCACCGGTTTCCAGAGAACCCAAACAACCGAGTTCGCCTTCTACACTTACGCCCAAAGCATGAGCTACATTGACAACTTCGCGAGTAACGTTAACGTTGTACTCGAAGCTAGCAGGGGTTTTAGCATCAGCTTCCAAAGAACCGTCCATCATTACGCTGGTGAAGTTGTTCTTGATAGCTGAATAGCAGGTAGAAGGAGCATTGCCATGATCTTGGTGCATGACAATGGGAATGTGAGGATAGGTTTCTACCGCAGCCAAAATCAGGTGGCGCAGGAAGTTCTCACCTGCATAGTTACGCGCGCCACGGGAAGCTTGCAAAATGACGGGGCTATCTGTCTCTTCAGCCGCCTTCATAATTGCTTGAATCTGCTCCAGGTTGTTAACGTTAAAAGCTGGGATGCCGTAACCGTTCTCAGCCGCGTGATCCAACAACAGCCGCATTGGTACCAGCGCCATAGGTAGTCCTCCTAATAATGATTTTTAGCTAGTCGGTGTCAGACAAGCGTAATCTTTACGCTAATCTTAAGAGTTTTTTCAACTTATAGGAAATTATAACTAGTGTGGGGTGTTTATGTTGAAAAAGTTTACGCTGTTACTCATCAAGATGCCCTATACTTCACCCAGACTACTGTACAGTCCGTTACGTCTAGGGGAAAGGCTTTGGTATTCTGATACTCAAGACCTATCAAGAATATCTGCGATCGCAGTTTATCAGTGCAGACAGAGAATAATTTCGTGGCGATCGCTCTATCTACATCGGACGCTACAGCTACAACATCAATTTTGAGCTTTGCATAACAGTGAGCTAGCTTGAGATAAGCAAAGAGAAGTCTGAGTGGATGTTTCCTCCGACCAAAACTCCCATTCTCTACGATAGGCTGTGCCAATGAGAAGCTACGCGTAGCTTGCTTCGCCGGAGGCGTAAGGAGGGATGCTACGGCAGAAATTTTATCCAGTTGTAATCATCCGTCGATTCAACAATATCCAATTTTGTAGCCAACACAAAAAATGTGCAAGTTTAGATGGGCGACAGTTTATTTTGACTTGTCAGTCTTGTCGTTTTCATGTTTGTTGGGGATGTGCTGCCCAAGAATAGAGTATTTAAAAATCATAGTCTACCTACTGACTACCTTTACTTTACAGCTTCAATATTCAGACTTAAAGGATATTCTTGGCCATTCATGGTAATTTTTAATCTTTAAACTACTCCTATAGCGATTACGAAAAGACTCAGGAGCAGCTTTAATCAAAAATTTCATATTACATACTGTATCTAAATAAATAGATGCAACACTATCCAAAAGTTAGCACTATTTCTTCTTCATAAAGTAGTTACTAAAATTCCAGTATGAGGTAGGATGATGGTATTCCCTTCCCCATCTGTCTCCATAGAAACACGATATTTTTTTATATTTCTTGAATGGGTCGCCCGGGATTCGAACCCGGAACTAATCGGTTAAAAGCCGAGTACTCTACCGTTGAGTTAGCGACCCGCGTTGCATTTCGCAACTTATCTATTATAGCACTAATGTCTGTAGATTTGTAAAGGGGTGGCTAGAAAAAATTTGCCGTTAGTCTAATCATCGCTGTGTGACTAGCTTCTGGGGCGAGAACAGTCAGCTTTTCACCAGTATTGAGAGCGTTCCGAGGTGCGCTCCAAGGTTCGAGACAATAAAACTCTTTACCTTTGAGTGTCCAAAATACCAGCATGGAAAAAATATCGTCGTAGTCTAGAGTTAGTTTCAACTTGCGGCTATGGTCTGTCACACTAGCAGATTGAGTGGTAATTTGTCCGAAAGCAAAATCAATTTCATCACGGTCAAAGTCAAAATTGCCATGAAAGGGATGAATTTCTTTGCTTTGCTGGTCTTGATACTCCTGGGAGGGAATGGCAAACTCTAGTTGATTTTTATCCCCAGTCAGGAAGTAAGGATGAAACCCAGCCGAAAAGGGTAACTCTACAGAAGAGAGATTTTGATAATGCTGCTGAATTTCTAAAGTGTTTCCTTGGAGTGCGTAAGTGAACACTAGTTGAAAATCAAAAGGATAAACTGCTTTGGTTTGTTCATTGCTGTTGAGAACAATTGTAATTGCAGCTTTATCTGTAGTAGTTTGCTCAGTTACTTCCCAAGGTAAGTCACGAGCAAAGCCATGTTGCTTGAGGGTGTAATGCTTACTGTTGAGAGTGTAGGTGTTATCGGGTAAGTTACCACAGATGGGAAACAAAATCGGGTTTCCACCTCTGACACTCAATTCTGGATTGGCAAAGCGTTCAGTGTCGAGGTAGAGAATTTCTTCGCCCTTGACTTGCCAACGGGTAATGATACCACCGCGTTCTGGTACTACTTCTAAATAAGAACCAGCAGTTTCATCAGCCAGGATATAAGTTTTGTACTGTTGTTGTTGAATCGCAATACTAAACACAAGATTAGTCCTCGCTCATGGGGCATGGGCCAGAGAAAAGGCAAAAGTAAAAAGTAAAAAAATTCTTGCCTTTTGCCTTTTAACTTTTACCTTTTGACTGTTTATTTATTCGTCTTCAGCAAAGATAAAGCGATACAGTTCGCTGGGGTCTGGCTCAGGGCTGCTTTCTGCGAACTTGACGGCATCGTCGATCAATGCTTGAATTTTGTTCTCGATCGCTTTCAATTCTGCTTCATCTGCTAATTTCTGTTCTATCAGATAAGCAGCTAGCTTCTTGATGGGATCACGAGAAAACCAGAATTCTTTTTCGGCTTTGCTCCGTAGTTCGTCTGGATCTGCTAAGGAGTGACCACGGAAGCGATAAGTTAAGGCTTCAATCAGGGTTGGCCCTTCACCTGCACGGGCGCGAGCAACTGCTTCTTGCGCTACGGAGTGTACTGCTAGTACATCCATACCATCTACTTCTACACCCACCATGTTAAACACGCTAGCTTTTTTGTAAATCTCAGGATCGGAGGTGGCGCGATCGTGAGCCATACCAATTGCCCATTTATTATTCTCGACTACGAAAATAATCGGCAATTTCCACAAAGCTGCCATATTCAGGGTTTCAAAGAATTGCCCATTGTTAGCAGCACCATCACCAAAGAAACAAGCTGTGACTTGGTCGGCGTTGGGATCACCTAAAACTTCACGGCGGTATTTGCTTTGAAAAGCTGCACCAGCAGCTACGGGAATCCCTTCAGCTACAAAAGCATAACCACCCAGCAACCGATGCTCGGCAGAAAACATGTGCATCGAACCACCGCGGCCTTTACTGCAACCTGTGGCTTTGCCGAATAACTCGGCCATGACTTCTCTAGCTGGTACTCCCGCGCTCAAAGCATGAACGTGGTCGCGGTAGGTACTAGAAACAAAATCTTCTCCAGGGCGCATAGCTTTAATTACGCCTGAGGAAACAGCCTCTTGTCCGTTATATAAATGGACAAAACCAAACATTTTGCCTCTATAGTACATTTCGGCGCACTTATCTTCAAAGAAACGCCCTAGAATCATGTCTTCATATAAGAGTAATCCTGTCTCTTTGGTGATCTGGACTGTGGCAGTATCAAATTTAGGTAATGCGCGTTCTTGAATCATTATCTTTTAGTATTCCTGTCCTAAAGTCGAAATTTACCATTTTCAATAGGTTATTCTCTTAACAAATTTGCTGTCTTTACAGAGGTTTTGCTAGAGTTAACAACCAATTTTTATGCACCAAAAATCGTTATAGGGAATATTCGGAAAATATAGGGTGAATCTACTGTTTTTCACGCATATATCGCGGAATATCTCACCCTCAGCCTGTTTATCTTTGAACTTGACTATTCCCCAGTCCCATTCATAGGCTATCACTCAGGATAGCTTGGTTTCTGCATATCTATGAACAGTTTCGAGAAAATCACTGTCAAAATCTTAAGTATATATTTATATAGTAGCGGAATTAAAATACTAATGATATAATCGCATCCTTTACGTTTATCAACGTCAAGTGGTGCATCTTGAGATTTACTTACCTATGTAGATAAATCTCTGAATAAAAATAAATCATACTTGGTTGTGTCAGTAAAACTTTTACAACTAAGGATGGTAGTTCAGTTTTATATGCTCAAAAACTGATAACATTTATGGTCAGGAAAAATACTAAGAATTAAGACAAAATATCAGCACTTCCTAGGCGAAGGCAAAATGTTGGTACTAGAATATGACACAAATTTTGGGAAGCAACAAAATTCTTTGTTGCAATATACACTTATAGTGTAAGTCCGGCACGGTATTATTCACCGTATGATTATGGCACGGTTTTACATGCCTGGAATGCTCTAGGTGAATTATGTTGATCACGGTGCAGGGGAAGTAGGCTGTGCGAATTCCGCTTGATTACTACCGAATTTTAGGACTACCGTTAGCGGCAAGTGAGGAACAGTTGCGGCAAGCTTACAGCGATCGCATTGTCCAATTACCGCGAAGGGAGTATTCTCAAGCAGCTATTGCTTCCCGTAAACAACTTATAGAAGAAGCTTACGTGGTTTTATCTGATCCCAAGGAACGTAGTAGTTACGACCAGCTATATCTTGCTCATGCCTATGACCCAGATAGCCCTGGTACTGCCAAAGTCGCCCTTGAAAATCGTCCTCACGACCATCAGGGTAGGTTTGACGCTCACAATCTCGGCATCGAAGTTGCCTCAGAGGAACTAGTTGGTGCTTTATTAATCCTGCAAGAGCTAGGAGAATACGAGCTAGTGCTGAAACTAGGCCGTACTTATCTAGGAAATCAAAACAACGGTGTCGTGCCGAAAAAGGGCGTTCAGTTTGCGGCTGAGGACTTTCTGCAAAATGCTGAACGTCCAGATATTATCTTGACTGTGGCTTTGGCTTGTTTAGAGTTAGGCCGTGAGCAATGGCAGCAGGGTCATTATGAAAATGCCGCGATTTCTCTAGAAACTGGGCAAGAAATGTTAGCTCGTGAAGGGCTGTTTCCCAATGTCCAAGCAGAAATTCAAGCTGATTTGTATAAATTACGCCCCTATCGGATTCTTGAATTACTTGCCCTACCTCCAGAGCAGACTATAGAACGCCATCAAGGTCTGGAATTATTGCAAAGCATTTTGGACGATCGCGGCGGTATTGATGGCAATGGCAATGATGAATCAGGTCTGAGTATAGATGACTTTCTCCGATTTATTCAGCAACTACGCCACTACTTAACGGTTGCCGAACAACACAAGCTATTTGACGCGGAAAGCAAACGCCCCTCGGCTGTAGCCAGCTACTTGGCTGTTTATGCCGCCATCGCACGGGGATTTACCAACCGCCAACCCGCTTTGATTCGTCACGCCAAGCAAATGCTGATGCGGTTGGCTAAACGACAAGATGTACATTTAGAACAGTCACTTTGTGCGCTGCTACTAGGACAAACAGAAGAAGCCACCCGCGTTTTAGAACTAAGCCAGGAATACGAATCTCTCGCTTTTATCCGCGAAAAATCTCAAGATTCACCAGATTTGCTGCCTGGTTTGTGCCTTTACGCCGAACAATGGCTACAAAACGAAGTATTTCCCCATTTTCGGGACTTAGCCAAGCAGCCTGCATCCCTGAAAGATTATTTTGCTAACCCCCAAGTACAAGCCTATCTAGAGGCTTTACCAACGGATGCAGAAATCACGAATGAATGGAAGGTAATTAACCGTCCTCATAATCGTAGCCATCAAAATGGCAATGCTCGCTCTGATTCCAATAACCACAGAACAACCGATCCAGAGTTACCCGCAACCCAAAACTATAAAGTCCCAGAAACGGTAAATTCTCAAGTATTTAGAGAACAAACATCGCCCATACCAACATACACTGGTGTACCACATCCAGAAACACCAGCAACCGCACAGATGTCTGGTGTAGAGCGCACCGCTAGGGCTAATCATCATCCTCCTCAAAGTTCTCCCGCGCGTCCCACTACCCAACGTAGGCGACGCAAGGCAACTCAACCAGCCAGTCGAGAGCATCATCGTCCTCAGTCCCAACGTCACTTGATTAGCAAGTTAGATGCCAAAACACGCTTAGTGTGGACTGTATTTCTCTCTATGGCAGGTATCTTAGTTTTTTGGTTGGTGGTCTCTACTATTTTTGGTGCGGTTAGAAATCTGTTTTCTCCCACACCTGCTTTGCCAGCAGAACAATTCTTGACTCAGATCAATGAGCCGGTGGTAGTTACCCTTGAGAGCAACGGTGCATTCCAGCAGGATGGAGTGATCACAGAAGCGATCGCCGAAGGGGTGATTAAAACTTGGCTATCGACTAAAGCCTCAGCTCTTGGGCCTAACCACGAAATTGAAAGTTTAGCGGAGATTTTAACAGGTTCAGCCCTTTCACAGTGGCGATTTACTGCCCAGCAAGTCAGAGCAACAGGTAATTATCGTCTCTATAGCCACACCGTCACAGTCAACGATGTCAGTTCATCGGAGCAAGATCCCAATCGAGCGATCGTCCGAGCTAATGTCAAAGAAATCACCCAATTCTACGAAAATGGTCAACAAACCAATTCTAATGATGACAATCTCCGTGTACGTTATGAATTAGTCAGACAAGAAGGCATTTGGCGAATTCAAAGTATGTCGGCAGCGGTGAATTAAGGCAAAAAAAGAAAGCTTTGTTTGTCAGCTTTCCGCCTATTTTAAATGGTTACTTTATTTAAACCTCGTTGTATTAGAGGGTGATGTATTTTTATTTTTGGTTGTGGTTGTTTCCCGTGATTAGCTTTCTTGGGAGCAAGAAATTATTAATTAACCCGTATTAATACGCTTAATCTCGCTTTATTTTTGTCCAAATGTCATGGTAATTTGACATAAATCACATAAAGATAAGCACAAATGTCAGGGGATCATAACAGAATGATCCCACAAGAGCTAATAAGTTCGTCAAATAGGCAAAAAAGCCTGTTGACACCCCTTGATCCCAAGTCAGGTTGACTTGTTAATATTCATTTAACAAACTTAATAAGTGACTTCTCACAATCCCAAAGTGCTGATTTTGGCATGAGTAAGAAATTGAAAGGATAAAACCTTTGATTTAACAAAAGACTAAAAAACACACTGGGCAAAACCAGGAGTCAGGCATAAGAAATTCATCTGGGATATTTATTTAAAGCATTTTGTTACCCAGGGAAATCATTTACCTTTCAAACTACTGGAGGCCAAAATTCATGGCAAAAGAACGCCCACCGCTAGAAGAGATGACACTACGGCAATTACGCAAAGTTGCCAGCGAATTTAACATCTCTCGTTATAGCCGGATGCGTAAATCTCAGTTACTAGCATCAATTCAAGAAGTTCAGCGTCAGAAAGCATCGCTTAACCCATCTCGTTCACTGGAGGCACAGGAAACCGTGGAAGCAGCAAAATTTGAACTTGGTCAAGAAGACCGGACTGGTGGTTCTCTAGCTGATGTTGACGAAGGATTAGCTGATTTACCAGGTGGTTACGGTGAAAGTCGAATTGTGCTTTTACCGCGTGATCCTCAGTGGGCTTATGCTTACTGGGATGTTCCTAACGAGCATAAAGAAGATTTGCGTCGTCAAGGGGGACAACAACTGGCACTGCGGATTTATGATGTGACCGACATCGATCTTGAATACCAAAGCCCCCACAGTATCCAAGAGTATCCATCTGATGAGCTAGCAAGGGAATGGTACATTCCTATCCCCGTGAGCGATCGCGATTATGTGATTGATATCGGTTATCGTGCCTTTGATGGACGTTGGTTGGTGCTAGCTCGTTCAGCTCGCGTTCACATTCCACCCGTTTATCCCTCTGACTGGATTGAAGATGTCTTCATCACCGTCAACTTTGAGGAAGATTTACGCGGCAAAACCCTTTATGAACTCGTTCCCCCTGCCAAGAAAGTTGCAGCAGTGGGCGCAAATGGCAACCCCATCTACGATCAAATCTTTGGCATGGCAGAGTCCGCCGAAGCACAACGGGTAGCTGGTTCTCTGTTCGGTTCTATGCAGCATGTTCCTGGTTCTGTACGTCCTGAACAAGCTATCAGCTCCTATGTATTCCCCTCTGGTGTAGGTATGTGGGCAGTTCCCACAGCTTCCGGTATCAATATGTCCGGTGTGGGAATGTCTGGTGTAGGCTTCTCTGCTTCCGCAGTTCCAGTACGTCCTCGCAAGTTCTGGTTAATTGCTGACGCTGAGTTAATTGTCTACGGTGCAACTGAACCAGATGCGACTGTGACAATTGGCGGTCGTCCTATCAAGCTGAATCCCGATGGTACATTCCGCTTCCAGATGTCCTTCCAAGATGGCTTAATTGACTATCCCATTTTGGCGGTTGCGGCTGATGGTGAGCAAACACGCTCTATCCACATGAAGTTTGAGCGTGAAACCCCATCTCGGAACACCAATACCAAAGATGAAGCGGTTTTAGAATGGCTCTCTTAAGAAGGTAATAAAGTGAAAGGAAAGAGTGATTTTCATCTCCTCGCTTCCTAACTAATCTTTTACCTTCATTGAAATTCTGAATTATTACCCGTTATAGTCATGCTGTAACGGGTTTTTATGTTGTATGTCTTACCAAAAAATAGTTGCTTTATCTATATTCGCTATTATTGTTGGTTTACTATCAGGCTGTGAACAAATTGATGCTAGTTCAGCAGCGAAAGCGGCAAAAACTTGTCTTGGGGAAGATACTCAATTTAGTATCGAATTTTTTAAAACTAATAACCGTGGTGAGAAATTTGCTAAAGGGATCAATCATGTAATTATTTTTAATCCTAGGTCTGAAGCACTAGACTTTAAAGTAAATGTGGGTTTATCTCATCCAATTTATGCTAAAGACAGTAGAGGTAAAATTCGTAGAGAATACATACCAAAACAGTTTCGGGAAATTATTTTCGATGCTAATTCTCAGCTAAATGGCAAAAGACCGATCGCCGCAATTAACGCTGATTATATAGATCCTAATCATCAACCCCAAGGCTTAAATATTTCTCGTGGCATTGAGTATGCAGGAGATTTTAAAAATAAGCGTTCTTCCTTTGGCATTTCTGGCGGTAAACCTCAACAAAGACAAGCGACAATTCAAGCTGGCAGAAGAGCTAGTAATATTCTGAATTACAATTTAGTAGGTGGTAACGGTAGATTTTATCGTCAAGGTAAATTTAAAGATATTTGCCGAGATTTAGGTGAATTCGCTTGTAGACAAGCTACTAATCGTTCTATGGCAGCGATTACAAATAAAAAGTATGTGATTTTGTTAGTGAATGACTTCAAGGCTAATTCTAATATTGAAGTCTCATCAATTAATCAAGAGTTAACCCCAGATAAATTTGATGATGTTTTAGAAGGAATTGCCCGTCATAATTGTCTAGGTAAAATTCAAGAAGGAATTTTATTTGATGGTGGTATGTCACCAGGACTTTACTATAACAGTAAAATCTATGTAGAAAACCCTGGGTTTATTGGTTCAGTCTTTTTAATTTATAAAAAATAATTTAACGATAATACTCATCAAAGATGCTGCCATCTGCCAGGTAAAAACAGCACTATCATCTCATTTCATTGATAATATTGTTAGAGGCTTTTGGGTACACAGTAATTGCAGGTGTAACAAGTAACTGCCAGAGAGATAGGGTAATTAACGACTGAGAAGCATAGAAATTTACAAGTAATGATTTTTTGAGTATTTGCACACACAAACAAATATAAGAAATATGAGAAGCGATTAAACCAATTCTCTAGAAATATTGAGGTGTCTGTATTGTCTCCGATGCCAAATGGATTGCATATTACTTAAACTGTGTATTTAAGAGCCGTATATGATCGCATAATGTCTCTGAATTTTAATTCATTTAATCAAGAATTGCTGCGGAAAATTGATTCAGGAATGTGAAGAATAAAATTAACACTAGATTTTGGTGAGGAAAATTAAGCTGTGCCAACCAAGCGTATAATCGCAGGACTCAACGAATTTCATGATAACTATTTTGCTGCACATCGTGAATTGTTCGAGAATTTATCTCATGGGCAAAGTCCAGAAGTCTTATTTATCACCTGTTCTGACTCCAGAATTGATCCATTTTTAATTACTCAAAGTCAGCCAGGAGATTTATTTGTTATCCGTAATGTTGGCAATATCGTTCCGCCTTATGGAACACTTCATGGTTCTGAAGGTGCTGCAATAGAATATGCTGTTCAAGCATTGGGAATTAAAGATATTGTTATCTGTGGTCATTCTCATTGCGGTGCGATGAAAGGACTACTACAAATAGGAAGTCTCGCACAACAAATGCCTTTAGTCTATGATTGGTTAAAACGTTATGCAGAACCTACTCGTCGCTTGATGATAGACAATTATAAAGATAAAAATTATCCTGTCGAAAAACTGTTAAAAATTGCCATTGAGCAGAACGTTCTCACTCAAATAGAAAACATAGAAACTTATCCGATCATCCGTTCTAGACTTCATAGTGGTCAACTTACTCTCCATGCTTGGATTTATGAAATTGAAAGTGGAGAAGTCTTTGCTTATGACGCAGAAAATGTGCAATTTAAAATCATAGAAAATCGCCCATTCCCCGTACCAACACCCTTAGTAGGTGTACAGTCTTAATAATTTCATTCAATTGACAAATTAAACCATTTTTGATGAACGCTGAACTCATTATTTCTGGTTACTAGAGATACCTAGTAACCAGCCTTTATATTGAGAAATAGTTTATAGTTTTTTAGATGATTATACTGTTGGCAAAAACAAGCCTGCCAAGATTTATGAAGTATTGAGCTATTTCTAATTAACCTACATTTCAATTAACGAGCGCGGAGGGATTTGAACCCCCGGCCAACAGAACCGGAATCTGTTGCTCTATCCACTGAGCTACGCGCCCTCGTACCGAACTAATTATATCACGATATCAAACATTTGGCGTTACAGATAATTTGCTGGGTTGACTGGTGTACCGTTACGGCGGACTTCAAAGTGCAGGTGTGGCCCAGTAGATAAACCTGTTGAACCAACAGCAGCGATCGCCTGTCCACGTTGCACTGTTTGCCCTTCTCTCACGTATAATTCACTACTATGTCCATACAGTGTGGTAATGCCATTGCCGTGGTTGATAATTACGGCTTTGCCATAACCTCCATACCAACCAGCAAAAATCACTGTCCCAGAATCGGCGGCGCGAATTGTACTACCGTAGCTGGCGGCAAAATCTAAACCACCATGAAAGCGACGATAACCTAAAATCGGGTGTACACGCCAACCAAAGGGACTGCTGGTTGGTGCATCACTAGGAAAGGCAAATAATCCAGTACCGTGAACTAGGACATTTTTGCGGTTATTAGCTTTAGCTTGTGCTTCTTCTCTGGCTCTAGCTTCAGCTATTTTTTGTTGAATGAGAGTTTCTAAACTTTTGGAATCTTTTTCTAGTTGATTTTGTGCAGCTTCCAAAGCTAGGCGATCGCTATTCAATCTTTGAACTAATTCTGATTGAGACTGTGCTTGAGCTTGATAATCAGCTTTTTGTGCCAATAGTTGCTCACGAATCAAAGCAACTGCGTTTTTTTGTCCTTCTACTTCTGCTTTTTGCTGATTAATGAGGCTGGTTTGCGTTGCTAATTTCGTCAAAATTTGTTGATCTGCTCGATATACCAACTTTAATTGATGCCGACGGCTGATAAAGTCGCTGATATCTCGGCTTTGTAATAATACTGCCCATCCTTGGCTAATTGGCGATCGCTGAAGATACCTTAACCTAGCCATTGTTGCTAATTGGCGTTCTGCATAGGTCTTTTCTGCTACGGCTAAATCAGCTTCTAGTTGCTGGAGACGTTGAGTAGCAGCTTGTAATCGCGCCTCAGTTTCTTGAATCTGGCCGTTTGTAGTTTGCAGGTTATTGGCTATCCCAGTCAGGTGATTTTGCGCCGCTTGTTGGATTCTAGTTAAGCGATCGCGTTCCTGAATCACGTTCTGGCGTTCTTGATTAATTTGTTGCTGTTGTTGTCGGAGGTTGTTAACTGTTGGTGCGGGTGTTGCAGATACCGGTAGCCAAATGAGAATCCAGCAAAGTATGAGCAAACACCAGCAAAATTTCCAGTGTCGAATCAATGGCGTTGTCATGCCGTTATCTTCAGCCAAGGGATTGCAAGCATAGATAGCATTGTTCCCAAAACTAAATCACATCTAACAGGAAACAGCGTCAGAGGTCAGAATACATTAGTTGAAGATACCTTGTAGTAATTAAAGACCTCTAAATTAGAGTCCATGATTTAAAGTGTTATTCGCTAAATTATTCTGGGAAAAATATGTACAAAGAAATTATTTTTTTCTAAACATAACGCACTGCAAATTTTTATGGATGTGCAAATCCGTTTATTCAAACCTGAAGATTTAGAGCATATTTTAAAAATACAAGCTGACTCACTGAGAAGATTGTCACCAAGTTATAGCTTGACTCAGATTGAAGCATTGGTAAACAGTCAAAGATCAGTAAGATTATATATGAATGAAATTATAGTCGTAGCAGAATATAAGCATGAAATAATAGGGTTTGCATCCATGCTCTATCGCCA
Source organism: Trichormus sp. M33_DOE_039 (assembly GCA_015296085.1). Taxonomy (GTDB): domain Bacteria; phylum Cyanobacteriota; class Cyanobacteriia; order Cyanobacteriales; family Nostocaceae; genus Trichormus. The sequence goes on along the minus strand of DVDT01000007.1, from coordinate 7,130 downwards.
GTCTAGGATCAGCGGTATATATGTTCACCCAAATTTTGCCCGCCAAGGTATAGGTACACAAATACTGATTGCCCTAGAAAAGCTAGCTATACAAAATAAATTTAAAATTATTGATGTAGTATCTTCTTTATCAGCAGTCAAATTTTATCAAGAAAATGGCTATCAGATAATTGGTGAATCTGGCTTTTATTGTCAAAATAATGTTTGGATAGATTGTGTAGATTTAGAGAAACAGTTAAGCCCCCTAACAGAAATTGAGAAGTGGTGTCTTTGGTTGAAAAGATTATTTTTCTAAATTTTGCTTAAGAGGTTGTTTGAAAAGTCTAATTTAACGTGTGCCTCCGTTGGAGACTCGCATTAATTTATTACTTGCCTTAGCGACTGGAAGTCGCGACTATACAGACCAAAGCCACCTGCGTGGGTTCAAAACCCTTGATTTTTCATTAGTTCGCGCAGGCGGTGAGACCAGTCCTGTAGGCGAGTCTCCCGCCTTAGGGAACTGGCGAACCCGAAGGGGCTTTGTTTGTGTAGTAGGGAATTATATTCGCCCTATACTAGAGCTACTTTCCAACTAGCCAAATCAGCCAAGGAGCGATCGCGATAACGTCCGTAACGTTCCTGTTTATTTTTGATTTTCATGCCTAAATCCGGGAAAATTCCGAAATTCGGCGGCATTGGTTGGAAATGTTTAGGTGAGGCGGAGCTGATAAACTCAAATAATGCCCCCATCATAGTTGTGTTGGGAAGGCTCAACGGTTCTTTACCCAAAGCTAACCGTGCTGCATTAATTCCCGCCAAACAACCTCCTGCGGCGGCGGCTGTGTAACCTTCCGTCCCAATTAATTGTCCAGCCGCCAACAATGTCGGACGCTGTTTAAATTGCAAAGTTGGTAGCATTAACTGAGGTGCATTAATAAACGTGTTGCGGTGCATGACTCCCAACCGCACAAATTCCGCCTTTTCCAAACCGGGAATCATTTGGAAGACTCGTTTTTGTTCACCCCAACGCAGATTTGTTTGAAAGCCCACCATATTCCACAACTGACCGGCTTTATCTTCTTGTCGCAATTGCACCACCGCATAGGGACGTTCCCCAGTGCGGCTATCAGACAAACCTACTGGCTTTAAAGGCCCGTAGCGCATGGTGTCTTCTCCCCGTTGTGCGAGTTCTTCAATGGGGAGACAAGCTTCAAAAAATTTCGCTGTTTCTCGCTCAAAGTCCTTGAGTTCTGTTTGTTCAGCCTTACAAAGTGCTTCCCAAAACCGCAGATACTGTTCCTTATTCATAGGACAGTTGAGATAAGCGGCTTCACCTTTGTCATAGCGTGATGCCATAAATGCAATATCGCGGTTGATGGAATCTCCCACAATAATGGGACTAGCCGCATCAAAGAAACTCATGTATTCCATCCCAGTGAAGCGGTGCAAGTCTGCGGCTAAATCGGGACTTGTTAATGGGCCACTTGCCAACACTACGATTCCTTCAGGGATGGCTGGAACTTCCCCACGCCGGAATTCAACTAAAGGATGACTCGCTAGCGTTTGCGTTAAATCTTGACCAAATTGTCCACGATCTACAGCCAACGCACCACCAGCTGGGACAGCGTGTTCATCAGCTTTAGATATGACTATAGAACCCAGTTGGCGTAATTCTTCATGCAGTAAACCCGCCGCGCGATCGCTAGCCATTGCGCCAAAGGAATTACTACAGACTAACTCGGCTAAATGTTCTGTATGATGGGCAGGGCTGAAGCGTTGGGGACGCATCTCATGTAAAATTACTGGTACTCCAGCTTGAGCTATTTGCCATGCAGCTTCTGTCCCAGCTAGTCCACCTCCAATTACTTGTATCGGTTGTTGAGTCATAATTATTTTTTTAAACTTTAAGTTAGAAACTTTATTAGTTACATAAAATCATAAATTACTTTTGGACAAAAAATATCTATCTATAATTGGAATTTACTAACAAAACAGCAACAATTTTGCTGTTGTTTGAAAGTGAAGCCAAAACTAAAGCTACCTGATGCACAGGCAATTGCTAACAATTTTTGATTTATTTTCATGTATTTAATTGCCTGGATTCATCTGACTTCTACGAAGCTTCACTAAAAATTTCACTCGCCGTTTGAATTCCTCCAAGTCTGCATCGCTGAGTTGAGTTTTTTGCCATGCTGGACGCTGGTTAATTTGTTCACACCAGTTTTGTAGTTGGGGATAATTATTCAAACTTACACCCAATTTGGGTAAAAAAGGTACAACTGTTCCTGCAACAATGTCTGCTAGAGTTAATTGATCACCGCTAAAGAAAGGGCGATCGCCTATAATTTCCATAAAAAATTGCAGTACTATATTTATATGTTGTACTGCTTGTAAAAACTGTGGCGAGTCAGGACTATCGCAAATTAGCGAAATAGTTTTTGGGAATAGTTCATTCGCTGTCACAGTTTGCACCATCCTGACTTGTGCCAATGTCTGCGAGTCATTAGGTAATAATGCAGGCGAGGGATATTTACTTTCTAAATAGTCTAAAATCGCCAAGGATTCTATAACTCTAAAACCATCATCTGATATGACTGGAATATGATGAAATGGGTTAATCTGCAAAAATTCTGGCTGTAATTGATCTCCATTTAATTTTAGTAAGATTGGTTCAAAATCAATTCCCTTCTCTAATAAAGTTATCCATACACGCCGAGCGTTAGGCGAAAGAGGAGCATAGTAAAATTTCAGCATCGAAAACACCTATTTTTGATTTAAAAGACCGAATGATTTGTTATTAAGCAAAAAATTTGCTGATTAAATTTGCTGAGACTGGCAATATTTCTGCTTTAACTCTTCTGGAATGGGAATTGGACGACTATCATCTAAGTTTATAAAAGCACCTTTTTGTGTAGCGAATGCTGCTAATTCATCATTAGCTAAAATTTCCGCTTGTATAGTCCATTTTAATCGACCTAAATTACTCAACCATAAACGACCAAGCACTTGAGAATTAAGCTTAATTGGTCGTTTATATTCGATTTCTGTACCTGCAAGAATTGGAGCATATCCTTGCTGTAATTGTTGCTCAAGTTGCCAGTGTTCTTCTAAAAACTTGAGACGTAAATCTTCCAGCCATCTGATATAAACTATGTTACTGACAATACCCATAAAGTCTATATCATAGGTTTTTATAGGTATATTCATTACTATTTCTAATGCTCTAGATGATTGATTTTTGACTAACATAATTAATCCTAATTATTTTAAGACCGATTGGTCTTTAATTTAACAAAAAAATTTAGCTTTCTACTTTTGACTGATGATTTTCAATCGTCTGTCAATGTTGGCTTGTGTACCAGAATGTTCTCTACCAGGACGTACCCAAGCAATATCTTGATGAGAATCACTTGTCATTTGTTCATCTCGTTCTGTATCACTTTGAAATCCACCACGAGTTGGAAACCCGACATTATTACGAGGTTTTGTGAACATATGATAGACAATAACTGCCTCAGTTTTTCCCCAGAGATACTGCTGTACGCGTAGATCAGCACCCCTAGCATCTCCAACAACAAAACCCTGATTGTTTGCCAGGGCTTGATCAATCAGAAGACGGTAGTTTTGATCAAATTCAGCCTGAGTTAAATCGAGGTGTCCACTAATAAAATTAATAATTTGTTTCTCCACCATATTATTTTGTTTTATTCGTTGTTTGCATGGTTAAAAAATTCAATTATTCAAGATAATTTTTGCCTAAATTTACAGATGAGTTTCTATGTATTGATGAAGATGATTGACTGCTCTTTGCATATAGATTTTATCTTCATATAACTTAGTCATCATAATTGCACCTTCTAAAGTTGCAGTGATGACACTAGCTATTTCATCTGCATTCACTCCACGTTTAATTTCACCTTTGGTAATTCCGGTTTCAATCACTCGAATAATAAGATTTAGCCAAGCAGTCATAGCTTGTTGTGTGCGTGCTTTTAAAACAGGGTGAGCATCATCACTTTCCACAGCGGTATTGAGTAGAGGACATCCTCCGGGGATGGGTGGATTGTCTACAAAACTGCTAAATACATTAATCATCGCCTTTAAACGGGCGATCGCATGACGTTCATGGCGTAATGCTAATCTGTAATGTTTACTTACACAAGCGATCGCATAATCGAAAGCCTGTAATGCTAACTCATCCTTACTTTGAAAGTGATTGTAAATTCCTCCTTTTTTTAGTCCTGTTACCCGCATAATGTCGGAAATAGACGCGCCAGCGTATCCTTGTTGGTTAAACAATTCGGCCGCTTGTTGAATAATCCGAGTTTTTGTTTCTTCGCCTTTAGACATTGCAGGTTTTTAAGACCGATTGGTCTGATTAAGATTAACACTATATATATAGGATAGTCAATGGGAATTGCAGAGGCAGTGCGTTGCGCTAAATCCAGCCCTGTAGTTGGGTTTCTCTCCGTGGGCGACTGATGAACCCAGAGGGAGGTCTCCTCCGTTGTAGCAACTGCCGTCATTGGGCATTGGATTTTTCTTCCCCAATCCCCAGCCATTTTAAGGACCGGGGTGGGGGGGTGTTTTCTACTTGTGCCACTTTTTGGGAATCATCTAAGAATGATTTGTGAATGACAACCAAAAATCTCTGTGGAGTCTCAAGCGTGGAGAGACAGACCAATCGTGTCTATGTAATTGCAAAAAAATGGCGTTGTATGTTTCAATTCCAGCGATTTATACCTCATGCCCTCATCCTAATAGGAACTTTACTAAAACACAAATTATAAAAATTGTACTTTTCTATAAAAAAATTTATGGTTAATTTGGAATGGTATCGTAGCTTTATCGCAGTTTATCAAGTCGGGACAGCATCAGGCGCAGCACAGGTGTTACACATCACACAGCCTGCTGTTAGTCAGCATCTTGCAGCTTTAGAATTAGCATTGGGAACAGCTTTATTTGAAAGAACTTCCCGCAAAATGTTGCCTACAGAAGCAGGAAAGCGACTGTATAATCAAATTGCGGCGGCAATGGAAACTTTAGAGTCAATTACCACTTACGGTTCATTTGTAGAAACGTCACCAATCATCCGACTGGGTACGTCCCAAGAGTTTTTTCATGAGCGAATTTTAGAAAAATTATCAGCATCAGATCAAAACTGTTATGTGATCCAATTAGGATTAACCAAGGATTTAATCACACAACTGCAAGCAGGAAATTTAGATGCGGTAGTAGCAACACAAAAAATTCTGCATCCAGATATTGAATATCAGTTGTTATTTGAGGAAAGTTTCTGGTTAGTAGGGCCGCCTAATATTAACATTTCAGCTTTACAGATAGATTTAGTGTCTTTAGATATTTGGCTGAAAAACCAATCTTGGATTGCCTACAGTGAGGAATTACCAATTCTTAGACGTTTTTGGCGGTTAGTATTTGGTCGAAGAATTGATGTCAACCCTAAATTGATAATTCCCGACTTGAGAGGAATTCGACAAGCGATCGCACTCGGTTTTGGTTTTAGTGTACTACCTGATTATCTATGTAAAGATTTGATCGCTAATAACCAGTTAACGCTGATTTTACAACCAGAACAATCTGTGACTAACCAAATTTGGCTAGCTTTACGCAAAGCTGACAAACAAACATATAAAACTAAAATCTTATTAGAATTACTATATTAATTTAAGTCAGTCGGTGACAAAAACATAACTATATTAAGAAGGATAACCAAAATTGAAACCGTATTCCCTTCTGCCTTCTGTCTACTTATTTATAAATTTAAATGACTAAATTTTTAGTTAGTATAAAAAATTATGATCGTTGATGATGAGCAAAGAAAGGTAGAGATCAGAGAGCTTTATTTCGGCAGTAATTAAAATTAGAAATTCTTAGTTTTTGTTAATATCATAGCCAATCACAAGAACAGACAAGACAAAAGTTACATACTTGTTATTTGACTCATAAGGGTAAAAAATCATCCATAATGAAGTGAGGCAAATTCTAACCTGTACCTGCGATCGCTATTTGATCTGATCATCTCCTGAAAAGAATTCGGAGGAGTATGCCAAAGCAGATGCTCTCCCCAATATAGCTATGAATCTAAATAGTCCCCAAGAATCAGCCTTAGATATCACTACCGTAGTACAACTATCGCAAGCAATTGCGGGTAAATTAGTGTTGTCTGAGTTACTCCCTACTTTAATTCACATATTTATTGAGAATACTAAGGCGGAGATTGGCTTTCTAGTTATGGAGAAAGCTGGGGAATGGGTGATAGAAGTTTCTGGTCAATGGCAGTTGCAAGAAATTAGTACTACGAGCTTATTGCAATCAATACCAATTGCTAATTGCCTACAGCAGAGTATTATTCACCATGTAGCTGATACTCAGACAAATGTGGTTTTAAACGATGCAGAACAGATCAATAAATTTACTGGTACTGCCTGCATTGAAGCTGATCAGCCGCAATCCATTTTATGTGTACCACTGCTAAATCAAGGACAACTCAAAGGCATACTTTATCTAGCACATCAGCATCAGTCTGGGCATTTCACTACATACCATTTAGCTCTGGTAGAAATTTTATCTGGACAAACCGCGATCGCTCTCACTCATGCCCAACTCTACGCCCAAACTAAAGAACGGGAAAGCCAACTAGCTCAATTATTCAATGTCCTCCCCGTCGGCTTGGCTATGCACGATACAAGTGGCAAAATTGTCTACGCTAATCCAGTAGCACTACAATTAGCTGGTGATGAGAGGGCTGGAGAAGCGACAATTGCGGAAATTTCCCAAGTTTATCAACTTTATCGAGCCGGAACTGAAGAACCTTATCCCACTGCCGAACTACCCATTGTCCGTGCTTTAGCAGGCGAGACTCTCAAAATTGATGATATGGTGCTGCATCGGGGTGATCATGCGATCGCCCTGGAAGTTGTTAGTACTCCGATTTACAACAATCAGGGGCAGATAGTATATGCACTCTGTGCCATACAAGATATCACTCAACTCATTTCTTGCACCAAGCGTAGATACCCGTAAAAAAACCAATAATCAGTCCAAAACTATAACAACCGTCAAATCAAAACGGACAAGTATAGTTAGTTACAAATATAACTTAGCCTCTGTAGTATTACAGAAACAGAAGA
>DVDT01000082.1 GCA_015296085.1 Trichormus sp. M33_DOE_039 | reverse complement strand
TGTTGTTGAGATTAATCTCATTTGTGAAACTTAGTGACAAAATGATTCCACTTTAATCGCTTCTTTTATCACTTAGATTTTTGCTCAATCCTTACAGAATAAGCTTTTGAGCTTCTGGCTTAACCCGAACTCAGGTTACATTAGTCCGTAAGTCCTTCACCTTAGTGTATGGGTGCAAGACATATTCCTAATTCCGATTTCAGACAACCGTAAGCATAAAGCCTCACTATCTTAATGGTCAGCAAAAAACCGTGGTTACTGAGGCTTTAACCACGGTTCATCAATTGTTAAGCTTGTATCCTTAAAATTTGCTTAATCACGACCATTGATCGCAATGAGTAATCGCAAAATAAAAATGAACAGGTTGATGTAAGTCAAATACATCGACAAAGCCGCAGGTAAATATTGGTCATTGCGATAAGTACGAGGCAAGATATAAAAATCGACCACTGAAGCCCCAGCAAAGAGAAATACCCCCAAACCTGAAATAGCAATTTCTAACCAATTAGGTGTGTAAACGCCAAACAAGGCAAAGACAAATTGAGTCAGACAGACAACTACCAAGGCAATGATGCCTAGAGAGACGGTTTTGGTCAAAGCCATGCCGTCTTGTTCTGAGAGATTTGAACCAATTTGACGGGCAACTATAAAAGTGACACCACAACCAAGAGCCGCGAACCCGATGCCTTGAATGCCAACACCTTGGGTTCTCAAGGCCACAAATACTAAACCACTCAGGGTATATCCCGACAACAAGCTGTAGGTAGCTAAAAGCGGTAATGCCAGACCTTTGTTACCTTTTTCAGCGACATTTTGAGCGACAAAGAACAGTATTAACTCTAGAACGACTGCACCGATGAAGGTAGGGAAGAAGATTTGGGGATTGGTGCGGATAATACCCAGACCACCGTAAGTTCCCAACGCTGTCAGTACCAGACCACCACCGACGTAAGGCAAGGCTTTGGCAATGACATTAGGGCCAACTAAGGCCTGAGATTGGGCATTACGGAAAGCTTCGCGAAAATTGCTGGTATTACTCATATAGCAAGACTAAGTATTTTGAGAAAACCTTGTGATTATTCTTATTCTTACCAAGATTTACTGTTATTAGCTAGAGAGAAAATCTGGATTCAGATATTTAGTATGTGTCATTATAAAACTTCAAATGTTTTGCTAATTTATCTTTAGCATACCTGAAAATCCTTCCTAGTACTTGGTCTCACTCTTCTGAATTTTGACTTTAATTTTTGATTTTCTGCATAGGCTTATCAAGCATTTTTCAGCATAAATAGCTAGCTTTGTTGCGAATAATAAACTTTACCTAAAGAGTAATTACTATTAGAAAAATAGACACTTACCACAACTAATAGTCTAGAAAAATCATGCGTAGAAATACTGAATGATAGAGCTAGCCCACTAATAAGTTCAGTGAAACGACGATGGCTTAATAGGTGTTAGCTAAGGAAAATGATTACAGATTTAAAGAGCTACGCAACTCCATTTTGCCAAAAAAGGAGTTACAACAAAGGAATTTTTATATGGCTGCAAGTGAGTCCTCTATGCAAATTGATGGTATGGAGTTATTGCACTTATACCACCAAAATCCTACTATTAAACTTCGTAATCAACTAGTACAGTTACACACTGGATTAGTCAGAAAGATGGCTCATAAATTTAGTCATCAATGTAATGAACCTTATGAAGATTTAGAACAAATTGGTTATTTTGGTTTAATTAGGGCGATTGAGCGTTTTGATCCCAGTCAAGGATATGCTTTTAGTTCCTTTGCTGTTCCGTATATTCGCGGTGAAATGTTACATTTCTTGCGTGATCGCAGTACCCTGTTAAAGATTCCCCGCCGTTGGCAAGAACTGTATAATGAAGGTCAGAAAGTCCGCAAAGAGTTGGCAGTTTCTTTAGGTCGTCCTCCGAAAGATACAGAAATTGCTAGAGAACTTAAAGTATCTGTGCAAGAATGGCAAGAAACCAAGTTAGCAGCACAAAATCGGATGCCTTTGAGTTTGGATGCTACAGCGGTTCATTATGTTGATTGTCAAATCACTTTGGGTGAAGCCTTGCCTTGTCCTCGTTCCACAGCGTTGCAGCAACAAAACGAAGAACGTCAACAATTGCAAGGGGCAATTAATATGCTAGATGAAAAGCCCCGTCAAGCAGTAGAGATGGTATTTCTAAAAGAACTTTCTCGCAAAGATGCAGCTAAAAGTATTGGTACTAGCCCCATGACAGTAACACGATACTTACAAAAGGGCATTCAAGATTTAATTGTTTATTTGCAACCACCAGCAGTAGCTACAGGTTCTTGAAAGTGCTGTGAGCGTTACAGGGTGTTACCATGCTGAGTTCGGAGTCAAGGTAGATACAGAAGAATCTGGATGCGATGCCCAATGTTCTCTTTTCAGACTTGATTCATTAAAAATTACAAACTTGGTATTATGACTAATTCCGGGGAATACTAGGGAAATGTTCATGTCTCTAGTATTTCGCTATGGTTAAAGTTTTTCACTATCTCCGCATCTACCTCATACTTGCCTGGTTTTGCCTGGTTTTAGGCTGGTCATTTCCTGTACGAGCAGCTGGTTATCCTAATCCTCAACTAGAACAGCAAGTTTTAGAGGTTCTTCGCAAACACCCAGAGGTAATTATTGAATCTGTCCAAGCATATCAGCAGCAGCAACAACAGCAGGTCAATCAATCACGACAAGTCTTTTTACAGGATTTGCAAGCAAATACTCAAGCCATAATTGCAAACTCTCCTACAACGGGAAAAATATCAGCAAAAACCATATTAATAGAATTCTCAGATTTTCAGTGTCCCTACTGTGCTGAGGCACATAAGAAATTGCAAGAGTTGCTGCCGAAGTATCAGCATGAGTTGAAGTTAGTTTATAAACATTTACCCTTGCCTAACCACCCTGAAGCAATGCCAGCTGCAAAAGCAGCTTGGGCGGCAAATGAGCAAGGCAAGTTTTGGCAATATCATGATGCGTTGTTTAGCAATCAAAAACAACTGGGCGAAAATTTATATTTAGATATCGCCAAAAAACTAAATCTGGATATGGAGAAGTTTAACAGCGATCGCTTACTGGCTGAATCTGCTATTCAACAAGATATGCAGTTAGCCCAAAAATTGGGAATTCCTGGCACACCTTTCTTTGTGATGAATGGTAAAAACTATTCTGGAGCTATACAGGTATCAGATATTGAGTCTAAATTAACCAACAATACTTAATTTGTAATTTTCTTTAGTCATCTGCCGATGATCAAGAAAGACCGTGCAATCTTAATTTCAACTGTATTTAGTTCACAACATCTTGTTGAGCTAATTTTTTGTTCATATCTGACTGTTGCTGTTGAGTCAAAATTGTAACCAATCTATTAGCTAAATCTTGACCATCCGAATTTTAGATTTTAGATTTTGTATTTTGGATTGTTGTTTGGTTCAAGCCCCGCCCTTGGGGCAGAACAGACCTAAAATCACCAATCAAAAATCGTCAAGCTGCATCCCTTAGTGGGGCAGTCATTCCAAAATTACAAATCTAAAATCCAAAATTTGTTGGAAATTTCTGTATTGGGTTGAATTTCACCTAGTTGGTGAATAGTTTCAATTTTCAGTCCTACTGCCTGCTTCAATTGATTTTTAACTACATCTTCTAGATTTTTATGCTCATTTCGATAACCCAGCAATCTTGGCGTTACTAAAGATGCTTGTTCTGTCATACTCATTTATTTGCTTGCCAGTAAAATTACTGAGCTACAATGATCTAGCGATCGCCTCAATGGGAGTAAAAGCTATCGCTCAAATTTATATAACTGACTAAACAGTTTAATCTTCTAATTGCTGACTAGGTATTTCTACGGCTGCGACATCAATTGTCCCTTCCGGTGCGAAGCGTTGAAAATGGCCTTTATTTACTGTTAGTCTTTCCCCGCAGTTAGGACACTGCAACTGGCTATTATTTAAGCCTGTAAGTTCGTATGCGCAGACGGGACATTGATCAGTCACTAAATTACGTTCTAACCACCAACGCAACCCAAAAAATGCTACCACAGGTGCTAGCAATAGTAATCCAAATAGAATCACCAACGAATTTACTAACCAACCCAAACCCAAAGAAGCTAGCAACCAAGTAACCGCTAACACTGTCAGCAAGGGACGGAGATTCAAAAGATTCAGTTGAGAATTGTTAAGCCGCATTTTTAAATACTATCTCGCTCTTTATCTAGGATAGCGAGTTTGGCAGCAGTCATTAGTCATTAGTGATAAGTTACTCTTCTTTGTTACCTGTTCCCGGTACTTAGCCTAGTAGAGATAAAAGTTGTTTTTGTAAGGCGGCTTGACCAAAATTAGCGATCGCTTGTTCTCTTAGCCATTGTCCATTACAACGCTGATCTTCTCCTTTGAGAATTTCTATACAAGCTGCGGCTACGGCTTCGGGGTCACGGTGCGGGACTCGCCAACCAACTTTTCCGTCTTGCAAGGGGTCAGCAGATCCATCATCATCACCAGATAATACTGGTATGCCACAAGCCATCGCCTCTAAATATACAATGCCGAAGCCTTCTTGAGAAGGCATGATATAAGCATCAGCAAGGCGATAGTGTGCAATTAAATCTTCTGTGGGTACAAAACCAGCAAAGACGACATGGTCACTCACACCTAAATCTTGGGCTAGCTGCGCTAGTCTAGGTTGGTCATCGCCACGACCAATGACTAAATATTTTACTTGTGGGAAAACTTGCAATATTTTGGGTAAGGCGCGAATTGTGACATCTACACCTTTATATATGTCTCCTGACCACAATCGCGCCACGGTCATCATGACTTTGGTATCTGTTAAACCGTACTTCGTCACTAATTCTGGTAGCTTTGCACCGGGAGTAAATTTATCCCCATCAATAGCACAAGGTAGCATTTTTACTTTCTGAGGATCTATACCATTAGCAGCACAGGCTTGATCTCGACTATAACGACTAATTGTCCAAATATCTGCTGCTGCGGCTAAAGCACGGCGTTCTTTTTTGGTTAGTGGACTCCAAACTTCCTTACCGTAAGTGAGAATAGTGTAGGGAATTCCCAATGTTTGGCAGAGGGTTTGGACAAGTACCCCTAACCTAATATGACCGCAAAAAACCCTTTGAGGACGTTTTTGCAATAAATACTTAAATAATGCGCCAGCCATTGTCATTCTTCCTATCTGGGGCGACTGATTTTGAAAATAATGAAATTTTAGGCGATGACTTTCGGTCAGTCTGAGACCATCGTACGCAAAGGGATTCAAACAATCGGGACTATCGCGCAATAAAAATACTTCTGCTTGATAACCTGCACCCAAGGCTAAATAAGCACGAAAAATATCTTTGACATAGGACTGGATTCCACCTTCCCGTGCAAAAATTTCTAAGAACACGAAGACATGGTTACTTTGTTTATTAATATCTTCACCCAATTCAATATTATTAGTCATTAGTCATTAGTCATTAGTTGTTTCCCTCTTTTTCTGGCTCACTAACATTGATTTGCTATGTAGGTGAGCTATTTTAAAGTTTTTGTCAATCCATATCTGTTTTTATCGTTGGCTTTATTTAGTAGTATCCCCAAGCTGTTTCAGCTTCCTCAGCGCAAAAGAATTGCGCTTGAGTGGGGTTAGCTACTAGTTGAAAATGCTCTTTCAGTCTCAGTGAGCGATCGCAGGATTAATGGTGATAACTTTTTGTAAACATATCGATTTCATATGTGGAAATAGGCGCATATAAGTTTACGCCTGGATTCCAAGTGCTTACCAATTTTAACAAAGCATTAATAGTTATTACTAAGTATATTTTACTATTAGATAGTATAAAAATTTATACGAAAAAATATATTTTTAGAGCAGCTTCCTACTTAGGCTCACTGCAAAACCACCGTGTAATGCTACATATATCCAATTAGTCTTGGAGATACTTGAGTATCACTAGACAGTTTCTTCCGTCAGGACTGCGTTCATAAGCAACACTGTCGGTCAAGCGGCGCAGCAAAAACCAACCATAGCCCCCTACTTGTAAAGTACCTGGTGCTGGCTCTGCGATCGCATCTGGATTAAAAGGCTTGCCATAATCCCAAATTCTAATTTCTAACTTGTCAACCCATAGACTAACTGCAATTTCTATGGTTGTTTCCGGTGGTAAAGTATGATGGGCGTGACGCACTGCATTTGTAAAACCCTCGGCTAATGCCAAGTTGAGGCGATAAAGTTGAGTTTCTGACCAGCCAAGTTGAAACAGATGTTTTAGGCAAAAATCCTCAAACCATTGTTGAACTTGGTTTAAGAGTTTGAGTTCGCTTTTTACTTTAAGATGGTCTTGCTGCATAATGCCAAGCATTGACCGTGGATTGAATTGAATATGTATGAGAATCTCTGTAATCTGCTGTTCTTCAATCTATTTTGTGTTTTGAAATAGCTTTTGGATTCAAGAGAGAGAAGTAAACTAGACAACACTAGAGGTATTAGTGACTGGAAATTAGGGACTAGGAACTGGGAGCAGTAAACCAAAGAAGCAGAGTATATTTTACACCAATGCCCAGTGATCAATACCCAATTTCCTATTCACTAAAATTGACGCTTGTTTTATGTTTTCAAAAGCACATATACCGAAGAAATGAACGACTTTTTGTCGTAGATACCCAGGGGGTGTCTTGTCATCAGACATCATAACTTTAGATACGCGCTATTGAAAACTACAAGCGTCAAAGAGTTTTTTGGCGAATAGTTTCAGCTTAGAACAGTCCCAAGGTTAAGGATTTTTCTAAGGGTAACGCAGCACCAATACCTAACCAGAGAGTAACCAGAGTTCCAAATAAGAAAACTGTGGTTGCAACTGGACGGCGGAAGGGGTTTTGGAATTTGTTGACGCTCTCAATGAAGGGAATGAGAATTAATCCCAGAGGCACTGAAGCCATTGCTAGCACTCCCAACAATTTGTTAGGCAGCGATCGCAAAATTTGGAATACTGGGTACAAATACCACTCTGGCAGAATTTCCAGTGGTGTAGCGAAAGGATTCGCTGGTTCACCTGTCATGGCGGGATCTAATACAGCTAGAGCCACAATACAAGCAAATGAACCCATAATTACTACTGGGAATACATACAGTAGGTCATTAGGCCAAGCTGGTTCACCATAATAGTTGTGACCCATACCTTTGGCGAGTTTGGCTCTTAAATTTGGATCGCTCAGATCGGGTTTCTTTTGTATCGACATAGGGAAAATGCGCTCTCCTGCGAAAATTTCAGTTAAAGCTTTGAGGACAAGCCCTCAAATCTCTAGACTAACTTCAAGTAGAACTAGCCCTGCTGTTGTGTCCTTGGGTAGCCTACCGTAAATCCCAATTACAAGCGTTTACCTTTAAGGAAACTTTAAGTCATTAGTTAATTATTTTTCACTAATTTAAACTCAATGACTGGTTCTTGTAACTGATGCTGTTGCCTGTTCACATTGTGGCTGATGGCATTACAAGGGGCCGGAAATACCTTGTTTACGGATCATCAAGAAGTGGAACAGCATGAAGACCGCAATTAACCAGGGCAATACAAAAGTGTGTGCGCTATAGTAGCGTGTCAAGGTTGCTTGACCAACACTAGAACCACCACGTAGTAAATCGGAGATGAGTACACCGACTACAGGAATTGCTTCTGGTACACCACTCACGATTTTCACCGCCCAGTAACCAACCTGATCCCAAGGCAGAGAATAGCCTGTAACGCCAAAAGAAACGGTGATTACAGCTAGAATAACACCGCTTACCCAGGTTAATTCGCGGGGCTTTTTGAAACCACCAGTCAGATACACCCGGAAGACGTGCAGAATCATCATCAGCACCATCATGCTGGCAGACCAGCGATGGATGGAACGAATTAGCCAACCGAAGTTCACCTCATTCATGATGTACTGTACTGAGGAGTAAGCTTCGGCCACTGTTGGCTTGTAGTAGAACGTCATGGCAAAGCCTGTGGCGAACTGGATTAAGAAGCAAACCAGAGTAATGCCACCTAGACAGTAAAAGATGTTGACGTGGGGAGGGACGTACTTGCTGGTGACATCATCAGCGAGTGCCTGAATTTCCAGGCGTTCCTCAAACCAGTCGTAAACGTTGGCCATACAATCTCAAGTTCCTAAAAATCGGTTGCGGTTGATTCAATCTCCCAATTGGCAGTTTTGGGATTTTCTTTTAAGAGGATTTTGTTCGTTTGCTTTTGCACTGCGAGAGTGCTAAAAGTTTAGAAACTTAACACTCTGTAAATATGGAATATATTGCGTTCCCTTTGCAAGCCAACATCCATAATGATGGTTACAAAGTAGATTTTATCTTTTGTTGAGGTGGTTATTCACATAGTTCCTGTAACAACTTCATGAGAACAATGCACCACTTCTATAAAAAAAGTAACATAATCGAGAGATAGATTTCATCAACGACGAGTCAACTGAGCAATTCTAGGCATTTTGGGTTGAGGTGAAATTGAAAATGGGGTTCATGCACAAACAGGTTTTTCGGTTGGGATTTTCATTATTAGTGGCTTTTGGTTTAGTGTTCGGCACACTTATCCAACCAGCAGACGCATTGACGGAATCACAAAAACTAGTTTCAGAAGTTTGGCGAATCGTCAATCACGCTTACTTAGACGATACGTTTAATCATCAAAACTGGTCAGCAGTGAGGCAAAAGGCACTCTTAAAGCCTCTGGAAAACCAAAAAGCTGCCTATGTTGCGATTCAGAATATGCTCAAGAGCCTGGATGACCCTTTTACTAGGTTTTTAGACCCTGAGCAGTATCGGAGTTTGCAGGTAAATACTTCTGGAGAATTGACCGGAGTTGGCTTACAAATTGCCTTGAATCCCGAAACTGGAAGACTGGAGGTAGTATCACCCATTGAGGGTTCGCCAGCCGATAAAGCGGGAATTCAACCCCGCGATCGCATTCTCAAAATTGAAGGCATTCCTACAGACAATTTAACTCTAGATGAAGCCGCCGCTAGGATGCGCGGCCCGATTGGAAGTTTAGTCACGCTGTTAATTGAGCGAGATGGAGATGGCGAGAAGGAAGTGAGAGTTACGCGCGATCGCATTGCGCTCAATCCCGTTGTGGCTGAATTACGCTCGTCCCCTCAAGGTAGGTCTATCGGCTATCTGCGGCTGACACAATTCAATGCCAACGCCTCTACAGAGTTAGCACACGCCATTTCTAGTCTAGAGAAAAAAGGCGCAGATGCCTACATTTTAGATTTGCGAAATAATCCTGGTGGTTTACTACAAGCAGGCATTGAAATTGCCCGTTTGTGGTTAGATTCAGGAACTATAGTCTATACGGTCAACCGTCAAGGCATTCAGGGTAGTTTTGATGCTTTTGGCCCAGCTTTAACAGACGATCCTTTAGTCATTCTAGTCAATCAAGGCACAGCCAGTGCCAGTGAGATTCTAGCAGGCGCGCTCCAAGATAACGGTCGTGCCACATTGGTAGGTGAAACTACCTTTGGTAAAGGTTTAATCCAATCTTTATTTGAACTTTCCGATGGTTCTGGTTTAGCCGTTACCATCGCCAAGTATGAAACTCCTACCCATCGAGATATTAACAAATTAGGGATTAAACCAGATCAGGTGATATCTCAGCCACCCCTTAAGCGTGATCAAATTGGCTCAGAATCAGATTTGCAATATCAAGCAGCAGTGGAAATTTTGAGTAAAAATACTGTAGTAGCAGGAGTAGAGGCTAGAGGCTAGAAAAATGGGGGATGGGGATTGGGGAGAAAAGGTAGACAAGGGAAAAATAGAGGCAGACGATCCTAAACTAATTTCTCATACCCAATGACGGCAGTTGCTACAAAGGAGGAAACCTCCCTTAGGGTAACTCTAGGAGTGTCGCTAACACCACTCCCTACGGTGGGAAACCCTCTGTAGGGGATGGATTCACCGAAATGCACTGCCTCCCCAATGCCCAATTTACAACAAAGCTTTTAAATCAATTGCTGTTAGGCGTGGGTAAGCTTTGTTTATAACTCGCTCTCCACGCAAAAAACCTGTATTAGCACCAGGACAGATATACTGAAGTGTTTCTGGTGTAAAGATTTGTATAAGTTTTTCTAGGCTTTGAAGTTGTCGCGGCCAGTGAAAGGTTTTTGAGGTTCGCATTGGTACTGGTTCGCCTTGCAGGTTTGGGACTAAATGGCGACCAGAAAATAGCACACCTCCGTTGCTGTTATAGTAGAGGCAAGATGAGCCAGGAGAATGTCCTGGTGTCCAAATTAACTTGGTTGTAGCATCTAACGTTAGTTCTTGAGTAAAGGTAGTGACTGTCAAACCTGGTAATAAATAGGCTTCCTGCTCTTGAATTAGTACCTCACAACCAAAATTTTGCTGAATTTCTGAGGTTTTACCAATAGCACCGCGATGGGTAATAAATAACCATTTAACGCCACCGTGCGATCGCAAAAAATTTTGATTTACTTCGTCTAATGATGGGCAATCTATGAGGATATTCCCTTCATTTCTTACAATGAAATAAGACGTTCCCCCCAATGTGTCACGATTTGGTGGAAAGGCAAAAATATTGTCTAGGACAAACCTTGGTGACTTAGTGGTAGAACTTGGTTGTTGAGGTAAAGGGAACATGAGCAAATGTGGTGAGTGGGGAGGAGGTAGAGACGTGATGATACTCTTACGAGAAGTCGCTATGATGAGTGTCTCCGCGTCTGTACTAGGGAGTGAAGTATATTCAACAGGTAAAAAGCTGGGAAAATAAAAATTCTTTCTTTTTACTTTTGCCTTCTTTTAGCAGGCTGTTTTTTTCTCAATCAATGAAAAGCAAATGACATTTTGGTTTCTCCTCCTACTGGGATTAGCTACTTATTTAATGGTGCAGCGTAGTGTTGCTAACATCACCCGCACACCAATTTGGTTGTTGTGGTTGGTATTAATGACACCAGCATTGTTATTAAGTGGTTGGACACTGGCGTATGGGGTCAAACAACCTCCGCCACCATCACTAATTATCTGGCCTGCAATTATCTGCCTTTTGTTATACTGGCTGTTGTTTCAGTGGGGACGGCAACCGCCGATGGATAAACAAACTCCAAACCAAACCCCAGAATCACAATCGGCTATCCATCCTACCGCAGAACAAGCACCTGTGCGTCCCATTGAACCTACGGAAGAAACCCAACTACGAAATTGTTTTCCCTGGTCTATTTACTACATCCAAAACATTGAGTATAGACCTCAGGCGATCATTTGTCGTGGTCAGTTGAGAACAACACCTATTCAAGCCTATCAGCAGATCAGAGCCAACATCGAATCACAATTTGGCGATCGCTTTTTGATTATTTTTCAAGAAGGTTTTAATGGTAAACCCTTCTTTGTGTTAGTTCCCAACGCGCAAGCAGCTAGATCTGGAAATGTTAATCAACAAGAAAAATTAACACGCCCAGGATTAGCCTTGTTGCTAGTGTTAGCAACAATGCTGACTACATCCTTGGTGGGTGTCAAAATTGCTGGGATCGACCCTAGAACCCTAGCATCAAATCCTATGATTCTGTTGCAAGGATTACCCTATGCTTTAGGTCTAATGACTATTTTGGGTATCCACGAACTGGGACACTATTTAACCGCTAGATTCTACAAAATCCGCTCCACGCTGCCTTATTTTATTCCCATGCCTTTTTTCCTGGGAACTTTTGGGGCATTTATTCAAATGCGGAGTCCCATCCCCAACCGTAAGGCTTTATTTGACGTAAGTATTGCTGGGCCAATTGCTGGGTTTATCGCTACGTTGCCCTTGATTATTTGGGGTTTAGCACACTCAACTATAGTTCCTTTGAGTGACAGAACAGGTCTTTTGAACCCCGATGCACTCAACCCTAAATATTCAATTTTGTTAGCAATACTGTCTAAAATCGCTCTAGGTAGTGAATTGACAGCAAAAACAGCTATTGATTTACATCCTGTAGCTGTAGCTGGTTTTTTAGGGCTAATTGTGACAGCTTTGAATCTCATGCCTGTGGGACAGCTAGATGGCGGCCATATTGTTCATGCCATGTTCGGACAACGCACCGCCATGCTAATTGGTCAAATTGCTCGTCTGTTGTTGCTCATGCTCTCCTTAGTGCAACCAGAATTTTTTGTGTGGGCAATTATTTTGTTGTTCATCCCTTTAATTGATGAACCAGCCTTAAATGATGTCACTGAACTAGATAATAAACGTGACATTTTAGGTTTATTGGCAATGGTTTTGTTGGTGATTATTATCTTACCCATGCCACAGGCGATCGCCAATTTATTGCAAATTTGATTATGAGTAATTCCACGGCTAACTTGTTGAGATTGGCATTGACTGTAAAAAAGTAAAAAGGTAAAAGATTTTTGTTTGTGACTTTTACCTTTTTACTTTTTACTTACTTGCCTCTTAGCTAGCTGAATTAGCCACTTCTGAAGTTTGCTTGGCAGGCGCACTGCCACCCATGCGAATCTCAGAAGTAAAGGCAGCCATACTAAAGCCACCAGAATACTTAAAGATACTGACGCGCATCCGTAAATTAGGGCTGGCAAACCATAGGCGTTCTTCAGCCCAAGTTGTTTCGGATTCTGTCGTTATAGTCAATGCTTCATCACTGCCAATTTTATACCGACCAGCAACAGGTACTACTTTAGCATCACCACTGGCTTGCAGTAGTTTGCCTTCATGGGGATTATCCTGATCTGGTACAGAAACTAATACGGTAGATGCAGGCTTTTCTCTCTCCGATTTTATGGGGTCTTTCCAGGTAATTTTTGCTGCACAGGAAGCTGCACTCGGAGAAATTTCATATTGTTGACAAAGTTGGATCACTTCTGGGTGATCGGCTGCTAGTGTCTCAATAATCAGGTTTGATTTACCGTCTTCCGATGGCTTAACATCTAAACTGTGACTGCTGCGATGGGAAAACCATTTACCAGCACTCAACTCAAAAAATTCTTCAATATTCATAATTAAAACTACCCTGCATCAAAATACGAAAATCCCACTTACTTATTATTAAAAAGCAGCTGGAGGTTTTAAAACTAAACTTGATTACCACTTTGCTCAAGTCTGGTGAGTGAGATTTTTGCTGCTTCTGCAACGTTGGGATGACTGTCTTTTGTCAAATATTTCAAAGCTGAGACGCTTTTAGGACTGGGCAGATTTCCCAAAGACTCTGCCAACCTTTGTCTGACTAACCAATCATCTGATTGAGCAAAGCGTAGCAGATTATCTACTGACTCAATATCTTGGATTTCTCCTAGGGCTGAGATTGCGGCTTGTTGTAAGACAACTTCAGGACTATCTAAAGCTTGAATTAAAATTTCGCGCGCTCGTGGATCTTTGAGATTACCTAAAGACACAGCAGCACTGAAGCGTACCAGCCAGTCAGTATCCTCATAAAAGGCTCTGGCTAACACTTCAAAGGCTCTAGTATCACCCAAATAGCCTAAAGCTCCAGCTGCATCTGCACGCATCCCATAATCTGGGTCATTTTGGAGAATATTAATCAAAATTGGGTAGCATTCTGTTGTTTGCTTGATACCTAGGGCAAAAATTGCCATCGATCGCAGCTGCAAAGATTCATCATCCAAGACCTTTTTAATGAGAGGTACAGCATCTTCAGCAGGTACGTGCCGCAAATTGGCCAGTGCTACCATGCGATCGCGCAAATTTGGACTTTCTAACTGAGAGGAAATTTCCTGCAAGTGTGGAACAGTCATTATAATTATCAGCGCATTCTTAACCTATCTTTACTTTACTTTACTCACGTTCTCATGTGGGGAATAGAGAGTAGAGGGACGAGGTAGAGTAATTTTTGACTATTGACTAATGACTGACTATGTATCTGACTTAGCACTCAGAATTAACAATCAGTTGTTCCTCTGGGATGACGAGAACAAGGAGTTGATTGGCGAACGTAGGTGAAAGATACAAACACCGAAATCTTGGTGTCCACATCCCAGGAGAAAATCTATGGTTCAATTAAGTGAACGCCCCGTTGCCAAAATCACCAACTTACAAGAGAAATTTGTCTACGAAATTGGTGTTATGTACGATGCTGAACAACGCTTTTGGGAAGCACAACAGATGATGTTGCAGTGTTGTCAAAATAGCCAGTTGAAGTCTTTGATTGAGACTCATATCCGGGAAACAGAACAACAGATTCAAAATTTAGAACAAGTGTTCAATACTTTGGGACAACAGCCGAAGCGGATAACTTGTGATGCTGCGTCTGGTCTGGTCAGTGATGGTCAAAAATTCATGCTACTAGCTGCGGAGAATCAACAAATTCTCACCTTGGGATTAGCCGCATCTCAAACCAAAGTTGAGCAATTAGAAATTGCTTGCTACCGTGGTTTGATTCAAACTGCTGAACAGATGGGACAAAAACAAGCAGTAAAATTACTGCAACAAAACTTGCAGCAAGAAGAACAGACAGCAAAGAAACTAGAGCAGCATATGCCGCAATTGCTCAAGGAGTGTAAGTAGCCAACATAGCTAGATTCTGAATAGTGCTTCTCAGCACGAATGTCAGAATTTCTATCTACTCAGAAAGCGAGGTTACAACGGCCTCGCTTGTGTTTGATTTTTAGTATCGGCGGTAGATGCTACACTACCATGACTGGCTTGAGCAGCCAACCAGCCATCTAGGCAATACTCAGCCCAGCAAAAACAATATTCCTCCCAGCAAAAATCACAGAGTTTCTCACTTGAAAATGAATGATGGGGATTTTTCTGTGTGGCGCAGTAACGAGGACATGGGAAGTAATCAGCCATTGCTTCTTCTAAAATAAAATTCCTAAACTAGTTGTCAATTTTCTCAGATCCCCAAAAAATCACCTACCTATGTTAGTGGTTAACATAGGAATTTATAGTCAATGACCTGAGTGTTAGCCTACGATCATTAGTGATTAATATTCGATGCCAATGTATTCACTAAATGCTAATTCATGCTGGATTACCGAATTTTCATGATATAGGTATGTATTATTTTTAACCCAAAAAAATAATATACTGTGGTTATCGTATCTGAATAAGTTTAGATATTCAGTGATCTCACATATAAACCACATTGAATAATTTTATTAATTTCAGTAGAGATAGAGAGATATACAGTGAATCTAGATGAATATTTCACTATCTTTGTTTTCCTAATTCAGTAATGACAAATATCTTTTAAGTAGTTAAACTTTAGTTCATAAAGAGATTACCGTAAGGTAAAGAGCTGAAGTTGTAAGACACCAAATTTTTAAATAGGTTTAGAGTTCAGTATTCCACTCAAATTAACCGTAGAGTTCCCCTACGGTTTTTTTATTGTCTACTAGACTTTTAGAGTCATAAAATTTTAGATTTTGGATGAGTAATTTCCTGCGGTATTTAGGGTTAGAGACTTCCAATTTCAAAACTATCTCCGTCAATGAGAAATCTCAGTAAGCTTCCAGAGCAAAAAATGAATCCGTTTTCTGAGTCATTTTTTAAATCTCAATCAGTATGAATTATGTACTACTGGTTCGAGAATAAGTGAATTCAGTAACTTCATCAACTGAATTATTTTTCAATTTGATATAAATACTAAACTTTTGTATTTTGAATTGTATCTCTATGTAAATATTTTCCAGTGATTGTACCACAGCTAAAACAATACTTTATGAATAAAAATAAAGTATGCGTTGATAAAATATTAATTATGTTGTCAAGAAAGATTGGTGGCTTGGTTGCAATCCTCTCGTTATCATTTAGCGGTATGGCAATAGCTGAAACTACAAAAGATAATTTCTATCTGCAAGTAGGTTCTAATAGAAATGGTGATCCAATCGTTTTGGATTTGTCATCTGTGAAAGGAACTGAATATACTTTGCTAGAACAGCGTGATAACGGCATCGCTAGGAGAACTCTTCGTGCTGCTTGTAGTCAAGGCAGATTGTTTTCTAAAAGATTGGCTATCTATACATCAAACGGGAATTTAGCTAAAGTCGATAGAACAGAACAAGAAATTTTTCCTAAGCCAAGAAGTGCTGATGCTAACTCTATGGAGATTGTTTGCCGCGTAGCTAATAAGACAAATTAATTGCTTTTCGTACATCTAAATTTGATGTAAAGTTAGTTGAGAGATTTTTCCTCTTCCGAAGAAATACATAGTAATTTTTACAGAAACTTTTGTTAGATTTTAGCAGTCTTGAAATTGCAAATTCTGTAAAAACCGCTAATGGACTCTGCTAACCAGGGAATTCCCGGATTACCCGATTTAACACATCCCACAGAGCTAATTCAAATTGGTTCACAATTACTCCCTGCTTTTCTATTTTTAGTATTTTTGGTCATAGCTTTGGGAGTAGCGATCGCTTTAATTAGTTTTACTTTACGCGCCCATCCACTAGACCAAAAAATGGTCATCGGTGAGTGGACAATTCGTTACTCCAAACTATTATGGGGTTTGCAGCATTTAACTCTAGTATTAATATTGTTGGTCGCTGGATTTTTTCTGTGTTCCACTTTGAGCAATCGTTATCACCATTGGGAACAAGCCAAAGTGACTCAAGTAACTCAAAGTGTGGCTGGAGATAAACTAGAGCAAATTGTCCCCCAAGTGCGCTATGTAACACAAGAGCCATTTACCTATACAACTCAGGTAGATGGCAAAATAGTTAAAGTCAACGACAAGCGAGAAGTTAACCGTTTGTTGTCGCTTGCAGGTTCGCAAGTTCAAGTGAAGTTAGAGCAAACTACAGATGTTCAAAACCGTAGTGCGGTTTACCGTGTAGACTATGGTGCAGAATACAAAGTAGTTAACCGCCTCAATAATACTGATAAGTTCTTTTTTGAAGCACAGCCACCAATTGGCTATTCATTGCTTTCTAACTATAAAGTAGAGCGGAATCGCACTCGATTAGAGCCTGTCGAACCGGGGAATTATAGCTTTGCTTTCCAGTTACAACCAGGTGAAGAAACCAGCTTTCGCGTCACCTATCAAGCGCAAGGCGGGCCACGTTGGGTTTATAACGCCGCCGGACAGTTGCTATCTAACTTTCGTTTGACAGCAATTGCTAACTTTCCTGGAGCTGATTTTGCTAGTGGAATTATCCCTAGTGAAACCAAAGTTGATGGTCGCAGTACTCAGTTTACTTGGATATTCGACGATAATGTGTCTGTCAAAAATCCCTTTGGTGTATTCACTAACACTAATCCCATTCGTCAAACAGGTATCCTTCCCAGGTTGTTATTACTAGCACCAGCTTTATTTTTATGGTGGATATTGTTGCTTTATTTATCTATCCCCATGAATTTGAAAAATGTGGCGATCGCTGCTAGTATCTTCTTTGCTTGTCTACTGACTTTAACCTATCTCAGCCGCTTCATGAATCCTATGTTGGCTTGGACAATGCTTTCCGCAATTTTACTCACATTGTCATGGGGCTTAGGTTACAGTCGTAGTGCTTCCCTCGCTGCCATCATCTGTACTATCACTGGGGCAATATTACCAGTTTTGGGTTTGTTAGTGCCGTTTAGTGGTCTAACTTTGAGTGTAGCGGGGTTGTTGTCTGTGATTTGGTTAGCTGTGCGCCATTGGTATGGCTGGTATGGTTTGCAGCCAGATGATAAATAATTCAATCCTATCGGACACTACAGTATATTACAGTGCATAGTAAATATTTAAAATATAGTTAAGAGAGGTTTGTAGCACAGGATTTTAGATTATTAAGGTTGACAAAATTAAGTGCAGAGGCAATTAGAAATATCAAATATTTATGTTGTGTTGAGAGAAAACTAGTGTAAATCTAATTGCATCTTAGTTCTAGTTAATCTAGAGGTAAAAGTCTATCTCCCGTTTTGGGATCAAAGACAAATAACTGATGTAAATCTAGTTGTAAATGCAAGCGATCGCCTGGACTTAAACGCACATCGCCAGCCACCTGAATATTCAGTAATGTTGTTGTTCCAGGTAATCCAGCACGAACTAATGTTTCTCTACCTAAAGGTTCTACCAACTTTACCTCTACTAACAGTCCTGAGTCTGCACTGATTTTCATGTATTCTGGGCGAATACCTAAATCAATACTTTGTCCCTGGGGTATCTGCAAATTATCTTGAATAAATGCCGGAATTTCTATTAATTGCCCACTCACATCGAAACACTGATTTTTATAGATCGCCGGTAAAATATTCATGGGTGGGCTACCTAAAAAAGTTGCCACCATTTGATTAGCAGGGCGAGCATAAATAGTTTGAGGATCACCAATTTGTTGAATCCTTCCTCGATTTAGTACCACAATTTTATCTGCCAAAGTCATGGCTTCGACTTGATCATGGGTAACATAAATTGTAGTTACGCCGAATTCTTGATGCAGCTGCTTTAATTCGGCTCTGGTATCATCTCGCAATTGAGCATCTAAATTAGATAAAGGTTCATCTAATAAAAATACCTGTGGTTCACGGGCGATCGCTCTTCCTAATGCTACCCGTTGTTGTTGTCCCCCGGATAGTTGTTTGGGTTTGCGATCTAACAGGGGTTCTAAAGAGAGCGATCGCGCCACACTCACTACCCTTTCTTGAATGACTTGTGCGTCAACTTTCCGCATTTTTAAGCCAAAGGCAATATTTTGCGCCACAGTCATGTGCGGGTAGAGAGCATAATTT
Organism: Trichormus sp. M33_DOE_039; assembly: GCA_015296085.1. GTDB lineage: Bacteria > Cyanobacteriota > Cyanobacteriia > Cyanobacteriales > Nostocaceae > Trichormus. Next base: position 142,474 of record DVDT01000082.1, on the reverse strand, counting down.
TGAAACACCATCGCCACATCTCGCGCTCTAGCAGGGATGTTATTCACCAATTGATCGCCAATATAGAGTTTGCCAGATGTGGCAGTTTCTAAACCTGCGATCGTGCGTAAAATTGTAGATTTACCACAACCAGAAGGGCCGACTAATACCCAAAACTCGCCATCGGGAATTTCAAAGGTAATATCCTCAATAGCAGTGACGTTGTTAAATCTACGCTTAATATCTTCTAAAACAACTTTTGCCATGACGCAATTTGATATGTTTAACTAGCGACGATGAGGGAAATTCCCTTGTTTGCTGACTTTAGCAAGGCAATAAACACCTGATTAGCTTAGTCATTAGCTATTTCTACCCTGCTTTTCTGTTCCCTTCCTCCCCTATCTTCTTTACTTAGACCATGCAGGATGAGCAAACAAAGAAGCAATGACACGCACTCCCCGCAATTGATTAGATAGTGGTAAATGTCCTCTAGGCGCGCTCAAATCCCAGATAAATTCCTTGGGATACCTTGTCCAGTTATTACCACTTTTCCAGCCAATTTTCGTCCAGAGATTGTCCCAATTTTTGCCCAAACTTAACCAAATTTCTCGTTGTATTGAAAAACCAAATTTACCTTCAGAGTGAACTACCCAGAGATTATTGATAGTGTGTAAATCCACAGTGGGGAAATTATCTACTTCAGTAAAATATAACCATTTTCTTTGTACTGCCGTAGTCCCTGCCAATTCACACATTTTTTGAATCGTCATTAGATCAGCCGCTTGAAAATCTTGAGCAGCGAGTAATTGTTGCAAAGAATTGTAATTAATGCCTGCATCTGATTTTAGAGGTACAATGCCTTCAGGAAAATGAGTTTGCAGCAATTCTTTGACTTGGGGTGCATCACAGTTGTAGAGGAAGTGGTAGGCTTTACCATCAACCCAAGTCGCTGGGCGATCGCGGCGTTGCAATAAAAACTCCATCAACACATTTAATCCCTCATTACCCAAAGCTGCTAATTGTGGAATGATTTGTTGTTGGACTTGTATAGACCCAGCGATCAACTTTTGTCGAAGGGACTCAATCTCATTATCAGTGCTTGATGCAATCATTGGGTCTGTCATGCTGTTACTCATGTTAGCGGAAGCGTGAAAAAGCAATTGGCTATCTGGCTTCATCTATGATCAAGCAGTGATAGCGAAAAGTAGTTTACTATTTTTGATCGTACAAAATTGCGACATTTTCACTGCAACCTATACTTGAATCCCTAAATGCTGTAAAAGGGAAATAGGGGGAAATCTGCTCATCGACAAGATAGGGGTATAGGAGTGTAAGGGTATAGGGGTGTAAGGGAAAAAAAGGAAGAAGTTTTCCTAGTCCCCAATCCCCCCTTCCCTCCGGGACGCTACGCGAACGGGGTGACGCTCCTGCGTCGCTACCGCTTGCGCTAACGTCAGTCGCACCCCTCCGGGGAAGCAAGCTACATGGGGGAAACCACGGCAGTTCCTTCAAGTCGGCGAAGCCGACGACACTTGCTACAAGTCGGCAAAGCCGCCCAACGCAGTGTCTCCCCAACGGACTGCCTCCCCAAGACCGCGCTGACTCACCAGTCCCCAATCCCCAATATCTACAGTAAAATTTGCAAGCCTACACAAGAAGAATCTTCTCACTGGCGGCGTATCTTTGTGGAGTGTGTGAAGTATGTACGAAAAGATTAACCCCCCTACAACTGGAGCAAAAATCACCTTCAAAAATGGTGAACCTGTTGTCCCAGACAATCCCATTATCCCTTTTATTCGGGGTGATGGAACGGGTATTGATATTTGGCCAGCTACGCAAAAGGTACTAGATGCGGCAGTAGCTAAAGCATATCAGGGCAAGCGTCAAATTAGTTGGTTTAAAGTTTACGCAGGTGATGAAGCCTGTGATTTATACGGTACTTATCAGTATCTACCGGAAGACACTCTAGCAGCAATCAAGGAGTATGGTGTTGCGATTAAAGGGCCTTTGACTACTCCTGTGGGTGGTGGTATCCGGTCTTTAAATGTGGCACTCAGACAAATTTTTGACTTATATGCTTGCGTGCGTCCTTGCCGTTATTATGCAGGTACGCCATCACCTCACAAAAACCCCGAAAAGCTGGATGTCATTGTTTATCGGGAAAATACAGAGGATATTTATTTGGGGATTGAGTGGAAGCAAGGTAGCGAAATCGGCGATCGCTTAATCTCCATCCTGAATAAAGAACTCATCCCCGCTACCCCAGAACATGGGAAAAAGCAAATTCCTCTGGATGCAGGAATCGGGATTAAACCCATCAGCAAAACTGGTTCACAACGTCTTGTACGTCGTGCGATCAAACACGCTCTCTTGTTACCCAAACATAAGCAACAGGTGACTCTGGTGCATAAGGGTAACATCATGAAGTACACTGAAGGTGCGTTCCGGGATTGGGGTTACGAACTGGCTACTACTGAATTTCGTCAAGAGTGCGTTACTGAACGGGAATCTTGGATTTTAAGCAACAAAGAGAAAAATCCCAATATTTCTTTAGAAGATAACGCCCGTCTGATTGATCCTGGTTTTGATGCCCTTACCCAAGAGAAAAAAGCTCAAATTGTCAAGGAAGTCGAAACAGTTCTGAATTTAATTTGGGAAAGCCACGGTAACGGCAAGTGGAAAGAGAAAATCATGGTCAATGACCGGATTGCTGATAGTATATTTCAACAAATCCAAACCAGACCAGATGAGTATTCGATTCTGGCGACGATGAACTTAAACGGTGATTACTTGTCTGATGCAGCTGCGGCGATTGTCGGTGGCTTAGGCATGGGGCCAGGCGCAAATATTGGCGATGCTTGCGCCGTTTTTGAAGCTACCCACGGTACAGCACCCAAACACGCTGGCTTAGACAGAATCAACCCTGGTTCGGTGATTTTGTCTGGGGTGATGATGTTTGAATATCTGGGTTGGCAAGAAGCCGCAGACCTAATTAAGAAAGGGTTAGGTGATGCGATCGCAAACCGTAAAGTTACTTACGATTTGGCAAGGTTGCTTGAGCCGTCAGTAGAACCACTGAAGTGTTCTGAGTTTGCAGATGCCATTATCCAACATTTTGGCTAATTTTAGTTGATAATTGGGGCGAGGCTCTCTCGTCCCATAAAATTTAGCAGTAAACAGGGTTACAAGCCTGTTGATATAATGGTTTGTCCTGGCAACTGATAACTCATTTACCTGCTTTAACTTATAAAAAATAATTTTGGTTTATCCCAATAATGGCAATTGCATACAAAAATCGCCAAAATCCATTATATTAAACCGTAGAAGTCCTAATTAGCGAAATAAATTAACGCTAAACACACGCGTTCTGAACCCTGTGTGGTCGGATTAGATGCGATCGCCACACTGCATGATTTGGAGTAGAGGTAATTTTATAGAAATAACCTCATCCCAGAGTACTCAATACTATCTTGACATAGGTACTAAAATTTACTTAAGTTTTTTAAGTGTTTACTATGATGTTAATATGCAGTAACTTGATTTACTGTGAATATCTATAGTTTATATAGATAACTTCATAAAGAGTTAACAATCTTAAGGAACTATCTGAAGTACATTAAAACTAGAAAAAAATAATAGAAAGTAAACTATTTGTGGCTAAATAGAGTCTAATGCAGCCCAAATTTCAATAATTTCCAAGTTTTAGTCATTAATGAGATTAAGACTTAAAACTAATTGAGATTTGAGCATTGTACTGATTTGGCAATAAATTTTGTTGAATACGGAACTTATATTGGCTAACAGATAACCAACTGTATGCAATATTTTTGCTGCCAATATTGGCTAAGTTTCCCATAAAAATACTCGATACTTTGGTGCAAGTCTTCAGCCATTCGGGGGATTCAAAATATCCTTACTGGTTCACGCAGCTTTGCATAGCTAAGGCTTGCACCTAGAAAATTCAAAATTCAAGACAGTCAGAGGAGAGAGGGGGACTGAACCCAGAATTAATTAAAAATAATTCTTAATTCTTTATTTTGAATCCAAAAATTTTATCTCTTGAAATCAAGAAATACCCATTTTAATAAATGGTGTTCCTTTAATTACTAATGTAGTTATCTAAACTACCAAGTAGACTTTGTTTTCCAACACACTGTTGCTACAAAAAACCTATGGCTTTAAAACAAAATAAGACAAAGAGAAAAAGAGGTGTGATTTTATCTCCTAAAGGATTACAACGATTAAAAGATGCTATGTTGTCTTGGGAGATATTACAAAATCAAGGGGATCGCATAACTCTTGACCAACTCTCGCAACAGACAAACCTTTCTGCTAAAACTCTCAGCAGATTATGGTCAGCAAATAAAGGTGTAGATCAAAAAACTCTCAAATTATGTTTTAACGCTTTTAAATTAGAACTACATAGAGAAGACTATATCCTTTTACAAGATGAGAACGAAACAGAATTAGATTTTTTCTCAGACCATTCATATGTACAAACAGAAAGTCTGTCTCTATGGTCATATCCAGATGGGCCAGTACCTCTAGATTCACCTTTATATATTGAACGTCCGCCGATTGAAGAACTAATTTATCGAGAAGTTACTCAACTAGGCTGTGTAATTCGGATTCTATCTCCGAGACAAATGGGTAAAACCTCTTTAGTCCTGCGTCTTTTAGCTTTTGCAAGTAGACAAGATTACCACACTGTTAATTTAAGTTTCACACAGATTGATGATGACTGTTTGACTGACTTAAGTAAACTTTTACGTTGTTTTTGTAGTCAAGTTGCTACAAAACTAGGTCTTGATCCCAATATTGATGACAATTGGGATCAAGAGATTGGTTATAAATTAGTCTGTAGTTTTTATCTACAAAATTATATTCTCAAGCAGATTAACAAACCCATAGTGTTGGTGCTAAGTGAAGTTGATCGCTTTTTTGAGTATCCCCACATTGCTCAAGAGTTTTTTGCTTTATTGCGTTCCTGGTGCGAGGAAGCACGACAAAATAGTCAATGGCAAAACTTGAGATTAGTAGTAGTTTACTCAACAGAACAGTATATTTCCTTAGATATTAACCACTCCCCTTTTAATATTGGACTACCCATCCGTCTACATGAATTTACCCAGCAACAGGTAGAAGAATTAGCCAGGCGATATGGGCTAAACTGGTCTAAAGGCAAAGAATCAGCTAAGTTGATGTCTCTTGTTGGTGGTCATCCAGCACTCATACAACTTGCGTTGTATTATCTTAGCTCTGAGACTATGACCTTAGCAGACTTGATCAAAGAAGCGATCGCTAATGGTGGTATTTACCGCCATCATTTACAAAGACACTGGGTAAAACTACAAGCGAATCTTAACTTGGTAAAAATCTATACTGAAGTTGTTGCAAGCCAACAAGGTGTTGTTCTTGACCCTATGGATGCTCATAAACTCGAAGGTTTAGGATTAATTATATTTGAAGGCGATCGCGTGCTACCCCGTTGCGAACTCTACCGCGCTTATTTCGCCAAGCAACTATCTATAAATGTTTCACAAAATACGGTTTATATAAATCGGTAATCACGGTAAGCTTTCTGCACCCAAACACTATTATCAACATTGTTAAACTTGTTCACCATATTCATTGGGAGACAGCAATTTTTGGTGTCATTACCTTGAGCGCAGGGGTTTCTTTTCTTTCTTTACTTTAACGTATATAAGTATAACGGCTTAAATATTTTTCATTGGCAGAAGTTAGTCCCGATGAAATAAGTTTCACAACCAAGGATGAAAATGTGGTGTGGGACTGATATATATAGATAGTCATATAAATAACATTGTCAAGCTAGAATTAAAGAGAGTTTTAGCCTCGTTTATCTTACTTAAATATATTTGTGTTTTTCCCTGACTTACTTATAATAATTAACCTGTTATCAAACTCTGCAGATAAGTAGAAATCCTAAAACTATCTAAAAGTTTAGGAGAGTTAATTACAATTTTAATCTAGCTTTAATAATATTCTATGAATTTGTGCATCACTCTACAAGTGAGTAATTTTTTATTTTTATCATGGCATAAATAATTTTATTCAAGTAGGTAGGTATGGTTAAATATAAGATGTCTTTGCTTCACTGTGCTCTCTACAAGACGCTATGCGAAGGCAATAGCGGAAATATTTTTATTTACGCTCTATACTTATATCTCACATAATTGTCAAGCTTAAATTCAAAAATGTTGAAATCGCCAAAATAGTAATAAGTTCATATATTTATCTACAAAACTAGATTATCCACAATAAATATGAAATAAAAGGACAGATAAGAGAATTAAAGAATTATCTAAAAAAAACAAGAAACCAATAAGACACTTAGGACATTTAAGAAATTAACAACCTAAATACAGGTAAATAATCAGCACAAAAAATATTTGTATGGTGATATGCTGAGGAAATCATGACTTGTTCTGAAAGTTAAGAAGTAATTATAAAAGTTAAAATTATTCTCCTATTTAAGATGCCTAAAGTAACATGAAATACCAAGTTGGTGGCAGTCTTCATAGTGACGATCCTAGTTATGTTATTCGTCAGGCAGACAAACAACTCTATGCCAGTCTCAAAGCTGGTGATTTTTGTTACGTCTTCAACTCCCGCCAAATGGGGAAATCATCTCTACTGCATCGCACTAGAGATTATCTAACGCAAGAAGGTCATAGCTGTATTTATATAGATGTAACAAGGCTAGGTAGTGAGGATACAACAACTGAGCAATGGTACAAAGGGGTTATTATAAGTCTTTTTTACGGCTTCAATTTTGTTGAGAAATTTAATTTTAAACAATGGTGGGAGATGCAAGCTGGTCTATCGCCTATACAGAAACTAAACCAGTTCTTAGAAGAGGTTTTATTATCCCAGCAAGAAAGTCGGCGTATTTTTATTTTGATTGACGAGATTGATAGTTTGTTGAGCTTAAGTTTTTCAGCTAGCGACTTTTTTGCTTGGATTCGTCATTGCTATAACCAAAGAGCGCATGATCCGAAATTTCAACGCTTAGGATTTGCAGTGTTTGGGGTAGTCAGTCCATCTGACCTCATCACTGATAAGCGTCGCACACCCTTTAATATTGGTACGGCAATTCAGTTGTATGGTTTTACGCTAGAAGAAGCCACACCATTAATCCAAGGATTAGAAGCAGTAATCAGTCAACCACAAGCAGTATTACAAAAGATTATTGACTGGACAGGTGGACAACCTTTTTTAACGCAAAAACTTTGTCAGATAGTCGTACAAACTGCATGGCAAACACCAAATCGAAAAATTGATTTACCGCCAGCCACCGCAGGTTATTGGGTGGAGCAACTGGTAAAAAAGCACATTATCCAACACTGGGAAACAAAAGATGAACCCGAACACCTGCGTACGATTCGCGATCGCCTTCTATTCGATGAACAACGAGCCGGGAGGTTATTAGGGGTTTATCAGCAGGTATTACAAGCTAAGGCTGGTAGTCCGCCTGTAGCCAGCAACGATAGTCAAGAACAAAAAGAACTATTGTTATCCGGTTTAGTCGAGAGACACCAAGGTTATCTCAAAATTAAAAATCCTATTTATCGACATATTTTTAATGATCAATGGGTTAAAAGACAGTTAGATAATTTGCGTCCTTACTCGCAAATTTTTAATGCTTGGGTAGCATCCAATTATCAAGATGAGTCACGTTTATTGCGAGGACAGGCTCTCAAAGATGCTCAAACTTGGTCGCAGGGCAAAAGCTTAAGCAATTTAGATTATCGTTTTCTCTCTGCTAGTCAAGAGTACGAACAGCGCGAAATACAAACGACATTAGAAGCGGCGCGGGCTAAAGAAACGGAAGCACGACTACTACAAGAAGAAAAGACTGCTAAATTACAAAGATGGCTGCTGATTGTAGTGTGTATTAAGTTCTTTATTTCCAGTAGTTTGGCTTTAGGAACTTACATTTTGTATCGCCAAGCCAAAAGCAGCGAAAACCAAGCCAAAAGCAGTGAAATTAGAGCTTTGGTATCTGCTTCTGAGGGAATGTTTACCTCAAATCGAAGATTAGATGCTCTCGTAGAAGCAATTAAAGCCAAACAGAGATTGAAAAAACTAGGAAAACCAAACACCAAGATTGAGCATAAGGTGAATGCTGTATTACAGCAAGCAATATATGGTGCAGATGAATACAATCGGTTTTCTGGTCATACAGCAGCTGTCATGGCAGTAGATGTCAGCCCTGATAGTTCGCTCATTGCTTCAGCCAGTATAGATAAAACCATCAGGCTGTGGCGACGCGATGGTACAGCAGTCGCCACTCTCAAAAATCATCAAGGAGCAGTGAGAGCAGTCAAATTTAGTCCTGATGGTCAGTTCCTCGCCTCAGCCAATGAAGATGGTACGATTAAACTCTGGAAGCGGGAAGATACAGATGCAGTGTGGCGAATATTTAAAATATTCAAAGGTCATACAGCTTCCGTTTGGGGAGTCGCCTTTAGTCCTGATGGTCAGTTTCTTGTCTCTGCTGGTTGGGACAGAACAGTTAGGTTTTGGCAGCAAGATGGTAAACTCCTGAAAACATTTGCAGGTTACAAATGGGGATTTTGGGGAGTAGCTTTTAGTCCCGATGGCCAAACCGTTGCGGCCACAAATCTCGACGGGACAGTAAAACTATGGCAACGAGATGCTACAGGCTGGCAAAACCCCAAACTCCTACAAATTCTGCAAGGTCATCAAGCTTGGGTGGTGGGAGTAGCATTTAGTCCTGATGGTCAAACTATTGCTTCCGCGAGTGAAGATAAAACAGTGAAACTGTGGCAGCGAGATAGTAAAGATGGCAAATATCGTCTTAAAAACACTCTGCAAGGTCACAGTGCGGGGATTACGGGAGTAGCATTTAGTCCTGATGGTCAGACTATTGTCTCTGCAAGTCTCGACAAGACTATGAAACTATGGAGTATCGATGGTACAGATCAGAGAACCCTAAGAGGACATAGTGCTTCTGTTTGGGGAGTGAGTTTCAGCCGTGATGGTAGCTTTATTGCTTCGGCTGGTGCAGAAAACCTTGTCAGACTCTGGCAAAGCCAAAATCCTTTTCAAAAAAGTGTAATTGCCCATAGCGGAGGAATATGGGCAATAGCTATTACCGGCGATAGTTCCACCATTGCCACAGCTAGTCACGAAAAGGTTGCGAAATTTTGGAGTCGTCAAGGTAAATTGCTAAAAACCTTGACCGAAAAAAGTGTTGTCTTCGATGTTTCCTTAAGTGAGGATGGCAAGTTAGTTGCGCTTTTTGCTGACGACACGAAGATAAAAATCAAACAGCGAGATGGCACTGATGTTGCTGGTTACAAAGATAGCAACGGTAAAATCTCAGACGTGGCTTTAAGTCCCGACGGTCAAGCGATCGCCATTGCTAATATTGAGAAGATTGCTCAGATATGGAAACGTAATCAACCTCAATCACAGATTCTCAAAGGACATCAAGCAGAAGTTTGGCAAGTAGTCTTTAGTCCCGACGGTCAGATGGTGGCTTCGGCTAGTGCTGATGGTACTGCGAAGTTGTGGACACTGGATGGTAAGTTGCTCACAACTTTTGCTGGGCATTCAGCATCAGTGTGGAGAGTGGCCTTTAGTCCCGACGGTCAGATGGTAGCAACCGGAAGCGGTGATAATACTGTGAAGTTATGGACGTTGGATGGCAAGTTATTGCAAACATTCAAAGGTCACACAGCTGCGATTTGGGGGGTAGGGTTTAGTCCTGATGGTAAAGTAATTGCTTCTGGTAGTGTAGATGCTACCGTCAAACTCTGGAAGTTGGATGGTACAGAAATAACCACCCTCAGAAGTCATACCGCAGCCATTCGGAAAATTGCTGTCAGCCGCGATGGAACTTTCTTGGCTTCAGGGGGTGATGACAACACACTAATTATCTGGAATTTGCCCCATATTCTCAAACTCAATGCCCTGGTTGATGCTTGTTCTCTTGTGCAGGATTATTTGAAAACTAATGCCGCAGTAGAAGCAGGCGATCGCTCTCTTTGTCAGAACAGTCAATAAGTCCAATATCTGAGGTTAAGCTATTACAGTTTGATTTGCTGTAAATGACTCCGGGGGTTGTAACTACGGATCGCCCGGATTTTTTCATAATATTCCCGTTCTTGTTGGCTCATGTCTTTAGGTGGAACGATCGCCACTTTCACCAACTGATCGCCACGTCCACCTTTGGGAAGATGCCAGCCTTTACCCCGTAAACGCAAAGATTGACCAGAACGCACACCAGCAGGTAACTTGACATTTACACTACCATCGGGTGTCGGAACATCAATTGACGCACCCAAAGCAGCTTCATCAGGGGTAATGGGAACTTCACAAACCAAATTATCACCTTCAATCTGAAAGAATGAGTGCGGCTGTAATTCCACCTTTAAGTACAAATCACCCCGTTGCTGAGTCATCGGATTAAATTGACCTTTACCTTTTACCCGCAAACGATTACCTGGTTTTGCTCCTGGCGGGATACGAACGTCTAATGTTTCGTTACCAATGCTAAAACGCTTTTGAGAACCAGCAAAAGCTTCTGCAAAAGTCAAAGTAATAGTAGCCTCTGTATCTTGCGCCCCACCTGTGCCGACATCCTGAAACCCAAAGTCACCAAAACCGCCATAACTACCCCCAGGTCGCCCTCCAGGGGTTTGATAAGAATAACTTTGTCGTCCACCACGAGGCGCACCACCACCAAAGCGTCCTAATAATTCATTGATAAACTCATCAAAAGTGCCGTATTGACTGAAATCAAAACCGCCCATATCAACACCAGCACCGCCAGGGAAGCCACCATCACCTACTTGTCGCCAATATTGACCGAATTGATCATATTTTTTCCGTTTATCTGTATCTGACAATACTTCATAAGCTTCATTCACTTCTTTGAAGCTTGCTTCCGCTTGTTTATTTCCAGGATTAACATCAGGGTGATATTTGCGAGCTAGTTTACGAAAAGCTTGTTTAATCTCTTCGGGACTGGCAGTTTTACTAACTCCCAAAATCGCGTAATAGTCCTTGAAGTCAGTTGTAGCCATCTACCAGCCTCCTGTAAAAATTACTTTTAAGTTTTTTTCTAAGATGAGAGATTTTGCGTTTGCTAGGTATAGTGCCAAGCATAAATAATTATGATTTTAAATTAACAAAAAATATATATAGTAACCCTACCTGTTTTTTGAAAATAACCGTACCTCTGTAGAGGTGAAAAATCCACAATAATGGCTGTTCACAAAAGAAGGCAGTCAGGCATCAAAACGCTTCACCCATGTTACGGTTACTAAAACTAATCCCTGTTCTCTTTTAATTGTTTTCACGAATCACATAGAACTAGCAGTACAAATTGACCGACACACCACTATTCACTCCATAGTCTCAGTAGTTGCGGAAAAGATTTAATTAATACAATTCCTCCAATCAGGACAAAAACTGAACCCATACCAGTAAACATCACAGGTAGAAACCATAACTCTAGCCAGTAATCATGGCAGAATTTGGCACTTGCGGATTGTATAGTACTTCTAGCTTGAAGAAGGGGTGTAGGGGTGTAAGGATATAGAGGTGTAAGGGAAAGACTGTTTCATGCTTTCTTATGTACGCCGTTCATGACGGCTACTTGCTGACCCTATTGAAATGCTGGCGGGTTGCTTCCTGAATTAGCTTCAAATATTGTGGAATCGCCAGAAGAGGGTGTAAATTCTACTACCGGATAATAGAATGATGAACGTCGGCTTAAATCGATGACTGTTCCTTGAGTAATTACTGATGTGGTGACGAAGGAACGAATATTGAACCTAACTATGATGCCAATAACCGCGAATATACTACCAATACCGCCAAAGATAAAACCAAACAACCGCAAGAACTGGACATCATTCATCGGATTTTCTGACTGAACTATTAATTTGATAGTCTAATAGTTTACATCTCCCAGTCAGATAATTCTATTTCGGAAATTTGCCAATAAAAAAGGCAGGAAGGCCTACCTTGTAACCCAAAAAAAGCATTTTGTAACCAAATACATTATTAAATATGACAGAGAGTTGTGGCGGAAATATTACAAGGATACGACGAGTATGTGAAGAAGTGGGGATTTGGTATCAGGTAGATTTTATCCTCATGACTAATGACTGCTGACTATTGAGTAATTGCACCGAGCATTTTATTGACTAGTTTGCCGTCTTCCATATGTACGATGCGATCAGCTATGTCGAGAATACGATTGTCGTGAGTCACCATTAAGATTGTACAGCTTTGTTCTTGAGCGAGTTTTTGCATGAGGTTAACCACATCCCGACCAGATTGACTATCTAAGGCGGCTGTGGGTTCATCTGCTAGAACCATTTGGGGATGACTGACTAAAGCACGGGCGATCGCAACTCTTTGCTTTTGCCCTCCAGAAAGTTGACTGGGATAATAGTGTAGGCGATTTCCTAACCCTACTTGCTCTAGAATCTGCACTGCACGAGTTTCCATTGCTTCTAGCTCAATGTGCTGGTGCAACTCTAAACCCATTTTGACGTTTTGGAGAGCTGTTAAACTACCGTGCAGATTATGAGACTGAAATATATAGCCGTTACTGCGTCGTGCCTGGACTAATCTTTCTGCATCCGCGCCACAAAGTTCTCTACCTAACACTCGTAAACTTCCAGACTGAGCAGCACGCAATCCACCAACTACTGTCAGTAGCGTGGTTTTACCAGAACCAGAAGGCCCTGTCAAAATGACAATTTCACCTTTGTTAATTTCTAAGTTGATATTACATAAAACCTGCTTACGCAATGAACCATTACCAAAGTAATGATCGAGATTCCGAATAGAAATGATGGTGGGCATGATTAGGGCATAGGGTATTGTGTATTGGGCATAGGGCATTGGGAAAGCAAGGATGGGTACACAGGGGAAACCCCCGAAGTTCAGAGCGGAGTTTTCTGCGTTCTGGCTTCTCCCCAAGAGGACAACTGCCGTTATTGGGGGTAAAAAAGTAAAAAGATTCTTTTTTTACCTTTTACTTCTTTATCTAAAACATATCTGCGGGGTCGGCGGCTTGTAGTTTGCGTGTGGCGATCGCTCCCGAAATTGCACACATAATAATGGTTAATATCAATACTTGCAATGCTCGGATGAGGGTCATGTAGATGGGTAAGTTGGTAGCACTGCGGGTTAATTGATAAAGTCCTAAAGATACTGCTACTCCTGGAATAAAGCCTAATAAAGCTAAAATTACAGCTTCTTCAAATATCACACCTAGTAAGTAGTAATGGCGATATCCTATGGCTTTGAAGGTGGCATACTCTTTCAGGTGAGTATGAACATCTGTAGATAGGACTTGATAGACGATAATCACGCCAACCACAAAGCCCATCGATACCCCAATACTAAAAATGAATCCTATTGGTGAATTATTACGCCAAAAGTTATTTTCAAATTCAATAAATTCCCGATGAGTCAGTACCTTGACATCTTGTGATAAACGCTTTTGTAATCCGGCTTGTACTTGCTGAATATTCGCCCCTGGCTGTAATTGAATCAAACCTAAACTGACGCTAGAAACTTGTTGTCGAGGAAAAAAGCGCAAGAAATTCTGATCGCTAGTAATGAGTGTGCCATCAGCTCCAAAAGAAGCTCCTAATTTAAATAGGCCAGTAATGGTAATTGTGCGCCGTTCTAATTCTGTCTTGACTGTTTGACCTTGTTCTAGTTGAGCAATCGTTGCTTGATAATCTCCTCTAGCTGCACGGTCGAATAAGACTGTATCTGGTAACTTGATTTCTGAGAGTTTTTGCTTAACTTCAGGAAAATCAACAGCAGGTTTGTCTGGATTAATACCGATGACTAAAATCTCTGTATCGCGGCGGGTTTGGGGATTTTTCCACACCATGTTACTCACATACATAGCCTCTGCTACTCTAACCCCCGATACATCCATTGCTTGATATAGTCTTCGTCGAGAAAAAGTAGAAATGCGTTGCAGGTTGCGGGTTTGCGAACCGATGAGAATAATATCTGCTTGTAAATTGCGATGTAGCTGAGTGTTACTGTCATACAAAGCTGCTTGAAAGCCCAGCTGCATAAACATCAGTAAGTCAGCAAAAGCAATACCTGACAACGCCACTAACAGCCGACTTTTCTCATGACTTAGTTGCAGCCAACCTAAAGGTGTTCGCCGTCGCAGTTGTTGAAACATAATTTTAGGAATTGGGAATTGGGAATTGGGCATGGGACACTAGGGTAAAATTTCCTTTGTTCCAGTGCTTTGTTGCCTTACAACTCGATTACGGCTTTAACTTGCATATTTGTTAAATCAGCAGCTTTTAAACTAGAGGCAGCATCTAGGCGGATTTGGACTTCTACTACTCGGTTGTCAATGTTGCTGCTGGGGTCTGTGTTCACGACGTTTTGTCGCTTGATTTGTAAGCCTTTGCGTTCAACTATGCCTTGCATTTCTACGGGGAGATAATCACCGATGATTCGCACTGGCTGACCTAGTTTGACTTTGCTGATATCGCTTTCGTAAACTTCGGCAATGACGTACATTTGGTTAGTCTGGCCAATTTCGGCTATGCCATTATTGGAGACTAATTCCCCAGGACGACTGTGAATTTCAAATACTTGTCCGTCTTGGGGCGATCGCACGTAAGCTTGGTTAAGATTAACCTGGGCTTGATTCATGGCTGCTAAGGCACTATTGACTTCGGCTTGAGCAGCCGCTAAGTCTACACCCCTAACTTCGGTGATTTGCTCTAAGGTGGCTTTGGCTTCTTGAAGTTTTTGCTGGCTACTAATTTGCAGGCGTTGTAACTGTGCTTCAGCTTCTTGTAAGTTTTTCTGGGCAGTTTCTAGGCGCAATCGCTGGCTGTCACTCTGGGAAGCAGAAATTGCCCCCTGCTGATACAGTGTTTGATAACGTTGGTTTTCTATTTGAGCGTTCTGCACTTCGGCTCGTAATCGTGCTGCTGTAGCTGTCTGAGCGACTATGTCACCTTTAGCTTCTGCTTGCAGACGGGCTATGATAGCTTGTTGGGCAACAACTTCTCCTTTTTTAGCTCCGGCTTTGGTGCGGTTGAGGTTAGCTTGTGCGACTTTTACCTGTTCCTGTGCTGCTTTTAATGCCGCTTCTAACTTCTCACGACTATCCAAAATCGCAATCACCTGTCCTGCTTTTACCTTATCTCCCTCTTTTACTAGTAATTGCTCTACCCGACTGCCTTCACTGGATGTAGTCGCAGAGAGTTGAATAACTTTCCCCTTGGGTTCAATTCGTCCTAAAGCGGTTACTGTTTTTAGCTCTGGTAATAATGTTGTTGGTGCTTGTACCTTTTGATTGGATGCTTCCCTTATTTTTAATACTGTAAAAACACTGATTCCTATGACAGCAAAAGATACAAAGATAGCTAAAAAAATGGCTGGACGTAAAATCGATTGAGGAGAAATTGAACGGTCTAGCTTTGAATTTTGCACAATCGCATACCTTTGTAGCAATTCCCAATTTGCTGACTCAAATCGAATTTGGATTAAGAATAGTGGGTGAGAATTGGGGAGACACTGCGTTGGGCGGGCAATGCCCGACTTGTAGCAACTGCCATCATTGGGGTAAAACTTCCACTTATCCCCAGTCGCCAGTCCCTCCTGATAACTGATACAGCTACTCTTATATGCTCAATGTCTGTTCAATATCTGAACTGAGATATACAAAACTAAACTGTTTAGTCTTATAATATGATTATACTAAACTGACTAGTTTAGTCAAGTGATGCTCTTTTAATAGCTGCTAACGCCGCCACTTCCAAGGAATCATTCATATATGGCACGCCCAAAAGCTGGGGATACAGAACGCTCAAATTCTACCGAAAAAGTCGAGAAAATTCTGCAAGGAGCGATGCAGGAATTTTTAGCAAATGGCTATGCGGCTACGAGTATGGATAAAGTTGCAGAGGCGGCAGGAGTTTCCAAAGCCACGGTTTACAGTCACTTTCAAGATAAGGAGGGACTGTTTAGAGCCTTAATTGAGAAATTAGCCAGAAAGCGGTTTCAGTCAATTTTGGGTACACAACCTTTGCAGGGAGAACCCTATATAGTGCTGCGACGGCTAGCCAAAACTGCTTTAAATCAGATGGTGAATGACCCGGAATACCAATCATTTGAGCGTTTATTGATGGGAGAGTCGGCAAGATTTCCAGAGTTAGCACAGGTCTTTATTGGTAGCATCGCTAAACCAGCAATAGAAACTATTAGTAAATATCTTGCTTCTCGCTCCGAACTCAATATTCCCGACCCAGAAGCCACCGCCAGAATTTTGATTGGCTCATTGGTGCATTTTGTGATGACGCAAGAGATTATGCACGGTAAAGATATTATGCCAATGGAGAGCGATCGCCTAATCGATGCCTTAACTCATTTGATTATCAACTGCGCTGAGTAAGGGAATGGAGAACGAAGAACCAAGAATTAGGAACAAATCGAAGTAAAGTATTTGACTGTTAAAAATAATCAATAATTCAATTAATTGTACTAATCAATAGCCAATTATCTAGTCACAACATCAGTTTTTTGATGATTAACTATTGATGATTCTCTATTAATCATTAAATTTACTGAAATCTACAATTACGAATTACCAATTAACAATTAGGAAATACAAATTAGTCTGGCCATCTCTCCTATGTCAAAATGAAAATAACTTACTACTTCAAGGTGAGCGACGCTCGAAAAGCTAGATAAAGGATTGATCTAAGCAATGGCAGACGAAACCAATCAAAATCAGGCAGGAGATCAAATTCCCAGCACTGTTGACCAAAAAGCCCCCACTGTCTCAGCAGCAAACGCTCCCAGCACTAGCGAACCAGTAGCAACTGATATTCCTACTGCTAACGCACCAGACCCCAAAGCAGCGAACCCAAAAACTAATCCCAATGCTGCTACTCAGACAGAACAACCAGCAGCCGCTAAACCCGCCGCAGCCAAGAAAGAAAAAGCTCCAGCAGTAGAAGACAAGCCATTTGTCGAGTTCATGGAGCAACATTACTTACCAGCATTGCAAAAAGCGATCGCAGCAGAAGGGGTAGGAGATTTACAATTAGCTTTTAAAAAGCAAAAGCTCCCCGTTGCTGGATTTCAATCAGCTGAAGAATGCTGGCAAATCGTTGGTAGTTGGCAAAACGGCCAGCGTCAGTTTAATGTATATTTCCCCGATGAAGATATTCAAGGTAAAAAAGGGTTTTCTTGTAACGAAGGTAAAAAGCCCAGCACCCTTGAGTCATTCTTAATCGATGAGCGGAAAATAACACTAGATATGTTGGTATCTCGGTTAGTTTATCGCCTGAACGGTCAAAAGTGGCTAGGTAGAAATTAGTCGAGTTCGTGAAAATAGTAGGTAACGGCTCCAGAAACAGGGTCGTTATCTATTTTCACATAACCAGATTTAAACATTTCCTTCAGAGCAGTTTCGACTTCCGCAAAGCTAGCACCCGTAGCTTTCACACCTTGAGTTACAGTCAAGCTACCACCTCTACTTTCCGCTACCTCGATGAGTCGAATCATCAATTCATTACCCTTTGGGGGATGGACTTGGGACGCAACTACTGGATGATTTAGTGGCACACCAAAGGAAGATACACCAGCTTGAGCGCGCAAATTGCGTTTATATTCTTCCACCATCCCAGGTAAGAGAAACAAATCTACAAACTGCCCAACGTAAAATAACCCAAAAGTACACAACCACAACAAGCCCGTACCAATTTGTCCATTATATAAACGGTGTAATCCTCCTATCGGGACTACGAACCCTAACCCACACAAGATATAAGAAATAGGCAAACGATTGTTACCTGTAGGATTAATTTGACGATCTAAACGATTAATTTCAGTGGTCAATGTATCAAAGACTTTAGAGATTTCCCCACTACCCTGAGGTCTATTGTGCGGTGCGTAAAAACCAGACGCAGGGGGAGTTGCAAAACCAGGACTAGTAATCAGTTGTTGTACAAGTTGGCCATAGACTTCCACATCAGCTCGTGTGCCTTGAAATCGATTCCCGTTAGCAACTTCTTGACGCAGCTTGTTAGCATTAAGGATGCGACGAAAATCTTCTGCACTCAAACCACGATACTGTTGTATCAAGTCAAGCAACTCTTTCCATTGAACTTGTTGCGGGTCTTGCACCCTTTCTCGTTGAGCGAAATCAAGGGAATTGTTAGTAGCCAACCAGTCACGAAAATAATTCTCCAACGCGCCATGAAAACTGACCAACGCGTAACCCAATAGTTCTGAGTCATTATCTGCTTTTTGCAATCGCTCCCAGCCTAGTTGCAGCTTATTCAAATGATCACTCATTAGATCGCCATGTCGCTTTTGTAGCTTTATCTAAAAATTTTAACCAATTACCAAATTTAGTCATTAGTCATTAATGGTTTTCTTCCTTGTTTCCCTCTTCTCCCTTATCTCTCCGCAATCCTCCGAGAAAGCAAGCTACGCATAGCGTCCCGTAGGGAAGACCGCACTGTCTCACCCCATGAGGGCAGTTGCTCCTCTTGGGGAGACCACAAAACCGCACTGCCTCCCCAATTCCCCATCTTGGTTACTAAATTCGGTAAATCTTGAACTATTGTTGCAACTCTTAACGTTTTGCCTACCAGTTTACCTCTACACCTTGGTAGACTGAATTTTATACAAATTAATTATTGTCGGCTGTTGTGCCTTGTGAGAGCATAACCTTTGGTTCTCCAGCTTGTAGTCAAGATAATAAAAACAAAAGAGCAATTAGGACATGGTAGATTCCCTAAAAAAGCCAGGCTTTGAAGAAATCCGTCCGGGGATTAAAGTCCCGGCAAAAGAAACTCTATTAACACCCCGGTTTTACACTACCGATTTTGATGAGATGGCGCGGATGGACATCTCCGTCAATGAAGACGAGTTACTCGCCATTCTGGAAGAATTCCGTGCTGACTATAACCGCCATCACTTCGTTCGGGATGCCGAGTTTGAACAATCCTGGGATCACATTGACGGGGACACTCGCCGCTTGTTCGTGGAATTTCTCGAACGGTCTTGTACAGCAGAATTCTCTGGCTTTTTGCTATACAAAGAACTCGGTCGCCGTTTGAAGGATAAAAGCCCTGTTTTGGCAGAATGCTTTAACCTGATGTCACGGGATGAAGCGCGTCATGCTGGCTTTTTGAATAAAGCAATGTCGGACTTTAACCTGTCTTTGGACTTAGGGTTTTTAACTAAGAGCCGCAATTACACCTTCTTTAAACCGAAATTTATTTTCTACGCTACCTATCTCTCGGAGAAGATTGGTTACTGGCGTTATATCACCATTTATCGCCACTTAGAAGCACATCCTGAAGACCGGATTTATCCAATTTTCCGGTTCTTTGAAAACTGGTGTCAGGATGAAAACCGTCATGGTGATTTCTTTGATGCGATCATGAAATCTCAGCCACAAATGCTGAACGACTGGAAGGCGAAACTATGGAGTCGTTTCTTCCTATTGTCAGTATTTGCCACCATGTATCTCAATGACATCCAACGGAAAGACTTTTACGCTTCTATTGGTTTAGATGCACGGGAATACGACATCTATGTCATTAAGAAAACTAATGAAACAGCTGGTAGAGTCTTCCCCGTGATGCTGGATGTAGATAGCCCAGAGTTTTATGAACGCCTGGATATCTGCGTCAAGAATAGCGAAAAACTGAGTGCGATCGCTAACTCTAACACTCCTAAATTCCTCCAATTCTTCCAGAAGCTACCAGTTTTAATCTCGACTGGTTGGCAATTCCTGAAGCTGTTCTTGATGAAACCCATTGACGCTGTTTCTGCTCAAGGTGCAGCTCGCTAAGTCATCAAAAGCTAAGTCATCAAAATTTTAGCTCAGCAACTAGTACCCCAGTTTCCTCAAGAAGCTGGGGTTATTTTAGACATCTAAGTATAAACAGGGAGCAAAATACTAAATATCAACGTCTTTTGAGTTAAAGCCCTAAGATTCCCACGATGAGCAAAGGTTTGAGGAGTAAGCTACCACTACTATTAACATTTTGTCTATTTAGCAGCTTGTTACCTGCTTCTGGCTCAGTTTTCTGCCCGGCCATAGCTAATGAGCGATATGAAAATTATGGGCAAAGTAGTTACAACGGTACTAGTGGGCGACAAGGTAGAAAAGGCCGTGACGGTGACAACCAAAGTCTTGTCGCTAATGGTTCATCTGTCAATCTCGACTTATCAGGCCAAAATGGGGAAGATGGAGAAGATGGTGGAAGCGGTTCTCGGTCTAGCTGTCGTCACCCAGAACGCAACCCCAACCACGACATTACAGCACCTCATGGTGTTGATGGTGGGAATGGTGGGAGAGGGGGAGATGGCGGAAACGGTGGTAATCTCACAGTTTATTACACAAGCTTGGCAGATTTACAAAAAATTCTTGTGCGTGCAAACCCTGGAGACGGCGGACGTGGCGGTCGGGGTGGACGTGGTGTAGCAGGTTGTCGGTGTCGGCGGCGTAGTTGGGAGAAAGAAACTTGCACAGGAAAACCGGGTAGTCCTGATTATAAATGTACAAAGAAACGCTACAGATGTTACGACGGTAGGGATGGACGTGATGGTAGCGATGGTAGCGATGGTAAAACAGGCAAATTAGGCATTTTGAGTATTGTTAATAGTCAGCAAACTTTGCCAGAAGAAACTCCCAGTCTTACAGTCCCAATATCTGAACTCACCAGTACACAGATGAACCTGTCAAAACACAAATGGAAACTCCGCCAGGGTGCTACATCTCTGCTAGCTCCTGGGTCGATAGTTGCTGATGAGTATCGGGAATTCGAGGAACGCTTAGAAACTGCTGTTCAAGTGGTTTGGCAAGAAAAGCAACCCATCACCAACTTTGGCAATCAGGCAGTTACAGTCACTTTAAATGATAACAAGCAAGTGGAAGTGAATTTTCCTGATGATGTGTGGGTTGCTGGTAGCAGCAGCAACGAGGCTAACTCAACCAAATTTACAGTTAACCACGCTATCTTGAAAACAGATGTGACCAGGTTAGCGGTAGCAGAATTTGCTGATGCAGGGGAAAACCTGAATTTAAAAATAGTAGATTTAGCGTCTAAATCAGATGCCATTGAGACTCAATTTCGGGTGAAATTTCGGGTCAAGGATGATAATTCTGGGTTCACTGACTATAGAACTCAATACGAAGGCGAAATTCCTAGTACACTCATCACTCGTGATTACAATCGTTTTATCCTGGCTTTGGGTAAATTGAAAATCAATAGAGAATATTTACGCCCTGGTGTCAAGGTTGATATTGAAGTTGTCGCAACTCGCTCTTTGGGAGGACGTTCAACCAAGCAAACTATTACTTGGCAAGGTGCTATTCGTAAACCACTGAAAAATCAAATGTAAGTACAACAGGAAACTATCTTTATTGTTCATTTTGTATTTTGAATTCAAAATGAACAATTTTGAATTAATTAATTCTGGGTTCAAGCCCCCGCTAAATTTTCAATTTAGCGGTCTTCAATTAGTGGCGGTTTCAAGCCCCCACTAATTGTCTTTAATTTTGAATTTTGCATTTTTAATTTTGAATTGGAGCGTTCGCGCAGCGTCTCGTAGAGAAGCGACTTGACCAATCTTGTTGATTCTTCTCTCTATTCTTGATTATCTATCATTATCTTGAGACTCGTTTTCTGAGGTTTCATCTAAAATTTCCATTTTACTAATTAAAGATTCATCACGAGTTTTGCCGCATGGTTCAGCACTTTCACAATCGTTAACTGACACAACTTCATAAGTAGCACGGATTTTTTTATTTAAAAACTTGGTATCTTCAGCGCAAATTTCAAAAGTTGCGCCTACATTATGTTCCGTGCCATTTTCATCTATTAGAGTGACGTAACACTTCAAATCACCATTGACTAATTCTTTGACTGTACCAACTTCTGGCTGTATATTCTCCGCTTCAGCTTGACTATTATTAGCCTCACTATTTTCAGGAGTTGCAGTTGCTATTACGGTATTGTCAGGTGTGTTAGTATCCTGGCTGGAATTTTGGGTTTTATCTGGTGTAACTTGTTGATTACTGGGTGTCTCTTGAATATTATTAGGTGCTGCATTATTACAACTACTAATGAATAAAACAGAAGTTACAGAAATAGCAATAATTAACTGATTCATAAATTTGTTTTGACAACTTGTATATTCTAGATTCGGTTGTCTAGAAAACAGAAGAAGATGTCAAGACAAATTTACAAATATTTATTTCACTTCATTAAAAATCAGCACAAAATAATACTCATTCAAATTTCAAAATCTAAAATTTTCCTGCTTTTTGTCTGAGTGATGATTTTGCCAATTCACTAGGAGCAAATGCACCATTTTCGGTAATAATAGCTGTAATTAAATCGGCTGGAGTGACATCAAAAGCTGGGTTATAAAATTCCACACCGGATGGTGTGAGGATGGTATCACCAACTTGATAAATTTCTTCTGGGTGGCGTTCTTCAATGGGAATTTGACTACCATCAGATAATTTAAAATCAATGGTAGAAAGAGGTGCTGCCACAAAAAAAGGAATATTATGGGCTTTAGCAACGATCGCTAAACTATACGTACCTATTTTATTAGCAGTGTCACCATTAGCTGCAATGCGATCGGCACCGACAACTACAGCATGAATTAAACCTTGCTGCATACAATGGGCCGCCATGTTATCGGTAATCACAGTTACGGGTATACCTTCTTGTACAGCTTCCCAGGCTGTGAGTTTTGCACCTTGCAAACGGGGACGTGTTTCATCGGCAAACAAGCGTGATAACCTTCCTTCGCGCCAAGCTGAACGCACAACTCCCAAGGCTGTACCATAACCTGCCGTAGCTAAAGCCCCAGCATTACAGTGAGTTAGTATTGTCAGCTTTTCCGGTGCTTTGGGCAATACTTGCAAACCATGATCGCCGATCGCCTGACAGGTTTGCACATCTTCCGTGTTAATGGCTTGGGCTGTTTGGAATAAAGCTTGTTGAATATCTTCTACCGTTCCTGGGGTATTTTGGGCAGTTTGCAGCATCTGACTAATTGCCCAAAATAAATTTACAGCTGTGGGACGAGTGGCACGCAACAAATCGGCAACTTGTTCTAAACGGGCAAAAAATTCTTGGCGATCGCTTGTTTGAATTTCCCTCGCGCCCAGATACATCCCATAAGCTGCGGCTACACCAATAGCCGGCGCACCCCGGACAATCATAGTTTTAATCGCCCTGGCCATATCTTCGCTACGGTGAATTTCTACAACCTTATACTCATTGGGTAAAAGTGTTTGGTCAATTAATACTACTGAATTATTCTGCCAAATAACGGGGTAAATCATAGGGATTGGGGATTGGGGACTGGGGAACTCGGGGCCCCCTCTGGGGATAAGGGGTAATGGGGATTGGGGATTGGGGATTGGGAAAAACTTCTTCCTTCCCCTACACCCTCACACCCCTATACCCCTACACCCCTTTCTCAATGTGGAAAATAAGCAATAATCATAGCAATTTCCGGGTGATTATGAGCGATCGCTTCTGGTGCTTTGCCGAACAATGCTAGTAATTGGGCTTTATGTTTTACTCCACCATTTAGTAGCAGTAAATCATTGGGTTTGAGTAATCGTGAAACTTGTCTGACGAAATTACCCCGCACTTGTTGCATCGGTGTATCTGGAGGTAATTCCAGATCGGTTAAGTCGCCTATTGTCCCTTTGACTGAGACAACTTGTAACAGTTGTAGGGAGGCTTTGAGTTCTGTTGCTAAACTTTGGGCTAATTGAATACTTTGTTTAAAGGAGTTTTCACGAGTTTGTTGACTGGTGAAAGCTAAAAATACCCGCTTGGTGTGTTCAATGGGTAGGGGAAAACGAGATACCAATACAGGAACACTGCTACGTTGAACAATCCGATCTATCACACTGCCAAACAAGTTTTCTTGATAAGTAGAGTAGCCTTTCCAACCGCAGATAATGACGCTAGCGTGTTTTTCTTCAGCAACGCGGGCAATACCCTTATCAATAGACTCGTCAATTCTACCAATTGCTGTCACATTAGCAACTGCTGCATGGGCAATCATTTCCGCAGTCGATAATAGTTGGCTTTGTCTTGCTTTTGCTTCTGGGGAAATGGGAGTATTTTCTTCTAGTAAAACGTGGAGTGGTAACAAAGTGCCATCTGCTGATTTAGCAAGAAGGATGGCTAATTTGAGGAGATTATCTTCTGTACTGGGGTTAGCGACTGGAACTAAAACGCGATCGCCTATATTATCATCCTGAAGTTTTTGGGTAGTAGGGGCTTCTGGCTTGAGTTTGCGTCCCCATTGATTTGTCACCCAAGGAGAAGCAATACAAGTAACTAAAATCATGGCAATTGTGCCATTGACTGTTAATTGATCGACTAGCTGAATATTGTAGGCGACGGTGATCGCTGCTAAAGTCGATGCTGCTTGTGCAACCGATAGCCCAAACATCACCATAATATGATTAAAATCCATGCCGAATAACTTACCAGCACCCCAAGCAGGTAGGTACTTGGCGACAATTGCCACAGCCACCATGACACCAGATACTACCAGCGATCGCGGCTCTTTAATCAAAATCCCAGGATTAACCAACATCCCTACAGAAATCAAGAAGAACGGTACAAATAAGGTGTTACCAATAAATTGAATCCGATTCATTAAAGGGCTAAGTTGAGGAATTAGTTGGGTAATGGCTACCCCTGCCAAGAAAGCCCCAATAATCGGTTCGATTTGCACTAATTCTGCCCCGAAGGACACCACAAACAAAGTAGCTAAGACAAAAGTAAACTCTGCGCCTTCATCATGGCCAAATCTCTGAAAGAACCACTGACCGATGCGGGGTACACCCCATAAAGTCAAAAAGGTGTAGATGATTAAAGCTGGAATCAGGAATAACCAAAAACTCAGAGTTAAACTTCCTTGATGCGCTCTGACTACTACTGCTAATACCAACAATGCCAAAATATTAGTAATTAAAGTGCCGCCCAAAGTAGTAGTCAACACTTGAGAACGCATAATGCCCAATTTGCTGGCGATAGGTAGTGCTAGCAGGGTGTGGGAAGCGAAACAAGAAGCCACTAAAATTGCAGGTAAGACACCATAACCAATGCCCATCATGGCAGCTGTACCCAAGGCCATCGGGACAGCAAAAGTTGCTAGCCCAAAGATTACCGCCTTATCTGCGTTGTACTTCATGTCATCTAAGCTAGTTTCCAACCCAGCCATGAACATGAGAAATAGTAAGCCTACAGTGCCTAACAGGACTATGGTGCTATCCCGCGCCAACAATCCTAAGCCGTTCGGCCCGACTAATACCCCTGCCAAAATTAAGCCGACAATCCCCGGTAAGCGAATTTTTTCAAACAGTAGAGGGGCAATTAACATAATGCCCAAAATCATCAAAAATACTGGTACTGGGTCTTTAATCGGTGTGGATAACACGGAAGCTATCTGAGCATGAGTTACACTCTGCCAGAGAATTAATTGCATAGTTAGGGGGAAGCATAAGCTGACTTGATTATTAGTACCATTTCACAACAGCGATCGCATCACCATTAAAGTCAGCTTTGTCTGTATCTGTTCATCAATTTATTCGGAAAAATCTGTTTTCGGAGTATTGACTGGATTTACAAAAATAAATTGCATCTATCTCAGGCATGATATTTTTCAAAAATACAAAATAACCCCTATTTTTAGGGGTTATTTTTGACTAATATCTGAGAAAAAGCAGAGTATTTACTGCTAATTAACTAAACAACAGCAGACACTTTTTGCTCGAAGAAAGCTTGCAAAACTCTTTCTGCGATCTGACGGCTAGTTAAACCTAGTTCTGCTTTAGATTCATCAGGTGTAGCATGTTCTACTAACACATCTGGAATACCGATGCGTTTCACAGGGACAACTACATCTGCATCCAGTAGGGCTTCGGCTACTGCTGAACCAAAGCCACCCATAACACAACCTTCTTCAAGAGTGACTATACGCCCAATCTTCTTCGCTAAAGGTACAATTAACTCTGTATCCAAAGGTTTCACAAACCGAGCATTAATTACAGTCGCTTCAATGCCGTGTTCGCTGAGAATTTCTGCCGCCTGCATACTGGGATAAACCATTGTGCCGTAGCCAACGATTAACACATCATCACCATTGCGGAGAATTTCACCTTTGCCGATTTCCAAAGGTTCCCAGCCTTCTTCCATCAGAGGGACACCATAGCCATTACCTCTGGGGAAACGCATAGCAATCGGGCTACTGGTGTGGTTAATCCCAGTTACTACCATACGTTGCAGTTCTGCTTCATCTTTCGGGGCCATCAGCACCATATTGGGAATACAACGCAGATAAGCAATATCATACATACCTTGGTGGGTAGGCCCATCTGCACCGACAATACCAGCCCTATCTAGACAAAAGAATACTGGTAGGTTTTGAATACAGACATCATGAATGATCTGATCGTAAGCTCTTTGTAGGAAGGTAGAGTAAATCGCAGCTACAGGACGCATACCTTCACAAGCCAACCCAGCCGCCAGAGTGACAGCGTGTTGTTCTGCAATACCGACATCAATATACTGATTGGGTAATTTGGCTTGCAGTTTATCTAAACCAGTTCCTGTGGCCATCGCCGCTGTAATGCCGATAATTCTGGGGTTTTGTTCGGCTAGTTTGACGAGGGTGTGAGAAAAGACTTTGGCGTAAGCTGGGGGTTTAGGCTTATTAGAAGGAATCGCTTTTCCTGTGGTCAAGTTAAATGGGTTTTGGGCGTGGTAGCCAACTTGGTCTTTCTCAGCGATTTCGTAGCCTTTACCCTTGACTGTGACTACATGAACTAACACCGGCCCAGCAATTTGATGTGCTTGTTGGAATGTGGCGATTAGTTCTTCCAAATTATGCCCATCCACTGGCCCCATGTAAGTAAAGCCTAGTTCTTCAAAAACTGCTCCTACCTTGGGAACAGCCAACCGTTTCATTCCTTCCTTGATGCGTCCTAGTTCGGGAGAGAGAGATTCACCCACGAAAGGAATGTGTTTGAATTGTTCCTCAAAGTTATCTTTGATGAACTGCACCGGCGGACTGAGGCGCATTTTATTGAGATAACGAGGAATTGCTCCCACATTGGGAGAAATAGACATCTCATTGTCGTTGAGAACGACTAACAGGTTAGTTTTGGGTAAATGTCCGGCGTGGTTGATAGCTTCTAAAGCCATCCCACCAGTTAAAGCACCATCTCCAATGACAGCCGCAACCTTAAATTTTTCACCGTTCATATCTCGCGCTAAGGCCATGCCCAATGCAGCTGAGATGCTGGTAGAAGCATGACCTGCGCCAAAGTGGTCAAATTTATTTTCGCCCCGTTTGAGATAACCAGCTACACCATCTTTTTGTCTGAGGGTGTGGAAGTCACTGTAACGTCCTGTAATGAGTTTGTGGGGATAAGCCTGGTGTCCTACATCCCAAATAACTTTATCGCAATCTAGGTCTAGAGTTTGGTACAGTCCTAAAGTTAACTCTACAACACCCAAACCAGGCCCTAGATGTCCACCAGTTGCCGCCACTGTTTGCAGGTGCTTATCACGAATTTGCCGGGCAATCTGTTGTAATTGCCGGATAGATAAACCGTGCAACTGATTGGGATGGGTAATTTCACTCAGGTGCATATTATAGTGCTTTCCTCTCTAAATCTCTAACTTTCGGTATTTTGATTTTCCCACGGTCGGGTTGCCGATAGAATTAAACTGTCACTAAGTAGCAGTCTAGAATGTAATCATCTGTAACGGCTAATTCAATACTAGACTTTCAGCAATTTTTACTAGATATTTATGCTGTCAGCACATACCGCGAAATTACTTTAAAGTATGTGATCGGTTGCATTTTGAGAAAGTAGCAAAATAGACATTTTTATCATTGCGGCAAAATTCTGCAACAGATGCCAACCGGAAAACCCAAAGTGCATCTAAACTCCTTCTGTTCAAGACGCTACGAGAACATTGTGAGTTTTGTGGACAGATTATTCAGGGGATTTTGAGTTGATATGCTGTCAGTAGTGTGGACAAACAGCCCACATTGTAAGGATGTGATCTTTTTACTTTTGCTGTTTTATTTTTGTCTGAAGAAACTAGAAAGTTGGCGGTGTATTGGTAACACTGGGAACTTCTGGTGTTTCCGGTTGCTTTTGCTGTCGTTGCAAATATTTACTCAAAACATAGGCGATATCCCCACGATTCATCGGTCTTAAGGGGGATATATTATTTTGAGCATCGGTGTTAATAAATCCTTCTGTGACTACTGTAGCGATCGCTTTTCTAGCCCAACTAGGTATAGATGCTGCATCGGGATATGAGGCAAGAATTTCATTCACAGAATCATCACCAAATTGGAATACTCCATAAGCTTGGGCAAAAATCGCCAAACCTTCTGCCCTTGTGACTCGTTGATTGGGGAAAAATAAATTCCCCCGATAACCTTTCATGACATCTGTTTTCAAAACTATCTGAATATCTCGATAAGCCCAGTGAGAAGAGGGAACATCGGAAACAGGGATTGATTTTTCTTGTTTAGCTGCTTCTTGTTTATCCAAATTAAATGCTTTGACTAAAATCGCCGCTAATTCTGCACGACTAATTAACCTTTCTGGATAAAAGTTACCATCCGGGGAATTAGTCATTAATTTGGCAGCAATTACCTGTTGAATTACTTCTGATGTCACTCCCGTATTAGTTTCGGTCGTTTGCGCTTGCACAATTACCGGGAAGCTTTGGAGTAGTAGCACTAAAGAAAATGTACTTAGCCAAGGGCGCATATTTCTGACCACGTAAATCTGCTTTTGTGTATGGACAACAACCGATGCATCGCGCACTGATTATTTATGTTGACACATTTCTACAAAGAAGGTTGCCGGGATTGGGGATTGGGCATTGGGCATAGGAATCACTTCTCCCTTGTCCCAACAAGTTTAGGTTTTTAATAGAGCAGTGAGTGATGACTATCAAACCAACAACAGAATGATATTTTCATCCACCCCTACACCCCTATACCCCTATACCCTTACACCCTAAAACACTGTCTTATAGGCAAAGCGTAAACAACCTACACCTGTGAGCCTTGTCCCCCTCCTTCCGTCTAATTGTGTCAAGAGTGAATATTGAAGTGCCAGGGATTGTAGTATAGTCTGCTGTGGACAAGCCTTTTATTTAGTCGATATTTCAGGAGTTTTGGGCATGACAGCAGACCCCGTTACTTTAATGAAGCAAGAAGTCGGTAAAGCCGCAGCTGCTTTGGTGAAGTCAGGTTCAATTGTGGGCTTGGGTACAGGTTCAACTACAGCTTACACGATTCAATATTTGGGCGATCGCCTCAAATCTGGTGAACTAAAAGATATTGTGGGCATTCCTACCTCATTTCAGTCTGAGGTGTTAGCGAAACAATATGGTGTTCCTCTCACCACTCTCGACGCTGTTGACCATATTGATATTGCCATTGATGGGGCTGATGAAGTTGACCCCAACAAGAATTTAATTAAAGGGGGTGGTGCAGCCCATACCCGTGAGAAGGTAGTTGATTATTTGGCGACTCAATTTATCGTCGTGGTAGATAGTGGCAAATTAGTAGACCGTTTAGGTTCTGTGTTTGCTGTACCAGTAGAAGTGATTCCAATGGCAATTACTCCCGTCACCAATGCGATTAAGGAACTCGGCGGTAAACCAGAACTGCGTATGGGTGTGAAGAAGGCCGGGCCAGTCATCACTGACCAAGGTAACTTTGTCTTAGATGTCAGATTTGACTCTATTGATGACCCCGTAAACTTAGAAAAAACCCTGAATAATATTCCTGGTGTTCTTGAAAATGGTATTTTTGTCAACTGTGCTGATGTAGTTTTAGTTGGTGAAGTTATCGATGGACAGCCTGTAGTCCGTCAATTGTAATTTGCCTATTTTTTGTTGACGGTTAACTGTAGCGGTTCTCGTTTGGGTGTAGCACAGTTTTGACCTCTCTCCAAACCTCTCTCCTACAAGGAGGAGCCACTGCGTTGCGGAGGTTCCCTCCGTTGTAGCAAGTGGCGTTAGAGGCTTTGAGTTTTATTCCCCTTCCCTTGTAGGGAAGGGGTTAGGGGTTAGGTCTGTATTTCATTCAACTGCAAACCGCTGTATTAACAGTTAACCGTCAACAAAGCTCATAAGTAACTGGTAGTTTAAAGTCGTATCAATTTAATCTTTTTATTTCTACACCTTAATCGCTTCAATAATGCTCAATGGTGAGGCGGTGGAAACAATCTGAGTTAATTGGAAGCCGGCTGTGGCTAGCAGTGTTTGATATTCTTCGGCTGTGCGTTCTTGTCCGCCAGTCATAACCAACATATTAATATCCATTAATTTACTGAAGGATGGTTCATTGCTGGGGGGGATAACTGTTTCAAAGATTAGTAGTTTGCCTTGTTCTGTCATAGCTTGATGGCAATTTTTCAGAATAGTTAAAGCTTGTTCCTCATCCCAATCGTGAATTATGTGCTTCAGTAAATAAGCATCACCACCTTGTGGGATTGATTCAAAAAAGTTGCCGGATATAACTTTAGTGCGATCGCTAATCCCTTCTATTTGCAGGTTTAGTTTTGCTTCTTTGGTGACTGTTGCTAAATCGAAGAGCATTCCTTGCAAATGGGGGTTGGTTTTGAGAATTCCACTCAACAAAGTACCTTGACCACCACCAATATCAATGATGGTGTGAAACCCAGAGAAATCATAGCTGGAGATAATTGCATCTACCGCTATAGCCGTGAAATTTGTCATTGCCCGGTTAAAAGGTTGACTATCTTCTGGGTTTTGGGCGTAATATTCCCAAAGATTCATACCAGCAATGTGGTCAAAAGCAATCTCCCCTGTTTTCACACCGTGGAGCAAATTACCCCAACCTAAATAATGATCTTGTCCTAGTATGGCGATCGCTAAATATCTCAATGAACCAGGAGTATTTGTTTGTAATGTCGTTGCTAACGGTGTTAATGAAAACTTGTGTCTGTCATCCTCTGCAAATATGCCCACGCTAGCCAAGGCGCGCAACAAACGATACAGGGTGGCGCGTGAGTATTAGTAATGACTGCCAGTTCTTGAGTAGTTTTGGGCGTATCATTCAGGTAATCTGCAATACCCAGTTTAGCTGCTATGTAGATTGCTTGTGATACCCAAAAACCAGAAATCATTTGCAGCATAGCAATAGAGGCTGGTATTCCTCCACGGGGAATAGCAACAGATTGATTCATATTTCTATAATTCCTAATTGATACTGATGGAAGATTTCTGTATGTTCAACATTAATAGAACTTAAGCTTTGATAGAAAATACCAAATATGGGTGAGGGAAAACAATATCTCTCATAGGAGTTTAATCATTGCTAAACCCCCACAACATATGTGCATTTATCATCATTAATTTTGCTGACAAATGACTCGATATGACTTATTTGCGTAAGTCATATCGTGATTATTTTTTCAGTTGCTTAATTCTTAATACATTGCAATTATTCTAACTATAAATATACAACTTATGGGAGTTAAATTTTAAAATAAATTACTTTCTTATTTATTTTGAGTGAAAAAATTTTAGATTTTGGATCAAATCCCAACCCAAAATCTAAAATCCAAAATAGATTAACCCTATTGATATTTCAAAGATTCTCGATGTGTAGCTGAGTGTCTGAATCTCGCCATACTTGAGCAAGTTCTGCTTCTACTTGTGTTGCAGCTTGGTGTTTACCCTGTGCTTGCAAACTTGCCTGCAAACCAAATAAAGAACGCCCATTATGGGGATATTTAGTTAAATCAGTGCGAAATACTGACTCTGCTGCGGCATAATCGCCTTTAGCTAAAAGAACGTTTCCCAATGCTTCCCTTGTGGGAAAGTACCAGTCTGGTGGCTCTACGTAATCTAGGTTATCTTCTGCTACTACTGCTTGTTGCAATGTGGCGATCGCACTATTATAATCACCCTTAGATTCACCAATCTTGGCATCTAGCAATTTTTGGGCAATGTCTAAAATGCGACTGGCAGGTGTAAAACCAATGGTGGATTCTGCTGGCATTATCTTGCTGGCAGCTAGCAACGCACGGCTTTCTATCACTGCATCTTTTGGCTGGTTGTAGGCTGCGTATGCTAAACCGCGTGTAAAGTGCCACAGTGCGTTAGTAGTTAGAAGTGTGGCATCAGGTCGAGGAGTTTGTAAAATATCTTCCCAATCACCAAATCGGGCTTGTATTAATAATTTATTACCCAGAAATCCCTCTAGCATGGGTAAATGAGGGTCGATGGAAGTCGCATGAGCAATTAATTGATCAGCCGCTTGCAAAGCTTTTTGATGATTGCCTGCCATACTACTAGCGACCATCAGAAAATGTAGATTGTGAGTGAGATATAACTGAGAATAAATACCTTTGACTTGATTGTGACAGATGTAAGGTGTATCTTGAGCGATCGCCTGCTCATTCACTCGCATTGCTCCCGGATAATCTCCGACGCGGAAATAAATATGTCCAGGCATATGTACCAAGTGTCCAGCCGCAGGTACTAAGGTTTCTAAACGCTTGGCACTTGCCAGGGCGCGTTCTGGATGTAATGACGCTTCTACCGCATGGATATAGTAGTGATTCGCGCCTGGATGATTGGGATTTCGTTCTAGAACATATTCTAAAACAGCCACAATTTTGTTTGTCCCTGGCTGTGGTTGACCATCATGTGTCCACAGTTGCCAAGGATGCAAATCCATTAGGCTTTCAGCATATAAAGTGGCTACATCTAAGTCATCAGGGTAGCGTTGAAATAGACTGGCCATTGCTTGGGCATAGTCCACATCTAAAGGATGTAAATCTGCATTAGGATTGGGGGAATAACGTTTTGCTAAAGCCTGAATATAATCTTGTTCTGGAATTGATGCTTGCACAGCTAATTCTGAAGCTTTTTGGATGGCTTGATAGGCAGCTTGTTCTTTTTCACTGGTGACGACGGAGTTAATATTAGGGCCAAGAGCCAAGGCTATTCCCCAATATGCCATTGCCATTTGCGGGTCAAGTTCAGCCGCGTGTTGAAAAGAACGCACGGCTTCATCATGATTAAAGCCGTAAACGAGATTTAAACCTTGATCGAAAAACTTTTGCGCTTCCGGGTTTTGGGTAGAAACTGGATGATTGTATGTTCCCAGTCCTGGGATTAAAGTATAGGGCTGTTTGGTTTGGGCGATCGCAGAATTGGGAAAGACTAACGATAGTACAAGTACCCAAACTATAAATAAGCACTTCATACTCAAGTTACCTGTTTTAAAGCTTTTTATTATCAGCTATCTAAAATTACAGTTCCTTGAGGAAGTTATACGCATCCTTTCAAAGTCGTAGGATTAATTGACAAATAGATTTGTGTAGAGACGGCGATTTACCACGTCTCCTTAATATTCAAAATAGGTGTAACCAACTCTAAGAAAGAAGACAAGGGAAAGATGTCTGAGATTATTTCCCAGTCCCCAATCCCTAATCCCCAGTCCCCAATTAAGCCGCCTCTCTAAATTGAGTCGAGACGTTGACTTCAGATAATGAAAGTGAAAGTTGTTCAGATTGAGGCGCGGCGGCTTGTTCTAAAACTTGTACTTCTATATTCACACTAACCAAATAACTGCCTGTATCAGCACCCACTGCTTCCGCAATTAATTTGGCAATATCAGGACGCTTTGCAGTCAGAGGATCTCTTAAGATGCACCGATCCCATTCGTGTTTGGCAGTGGGGTTGAGATTGAGAATGTAATGCTTCATCATTGGACTAAACCCTTCTTGAATCCCTCTTCCAGAAGAACGTGACATAGTTGCTCTACTAGGCTTTTTGAGTGCTGCATCTATTATAGTACATACGTACTAAATCGAGAATAGACAAGCTAAAAATTATCTTTTGACAGAGCAAGTTAGACTATTCTGGTGTTTTCTAGGAGACTAGTCACCATGAAACGAGCGTTATTAGTGATTGATGTCCAAAACGAGTATTTCACAGGTAAATTGCCTGTCACTTATCCTTCAGGCAGTTTAGACAAGATTTTGCAAGTTATGGATGCGGCTCAGTCTAAAAGCATTCCTGTGATTGTAGTCAGACATACACAGCCACAGGAAGATACACCAATTTTTAGAAAGGGAACTCCAGAGTGGGAAATCCACCCCGAAGTTGCTAAGTATTCTTATGATTTATTAATTGATAAAAGATTACCAGGGAGTTTTACTGGCACTGAATTAGAGGCATGGTTAAAAGAGCAAGGGATTGATACTGTCGTCATATCGGGATATATGACTCAAATGTGCTGTGACACTACAGCCAGACAAGCTGCTCATCTGGGGTTTTCGGTGGAATTTCTCTCAGATGCTACAGGTACTCTCACCTTCCAAAATAATGCGGGTGCTGCTACAGATGAGGAACTTCATCGAGCCACTTTAGTTGCTCAAGATGGTTTCTTAAGCAAAATTCTCAGTACTTCTGAATGGATAGATAATCTTAGCTGATACCGTTTCTTAACGAAGATGCACTTTATTCTGCACTGTAGAGACGTTGCATGCAACGTCTCTACATCATTGTATTTGGTGCAGCTTCATGAGAATTACTATGAGTGTGGTCAAAGAAAAAAGCCATTAGTCTTCTGTGGTCAACACACATGACTAATGGCAAAGCAAAGAATTAATCCTTAGTTAACTTGAAAAAGGGAGTAGGGTATATTCCTTTGTCTTGTTTGGTTGTGAGATGATCTTGTGAATAGCTAACTGATCAAATTCTCTTTCCTGTCGCCTATCACCTGTGCTTCCTGAGAACTAGGCAACTGTAAATCATTCACCCAGATGGCTTGTTGTGGAACAGGAATATTAACTCCGGCTTGGTCGAAGGCGATTTTTAGCCGACGGCGATATTCGCGTGCGACATCCCATTGCTTGAGGGGTTGGGTTTTGATCCAGACTTTAATCATTAAACCGCGATCGCCAAAATTATCTATACCCAAAACTTGAGGTGTTTCGATAATTTGACGTTTCCATTGCAGGTCTTGATTCATTTGCAAAGCGACATCTTTAATCAGCTGCAAAGCTTGTTCAATGTCAGTTTGATAGTCTACTGGAATAGTTAAATCGGCTCGTGACCAACGGCTAGAGAGATTAGCCACTACTTTAATTTCGCTGTTGGGAATGGTGATTAAGCGTCCTTCCGAATCGCGTACTTGAGTCATCCGCAGATTGAGATTTTCAACTAAGCCACCAACATCACCAACAGCAATCACATCACCTAAAGCATACTGGTCTTCGATGATGATCAAAAAGCCGTTAATTGCATCTTTAATCAGGTTTTGGGAAGCCAAGGACACAGCCACACCTACTAAACCTGCACCGGCTAGCAAGGGAACGATATCTATCCCAAACAAAATGAGTGCTGCTAAGATGCCAAATCCTACCCAGATAATGGTGACAATACTTTTAGTCACCCCAGAAAATGTTGAGACTCGCAATTGCAGACGTTCAGAAGTCTCTGAGTTGAGTAAAGCACCGCTGCTAATCAACGCGGTGGTGAAACGGTCAATCAGCGCATAACTTAAACGGGTCACTACATAAGTTCCAAGTAACACGACACCCAATTTCAGAGGAATTTGAGCAGCTGTGACAATCCCTAATTGCAGTATGCGTGTATAGGGAAACAACCCCAACATCACAAAACCGCCACCTCCCCAAATTCCTGCTTGGGTGATTTGAAACAGGCGTTTTTGAACTTCTTGTAAATGCTGATGCTGCTGTTGATTGAGTTGAGTTGTGATATTTTGAGTGTCGCGGGAAGTTCGCGGGACTGTACTGACTCGATGTTTTTTAGCACGTTGCTGCCAACTATACACACCCCAACTAGCTACAATTATTGCTAGTCCAAGACCCGCAGCAATCTTTCCTTGGTTGATGAGAAATTGGGGTTGTCGTTCTTGTTTAGCTTGTTCTAAGCCTGTTTTTAAGTCTTCAGCGATTTGATTTGCTAATGTTGATGGATCTAACTGTTGTAGTTCAGCATCTGCGGTAGTGACAGTCATCAGATATTGACCGTTAACTTCGATGACTGGTAGCCCATTGATGGTTCTGGTAGCTACCTTCACTTGTTGGTCAGCTGATTGAAAGAATGTTTGACTAATTTTCGCTAAATTTTGCTGAATATCCTGGGAACGCTGAGAAAAATTACTCTTGGAAACTGCTATTTGGAACAATCGACGACCATCCAAATATACCCAGTCGGCAACATTGGTTTCACTATTCTCATTACTCGGACTGCTAGAAACTGGCAGTTGAGGTAAAAGAGGGATCTGGGCTGTAGCTTTTGGTACAGATGCAACAGTAACAACCATTGCACCTGCGATCGCCAAAAATTGAACGCGCACTCAAACACCTCCTAATTCTGATGAATTCCCTAGTATCCTCTACGATTAAAATCAGTAATTGTACCTATCAAAAGTTGAGTTTTTGGTTTTCAGTATGGTTTTGAATGTGGACACGGGTGTGTGTTGGTGGTTTAAAGATAGATAACAATTAACTTCATCTACTGCAAGTAAGACTTTAGAGAAATCTTTGTAATACTCTTACCAAAAATAAAGATAAAAGAAAAAAGCCAAAGATGTAGTTGACAGGGAGCTTATTAACCGTCAGTCTAGTTCCCAGCAGCTTTGACAAGGTATTTGGTAATTACAGCTAAAATTCCTGAGTCATGGCATACTCAAGAAGAGTGCGTGCAAAAATACGTAGCTCTCGTTACTTTTTTTTGAGGAAACTGTTTAATGACCGCAACATCTCCCCGATTAAAGCACGAGGTTAAAGACCTCGGCCTCGCTCCCTTGGGAAGACAGCGTATTGAATGGGCTGGACGCGAAATGCCTGTATTACGGCAAATCCGCGATCGCTTCGCCACCGAAAAACCCTTTGCTGGGTTACGTTTGGTAGCTTGCGCCCACGTTACCACTGAAACAGCACACTTAGCGATCGCGCTCAAAGCTGGCGGTGCAGACGCGCTGTTAATTGCGAGTAACCCCTTATCAACTCAAGACGACGTAGCAGCTTGCTTAGTCACTGATTACGAAATTCCCGTATTTGCGATTAAAGGCGAAGATAACGCCACCTATAACCGCCACGTCCAAATTGCTTTAGATCATCGCCCCAATATCATCATTGATGATGGTAGCGACGTAGTTGCAACTTTAGTAAAAGAACGCCAAAATCAAATTGCTGATTTGATTGGTACAACCGAAGAAACTACCACCGGGATTGTGCGCCTCAAAGCCATGTTTAACGATGGCGTTCTCACCTTCCCCGCAGTCAATGTTAACGACGCTGACACCAAGCATTTCTTTGATAATCGCTATGGTACTGGTCAATCTACCTTAGACGGGATTATCCGCGCTACCAATATTTTGTTAGCTGGGAAGAATGTTGTTGTTGTCG
This sequence comes from Trichormus sp. M33_DOE_039, assembly GCA_015296085.1. Taxonomy (GTDB): domain Bacteria; phylum Cyanobacteriota; class Cyanobacteriia; order Cyanobacteriales; family Nostocaceae; genus Trichormus. Next base: position 104,955 of record DVDT01000082.1, on the reverse strand, counting down.
GTTATGGCTGGTGTGGTAAGGGTACAGCCCTGCGCGCCCGTGGCATGGGTGCAAACGTCATCGTCACCGAAATCGACCCCATCAAGGCAATTGAAGCCGTTATGGATGGTTTCCGCGTCTTACCAATGGCGGAAGCTGCACCTTTAGGTGATATCTTTATCACTGTGACTGGTAACAAGCACGTCGTTCGGGGTGAACACTTCGATGTGATGAAAGATGGTGCGATCGTTTGTAACTCCGGTCACTTTGATTTGGAACTAGATTTAAAATACTTAGCTGCTAATGCTAAGGAAATCAAGGATGTCCGTCCTTTCACTGAAGAGTATAAGTTGACAAATGGTAAATCAGTCGTCGTTCTCGGACAAGGACGTTTGATTAACTTAGCTGCTGCTGAAGGACACCCTAGCGCAGTTATGGATATGAGTTTTGCTAACCAAGCTTTGGCTTGTGAATACCTAGTGAAGAATAAAGGTAAGTTAGCTCCAGGTTTGCACTCTATTCCTGTTGAGGTTGATCAAGAAATTGCTCGCTTGAAGTTGCAAGCAATGGGTATTTACATCGATAGTTTGACTCCTGAGCAAATTGAGTACATCAATTCTTGGCAATCTGGAACTTAATCATTGATTAGTTGATTTTTTGGGGATAAGCTTGAGGGCTTATCTCTTTTTTTGTATTGATTATGGAATCATCAAGGTCAATAGAAGAATACTCTCAATTATCCTCGCTGAAGGGGTGGCAAATCAGCCACAAAGCTGGCTGGATAAGGGACATAGCACGTAGACTTCTTCTGAAAATAGGGTAATTTATTGGGCTTTAAACGCATAAGATCACGAGCTAAATCAGCCCAAAATTCCATCGCACCCACCTATAAATACCCATATAACCACGCTCCAGATGCAGAGGCACAGAGAATAAGAGTTTAGGTGATTGAATTGTTATAAATCCTCCCTGCCTTACCTTTGCGTCACTTCGCGACCAAAAAAAGGCGGGCATTTTATGCCCACCCCAAAACTCAAGAGAATATTCTGTTGCGATTAACCCAACAATTTTTTAGCTGTAGCTAACACATTATCAACACTAAAGCCAAATTTCTCCAAGCAAACGCCGCCAGGAGCAGAAGCTCCGAAACGATCAATAGTAACGGTATCACCTTCAGTGCCAATATACTTGTGCCAACCAAAGCTACTAGCAGCTTCTACAGCTATACGCTTGGTAACAGCTTTAGGCAAAACAGACTCTTTGTAAGCTGCATCTTGTGCTTCAAACAGATCCCAAGCGGGTAAAGAAACTACACGAACTTTCTTACCTTCGGCGGTGAGTTTCTCAGCCGCAGTTACACAGAGACTCAACTCTGAACCAGTACCAATCAAGATTAAATCTGGTGTACCTTGAGAATCTACTACTGTGTATCCACCCTTAGCTACACCCTCAATGGATGTACCTGCCAAGTTGGGAACGTTTTGACGAGTGAACGCCAACAAAGTAGGATCATTTTGTTTTGCTCTTTCGATCGCTACTTTGTAAGCACCAGATGTTTCGTTACCATCGGCGGGACGAATTACTGTCAAGTTAGGAATAGCGCGGAGAGAAGCTAGAGTTTCGATTGGTTGGTGGGTAGGGCCGTCTTCACCTTGACCGATGGAGTCGTGGGTCATTACCCAAATCGCACCAGCTTGAGACAATGCGGATAAGCGGATGGCAGCCCGCATATAGTCGGTAAAAATCAGGAAGGTAGCACCGTAGGGAATTAACCCTGAACCATGCAACGCAATACCATTGCAGATTGCGCCCATTGCGTGTTCCCGCACACCAAAGTGGATGTTGGGGTTTTGGTATTGTCCTTTTTGGAAGTCGCCTTTACCCTTGATTTCGGTCAAGTTGGAGTGGGTTAAGTCAGCCGAACCACCAATCAGTTCAGGTACAACCGCAGCCAACTTGTTGAGGCAGGTTTCTGAGTGCTTCCGGGTGGGAACGCCTTTATCTTCGGGGGTATAGGTGGGTAGTACCTGATCCCAACCGTCAGCTAGTTTGCCACTCAGATAACGCTCAAATGCAGCCGCTTCTTGAGGATACTTAGCTTTGTAATCAGCGAAGGTTTTGTTCCATTCGGTTTCGTAGCCTGCACCGCGTTCTACAGCTTTGCGGGTATGGTCGAGGACATCTTGAGGAATCACAAATGGTTCGTGTTCCCAACCCAAATTTTGGCGGGTCAATGCTACTTCGTCTCCACCCAAAGCTGCACCGTGAATACCAGCAGTATTAGCTTTATTGGGAGAACCATAACCGATGGTAGTTGTCACCTTAATCATGGTGGGCTTATCGGTAACAGCTTTCGCTTCTTCGATCGCTTTAGCAATGGCTGTTAAATCGGTGTTACCGTCTTTAACGTGGAGGACGTGCCAACCGTAAGCTTCAAACCGCTTAGAAACATCTTCAGTAAAAGCAACATCTGTAGAACCATCGATAGAGATGTGGTTGTCGTCGTACAGAGCGATCAGTTTACCTAATCCCAAGTGTCCAGCGAGGGAAGCAGCTTCACCAGAAACGCCTTCCATGTTACAACCATCACCTAAAATTACATAGGTGTAATGGTCAACAATTTTGGCATCGGGCTTGTTGAATTTTGCTGCGAGGTGAGCTTCGGCTATGGCTAAACCCACACCGTTGGCAATACCTTGACCTAGAGGGCCTGTGGTAACTTCTACACCTGCGGTCATGAAGTTTTCAGGGTGTCCGGGGGTTTTGGATTCCCACTGGCGGAATTGCTTGATATCTTCAATGGATACACTGTCATAGCCTGTCAGATAGAGCAGGGCATACTGCAACATTGAGCCATGACCGGCAGACAAAATAAAGCGATCGCGGTTGAACCACTTGGGGTTTTTGGGATTGTACCGCATAAAGCGATCCCAGAGTACGAAAGCCATCGGAGCTGCGCCCATCGGCAGTCCTGGGTGTCCCGATTTTGCCTTTTCAATGGCATCTACTGCCAAGAAACGGATTGAGTTAATACAAAGTTCTTCGAGGGATTGGGTTGCAACAGCCATAATCTCTTATTTTTAACGACGGGTTAGCACTCTTGGAGCTAGTCTTACCGGGGTGGTTGTTAATAGTTATCAGTTATCAATTATCAGTTATCAGTAGTACATTTCATCTTGAAAACTGTTGTCTGTTAACTGTTAACTGATTCAGTTTCCCCTGCGGTATCATCATCCCATTCCCGATTGTGCCTGGACAAGCGGGATCTCCTGAGTTTTTGGTAATTAATCAAGCCAAAAATGAGGTCAAGTTGAACCCTTGGCTAATGGAGGAATGACACTAACTATACTGTTCTGATTGTGATTACAGGATAGCCGACAAAGGTTAAAATTTCAGCTTTTCGGTGAGAATGAAGAACTGGAAAGTTAAAGGAAAGAATTCAGAACTCAGGAGTCAGGATGCAGAATAGAAAAATTCAATATTCCTCAATTCTGGATTCTTCATTCAGATTTGGGATTATGAGCAGGTTGATTACTCAAATTATCTCCTAATTTGTGAACTATTCTGTTCCCCGAATTCTGAATTCTGAATTCTATTGTGAGTGTTGAGTAGTAAGTGCTGTTAACGTAGCGGGGCGTGAGCCTTGTGCTGAGTAGTGAGTGAGTAGGAAGTTATGCTTCCTCTGCACTCCCTTGTTGGTCACCCCTGCCGATCTCACAGCTTCTGCTCCCTACTAGACGTACTTTCTAAAGGCGAGAGTGACATTATGACCACCAAATCCAAAGGAATTAGATAAGGCTACTTCAACTTTTTGGGCGCGACTAGTGTTAGGTACGTAATCTAAATCACACTCTGGGTCAAGGTTTTCAATATTGATTGTGGGTGGAACTTGATCGTTAGCGATCGCCAGTACTGTGGCGACAGCTTCAATTCCCCCAGAACCACCTAACAGATGTCCTGTCATTGATTTGGTGGAGCTGACCGCGATTTTGTAAGCATGATCGCCCAAAGCTTTCTTAATCGCGGCGGTTTCGGTGGAATCATTTGCCGGGGTGCTAGTACCGTGGGCATTGATATAGCTGACTTGCTCTGGGTTGATACCTGCGTCTTTCAATGCCAAGCGGATGGCTCTGGTTGCGCCTTCCCCTCCAGGGACTGGGGAAGTGATATGGTAAGCATCACAGGTCATACCATAACCAACGATTTCGGCATAAATGTGTGCGCCACGGCTGAGGGCGTGTTGCAACTCTTCCAGAATGAGAATTCCTGCACCTTCACCCATGACAAATCCATCGCGATCGCGATCAAAGGGACGGCAAGCATGAGTGGGGTCATCATTGCGTGTGGAAAGCGCACGCGCTGCTGCGAAACCAGCCACAGATAAGGGGGTAATCGCCGCTTCACAGCCACCGCAAATCATCGCCTGGGCATAACCGCCTTGAATGATGCGAAACGCGTCCCCTACGGCGTTAGAACCAGCAGCACAAGCAGTTACAGTACAGTTATTTGGCCCTTTTGCACCAGTGTGAATCGCTGTCAGTCCTGCCGCCATGTTAGCGATCATCATGGGAATCATGAATGGACTACAGCGATCTGGCCCCCGATTCAGATAGATGGTTTGTTGGTCTTCCATGACCTTGATGCCACCTACACCAGAACCAATAATAACTCCTACCTGTTCGGCGTTGAGTTCATTAATAACTAACTTGGCATCTGCAACTGCTTGTTTGGCGGCTGCAACTCCGAATTGGGAAAATCGATCCATCCGCTTGGCTTCTTTTCGATCCATGTATTCATGAGGATCGAAATTTTTTACCTCACCTGCAATGCGGCAATCATGACTGGAGGCATCAAATGCCGTGATATAGTCAATGCCATTGCGTCCGCTTAACAATCCTTCCCAATATTCAGCAGGTGTGTTACCAATAGGTGTAATCGCGCCAACACCCGTGACAACAACGCGTTTACGATTATAATCTGTCATGACTCAGTAAAAGATGGCGAGAAAGTTGCAAAAATTAGGGACTAGGGACTAGGGGCTGGGGACTAGGAAGAGGTAGGTATTCAGAGAACAGGGGAAAAATTTACCCAATCCCCTACTTCCCCAGTCTCCAATCCCCAGTCCCCAATCCCCAGTCCCCACTCCTCTTTAAGCAGATGCGGCAACTTTGCTGTTGATATAGTCCACTGCTTCTTGAACGGTTGTAATTTTTTCAGCGGCTTCATCGGGAATTTCGATATCGAATTCTTCTTCCAAAGCCATAACCAATTCCACTGTATCTAAGGAATCTGCCCCTAAATCATTAGCAAAATTCGCTGATGGTGTAACTTTGTCTTCATCATCAACACTCAGTTGTTCAATGATGATTTTCTTGACTTTTTCAAAAATGTCTGCTTGGCTCATAGATAAAATTCCTTAACCAGTTGCTACAGTCTGCTCTTTATGGAAGACATGGTTTTGAGCATATACATCTTATCGGAAAGCGCGATCGCCCGTATACGTCCCTGTCCAAAATAGGAATAGAGAAGATGTCAATAACGAGTGAGATTCCCCACTCAATAAGCTGCTCACGTCCCGCGACGCTACTACAACTCCCAACTCAGAAAAATTTTCAATGCTGCTTGTTACCAATTTTTACTAAATTTTTGGATGAATGTCCAAAAAAAATACATTCCCTCCTCAGTATCTCTGATGAGGAATGATAAAACAGTTATCATCGGGGCAGTTGCCCTCAACTAATCTTATTTTTATGCTATCTCAGACACTAAAATATGCTTACTTCCCTGGTTGTGTAGCTCAAGGTGCTTGCGGAGAACTGTATCAGTCAACTCAAGCCCTCACACAAGCCTTGGGAATTGAACTGATCGAATTAAAAAAAGCTGCTTGTTGTGGTTCAGGCACATTTAAAGAAGATTCTCAACTTTTAGAAGACACAGTTAATGCCAGAAATATTGCTTTAGCAGAAGCATTAAATTTACCTTTACTGACTCATTGCAGTACCTGTCAAGGTGTGATTGGTCGCGTTAATGAACGCTTGCAAGAATTTCACAGCAGTAATCCGGCTTATGTTGAACAGGTGAATGGCTTGTTACACAAGGAAGGTTGTCTGCCTTATCGCGGAAGTACAGAAGTTAAACATCTGCTCTATGCACTTATTAAAGATTATGGCTTAGAAAAAATCACCCAACGCGTCACCCGTAAATTATCTGGGTTAAAATGTGCAGCTTTTTACGGTTGTTATCTCCTCCGCGCGCAAAAGTCTGTACCTGACGAAGACCCATACCATCCAGAAGCGATGGAAAATGTGTTTCGGGCTGTGGGTGCAACACCTATTTATTATCGTGGTCGTACACAATGTTGTGGCTGGCCTCTTTCTAGTTATGCAACTACCCAATCCTTTCAGATGGCTGGGATGCACATTCAAGAAGCCTTGGCCGCTGGTGCTGATTGTTTAGTTACTCCTTGTCCTCTGTGTCATCTCAATTTAGATTCTCGTCAACCAGAGGTAGAAAAAGTAATTGGCAAAAAATTAGGTTTGCCAGTCTTACATTTACCCCAATTAATTGCCTTAGCGTTAGGAGTTAGTCCCAAAGAACTAGGTTTAGAACGGCATATTGTTTCTACCAAATCAGTGTTAGAAAAATTGGGATTTTGAATAAATTGAGCATGGGGCATGAGTCATTAAAAAGGCAAAAGGTAAAAAACTCTTTACTCTTTACTTTTTACTTCTTTGCTGACCTATTCCCCATTCCCTACTTCCTTAAACTGACGTTGCAGTTGTCTAAAAAATTGGTACATTTCTGGAAAGTGCTTGTATATACCAGCGACTTTCAGATATATCTTATGGGGTACAGCAGGAGTACCGGAAACAATATCTCCTGGCTGAACATCATGCAAAATGCCACTTTGAGCAGAGACGGTTGCACCGTCTCCCAGTTTGGCTTGATTAGCAATTCCGACTTGTCCTGCTAGAATCACGCGGTTGCCTAATGTTACGCCTCCAGCCAAGCCTGTTTGGGCAGCAATCGCACAACCTTTACCAACTTGGCAACCATGACCAATCTGCACTAAGTTATCAATTTTGGTATCGCTGCCAATTCTGGTTTCTCCCACGGATGGACGGTCAATTGTACTGTTGCAGCCGATATCCACACGGTCTTCTAAAACTACATAGCCGGATTGTTCCATTTTGAACCAACCAGTGCGGGTGGGGACAAATCCAAAACCTTCGCCACCAATGACAGCACCGCTATGAATGATGCAATCTGCGCCGATTTGGCTGCGTTCTTCAATGGTGCAGTTAGCGTGTAAGATGGTGCGATCGCCTATTTTGACATCGGGGTAAATCACGACATTGGGATGAATAATCACACCATTGCCGATTTCTACTCCTTCCTGAATTACCGCATGGGGGCCGATGTAGACATCCTGACCGATTTTGGCTGTGGGATGAATGACTGCCGTGGGATGGATGGCTGGTTTGGGGGTGTATGGTTTATAGAAGATAGCGATCGCTTTCGCAAACGATAATCGTGGTTGTTTTGTCGCTACCCAAACTATGCCTTGCGCTTGCGCTTGTGCTTGTATGTTTGGATCATCTGGCACAATTAAAGCACTAGCATTAGTTTTACTAATTAACGATACAAACTTTGCTCCTTCCACGTAGCTGATAGTACCGCTTGTAGCCTCATCAATTGCTGCTGCACCCGTAATTTCTGGGTCATGCTCAGGATTGGCTATCAAGCTATGCGATGTGGCAATGTCACCGAGTTGGGTTACGATTTGACTAAACTTCATTTTTGCGGATTTAGTAGTATTCTCTACAAAAGTCAGATTATACCTACTATGTCAACCCCTTTTACGGTAAGTGAAAATTCTCAATTTCCTGAAGTGTCTTGCTACAAATTTTATTTGGACACAGTAACTAATTCTTTCAATCTCCTAAAATATCTTTTCATAATTCTCATTTTATTAATTAACAAAGGATTTCCGACTGGCACGTTTGGCATTAAATCTTCTCGCAATACATAGACACCATCGTTATTGTCATAGTCCAATTGAGCGGCGGGTTTAATCTTCGCTTTCCATTCATCACCAGATAGTTGCAGATTAGTCACACTTGCATCTTGCTTATGGATTTTATTGACTACCTCTACCTGAGATTCATGTATAAAATTCTGACTACCTCTAGCCCTAGCTAACAGCCGCACACTGATCCGTTTTTGTATCTGTTGAGGTGAACGATATTGATAGTGCTTTAATCTGATTCTGAATGGATAGATTGCACCAAAATAAGGCCATCCCTGATCCTTATCCCATACTAAATTATGATCGTATCTAAAGAAACGCGCTTCTGACCAATTATTTAGATAGTAATGACACTTCTTTTCAACAGGTACTGCATCATCATAAATTGATGGTTGCTGGTTATAAATTTCCAAATCTTTATCAGTAAAAAAATACTGAAAACTTGCAGCCCAAACAGCTTGATATTGCTGCGGTATTTCCGCCAAAAAATGACGCGGATCATCAATATAAATTTCGTCAGCATCTAACCGACACCACCAATCACCAGGTAAACTATTAGCTAGATAATGATGGAAGACATCAGCCCCCAAAGCTTGATGATGGGCGCAATTATCCTGCTTGTAAGGAATAATTTGTTGATATTCTTGAGACAGTGTTAAAACTTTTTCCCATGTACCATCTGTACTACCATTATCTAAAACATATATAAAATCAGACCACTTTACTGCTGATATCAGTGTTTGCTCGATAATGTCAGATTCATCTTTAATGACACAAATACTATGAATTTTCATGAACTCACCTTGTAGAAAATACTATTAGAAGCCTTGAATTTTTATGCCGGATAGATATGCAATTGATATCGTTTACTCTTTAGCTCAACCTATCCTCAATAAAGGTATATAGTAGGAAATTTAAGATTGAACAGCGTGATATATCAACCCAGAGCAAATTATTAATGTTAATTCTTCTCAACACCAGGTTTATGAATAAGAGTAGTAACCTATTTAACTAGCCAGCAATGCTTGATACCTTTCTTCCTATTATGTTGTATGCTGTATTTCTGATTTGGTTGTAGCCATGAATGCCAAAAATTTGCACTAGGATGATGGCAATACCTAAAATTATGTAATTACGCAAATGACGTAATTCTGGGTGTCTAGCAACGGCTAGTTTCCGAAAATATACAGCTTTTTGATAATCTCCACTTTGTAAGGCTTTCCATGCAATCCGCAAATTAGCAAAACCATAAATACGGTTTTCTAAATTTTCTAAATCTTCAGGAGATAAATATTCAGGAGCAAAAGCAAAGCTTTTTTCAAAAATCAAATTATAGTTTTGCTCCATAATTTGCCAATTTTTAGAGCGGTTACTAGGATGTGAACGATAATATACTAATGTCTCATCAACAACTTTAAAAGCATAACGAGAAGCGATTCTGACCCACATTTCCCAATCTTGGGCATAAGCCAAGCAAGGATCAAAAACACCAACATTGTCAAAACATTTACGGCGAACCATCGGGTTACTACCGCACTCAATAATATTATGTTCTAGGATTTTTTCCCAAACATTACCTTCAAAAATATTCTTGCGAATTTTATTGTCAATATTGCCTTGAGCATCAATTGAACCCACCCAACTATATACTAAACCGATAGTTGGGTTTGCTTCTAAAATAGCAACTTGTTTTTCTAGTTTTGTGGCTTCCCAAATATCATCAGCATCTAGAAACGCTATGTAATCTCCTTGGGAATTAGTAATGCCATTATTGCGCGCAGCCGCCGGGCCTTGATTCTCTTGTGTTATTAATTTCACTCTGACATCTATGATTTGTGTAAACCAATGTACAATCCCATCAGAACTACCGTCATTCACAATAATTACTTCATAATCACTAAAAGTTTGTTGTAAAACACTATCTAAAGTAGTTGGCAGGAATGCCATTGCATTGTAAGCAGGAATAATCACCGAAACTTTTGGCATAAATTTTATTCTCCGTATTCATGGTTTGTAAATAAATTAAATATCAGTTAGTGTTTGTTTTATTCTTTGAGCAATTGTGTGCCAATTTAACTGCTCGAAAACTTTTTTTCTAGCATTTTTTGACATGGATTCTAAAGTGCTATTTTCAGATAATAAATTAATCATATGAGTGGCTAAAATATCAGGGGTAGGTTGAGAAATTACCAGTCCATTTATCTCATGCTCAATAATTTCAGGCATCCCATCCTGATCAGATACAATACAAGGAATTCCATAGTTCATAGCTTCTATTAAAAATAGACCTAGAGGTTCGCAACGTGCAGGTGAGACTACTATATCTGTTTCCAGGAAAATTTTTTTCATTTCTGTAGGAGATGAAATATATCCAGGATTCTCAACACCATCCTCATTTATAGATAAAATTTCCCCTACAATAACTAACTTTGCTTCAGGAATGATTTGTTTAACCTGCTTAAATGCTGCTAACAGTAAATCTCCTCCTTTTCTAAAAAAATCATAGCCATTGAAAAGAATTTGTTTGCTGCCAAATTTTTTATTACCTTGATATGGTTCTAAGAAATGGCCTGAAGCGTGTAAAACTGTAATCTTATTGGAATGAATACCGTAGTCTTGCTCCAAAGAATACTTGACTTTATGACTTTTAGTGAAAATATGCAGAGCTTTTGTATAAGTTTGATGCTCACAATCTATCCAATCTTGAAATTCTTTTTCTGTCGCAAAAGGGGCCCATGTAATCCAATTTCTTCTGGCTAGAGCCATTGTATAGTCTAAATATGTGACATAAGGAATATCACATTTATCCCAACAGGGACTATACATACCGTAGAGATGGAAGATTAAATCGGGACGACACCCGCCTTTGTGAATTTTTTGTTCTAGTTGACGTGAGCTATTGATAAAACTTTTGGCATTTTTGCGGAAATAACCTGCTTTTCTTATAGGTAAAAATGGGAATTTTATTTTTATAAAATTAGCGATATCTTTAATAAATCTTAAATTATATAAATTATTCAATGCTAGATATTCTATACTATTAAAATCATTAGACATAGCTTGGAATAAGAATTTAAGACGATTAATCATAAATTGATCGCCTGTAACTAAAACCGTTTTAATATTCATGACCTTTCGTTGTTTAGGTAAGAGACTTGAAATTGATTAATATTATTTTCTGATGATGGAATCTCATTCCAATCCCAACCAACTACTGATAAAGAAAGCCACCAATAAAACAAAAGAGTGGTATGTTTCCAGATATTATCCGTAAACATTCCTAGAAGTATGGCACTAAATAGAGCTATGAGAACAAAACAGAAGTTTTGTTGGGAACTATTCTTTTCGGACTTAGACATGAAGTGGACAAGGCGATAAACTTGAGCCGCAATCAATGCCAAAAATGTTGTGAAGCCAACTATTCCCCCTTCAACTAAAGCACGGAGATAATCATTGTGCGCTTCATTTTGCAAAACTGTGACATAGGAAGCTGTGTTGAGACCATAACCTAGTAACGGGGCATTTTTCCAAGCTTCCCACATGAAATGCCACTGGGCAATTCTCCAGTTAAAACTATTTCCGTCTGTCCAAGATAATAAAATTGCTCGCCATACATCCATATCAGGATTTAAAAGTGGTGTTTCTGCTAGCGAACCAAGACGTTCTCGGCCAAAATCTGTACTGGTAAATAGCGTAATTACTAATCCTAAAAGCAAAATCCCACCAATTAAATTGACTAAATTTAATTTCGGGGCAATCATGACAAAGACAAACATAAACAACATGGCTGTCATCGTCAAAGCTTTAGTACTAACAAAAAAGAAAGCCAATATAGCTAGTAAGCACAACCACGGCAAACGGTTGCGGGTGTTGCTGATTTTCCAACAGGTTAACCCAATAAATAAAAGTAAGAATGTGGCAAATGTGGATGGATGACCTAATGTTCCCCTGATGCGGGAGGCGGCTTCTAAATTACCAGTGCCTAGGCTACCTTGAGACAGAAAGGAAGGTAACAGCGAAGGTACAAACATCTGCATTGATGCTACTGTCAGGGGAATGATCAGACTTAAAAACAAGGTAGTAATTAATGTTTGCGGTTTGATCTTGCCCTGAAGTTGCATAACCAGAAGATAGACCATTAACCACGAAAATAAACGTGTCCATTCACGTACACCTTCGAGGAGATACGTACTATCTAAACCTAAACCGCCCAAGGGTAATAAAATTACCCACATTCCTTGGAGGGCTACCCATCCTGCAAAGAACCACCAAAATTTATCTACTTTTACGGATTGACCTGTCAATAAAGATAGAATGACATAAAGCAGAGCCAAGCCATCTAAACCGACGGCGAAAGCAGCGGGTAGTTGCTGGGCAGAGAAGGTATCTAAAGCACTACGCAGCACTAATAAGCCAATAACCGCTTGCTCAAACTTAGCAAAAAACCAGACCAGAACAGCTACAGAAAATATAGGTAGGCCAATTAACAAGGGACTAGCACCGACTAGAAACCCTGTTAATAAGCCGATACCAACGCCGACTATCCCAACTATAAGTCCTAATGAGGAATAACGACTTGAGCGTTTATTCGTCAACATTACTATCTTGACCAAAAGTAAATAAAGATACAAGCCACAAAACTTATTTTGAATGCCTCAAAAGAGGTTTGACCTTAACTGTGATCAGAATTTCTACTATTACCACCTAGCAAGTTCAGCCTTTGTAACGGTCTGGATAGAAAAGATTGCTTTTCATTAATGGGATGGCGATAATATTTTTCGGCATCACTGGTCATGCCATTAACGACTACTCCTAGTACGGGTATGCGATTTTGATTGAGTTCCGATACGGCTCTTTGTAATGATTCTTTGAGTGTGACGCTAGGGCGTGTCGTCATGATGACTCCATCGCTGTATTGACTGAGGGTAGCGGCATCAGCACAAACCCCGATTGGTGGTGTATCTATGATGACTAAATCATAGTGGAGTGCAGCTTCGGCAATGAGAGATTTCATGGCTTCTGATTCTAGTAATTGTGAGGGTCTGCCATGTAGTTCGCCGCAGGTCAATACAAAGAGATTCTCAATATCTGTAGGCTGTGCAGCATTGAGTAGGGTTCTATGACCATCAATCACATCGGTAATACCTGGTTTGGGAGGAAGGTTAAACAGTGTATGCTGCACAGGTCTACGCAAATCTGCATCAATGATGAGTGTGCGCCGAAATAGCATGGCTGCTACAGCTGCTAGGTGGGAGACAACGACTGATTTCCCTTCTCCAGACAGGGTACTACTCACCACTACAACCTGCAATTTTTCAGCATTGCGAAACTCTAGGTTTTTGAGGAGCATCCGGTAAGGCTCAACCAAACTGACATCGTCTAAGAATTTTTCGGCCGGTTCTAGGGTGAGTTTGGTAGCAGGGAGACGAGGTAATACTCCTAGTAATGGTAACTTCAGTAATTCCTCTGCTTCTGCAACCTCGTAGAGTCTGTTATCCATTAACTCTAGGAGTAAGACTACCCCTGTAGCGAGAATGCTACCAAAGAAGATAGCAATGACTAACACAACTGAGCGTTTCGGGTAGGCGTAGGCATCCGGGACTTCTGCGACTTCAATAATTCTGAGGTTGCTCACTTTTTGCGCTTCCGCAATTCGGGCTTCTTCTAGTTTGCTTTGCAGCAATTTCAAGGATTCGGCGGCTTCTTCCCGTTGGCGGGTGAGCATGGTGAGTGGTTGCTGTCTAAGCGGTAGAACTGCTAACCGTGCTTGGAGGTTGTTTCGCAGAGATTGGACGGCTCGCAGTTTGTTCTCTACTGCTACACGCTCCACTTCATTATTAATTAGCTGGGTAGTAAGATTTTGACTGATTTGATCGGATGCAACATCAGGAGAAGATGAGGTTTGATTCGTTGGTGATACGCGAGCTACTTGCTCGTTATATAAAGAGCGGATCTGATCTCGCTGCCCCAGCAGGGAGACAACTTTGGGGTGATTATCTGTAAACTGTAACCGTGCCTCAATCAGTTGAGTTTCGATTTCCGTTAATTTAGCTCTTAAAGCCCTGAGTTGTTCATCTTGACCGCTACGTACTGATGTATAAGCATTATTGATATTTTTTGTAGCAGTTAATTTTCTTAAGGAAGCATCACGCGATCGCGCTTCTTGTACTTGTGCTAACAGCGTCCGTTCTTGATCTTCCAAATTCGCTAAACTTTCTACTAAGCTGCGAGTTTGGTCTGTATCAGCAATTACACCACTTTTTTGCCTATATCTAGATTCAGCTACTTCTGCTTGTAGGAGGCGATTCCGTGCAACTGGTACTTCTTTCTCTAAAAATTGCCGGACTTTAGTGGCTTCTGAACTAATAGCTTGAATATTCTCCTCCACCATTGCTTGGGAAACAGCATTTAACACGTCAGCTGCAAACTGGGGATTTTGATGAAAATAGCTCAGTTGCAGAATGTTCGTAGCAGGTAAAATGCTGACTTTCAAGGAGCTACTAATATTCGCAGGTGTTATCTGAATAGGATGGGAACTGTGTTGATTTTGGGATGCTAAATTCTCTATGGCTTTATCCAAGACAGCCTGTGATTTTACTAGTTCTGCTTGGTCAGCTAGAGGGTTACTACTACGTCCTACTACTGAAGGCTGTGTTAAATCGCGCCCCAATTCCGAAACGCTCACACCTTTAGCATCAACCATCAATTTCGCTGATGTGGCGTAAAAACGCGGTGTTATAGCCAAGTAAGCTATGGATGCGCCAATCACAGCCGCTAAGGTAGACACAGCTGGCAAACCTCGGCGGCGCAATATTGATAATAAGGTTGAAATCCCTTTTCCCATTACGTATACCTTAATTTCTTTCAGAGCGGACTGTCCGACTGGGACGAAGTATTAAAGAATATTAACTACTCGTTATCATATCTGATACCAACAGTACTTACTACAAAGTAACTACTGCTACAAGATGTAAGAATTACCGATGTTCTGCCCCGACTTTTGCTAAATCTTTATCTGTGGATTTCGACTGCAATCTGCTGGTGATGTCAGCAGTTTGTAGAACCTCTGTATATAGTCTTAAAGTTTCCGATGTAATGTGATCCCAACTGTAGTTGAGATTGACGTGAGTTTGTGCCTTTTTGAGCATGGGTGAGAGTTTTTCGGGATGATGCAAAGCCCAATCTATGGCGGAAATACAGGACTCTAGATTGCCAGCTTCAAATAGCATTCCGCGTTCTTCCGCTAGCAGTTGTTGATGCGGTGGAATATCACTGCCCAAAACTGGGATACCTTCTCGCATCGCCTCTAGCATTGATAAAGGTAATCCCTCTAAATCGGAAGGTAAAACAAACAAGCCTGCGCCTCTAACAATCTCCCAAAGACGAGGCCCTCTCAGTTCCCCAGCAAAGACAATGTTTTTTTGATGAGCAATTTTTTCTAGCAGTTGGGAGGTAAATAGTTTCGTATCACTGATACCCCCTGCTAGAACCAGTTTCCATCCTTTGGGGTTGAGGGCGCAAAAAGCATCAACTAACAAATCAGGGCGTTTTTCGGGAACGAGTCTGCCCAAAAACAGAATATAACGACCAGCTTCCAAGCCTAAACTCTGACCATAATGAAAATTTGGGTCAGATTGACCGTAATTGGCGGGAGCTGTGGGAATGTAAACTGTTTCTTTGGCATATGTTTGCAAAAAGTATGTTTGCAGTGCTTTTGATACCACAACCATACTATGAGCAAAGCGGACTGCTGCTTGCTCTCCTAGTTGAATGAGCTTCGTAGATAAATTACCCCACTTAGCTCTTTGCCAGTCTAAACCGTGACAGGTAACTACAATTTTGGCAGCATTCGCCAGCTTAGGTATACAGGTAAACAAAGAAGGGCCAAGGGCGTGGAAATGGATAATATCATATTGCTGACGAGTAGCAGCGATCGCTCCCATTGCTGAAGTGACTAGAGCATCGACACCTGTATAATCTAAGCCTGGGACAGAAATGACTCGCACTCCGCGAAACTCATTACTTTTCCAACCGGCATTCTCTGTGTAGGATGAGCGAGCAAATAAATCTACAGTGTGTCCCTCTGACACCATCCGAGGATAAATTTCTGCACAATAATGTTCAATACCACCCTGTTTCGGTGGTATACCTTTTGCACCAATGACTGCAATTCTCATAGTTAATTAGCCTTGAAAAATCATTAATAGGGAACAGGGAATAGGGAATGGGGCATCGGAAACTGATCAAATCTCTTCCTTGTCTCCTTATACGCGCCCACAAATAGGGTTGATTAGCAAGTGGCTGCAACTAAAGACTTTGTTTCCCAACGCTGCCACATTTTTTTATACACTTCATTGATGACAGTCCTAGCTGCGTAAGGTTGAGCGGTTCTCACACAAGCAGAAGTTGGGTAACTTTCGGGATTCATGACTACTTGGTGTAAAGCATGAGCAATGCAATCTGGAGTGCGTTCTTCACAGACAATACCACTGTTTGATGAGAGTAACTGTGGCGTTTCACCTGCTTTTGTCGTGACTATCGGTGTACCGCAAGCTAAAGCCTCCAGTACTACAAACGGCAAACCTTCAAAGGCACTAGTTAGGACTAACGCCTGACAGACACGATGTAAATCAGCCAATGCTTTTTGCTGGACTGCGCCTAACATTGTCACTCGTTTTTCTAGCCCCAATTGGGTAATCTCAGCCCGTACTGAATCAGCTAACTCACCATTACCAGCCATTAATAGATGAATATTAGATTCACCTAAAGCGGCTATGGAACGGATGAGGAGGATGGGATCTTTTTGGGGATGTAAACGACCAGCAAACATGATGAAGCGGGTATTTTCATCTAATCCCAAGCGTGTTGCTAGTTCGCGTCTACCCTGTTCTCGTTTGTCTGGCGATAAGGGATAAAAAATTTCTTCATCAAAGGTGTTTTTGAGAAAGGCTACCCGGTCTTGCAAGTGAGGATATCGCTGTTGATAGAGTTTCATGGACTCTGTGTTGCAAGAATAGATCTGCTGAAATTGGCTCACCAAAGCCTTTTCTAAGGCGAAATAGGCGGCGGGAAACTTTCTCCACAGTATGGCGTTTTTGTCGTCCTTCGCTGCAATCTGCGCTTGGATGTCATTTTGAATAAACAGCGTCTTTTCGCCCTGCCAGTGACGAGTCACTATGGTTGGTTCTATTCTGTAAAAGTGCATGAAGTCTGAAGCGTAGTTACGCCCAACCAAGGCAGCTGTATATTTAATAGTTGTGGGTATTAAACCTCTGAAATCGTCATTTTCTAGTAAAAACAGGGGTAAGAAACTAATTTCTCTGCCCGCAAATTCTGCTTTTTGCCATTGACCTAGAGTTTGAGAGCGATCGCTTGCTGTCCCTACAAGTCTCACTTCAAACTCCTGAGGAGCATATTTGATGAATGTATTGATGAGTGTCTGAATTCCTCCTATGGAGGTCTGCCAGGGATTGAACTGGTAAAAAATCGTTAGAACTGGTTTACGCATCACTCACACCCTAAGGGAACTTTGTTGCACAAGAAATTCCAATTGATGAACTAGAGTAAATACTGAAAATTAGCCGTATTTTATGCAACAAGGGTACTTAACATACACAGCCTTATCGTAGTATCTCTATGTTGAAAAGTCACTTTATCACTATAGTCTTCACAAAATTTTTACATTCGAGACAAAAAAATTTGCTGTAAAAAACTTTAGATTTTTATAACAACTATCTACGAACCCTTTACTGCATCAATTCATGAAGATATCAGTAGTTATTGTAAAGCAGCTTTAAATCAACTTCATAATAACTTTATCAAAAATGTATATCTCCTAAGATACGAAGTCATGATATTGCATATCAACTCATCTCTCTGAAAAAATATCAAACCCAACTTTACACATGACTTGAGCAAATTTCTATTCTCAATCAGAGGTATTTATCTAATCATCAACATTACAAATATCTATCTTTGATAACAGTAAAAATCACCTAAAAGTTAGAATTCACAAGCCTCAAGATAGGATAAGTCACTTTTTGTAGCGTGTCCTAGCGGACTTGTTTATATATATTTACTCTTTTACGTTTGAGTATTTTAACTAAGTTATTTCCTGATAAATCAGATTGACATCTGCTTAAATAAGCTGTGTCATATCATCTGATTTACCCAAGGATATAGACGGATTTAATTTTGATTCATTGTGGCAGAACTAGACATCACTACTACCCATAGCGTTACCTGCTAAATAAGCTGTAGTCCAAGCACTTTGAAAGTTAAATCCACCAGTTATGCCATCAATATCAAGAATTTCTCCCGCGAAATACAGTCCAGAAACTAACTTACTTTCCATCGTTTTGAAGTTTATTTCTTGCAGATTCACGCCGCCACAAGTGACAAATTCGTCTTTAAATACACCTTTACCGTTGATGAAATATTTGCCTTGAGTGAGTTCTTGGACTAACAAATTTAAAGTTTTGTTAGGTAATTCCGCCCAACGGTCATCTGTACTGATACCTACACGGTTAATCATGTATTGCCATAAACGATGAGGTAAATCAACACCACGATGTAAAGCGATCGCTTTTTTACCCCATTCGTTCTTGATGGCTAAGATTTTTTGCTTAACTTGTTCTTGTGTGAGTTCAGGCAACCAATTTACTACTAAAGTGGCTTGATACTGGTGTTCGTGCAGCAGTCTAGCACCCCAAGCCGACAACTTCAGCACTGCTGGGCCACTGACACCCCAGTGGGTGATCAATAAAGGCCCTGTCTGTTCTAGTGGTGGCTGATCCCCAACAGATAACCGCAACCGTACAGGGTTAACACTAATCCCCGCTAACGCCCGCAGCTTGGCTTCGGGAATATTAAATGTAAATAATGACGGGACTGGTGATGCAATCTGATGTCCCAATTCCTTAGCGATTTTATAGCCGATGTGACTACTGCCGGTGGCTAATAACAAGCGATCGCATTTAATCACTTCTCCCGACTTCAAAAGCACCTCAAATTCTTGGCCGATTCGTTTGACACCAACCACAACTACACCAGTCCAAATTTCTACACCTTCGGACTGAGCCGTATCCATCAGACAGTTGACAATGGTTTCGGAACTATCTGTAATAGGAAACATTCTGCCATCAGCTTCCGTTTTAAGTGTAACTCCGTGGGCTGTAAACCAAGCTACGGTGTCTTGAGCTTGAAAGCGGCTGAAAGCACCACGCAAAGCCTTACCACCTCTAGGATAATTTTGTACTAGAGCTTGTGGCTCAAAACAAGCGTGAGTGACATTACACCGGCCTCCCCCAGAAATACGGACTTTGGCTAATGGTTGGCGGCCGGCTTCGAGTAAAGTGACTTGGGCTTGGGGGTTAGCTTCTGCACAAGCGATCGCCCCAAAAAATCCTGCGGCCCCGCCGCCAATAACTACAATTTTTGAAGGTAGCAATTTTTAAAGCATCTCTACATGATCATCTACTATCTAGGCTAGTACAGAAGCAGCATAGGTGATAGGCAACAGGTGACAGGTAACAGAGAAATTTTTACATTTAGATGTGTTACTTTTCATGGTTAGTAAAGAAATATCACTGAGATTAAAGGTTTTTCCAAAGTTATTGAGGGAGGTAAATAAGGTACAAAATTTAAGGACAAAACTATATTTACTAGACAACTGTCCAGCCTGTCACCTGTTCCCTACTCTTTTAACCTTCTATCGGTTCAAATAAATCTTTAACCGCACCGCACACGGGACATACCCAATCGTCTGGGATATCTGTAAAAGGTGTACCTGGGGGGATGCCTCCATCTGGATCACCTACTTCGGGGTCATATTCGTAGCCGCAAACACTACATACATAAATACCCATAATTTTCCCCTAGTTAAATATCTTGAACTCCAGTTAAGGGGAAAAATGATTACAGGAAATCTATCTCGTTATATATTAAAAACGCCACCAGGTTTTTTGAGCGTAAGCAATCACCCCTAGAGCGATCGCTCCTAGGAACAATAATAAAATTACTCCTCCAGGAATAAAGGTAATCAAACCAAAGCCTCGGAGTAACCACACTGCGATCCCAATGCCCAAAAAAACGCCCACAGCCTGAGTTAATAAGCGGTTTAAAGTGGATTGACTCATAGAATTTTCCTCTTAATTTACACATTGCGATACATTGACAGGGTAACAAGAATTTGCATATATTTTTTTGATAATTCCCGTTCTTATGGAGTTGTGCCGTTGCATAGAATGTTGTGCGGGGATAAAATCTGTGACATGGGAAATGTTTGAGGCTGAATTTTACTGTAAGCAGTAGTTAGATTGTTTTTACTGCTGAAGTGTCAATGAATATTTGTAATTAAACCTACGGATTTTTAGAGATAATTTCCGCATAATTACTGGCTAAGACTAATTCCGGAAAACTGATGTAGAAAACTGGAATTAAATATTAATCAGGTTGTAGTTCATTCCGGAGATGGTTTGTATTTACAGCCTGTGCAGATGGTGAACTTGAGGAGTAACGGAAGTAAATTTATGTCTGTAAGCCATATTTCAGACCCAGTGATGATAGGTTCGGGTATGAATTGGAATCAAGAACAGCAACGCCTGATGATGCAAGGCGAAATTTTAGTGCAGACGCGATCGCATACTGTCTGCGGTGGTTCGGTTAGTGCTTGTATGTACTTACCAGTGGTGCGATCGCATGTATGGCAACAAATTACTGACTACCCCCGTTGGGTACAATACTTTCCCGACATCACCAAAAGCGAAGTTTTACAAAGAGGCGAAGTCAAACGCCTGTATCAAACAGCGCAAAAAGCCTTTTTCTTTTTTACCGCTCAAGTGGAAATTTACCTCAAAGTTATAGAGGTAATCGGACAACAAGTGCAATTTCACATGGAAAAAGGCAGCTTTGTAGATTTTTCCGCCAATATTGAGCTACATGACTGTGGCAATGGGACTTTACTTACTTATAGTGTGCAAGCCACCCCAAATATTCCCATCCCCGCAATTTTTATTCAACAAGCCATGAATTTTGAATTGCCTGCAAATATGCGTAAAATGCGACAAGTGATTTGTCAGCATAGATAATAATGTCCCAGGCACAGGTAATTTTAGATTTTTGGTTTGGTCATCCTCATGAACCAGATTACGGCAAACCCAAAAGCTTTTGGTTTACGCAGCAACCGGAATTTGATGAAAAATTAAAGCATCGGTTTCTGCAGGATTACCAACAAGCCGCAGCTGGATATCTAGATGACTGGCTGAATTTACCAAAAACCTGTTTAGCCTTGATTATCCTCCTAGATCAGTTTCCCCGAAATATGTTTCGTGGTACACCAGAAGCATTTGCAACTGACTGGGAAGCCCTTTCAGCCGCACAACATGCTGTTGCGCAGGGTTTCGACAACGAATTTTTGCCTGTACAACGCTGGTTTATCTACCTACCCTTTGAACATAGTGAAAATTTAGCTAATCAGCAGCAATCTGTGAAGTTATTTCAGCAGTTGAATGATGATCCTGATAGTGCGATCGCCATTGAATCCGCATTACGACATCTAGAAATAATTGAGCGTTTTGGAAGATTCCCCCATCGCAATACTATTTTGGGGCGCGCCTCGACACAAGTAGAAGAAGACTTTCTCAAGCAGCCAGGTGCAAGTTTTTAATATATTTAAAAAATAAAGACGCTTTTCTTACATAAAAAGCGTCTTTATTTATGATCAAACTTAAACTGTAGCTAATTCCATCAATTCACTTGGTTGTGATTCATTCGATAAATCATCAATCAAACGAGGCTCATTTTCAAACCAGACGTAAGTTAATTCATATTCAGTGAATTGATAACCAAGAGTAGCTGCAAAATTCACAATTTTATTTGTGTTCCAATGATAACTGCCTAACAGGCCTCTCTTACAGCAATTATTAAAGTATGCTTCATAAATGGATGAATCTAACATCAAAACTTCATAAAAAGCATGAACCTGCTGTAACGACATAAAATTTTATCCCCGGAAATTTTTATTTTTGTATTTAATAAGACCTACATTTAGTTGCTGAAATATTCCGGGTTGGATCTCCCAGCATTATCGAGTCTTTATTTATTTGAGAGAATAAAATTCTGGAGATAAAAATTCATCTAGCTTCAGCAGTAATTTTTATTAATAGCTAGTATTATTATTTACAACTAATATTTTAAATTTCACCACTCATTCAAGTTAACTTGCTCACACCCTCCCTCAATTGCTTCACGTATCAACTGAAGATCATCTGTCGCAATTGAACCCACAAGATGTAGTAATTGTTTCCCGGTATTACCTTTAATCTGAGAATTTACCAGCTTCTTAGCCAACTCAATGTAACTTCAGCACTTAATAACCCACACGGACATTTTTGGACGGGAGATAGTTTTTTATCTGAGTTTGAACTAAAACCAATTCAGTATCTAGCTAAATTGAACACTGAATACTCATGTTCAAAATAAATAGTAATTAAAGTTTAATTGCATAACAGTAACTTAAAAAAAGTGCAAAGACGCGTCTTTTATCCTTTGCGTCTTTGCGCCTACTCTGCGAGTTCCGCCCTTGGCAGTATGCGCGAACCAAGCTTCAACTAACTACTAAATACCTCAACAGGTAAACGACTAAAGGACAACCTTTCATTCTGCACATCAACAAAAATTGTGTCCCCGTCGTTAAATTCACCGCGCAAAATCGCCTTAGCAATTTGCGTTTCTAACTCGCGCTGAATCGCCCGCTTCAGTGGACGCGCCCCAAATACTGGGTCGTATCCTACCTCAGCTAAAAAGTCTAATGCAGCTTCAGAGAGTCGTAGAGACATCTTGCGATCGCCTAATCTATCCCTTAATCTCTCAACTTGCAACTGCACAATCTGCCGCAATTCTCGCTTATCCAAACCGTGGAAGATAATAATCTCATCAATCCGGTTGAGAAACTCAGGACGGAAGCTATTTCGCATTGCTTCCATCACCCGATGACGCATTTCATCATAACGGGAGTTATCCCCAGCTACATCGAGAATGTATTGTGAACCGATGTTGCTGGTCATAATAATGATTGTGTTCTTGAAGTCTACAGTATGACCTTGGGCATCGGTGACGCGGCCATCATCGAGGATTTGTAGGAAAATGTTAAACACATCGGGATGTGCTTTCTCGATTTCATCAAACAGAATCACAGCGTAAGGACGGCGACGTATAGCTTCGGTCAGTTGTCCGCCTTCTTCGTAGCCTACATAACCAGGAGGCGCACCAATTAATCTGGAAACGGCGTGTTTCTCCATATATTCCGACATATCAATCCGCACTAATGCTTCCTCGGTGTCGAACATATACGCCGCTAAGGCTTTGGCTAACTCGGTTTTACCTACACCTGTAGGGCCAAGGAAGACAAAGCTAGCAATGGGACGATTCGGATCAGCTAATCCAGCACGCGATCGCTGAATCGCATCAGCGACAGCTGTCACAGCTTCCGATTGTCCAATGACTCGGTGATGCAGTTCTTCCTCTAAGTGCAGTAGTTTCTCCTTCTCAGATTCCACTAACTTGCTGATGGGAATTCCTGTCCACTTAGAAATAATTTCGGCAATGTCCGCTTCAGTGACTTCTTCCCGCAGTAAAGATTTGCCGGTTCTTTGGGCGTTGGCTAGTTCACTTTCTGCGGCTTCGAGTTTGCGGTGTAAATCGGTTAACTTGCCATATTTTAATTCGGCGGCGCGGTTAAGGTCGTAGTTTCTCTCGGCTTGCTGAATTTCTAAGTTAACTCTGTCAATCTCTTCCTTAACAGACTGAATTTTTGTAATGATATCTTTTTCCGACTGCCATTGAGCATTCAGGGTTCTTTGTTCTTCTTTGAGATCCGCCAGTTCTTTTTCTAATCTTTCTAAACGTTCACGGGAAGCTGCATCACTTTCTTTTTGCAAAGATAGCTTCTCCATTTCCAACTGCAAAATTTTGCGGTCGATTTCGTCTAGTTCTTCTGGCTTAGAAGTAATCTCCATTTTCAGCCTCGCGGCGGCTTCGTCTACCAAGTCAATGGCTTTATCTGGGAGGAAGCGATCGCTAATATACCGACTAGACAAGGTCGCTGCTGCAACTAAGGAACTATCGGAAATTTTCACCCCGTGGTGAACTTCATAGCGTTCCTTCAACCCGCGCAAAATCGAAATTGTATCTTCTACGCTGGGCTGATCTACATAAACTTGCTGAAAACGTCTTTCTAATGCTGCGTCTTTCTCTATATATTTGCGATATTCATCTAAAGTTGTCGCCCCAATACAACGCAACTCACCCCGCGCCAACATGGGTTTTAACAAGTTCCCTGCATCCATTGCGCCTTGGGTTGCACCCGCACCGACAACGGTATGAATTTCATCGATAAATAGAACTATATTTCCGCCAGATTCGGTGACTTCCTTCAAGACGGCTTTCAAACGTTCCTCAAATTCTCCCCGGAATTTTGCCCCCGCAATCATCGCGCCCATATCGAGGGAAATTAACTTGCGGTCTTTGAGAGATTGGGGAACATCACCCGCTACAATCCGCTGTGCCAGACCTTCCGCGATCGCAGTTTTACCAACACCTGGTTCACCGATCAACACAGGATTATTTTTGGTACGGCGAGACAAAATTTGAATAGTGCGGCGAATCTCATCATCCCGCCCAATGACTGGATCAAGTTGACCTTTACGGGCGGCTTCTGTGAGGTCACGCCCATATTTTTCCAGTGATTGGTATTTGCCTTCTGGATTTTGGTCGGTCACTTTCTGACTCCCACGAACTTGTTTAATAATATTTTTTAGTTTGTTTTCATCTAAACCGAATTCTTGAAATAATCCTTTGCCGAAGCGATCGTCTTTAGTGTAAGCCAGCAATAAATGTTCAATAGAAATATATTCGTCTTGAAAATCTTTACGATGTCCTTCAGCACGGTCTAAGAGTGTATCCAAACTCCGCCCCAAGTAGACAGAAGTGCTGTTACCTGAGACTTTCGGTTGACGTTGGATAAATAGTTCTGTGCGATCGCCGATTTTTTGTAAGTTTACGCCTGCTTTCGCCAAAACCCCACCTGCTAAACCCTCCTGTTCCAGCAGGGCTTTCATCAGGTGTTCGCTTTCTATCTGCTGCTGTTGATGCTGTTTGGCTATCTCAGGTGTGTGGGCGATCGCTTCCCAGGCTTTTTCTGTAAATTGGTTCGGATTAGTTGGTTGCATAGGCTGATTCAGGAACGTAGACGCGCAGATGCAGATAGAACAATAGTTATTCGTTGTTCTTATATGGTTATTTTATGAATACTGGCACAAATAGCTGGATCGGTCTTCACGTCTTCGTCAGGTAGTAGTATTACCTTTTGTCTTCTACTGTTGAGTCTTCTTACTCAGTAACATCCGTAAGCATCTAAAATCCAGCGTCTATTGTCAAACAGTGATCGTACTTACCTCTATACCAAAGGCAACATTTACTTCATGCCAGCGAAATTGAGAGACCATACAACATAGGCATTGCTTGACCGGATGGGAAGCCGATTAGCCTCAAAATATGACTTTAATCATGGTTATATTCATGACTTTTGGCCTATTTGCTCATACGACTCAAATTTTATGATCAATATGGCTTGGGTTTAGCCAGCCTCAATTAATTGTTATGGTGTTATATTCACGGAGCATCGATTGACTATGGTTATCCGGTTTCCAGTCATAACTGCTACTTTCATAGTTGCTAGTAGTATCAGTACACTTTTAAGTTTTGTTCCCCCTGCTTCCGCGCGCGAAATCATCACTTGCGAAAGCGTGAATAATCGGAGAGACACTTGCGTAGTACCCGCAAGAGGGCCAGTTAGATTTGTGAGGCAGTTGTCTGATGCTAGTTGTAGAGGCAATTGGGGCTATGTTCGTAATCGTATTTGGGTGAGAAACGGTTGCCGAGCTGAGTTTTCTGTTGCCAGTTCCAGGTATGACAGAGGTGGCAGGTATGATAGATACAACAGAGACCGTAGATACAACAGATGGTAAAGTGCAACGGATAATTAAAAATTATCCCCAGTTGTAGGCAGTTAGGTATTAGGCAAAGGACTTAAAGCAAGAGGGTTTGACTTGTTTGTTGCATTGATAATGGATGGTTCGCTGGATTCGGAGCAACAAAGGAAGTTTTTTAACTAACAATTTATTGATGTAGGGCAATTGCTCTGATTTTTTCAGAGTGATAAATAAGCACGAGTTAAACAGCATACGCAAATATTCACGAGAATGCGTCTGACTTGCCCCTATTTATACCGTTTCTTAATGAAGATGCGCTTTATTCTGGACTGTAGAGAGGTTGCATGCAACCTCTCTACATCATTTATTTGGTGCAACTTCATAGAGAATTGGTATTAGCTACAAACAATAGCTGAACCTTAAATTAGTGAGAATTCAGAAGTCTGAATTCTCACTCCTGTTTATGTAAATATTTATAAATAATGATCATGACTGACTGTAAATCCAATGACGAAAAAACAGAAATTTCCTTACTTAGTGGGTTCTAAATGGACAGCAACCACCAAAGTAGATGGATGGAGACATTTTCAAGTCGTCAATCGCAAAAATCAAGGGAAGTGGGTTTACGCTGAAATGGTTGCGGCTTGCGATCCTGATGTCCGGTTTTGGATGAACGCTAAATTATTGCAAGATAGTTCACAGTGGCAAGCTGGATGGCAGTCACTACAAGAAATAGAGGCAATTAATGCCGAATTGAAATTTTAGTCTAGCCTGCATGATATTGGGAAAATTAATAATTTTTTACAAGATAGTTCTATTTGGCTAATCTACAGTGAGCCACACAGGTTGAGATATAGGTATAAAGGGTAAGATTATTGACTGATCCCTAATTTTTTGCGGTCTACGGCGCAAATCAATACCTCATTTGCGATCGCCTTTGCTTAAAACAAGTCTAGCCATATCACAGTGCTGATTGAAGTCGGCTAAATCTACGAGAAATCTTGATAATCGGTCATTATGATATTTTGTCTTTTGTAACTATTTTTATAAAAAAAGTTATATAAAATATTCAATAAAAAAATTTTTAGCTAAAGAATAGATTTTTATGGGCTTTGAGTTAATTAATAACCCAATAATGTTCTCTAATTCCTTTTATAGCGATTTTTCAGATTTAGCACCCCTTTATTTCCCGTGAAATTTCGACAATAATCACATTCACAGACCTCACATATTGCTTTTGTAGAGACGGCGATTTGTCACGTCTCACCAAGTCAAAGTTTTAGCCAGAAGTTTCATAAAAAACGATAAGAGGCAAACAACAGTGAAATTAGCAGTTTACGGAAAAGGTGGGATAGGTAAATCTACAACTAGCTGTAATATCTCCGTCGCCCTAGCCAAACGCGGCAAAAAAGTTCTGCAAATCGGGTGTGACCCCAAACACGACAGCACCTTTACCTTAACTGGATTTTTAATTCCTACTATTATTGATACCCTGCAAGAAAAAGACTACCACTATGAAGATGTCTGGCCTGAAGACGTAATTTACAAAGGCTATGGTGGTGTAGACTGCGTTGAAGCTGGTGGGCCGCCTGCGGGTGCGGGCTGTGGTGGCTACGTCGTTGGTGAAACCGTGAAATTACTGAAGGAACTCAATGCCTTTGATGAGTACGATGTAATCTTGTTTGATGTTTTGGGTGACGTTGTTTGTGGCGGTTTTGCAGCACCACTCAATTATGCTGATTACTGCATGATTGTTACTGATAACGGCTTTGATGCCTTGTTTGCTGCCAATCGCATTGCAGCTTCAGTGCGAGAGAAAGCACGAACTCACCCACTACGTCTAGCTGGATTAATTGGCAATCGTACCTCCAAGCGCGACTTGATTGAAAAGTATGTGGAAGCAGTTCCGATGCCCGTCCTGGAAGTCCTGCCATTAATTGAAGATATTAGGGTGTCTCGTGTTAAGGGTAAAACTTTGTTTGAAATGGCAGAGTCAGACCCATCATTAAACTACGTATGTGACTACTACCTCAACATTGCTGACCAAATTCTTGCACGACCTGAAGGGGTAGTACCTAACGATGCTCCTGATCGTGAATTATTTACTTTGTTATCTGATTTTTATTTAAATCCGCGTAAACCACAGGTTGCTAATCCTGAAGAGGAATTAGACTTGATGATTGTATAAATCATCTAGTTTTCAGGATGGGGGTCAATAATGGCTTTCTTTAATAGCTTTACAGATTCGATTAGACAAAAGTGGTTGCAATTTTTCCAAGCCAATCGTGATTGGATCAAACTCCATATGCAAGTGGAGTCAGTATATACACCTGATGGTGGCAAGCGGCCACCCTCTTACCTCATCCTGGGAGTGGTAAATGCGCTAGATCCGAAATTAGCGCAGTTAATGTTTCCTTTTGCGAAATTAAATCCTGATGCGGATACTTTAATTGAGGTACTGGAATTAAACTTTGACCCAGACATCGCCCTCGGTAACAGTACGATGCCCGAAACAGAAGCGTCTACTGTCGGTATGGAAGAAAATACGGAAGATGATACTTTTGCCGTTTCTCACACCGATACTTTTGGGGAAGAGATTGATCCTCAAACGCTGATAGTCGGCAACATGGAAGATAGCTTCAATAGAATGGCAACAGCCAGTCCAGAAGAAGACGGTTTTGGTGATGTTTCTTTTGATGTTGCAACTTCGTCAGTAGAAAGATTAGAAGAACAAATTCTTGAGGATCTGAATACACCTGACGAAAACGCTTTCAGCGATGTGTTATCTGATGTCTGGGGTGATGAAACATCCTTACAAAAGGGTGGTGAAAGCAATGATTTCATGGGGGAAGAATTACCAAATGGCGTTTTTGACGAATCGGAAATTGCCCGTCTCTTCCCCAACGCATAAAAATACCGTTGCTGTTGAATTTAGGGGTTTTTAGTTGGTGCTATGTGCCACACATTACAGTGTCAGGGAATAGAGAATAGGGAATAGTCAGTTTCACCACTGACTATTCCCCACTCTCTACTCGCCCCTCTAATGCTGTCCCTATTTCCAGCTGCATTGAAATATAAAGGGGAGAAAAATTAAAATGACCATCGCGCAAGAACCAACAACTTTAAACTTTGAATGCGAAACTGGAAATTACCACACCTTCTGCCCAATTAGCTGTGTGGCATGGTTATATCAAAAAATAGAAGATAGTTTCTTTTTAGTGATTGGGACTAAGACTTGTGGGTATTTCCTACAAAACGCGATGGGGGTAATGATTTTTGCAGAACCCCGTTATGCAATGGCAGAGTTAGAAGAAGGTGATATTTCCGCACAACTCAATGATTACAACGAGTTAAAGCGATTATGTGAGCAAATTAAACGCGATCGCAATCCTAGTGTCATTGTGTGGATTGGCACTTGCACCACTGAAATCATCAAAATGGACTTGGAAGGTTTAGCACCCAAGTTAGAAGGTGAAATTGGTATTCCCATTGTTGTAGCCCGTGCTAACGGTTTAGATTATGCTTTCACCCAAGGGGAAGATACGGTATTAGCTGCAATGGCTAACCGTTGTCCTAGTCAAGTTCCCGTAGCGGAAAGCGAAAAAAATGAGCGTAACGCTATTCAAAAGCTGCTCAATTTCGGAAAGAAAAAAGAAGACGTAGTTCAAGAAGAATCAGAGTACGTAGATCATCCCCCCTTGGTTCTATTTGGTTCTCTACCTGATCCTGTTGTGACTCAGTTAACCTTAGAACTGAAAAAGCAAGGGATCAAAGTTTCCGGCTGGCTACCCGCGAAACGGTTTACTGAATTACCGGTGTTAGAAGAAGGGTATTATGTTGCTGGTGTTAACCCCTTCCTCAGCCGTACTGCTACCACCCTAATGCGCCGCCGCAAATGTAAACTCATCGGCGCACCATTCCCCATCGGCCCTGATGGAACTCGCGCTTGGATTGAAAAAATCTGCTCGGTATTTGGAATTACACCTCAAGGGTTAGAAGACAGGGAAGCACAAATCTGGGCAGGGTTGGAAGACTACGTAAAATTAATTCGTGGCAAGTCTGTGTTTTTCATGGGTGACAACTTGCTAGAAGTCTCTTTAGCACGGTTCTTAGTGCGCTGTGGGATGACTGTGTATGAAGTTGGTATTCCCTACATGGACAAACGCTATCAAGCGGCTGAGTTAGCCATGCTAGAGAAAGCTTGCCAAGAAATGGGTGTACCCCTTCCAAAAATAGTTGAGAAGCCAGATAATTACAACCAAGTACAGCGTATCTATGATTTGCAGCCAGATTTAGTCATTACTGGGATGGCACACGCTAACCCCTTAGAAGCGCGAGGAATTAATACAAAATGGTCTGTGGAGTTTACTTTTGCTCAGATTCACGGTTTCACTAATGCCCGTGACATTTTAGAGTTGGTAACTCGTCCACTGCGTCGTAATAATAATTTGAAAGATTTGGGTTGGGATAAGTTAGTGAAGGAAGAAGCGAAGATTTAGATTTTGGGTTTTGAGATAATTAATTACTTTAGAGGCGAACATAGGTTCGCCTTTTTTATTGTAGCTATGCTAACGCAATTAATGGTTGTAGCCATTCACCGTTTTTATCTAACACACCTGTAACATAGTTTTGAAATGCAGGTAATCCGCCAAGCTTACTCCAATATTCATTAAAATCACCGATGTTTTCTAAAAAGTGAGCTTTTCCGTTTGGAGGAAAATTAATTGGGCAACCAAATATTTCTGTATTATGTGGCGCATTGTTCAAATCATGTGCTTTCCAAAGTATTTGAACTAGACGACCAATGCTAAATTCATAACCAGAAGCCTCATCATAAACAGTTTTATTAAACAATTGAACAATGTGTGTGATACGGGCGTGTTGCCTGATTAATAAAATATCACCCTCTTCCGGTTTTGCTGCATTAGCTTCATAGCCTTTTTTCCAATGTAAGATAAATATTTTTGACAGTTCATTTATTGGAAAATCCCAAAATGTTATTTCGCTACCTTGATAACTTACATTTTTACTCCACTTCAATCTAGATAAATCAGCCATTACTACCTCTAATTTATTCTCAATCAGGTTACTTTTATATTTCCCTGTAATTAGAGTGAAATAACATGAATAACTAGAAGTAGATTGAATGAAGCAATAGCGTAACCCAACACCGAAATCCATATCAAGTCGCGCTTTTCTCCACCCAACCTCGTATATTGAGAAAAGTTGCGATCGCACTCAATGACTTTAATTAAATAGAGTTAATATAAGGTTATACAATCTTGTCAATATCTCGCTTAGGAGAGGAGTATCTAAAAATCATGCTCAGTGGAATTAAGCAAAAGGCTATTGTCGGTAAAGATGGGAAAATTGAACTTTCTACAACCGAATTACCAGAAGGGACTATTGTAGAAGTGATAGTTCTAGTTGAACAGCCAAATAAAGAAGATGAAACTACCTATCTTCTCAACTCAGAAGCTAATAAAAAACATCTACTTAAAGCTTTAGAAAATGTAGAGAAAGGAAATCTGATCTATGTTGATTTAGATGAATATGAAAAAAATAGCATTTGAACCAGAAGCCTTTGAGCAATTAGGTCAGTGGACAATAGAAGATAAGAAAATTTTTAAAAAGATATTGGATCTAATCAAAGATATTCAAAGAGAACCATTTTCAGGAATCGGTAAGCCTGAAGCCTTGAAATACGAATTACAAGGTTATTGGTCAAGGCGAATTACAGATGAGCATAGATTAGTTTACAAAATAGATGAAGATTTAATAATTATTCTTTCATGCAAATATCATTATAATGAATAAAAAATATGCCCAAAACTTAAATTAGTTTGGGCATAGTCACAACTAAATTTTATTTAGTAGTTGCAAGTTTATTAACAAATTTAAAATATAAATAATTTGCTAATAAGCACCACTGTTTTTGTTAAAAATAACAGCAACAGTCTTGAAAATTAACTTCAAGTCATATATCAAACTCCAGTTTTTCTGATATTGCAAATCCAGCCTAATTACATCTTCAAAACTGCGAACTTTAGACCTACCGTTAACTTGCCATTCCCCAGTCATACCGGGTTTCACATCAAGACGTTGCCACTCTGGAACTTCATAGCGTTCCACTTCATCGGGTGTGGGTGGTCTAGTCCCCACTAAACTCATGTCGCCTTGCAAGACATTCCAAAATTGCGGAAACTCATCTAAGCTGGTGCGACGTAAAAATCTGCCGACGCGTGTAATTCGGGGGTCATTTTCATTCTTGAAGAACGCACCCTGGACTTGGTTTTTAACTTGAGCTTTTTTCGCTTCTGCATCTACACACATAGAGCGAAATTTCCAAATTTTAAAGCGTTTCCCCATCCAACCGCAGCGAATTTGTCCAAAGAAAATCGGGCCGGGATCATCAATTTGGATAGCGACCACTATGGGAATAAACAAAATTCCTGTGATTACCAAACCCACCAAAGCACCAATAATATCTATAAATCGTTTCATCCAAGATGCTACGGATGGATGAGTAGTTGGTAGTTGCTCTATTTTGCGGGTTGAAGCCTTCTGAATGTCTGTGACATTATCATCTTTTATGGGTAACGCTTCGCTATTAGACTCAATGGAAAAAACTTTATCTAGTCCTGTAAGGTTTAGCACTGCCATGACCTGGGGGGTAACATTCCGCAGGATCATGGAAATTTCTTTTTCTTGAGTAGTTTTAAAACTACTTACCAAAGCACCTAAACCACTACTATCCATAAAAGTGGTTTTCTGAAAATCAATAATGATTTGCTTGGGATGGTTATTTTCTTGGGTTAAATTTTGGCAGGTTTGCTTAAAGCTTACTGCTTCAAGCACGCTTAACCGCGCAGATACCTGCACTATAACCGTTTCATTTAGGGAAGTAACTGGAAAATTTACCTCAGTGGGTTGGCTAGTCATGAAGCTCTGCACTTTCGTTGCCATATAAATTTAATCAGCCAAACATTATTTTGTCCTAGAAAATCACCTAACCTCATTTTAAATAAGTAGGAATAATGACTCATAGTTAGTTTTATAGGTTGAGTTAGGGATTGCCTACAAGATTCACAATAGAACAAGAGATTAAAAACTCACTTGTTGTTGAACCGATGCAGCGCGATCGCGTTGCTACTATCCTATGACTGCTAACACTACAGCCGAACCTACTGCACGCCTGATTGAGGTCTTTTCTGCTATTCAAGGGGAAGGACTGAATGTCGGGACACGTCAAATTTTTATTCGCTTTGCTTTGTGTGACTTACGTTGCCACTTTTGCGATAGTGTCCATACATGGCATACACCTGCTGACTGTAGGATCGAGCGATCGCCCGGACTCCGAGATTTTGAAATTCACTCCAACCCTGTCTTAATACCAGTCTTATTAGAATGGATTGAACGACAGAATTTACCTTGTTTACACGATAGCATTAGCTTAACAGGAGGAGAACCACTTCTTCATGCAGGTTTCTTAAAGGAATTTCTGCCCCAGGCGCGATCGCTCACTGGTCTACCTATATACTTGGAAACCGGCGGACATCGCCCAGAACAGTTGGCCATGATATTACCATATCTAGATTCTGTAGGTATGGATTTGAAACTTCCTAGCGTCAGTGGTGAATCCTATTGGTCAGAACATATGAAGTTTCTACAAATTTGTTATCCAAATTTAGAAACATTCATTAAAATAATTATCTCTCATCATACGGATGTAGCTGAATTAGAGCAAGCTGCTTTATTAGTGGCAGATATTAGTCCTGATATTCCCGTATTTTTACAACCTGTTACGCCTTTAGCTGATTCTGAGCAATTAAATAAAATCCCTATCCTTGCTCCCACACCGGCACAGGTTTTAACTTGGCAAGCTTTGATGAAAAAAAGTTTAAAACAAGTCCGCGTCATCCCTCAGACTCACAAAATGCTCAATCAGCTTTGAAGAAAGGCAGGAGAGAGGAGGCAGGAAACACAAGATTATGTCCTGTATCGCATCATACTTAATTGTTAAAGTTTTGATGAAGATTTACTCCTATCCTTCGACATCTATGAAATATAGATGTCTAAATAGTTACCTTGATCCAAGATTAACTTTTTCTTAATACAGAAGTCCAAAGCTTAGGAATTGTGTTACTAAGCTTGAGTTCTATGTGGCTGAAGCGGCGATCTCAGCTTGTGAAAGACTAGTTAAATCATAGGGTGGGCAATACCCACCCTCATAAATATTTCCAGATTAAATTCCGCTTTCATCTGTGCTTCTAGATTTAGCCTTGGCTTTATTGGCACTACGCTTGAGAGCAGATAGTCGTGCTTCATAGCGAGAACGCTGGCGTTTGCTAGGAGTATTATCGATCAGGGTTTTTAAGGCACTACCTAGACTTTTGTAGGCATTGGGGAGACTATAACCAAAACGAGTTGCTAGTGC
Organism: Trichormus sp. M33_DOE_039; assembly: GCA_015296085.1. Lineage (GTDB taxonomy): Bacteria > Cyanobacteriota > Cyanobacteriia > Cyanobacteriales > Nostocaceae > Trichormus. The sequence goes on along the minus strand of DVDT01000082.1, from coordinate 70,520 downwards.
GATCGCTTTTTCGTCAGCATCGATTAATTCTCGCATTTGCTTCTCGCCATTGTTCTTCTGATATAGTCGCCAGCCTGACACACCACACAGTGCCAAAGCTAAAACTAACAGTAATCCATCCTGCACCCACAACTCGCCTACAGCTCCACCTAAACCGATGGCTAAAGCTGCCATTTCCCATCCATCTTTGGGAATTGTGTCATTTTGAATACGGGCGACTTCATGCCAGAACAGCAGATTACGCTGATCCATTGCCAGAGTATCCCATTTCACCAAGTCAATTTGAATCTCTACTTGGTCTTTACCAATTTCTTCGCTGCGGATCAGGGGTGGATTGACCTCAGTTGTGCCTTCAACCGTGACCCAACTCTGCAATTCTGGCGGTAGTAGGCCTTTTAACCGCCGGAGTTCACTCATTTCCGCTTTGGCAGAGGAGGTTGCATAGGATGTCATAAAATCCAGCCCTAGAAAATTTCAGTATATAGTGAGGGTATCACTTTGGAGTATAGCTATTTAAGTGGTGTTTCGTCTCACTCTGTAGGAAAACTTCCCCGTCTCTTCCTCGCCTCGATCGCCTTTGCCAGTAATTCCAGTAATCCAGGTGCTTCCTCTTGGATACTCAGCAAAATTCTTTCCCCTAGTTCTATATTCCCCGGATCATTACCTGTGGCCATCACCTCATGCAAACGTGGGATGGCTATATTATCAACGATTTGAATTAACCCACTCAGACAACGATGAAATTGTTTTTCTGTCAGGAGTGCATCTTCTAAGGGAAATTCAATAATGGCGCGAATTTCACCATCAGATGGATCATATTCCCATTGCAGCATTTTTGTTTCCCAAGAAATAGCCAACATTGTTTGTAAGATCACCCCCTTGTGAGGATGATCTTGTACCCCTGGAAGAACATGAGGCGCAAATAACCGAAAAAATTTTCCCTCTTCATCTAATTGGACAACTATTAGAAAATCTTCTAAGTTATCAGCTTCTACACCTGTAATAATCCTGTCTTCTTCCTCATCAAGACGGTAGTCCCAGCCTAGTTTGTCTAAGTAATTAGCAATTTGCTTGAGGTTAGCTCCCATAAAACCCTCTTTAAGTAACGGTGGAGCAGCTGTCACGAAAACTAGTTTAACCCTTTAGAGGCGATCGCTTAGGTTGAATTAGTTAAAAACAATATGCCCAACTGCTTAAAAGTCTGGAATCTCTGACTTTTAAGGCTTGAAAATGTAGCATCTTATTGTTAATCAATTCGACAAATAAGATTTTTATTATCAATCACATGGTTAATAATAAAAAGTCTCTAAAACAGTAAATAATAAAATCTTGTTTTTCTCTGTTCGTACTTATTGAAAATTATTTTATGCAGTTAATTATTATTTTTACAAAAAACTTTGAGTCTATAAAAAATGTAATTCATCGACCAAATATAAATAACTAAAAATTATAGAAAGTTGAATTTCAGGATACAAGTTAATCATGCACATATTGAAAATACCAGAGGATTGATTTCCGATATAAATAAGAAAAATCAATAAATCAAGAAAATCATCAATATTTTTTCCGTGCATAAAAGTGCAACATTAAGTGCTAAAAAAGTTTTATATTACAGAAGTCTATTGGTTTTAATAGAAGTATTGTATTCACAACTACATTTTGAGCAACAATAATTTTTGAAGTATGAGGAAATCAACTTTAATTCTAGGAGCATCCTTAATATTTGCTATTGCTGCCTGTGGTGGAAACACAGCACAAACAACAAATACCAGTAACACGTCAGCAGATCGCTGGGATACTGTCAAAAGCCGTGGTCAGATCATTTGTGGTGTCAGTGGCGAAGTACCAGGATTTAGTTTTGTAGGCACTGACGGTAAATATAGCGGTATAGATGTAGATGTTTGTCGCGCTGTGGCTGCTGCGGTGTTTGATAATCCAGATGCCGTAGAATTCCGTAACCTCAATGCTAAAGAACGGTTTACAGCTTTACAAACAGGAGAAGTAGATATTCTCAGCCGTAACACCACCTGGACATTAAGCCGTGCCACGTCAGTAGGTTTAGAGTTTGCCCCTGTAGTTTTTTATGATGGGCAAGCCATTATGGTGCGTAAAAATAGCAATATTAAATCTCTAACAGACCTCAAAGATAAAGCCATCTGCGTACAAACTGGTACTACTACAGAGCAGAATCTAGCAGACCAAATGCGGAAACGAGGTATTACCTACAAACCAGTAGTGTTTGAAGATGTTAATGTCACCTTTGCCACCTATGCCGAAGGACGTTGTGAAGCTGTCACCGCCGATCGCTCCGCCTTAGTTTCTCGACGTACAACCCTCCCTAAACCAGAAGATAACGTCATTTTAGATGAAGTCATTTCTTCCGAACCCCTTGCCCCAGCAGTAGCGAAAGGCAATGGTAAATGGCGTGATACTCTAACTTGGGTAGTTTATTCCCTGATCAAAGCTGAGGAGTTGGGCATTAATTCACAGAATGTAGCTCAATTAGCCACCAGTAACGATCCAGATGTCAAACGGTTACTAGGAACTGAAGGCAATTTAGGTGAAGGACTTGGTTTAACTAATGATTTTGCTGCTAAAGCCATAAAACACGTTGGCAACTATGGTGAAATTTACGATCGCAACCTCGGCCCCAAAACGGCCCTCAACTTACCCCGCGGTCAAAATCAACAATGGACAAAAGGCGGACTGTTGTATTCGCCACCGTTCCGCTAGTAAGGAGGTAAGTAAGAGGTAACAGGTGACAGGGTAGACAAGTAGAAGAAACAATGCCCAATGCCCATAAACTAACGACTAATGACCAACACTAAACCCCCATTTTGGCGTGACGATCGCTTTTGGCGAATTACTGGACAACTCATTGCTGTGTTTTTAGCACTAGCTATAGTGGCGATGCTGTGGGGAAACCTCAATCGCAACTTACAGCAGTTAGGTATTCAGTTTGGCTTTGGTTTTCTCAACCAACAAGCATCATTTGACATTGGTGAAACGCCAATTGCTTATCAACCAACTGATTCTTATAGTCGCGCCTTATGGGTGGGGCTAATTAACTCATTGCGAATAGCAATTTTAGGAATCATCTTCACAACTATCATCGGTGTTATAGCTGGAATTGGCAGACTGTCTGACAACTGGCTAGTGCGAAACATCATGGCAGTTTACGTCGAAGTTTTCCGTAATACACCGCTACTGTTGCAATTGCTGTTTTGGTACTTCGCTGTTTTTTTAAGTTTCCCCAAGATAGACAATAAAATCACCCTTGGGGGATTTGTCAGTCTGAGCCAAAATGGCATAGAAACACTCTGGTTTAACCTATCGCCGGAATTTGCTGCTTTACTTTTGGGATTGACTTTTTACACTGGTGCATTCATCGCCGAAATTGTTCGGGGTGGGATTGGGTCAGTTCCCAAAGGACAATGGGAAGCAGCGCGATCGCTAGGACTAAAACCTAGTTCAATCATGCGCTTAATCATTCTGCCCCAAGCTTTGCGAGTAATTATTCCGCCACTCACCAGTCAGTATCTTAATCTCACCAAAAATTCCAGTTTAGCGATCGCAATCGGTTATCCTGACATCTATTTTGTTGCTTCCACCACCTTTAACCAAACGGGTAAAGCAGTGGAAGTCATGTTAGTACTTATCCTGACTTATCTTACCCTCAGTTTGACCATCTCCCTGATCATGAACTTATTCAATCGCAGAGTTCAGATTAGAGAGAGGTAATAGGGATTGAGGACTGGGAAGAAAACAAGAAAGAAACTGTTGACCAATGACTAATGACTAATGACTAAACAACTAACTTGGCTACATAAAAACCTCTTTAGCAATTGGTATAACAGTTTATTAACTGTTATCAGCTTAGTATTACTGCTTTGGGTAGCTTACGGGGCAATAATTTGGGCTACTACTCAAGCACAATGGGCAGTAGTTCAAGCCAATTTGCATTTATTTCTAGTTGGTAGATATCCTCAAAGCCAGTATTGGCGAATTTGGTTTGTATTAGCCATTATTGCGATTTTAGGTACAATAACTGCGACAACATTTTTCGGTAAACAAAAGTTAGCCATTGCTAAATTTATCGCGCCTTGGCTTTCCCTAGCATGGTTGTTATCTTTCCCTGTAATCCTGTGGTTAATTGGTGGTGGATTTGGTTTGTCATCCGTACCCAGCACTTTGTGGAATGGTTTACTACTGACCCTACTCATGGCCGCAGTCAGTATTGTGCTTTCCTTTCCAATTGGGGTTTTACTAGCTTTAGGTCGAACTAGCAATTTACCTGTAGTCCGTTGGTTTTCTATCCTGTACATTGAAATTGTGCGCGGAGTCCCTCTAATTGGGATTTTATTCCTTGCCCAAGTCATGTTACCTTTATTTCTCTTTGCAGATGTGCGTTTAGATAGGGTTGTCAGAGCGATCGCTGGTTTAGTATTGTTCAGTGCAGCTTACATGGCAGAAAATGTACGTGGTGGACTCCAGGCTGTTTCGCGCGGACAAGTGGAAGCTGCTAAAGCTCTAGGATTAAACACACCTCTAGTAGTTATATTTATTGTTTTACCGCAAGCTTTACGTGCAGTAATTCCCGCCATTGTAGGGCAATTTATCGGCTTATTTAAAGATACTTCTCTATTATCTCTTGTCGGCTTAGTAGAACTTACAGGCATTGCCCGTTCCATATTGGCACAACCTCAATTTATTGGTCGTTATGCAGAAGTATATTTATTTATTGGTTTAATTTATTGGATATTTTGTTACTCTATGTCCTTAGCTTCTCAGCGATTAGAGAAACAGTTGAGTCAGTAGTCATTATTCACTCTTCTTCACATTCTTGTCTTCTGCCTTTTTGAAAAATTTGAGGTAAAAATCTGTGAGTGAACAAATCCCTATAATTATTGCTGAAGATGTTCATAAATGGTATGGCAAATTTCATGTTCTCCAAGGCGTGAGTTTAACGGTTTATCGCGGAGAGGTTGTGGTTTTAATGGGGCCTTCTGGTTCAGGTAAATCAACTTTTATCCGTACCTTTAATGCTCTAGAAGAATACCAAAGAGGAAAAATTAATATTGATGGCATTACCCTGAGCCATGACTTACGAAACATCGAAGCAATTCGGCGAGAAGTCGGGATGGTATTTCAGCAGTTTAATTTATTTCCCCATTTGACAGTGCTACAAAATATCACCTTAGCTCCCATTTGGGTACGTCGTTGGCAAAAAGCCAAAGCTGAGGAATTGGCAATGCAGCTATTGGAAAGAGTAGGAATTTTGGCTCAGGCGAATAAATATCCAGGACAGCTATCTGGAGGACAGCAACAACGGGTAGCGATCGCCCGTGCTTTAGCGATGCAACCTAAAATTATGCTATTCGACGAACCTACATCCGCATTAGACCCAGAAATGGTCAGAGAAGTTTTGGATGTCATGCGTAACTTAGCCAGTGAAGGTATGACAATGGTAGTAGTTACCCATGAAGTCGGATTTGCCCGTGAAGTTGCTGACCGAGTAGTGTTAATGGATAGTGGTAACTTAGTTGAATCAGCCACCCCTGAAAAATTTTTTACTCAACCTCAAGAAGAACGAACCCGCAAATTCCTCTCACAAATTCTCTAAGGCTTCGTTTTTCTTGGGACTGAACTCTGTACTACCAGCGTTCGCATACTGTCTCCCATCAGAGAAGTTGTTATATCTGACGACAAGTCGCTTGCTCCTTAGAAATGCAAGCCACTGCACAATGAAGGTTCGCGTAGCGTTTTTCAGGACAGCAAGCTATCTAATTCGCTGTCAGGCTCATTTTCCACTCTGTTCATCGTGATTGGGCAGCAATTTTGCGAACAAATTTCCGAAATTAGAACTAGTTTCAATGAAGTTAACAAAAGATCCTCATAAATAAGGGCTGAGGTTCTTTCAGGTTTGTACGTGTTTTGTCAATCTATCTTAGGAGCATATTTACGAAGAAACATTATTTGTATTGTTGTCGTCATTACTGGGATTATTATGGGGTGAACTACATTAATGACATCAGAAATCTAGAAACTAAACGCGCCAATATGTTATTGCTAATTTTAAAATTGCTATTTTTGTAAAAAACTTGCATAAACTGAAATCTAGCAAATTTTAAATTGGGTGATAGGGTGTACTCCAATTATTACTGGAATCCATCTTATAGAATAGAAAATTTCTCTAAATTCGTCAGCACTGTATTTAGAATTAAACAAGAATGATTATATTTGCTTAAACACATTAATTTTACGTAGACTTTACAAACTTTTGCTAATCGCTAGTAGAAATTTTAATTAGTAGCCACAGAGTTTATGCTTAGATTTAAATAAATCAAACAACAGTGATTTTCACAAGAACAAAATTACGATAGGTCATGTTACACCTAGGAAAGTCACAACAAGATTTACTTAATCTTTAATTTGAAGACACTGACAAAAAAGCTATCTAAAGCCAAAATTAAATATAGTCTGTCTTAACAGATGCTTGCAAAAAAAAAGCAATCTTCATTTAGGACAAAAGTCTTTCATGTTCTAAAGTAGCCAGGGACTCTGACTAATTTGTTATGCGGATTTTAATCTACTCTTACAATTACTATCCAGAACCGATTGGGATTGCCCCACTGATGACGGAATTAGCAGAGGGACTGGTAAAGCGAGGACACCAAGTGCGCGTAGTCACTGCTATGCCTAACTATCCTGAGCGGCAAATCTACGAAGGATACCGTGGCAAGTGGTATGTCAATGAATACAAAAACGGTGTCCAAATCCAGCGGAGTTTTGTTTGGATTCGTCCACAACCAAAACTGATAGACCGAGTTTTACTGGATGCTAGTTTTGTCATCTCTAGCTTTTGGCCTGCGCTTTTTGGTTGGCGGCCTGATGTCATTCTTTCCACATCACCATCACTACCTGTCTGTGTGCCTGCCGCACTTTTAGGATGCCTGCGTGCGTGTCCAGTGGTTTTGAATCTGCAAGATATATTACCAGAAGCAGCCATCCACGTTGGCTTACTGAAAAATAAATGGCTAATTAAAATCTTTTCTGTATTAGAAAAATTTGCTTACAAAAGTGCCACCAAAGTTAGTGTGATTGCTGATGGGTTTGTAGAAAATCTACTGTCCAAGGGCGTACCACAACAAAAAATTGAGCAAATACCTAATTGGGTAGATGTCAATTTTATTCGTCCTTTACATCAAGAAAACAATCCTTTTCGCGCTGCACACAACCTCAACGATAAATTCGTAGTCTTGTATTCGGGTAACATTGCTTTGACACAAGGCCTAGAGACTGTCATTAAAGCGGCGGCGATGTTACGTCACATCCCAGAAATCGCTTTTGTAATCGTTGGAGAAGCCAAAGGCTTGCAGAGGCTACAAAAATATTGCTTAGAATGTGGTGCGGATAACGTCTTGTTACTACCGTTCCAACCTCGTGAACATTTGCCACAGATGTTAGCAGCCGCAGATGTCGGTTTGGTAGTGCAGAAGAAAAACGTCATTTCCTTCAATATGCCATCGAAGATTCAGGTCTTACTTGCTAGTGGTAGAGCCATAATAGCTTCCGTACCTCAAAATGGTACAGCTGCCAAAGCAGTGAGACAAAGCGGTGGCGGAATTGTAATTACTCCCGAAGATCCAGAGGCTTTGGCTAAGGCAACCATAGAGCTATATAAACATCCAGAGAAAGCTAAAACTTTAGGTTATAACAGCCGGAAATATGCTGTAGAACAGTACGCCTTTGAGCAAGCTTTAAATCAGTATGAAAATTTATTTTATTCTGTCACTACCGATGCTCAAACACTTACATCCAAAGTAGTTTCCAAACAAGAGGTTTAATTTCCTCGCTGGCTTGTTAACCTAATAAGTTATCAGAATTTCTAAACAATACGAATTCGGGGCATGAGGATCAAAAATTCTTGATTTTCTATGTCCTTTTCTTTTGTTGATGAAGGTAATATCAATCACACTTGAGACTGAATCTTCTCAAGTCAGTTATGCTATATACTGTTTATTAGCAGATTTTATAGAGTTAAACCGCAGTGATAGTGATTCATCCTCCACTTAATAAATCTGTTATTTGTATCAAAAAAGACATTTCCCCTAGAGATTACTTCTTAATGATGTGAGTGATTGGGTGAGTAGCCTTTAGTGGATGAAACTCTACAATCATCAACTGTGTAATTGGCTCTCATGAGTATTGCAATATATTAGTCAATCCCATAAACACCCGTTTTTTTGTTAGTATTCAAAAAAACCAACACATAGTTATCGCTTGGTTGGAGTTTGTAAGTAATTCTCAAAAACGTCACAAAAGGGATAAAGCACCTGAGGTTGAATGTCTGATTATTTCCAAGGAAATTTACCATTACAATCCTTATCTGTCACCAAGAGCGCACTCAGAACTTCGGAAGGTGAAAATGATTCGAGTCGGAATCTTGCTCTGGCGATCGCTGAAGCAGCATCAGAACGCAAGGCTGGCGACATTTTAGTCCTAAAGGTAGCAGATGTCTCTTACCTAGCAGATTACTTTGTCATGACAACTGGCTATTCTAGGGTTCAAGTGAGGGCGATCGCACAAGCAATCGAAGACAAAGTAGAAACTGAGTTGCACCGCCGTCCCTTGCGGACAGAAGGGAAAGCGGAAGGTAGCTGGGTATTGCAAGACTACGGCGATGTAATTGTACATATTATGATGCCAAAGGAACGGGAATTTTATAATTTAGAAGCATTCTGGATTCATGCAGAACGCATTTCCCTTCCCAACTCTCAAGAAGGTGGTGGTAGTCCAATATGATGAATTCCTCACTGGCAAATTGCCCAGTACCCACAGAACAACAGCCGCTAAATGAGTATGAAGAGTTAAAAACTGCTTGGCTATTTCGTGATTGCACCTCAAATTTGCCACAGTATATCAAAAAATTAGCGTGGATTTGGGCTTTATCGTGGCTAGTAGCTGGGCCAGTAGCCGCAGCTAGTTTTCCACCAAATAAACAATTAGCTCATTTCCTGCTCTGTGGTGCAGCTGGGGCCAGTATCGGAGTAGTTTTGGGATTAATACATTTGTATTTAGGCTGGTTATATATACGTGATCGCCTGTACAGTATGAATGTATTTTATGAAGAATCAGGCTGGTATGACGGTCAAACTTGGCTCAAGCCGCAAGAAGTATTAAATCGTGATCGCTTGATTGTCATCTACGAAATCAAACCCATTCTCAAACGGTTACAATTTACATTCGCTGGCTTGGCGGGAATGTTTCTTACTGGTACTATAGTTTGGCATTTGTTTTAAATAGTCAACAGTCCATAGACTATGGACTGTTGACTATGGATTAATAACTAAAAAGTGATAGATGTAACCCATGACAATGGGAAAACGAACTCAAGCGGCAGCACTGGAAGTCCGGTTGTTGCGAGAAGGTATTATTGAATCGAGGCATATAGTCCAAGCGGTTGTATGCGACGAACGGGGACGGGTGCTAACTGTCGCAGGTAACGCGGAAACAGCTACATTTGTCCGTTCAGCACTCAAACCATTCCAAGCACTGGCTGTCACCACTACAGGCACACTGGAACGTTATGATCTGAGCGATCGCGACTTAGCCATCATCACCAGTTCGCACAAAGGAGCGATCGAACAAGTACGACAGGTATTTAATATCCTATGGCGAGCCGATTTAGATCCCTCAGTCCTCCAGTGTCCCATCCCCAAGGAGAAGCGCAGTCCTCTGGAATACAACTGTTCTGGTAAGCACGCGGGAATGTTAGCTGTCTGTCAGCAACGTCATTGGCCGTTGAATAATTACTTGGATCGCAAGCATCCAGTACAGCAATTAATTGTTGGGAAGATAGCAGAATTACTGCGGATGCCAGCTGAAGAATTTATCAGCGCGCATGATGACTGCGGCGCACCTACATATCTTATGCAACTCGGTCAAATCGCTTCTTTATATGCGCTGTTAGCCGCTAGTAATAATTTAGATATGGAACGTATCGTCCGCGCCATGACTCATCATCCAGCGATGGTAGCAGGTGATGGGGAATTTGATACAGAATTAATGCGTCTCACACCAGGGGAACTAGTAAGTAAATCTGGGGCAGAAGGAATCCAGTGTATTGGTAGGCTGGGTGAAGGTATGGGTTTGGCAATTAAAGTCATGGATGGTTCTAAACGAGCCAAATATGCCGTCGCCATTCACTTGCTGCAACAGATGGGCTGGATTACTCCCAGCGTGGCCGAAAGCTTGGCGGAAAAGTTCATGAACCCAGGCAAATACACGCGTCTAGAGGTTGTAGGAGAATTATCGTTTTTATAGTTGTCAAACTTGAGCTTTCGGGTTATACTTGAAAAGTCAAGAGCGACGCGGGATAGAGCAGCCTGGTAGCTCGTCGGGCTCATAACCCGAAGGTCAGTGGTTCAAATCCACTTCCCGCCACCAAATGGAAAATAAAACCCTGTAATCTTTAAAGATTGCGGGGTTTTGTTTTATGCTTTAAGCAGTATAGTTGACAGTTCAAAAGAATGGTTCTTTTACATTGCTTGCATAGCTCATAGTGTAGTTATGTTTTCAATTCATCGCCCCACGCATAAAAGAACAATTCCTTCTTTTACCTTTTACCTTTTTTTCGTGTTTATCGGCTATGGTAGCGAAATACACCTTGTCGAAACCGACAAACGCCAGCGTAAACCCCGTTCGGCAAAATATCGTGAGGCTTGGGAGTTAATCTTACCTTTACAATTCGGTGCAGCAGGGTTTTGATTTATTGTTGAGTTGGAACATTCCAAAAAGTTCGGAGAGTCATGGTTGTGAAGTTACAGCGACCAATTTTAATAGGAGGATTAGGATTATCCTTTTCCTTGTGGATGGTGCAAAGTTGGCATCATTCAATTATGCAGGTAGGTGAGCTAAGTTTAGTCAGTCTCTTAGCTGTGGGTGGTGGTTTGTGGCTGTGGAAGCGTAACTTCCCCCATGACCAAGCAGAACAACCGAGTGGTATCATTACTGATCGGGAAACAGCAGTAAACGCGATCGCTAAAACTGAAGTCGTCATTAATCAGTTAGCGCAAGAAGCTGCAACCCATCCAGGCTTAGAGACACTGAAAAAAAGGCTAGCTGAATTACCTATAGAGTTAGACAGACAAGATTTAAGATTAGCTGTCACTGGCGGTAAATCCGTTGGTAAAAGTACCTTAATTCAGGTGCTAGAGCCTAGTAATTGGCAAGAAACACAGCAAAAAGTCAGCTTCCACGAAACAGCACCTTTGTTCAGAGATGTAGAATACTCTGATGCTGCAATTCTCACAGAAACAGCAAAATCGGATTTAGTTTTGTTCTTAACTAATGGCGATTTGACTGATTCTGAATTTCAAGCCTTAAAACAGTTAACAGCAACTAATCAGCCGCAAGTCTTAGTTTTCAGCAAACAAGACCAATATTTGCCAGATGAACGTGCTAGTATTTTGCAGTCATTAAAACAACGTCAGCAAGATCATGTAGTCGCCGTTTCAGCTTCCCCTGTGACGGTGAAAGTGCGGAAACACCAAGCTGATGGAACTGTGCAAGAGTGGATGGAACAGCCAGCACCAGATATTCAGCAGTTGACGCAGCAATTAAATGAAATTTTGGTGCAGCAAAGTCAACAATTGGTGTGGACAACTACCACTAGACAAGCGTTGCTGTTAAAAGCTGAGGCGAAAAATTATTTGAATGGGGTGAGATGCGATCGCGCTACCCCAATTATTGAACAATATCAGTGGATAGCTGCGGCTGCTGCTTTTGCTAACCCAGTTCCAGCACTGGATATTTTGGCAACGGCGGCGATTAATGCTCAAATGGTAATGGATTTGGGTAATATCTATCAGCAGAAGTTCTCCCTAGAACAAGCGCAAACTGTAGCGGGAACAATGGGAAGTTTGATGCTGAAATTAGGTTTAGTGGAACTTTCTACTAAAGCTATTAGTACAGTTCTTAAAAGTAATGCTGTTACCTTTGTCGCTGGTGGTTTAGTGCAAGGTGTGAGTGCGGCTTATCTGACTAGAGTCGCTGGCTTGAGTCTCATTGCATATTTTGAACAGCAAGAAATAGCTTTAGATTCTGGTAATAATTTGAACTTAGATAAATTGCGTCAAACCTTACAAAATGTCTTCCAACAAAATCAGCAGTTAGCTTTTCTGCAAGGTTTTGTGAAGCAAGGGGTGAAGCGATTAGTACCAGAAGTTGTGGGTTAATTTCGCGCAAAGGCGCAAAGAAGCAAAGCAAGACTTTACGCCTTTGCATGAAACAAAAATCGTGTCACTAATCAGGGGAACTAGTCTATTTGGAAAATCTAGGAATATCTACAGGTAGTCCAACACGCATAAAAAATCGTGCAAAAGATTGTGAAAGATGCTCTCTATAAGGTGGTAGCAGTCTGACTCTACTTTCTTTTTCAAAAGCTATTTTTCTTAAAATATCAGCTTGTATACTATAAGTTCTTTTTAAATCGACCAACATAAAATCATAATTATGATTTTCTAAATCACAACGGTTTAAAACATGAAATCCTAGATGTTTTCCCTGCCTCGCATTCTCCCATTCAGATGCTTTCTTATAGATAGGATGTTCTGCAAGTTCACTTTTAAAATAAATTGGGCATAAAAGAACGTAATCAATTTTAGACTTGCCATCTTCGCGAATGGCTAAATCACATGATTGCGTCATTACAATTAAATTTTTGTAGTTTATATTAATTGAAATAGATTCATTATCTGAAGCTATACAATCTAAATAATTTGCTGGGATATCAAAAACAGGACACTCAAGTAAAATATCTCCCTGCTCTAAATTTTCACCATTAACAAGACAGTACCAAGGATAAGAATAGTTACTTATAGTATCAGACACTGATTTTTCTAAAGATAGGTATAACTGCAAATTTATTTAAGCCTATTTTATGTATTAAATTAGAAAGTAGGTTTAAAGCTATATCAACATACTTTCCACAGTTAAACATCATAACTCCGCAGAGATAGATGGAGATAGATATTTTCCTTTCTTTAATGTGGCTCTTGCGGTTATAGTTTTTACTACTGGTGGGTTATCTATCCATATATCCCAATCCAATAAATCTTCTGACTCATCTACCTCTTGAACATTAAATTCATTAACAACTTCTTCAGAAGCTATTGTGTTTTTATATATTAACTGTTCAGTAGAAGAATTACTAAATATAACTAGTGGAACATTTAAACTTTGGCTCGACTGAGATGAAGTTTTATTATTTATAAAACTATTCTGATTAAATGAACCATAAGATGGTGTAAAAGTTATACAAGCAGCCAAGGCTATGATAGTAGATGAGGTGGCAGAAGGTGTAATTTTTTGGACTCCATCATATAAATTATCTGTAACAAGTAAAGACATATTTAGCTCCTTGTAACTCTGTTAACTATTTCATGAATCTGACTCAACCCTAATTCAATAATTCTTTTTGCTGTATTTTCGTTAGAACAATAAGACTCACTTTCATTGAAGGTGTACCTATCATTAAAATCTCCAATAATCTGAATACCCGATTCTACAATACTTTCATTGGGGAGCTTAAGAATTAATTCAGATTCAGTAATTGTCTTCCAACTACGATAGTTTGAAACTGTTATATTACTAAAAAATTTATCCTCAATTATTTTAGCAGTTTTTATTTGAAACTCATAAATATCAGAATTTGTTTCCTCTTTAGAAGGACTTGATTCTTTAGAAAACAGATTATAAATATGTGAGATAACTTTTTTATCATCTTCGTTTTGTGATGGTATCTGCACTATAGTACTCAACCCACAAAAGTATGGACATTTTTCTTCAATAATGTTTAGTAAATCAAATAATGTAGAAACTTTTTCAAGTAAGTATGTTTGACATTTCGATATATCACATTGCCAATCGGTTGAATAATTTACATTCAATACAAAGTTGACTTGCGAAATAATTATTTGACTATGACCATGTTTTGATGTGAATATCATTCTTGGCATATCAGGATTGATATCATCTGGAATGCTAATGACTTGAGGCTGTATGTACGAATTTTCAAGTTTAACTTCAAAATCAAAAACGTTTTTACGAATAGATGGTTTTCTAGGGAAAATGATACTAAAACTATTTTGTAAATATTTGGGATTTGAAAACACTTTGCCCTCTTGTTTCATGTAGTACTATACTGGATAAGTACTTTAGTACTATTATGTTCAAATGAATTGAACGCTCATATTACAAGTTTATGATTTTTAGGTATTTTGTACCAGAAATTCTAATCAACTCCTGCTCAGGTCAGCTTACACAGCATAACTGGATATCATAATTTTAGGAAATGCCCCAGATTAATGAAATAGTGTTAGTGCAAGGTTTATCCAGCAGAAGGCAAGCTATAGCAATCCTACCTCAATCGTGAGAAAATACGTAGACAAAAATCCTTGTTTTATAAGCATTGGAGGCTTATTGAACTCTCATGTATCATTCAGGATTGCTATATGTTGCTCCAGCCAAGTGACAGAATGGATATTTAATTTTGAATTGTTTATAACAACCCCCGATAGCGGATAAAAATCAACACCACAGCCCAAGAACCCAAGGCGACTTTGATGGCGACGATGATATTTAGTATGGGGAGAATACCGCCGCTAAACAACTCCCCTAATTGTCCGTGTGGTAACTCATATCCTGCTAGGGTAATTACTGAGAGAACTATAAAAATTAAAACCGAAACCTTCTCCCAGGTGGCGGCGTGCCAACGCTGGTAAATTTCCTGCATCCACGGGTAGGATGAGGTAATTGCTACTAGTCCGATCGCAGTTCCTCCGGCTACACCAGCTGCAAAACCTCCACCGGGGCTGAGATGTCCGCGAATCGCTAGTTCAATCCCTACTAAGGCAGTGATTGTTGCACCTAAACGTGCTAAAACAATTGATGGTTGGTCTTTGAACTGATAGATGGTGCAAGATGGATTTTCGTTAGACAGAAGATAATTTGAACCTAAGATGGCGATGGTAAATACAATCACCTCAAAAATAGTGTCGTATAACCGATTGCGGAATATAATTCCTGAGACGGCGTTGGGAACACCACTATCTTGAACTACCATGTCCACAATCGAAGCGTGTGCTGAATCGAGTTCGGGATTGGGTAGAACCAACATTTTGACGTACAGTGCTATTCCCGCAATGATGTATATCCATTTCATGAATGTTGCTCCTGTAAGTCGGAAACGTTTACGTAAGATAGGCTTGTTGCTGGTGTGGCAAGTTCGGTTTTGATAATTTCATAGAGGCGTTGGATTCTGATTTGCGTGTGATATTCTCTATCTACTGGCACACAGGTAGCGTGAATTTCTTTGTCTATCAACGCTCTTTCCAAGGCTTGGGTATTGGTGTAGGGAACGATTTCTAAGCGCAGATAGTGTTTTTTCACAACAGCGCTTAAAGCTTCAATAACTTTCCCAGAATCTTCATCTTGCGCCTCAGTTGACTCATCTTGAATCACCCCTAGACGCATCACCATTGATGAACGTACCGCCACCGCATAGAGGGTAATCGCCAACATCGTACCCATCAAGGCTTCGGTTAAAGCTACATCGACCGCACCTAAAACTGCGTCTACCATTGCGGCTATAGCACCCAATACACCCCGAATGATTAAAGCGTGGTAGGGATTGGCTTGAGTTACAACCATTCCAGCCGCTAATGGTAGCAGGGCAATAATTATATATAGATAGCTATCAGTCATTTTTACCCTCTTCAGTAGAGCTGTACGCCAAGACGTAACCCAGCATGGTATTCCACATGGCTAAACAAATTAGACCGAGAATGAGTAACGGCCATTCACGGGGGATTTTCAGTAGTAATCCGACAACCATCAGCATTGAGCCGAGGGTGTCAGAGACGGAAAGACCATGTAGTTTGAATAAGACTGAGCGATCGCTCACTAGATGAGCTGTTCCCCAAAACCAGAAAATTAGACCGATAAATATACAGGTATAACTAAGAAAGTTGATCATATTTCATTCAATCGTTTGAGTATTTGTGCTAACAGCATTAACCCCGCGTTACCCACACTCAAAATAATCACCGCTACTACACCAATCATCCAATCGTCGCGGAGGACGGAGACAAACAAAATCATGATGGCGACTTTGCTGGAAATACTGGCTAAAGACAACATTTTCTGCCAGACTTCATCAGTCTTCCAAGCTTCATAGATGGGGATGAGCAAAGCCACAAGCATAGCCATGATGGCGATTTCCAAATTCATGCTTTTTTCCTCGTTTGAATCTGGTGGACTTCGTACCAACCCTCTTGGCGGTATCTCGTAACAATGGTTTTGGGTGTAAAGGTAATGATGAAGATATCCAAGAAGATGAGACGAGGCGATCGCTTGGGTTTGACGCGTTCGAGAATAATTTCTTCGTGTTGATGGGGACGGAAAATAATCTCAAAGGCTTCAAGATAAGCTACGGGAATAGCGACAAGGGTTTTGATGATTACCTGTAACCAATCTTTTAATTTATCTGGGGATGTGACACCCCGTGGTAGTAATAGAGAAATAATCACACCAATGAGAATATTGATCCAACTGATATTGGCTGTGAGTAGTAGCCAAATCACCATGCGTAGTATGAAATGCCCAATCATGCTAATGCCATCCAAAAAAGTAGGATTAAAATCAGACTCATTGCCCCCATTAAATGGTCAAATTCTTCCAGGAAACGGGGTATATAGATGGCTAACTGTTTAAAAATGAAGGTGTAAGCTAACCAACCTATCCCAATAGTGGCGATCGCTTTGATGATGTCGCTAATGTTATATGCCTGAAGATAGATTGCATTACCAGCAATTAGCCCACCAATTAACAGTGTGATGGCTGGCCAAAAACCTGGTTTAACTGTGTATCCCTCTTGGGTGGCGTGGGGGAGAAAAATGAATTTGGCAAAGGATATGGCTGTTCCTACGGCGGCGATATTCATGGCTATAGCTTGCCAAGGTAGCATGTTTTTCATGCTCAACACCTTTGCCCCAAACCCAGATAATAGGGGAAAGCCGGAAATAGAAAGGCTAGCTATGACTAAGACTATCCAGATTTTGGTATCGATATGCTTTTGTTGTAGTTCCTTGAAGTTACGACTGGGTAACGCACCTGCGCTTAAGAAAAGGGATGATTTCACTAGTCCGTGTGCCAGGGTATAAAATCCGCCAACCTCCGGTGCAGCGAGAATAAAACCTAACTGGGAAATAGTGTGAAAGGCTAGCATCCGCTTACTATCTTTTTCCAAGACAGCACAGGAGACTCCCATCAAGGCTGTCCCTACGCCGAAAATTCTGACGATGGTATCAAGTTCTGGGGAAATGGGGGCGCAACGTAAAAGAGGCAAAACGCTGGCTTTGACGACAATTCCTGAGAGTAAAGCCGATACAGGGGTTTCTGATTCGGAGTGAGTTAAGGGTAGCCACAAGCCGGAAACAAAGATTCCCGCTTTACCTAATAGTCCCAGAAAGATGAGGGCGATCGCTTCTGGTGGTGAACCTTTTAAACCAGCATAAGCAAAGGAGTGATGAGTTTGATAAACTAGTACCGCGCCTACTAGATAAAACAACATCGCTGTATTGCTGAAAAACAGATAACGCAAACCCACCCAAATTGAGCGATCGCTGCGGGGATAGGCGATTAATAAAAATGCCGCAATCCCGCTTACTTCTAAGCCTACGTATAAACTCATAAAATCCGCACAGACAAAGGCGGCGTTTAAGCTGCCATGCACAATAATTGTCTGAGCGTAGAAAAAAGCGTTTTTATCGCTGTACCAACAGTAGAGAATGACCGCAGCTGTCACTAAGGCATTGGTTAAGATAAAGTAGCCGCTTAATTGATCGGCTTGTAAGGTCACGCCGAAATTATCGAGTAAGTTGAGTTGAATCGGCGATGGCTCGAAAAATAGTTGTAAGCCATAAGCAAAAGAAGCGATCGCTCCCCACAAGGTGAGATGGCGGTTGAGTTTGGGGAAAATAAAAGTCAAGAACCCCAGAAAAAATGGTAGTGCAATCCAGGCGATCGTCATGGTGTTCATGGTGTGTTGTTTTTCTCAATCTCACTGGTTTCTAATGTGGGATTATCTCGTGCTAGTTTCATGACACCGACTAGCATTAATGCTTGAATCGAAAAGCCAATCACAATCGCTGTCAAAATCACCGCTTGGGGAACTGGATCGGAGTAAGCAGGATTTTCAACTTTGCCAACAATGGGGGAGAACAATCCATCTCGTGATGCAATCAGCACGTAATAGGCGATAACTCCCGTACTCATCACATCCATAGAGACGATTTTCATCAATAGGTTATTTTTAAGAATGATGCCGAAAAAGCCGCACAGTATGGTTGCGAATACACAGGCTTCTAACACAGGAATTATTTGTTGGTTAAGGGTAAACAGTAATTATCTTGCTAAAAAAAGCTAGTGGATTATTTCAGTTGTAATTGAACTAACTTATATATTTTTTTGACAGATGAACTTTGGCTTTTGAGTTTGTTAATACTGATGAATACATCAATACCCCATATCTAACAATAGGTAGCATGAGATATCTAAAGCCAGAAATTTTAGTTACTCCGAACAAGCTTAAAAAATCCTAAATACTCCACAATTTTACTATTGATGAGTATCTCTGCTATCATCGAAAAAACTTATGAAAATCATTGAACATCGCCAGAAGCCTGTAAATCGCCGTGATTAAGCCAGCGAATTTATATTCGCTGGTATTAGATACATTTGCCAGCTATATTAACTACCAACTCAATAGTAATTAATAAATTTTATTATTTAGACAAAAACTAAAAATGATTTTTATTCCTTGCATATTCTCCTTCTTTTCCGGCTCAGGGTTTCTAGATTTAGGCTTTGAAACAAGTGGTTTTAAAAATGTTTATGTGAATGAAATCTTTTTTCCCTTTATGGCAGCACATCGTTATTCACGCGAGACGCTGAAATTACCATTGCCAGACTATGGATATCATCATGGAGAAGCAGGAAATGTCACTCAACTTTTTGCAGGTTTACCAGCACAGCAGCTTCGGGAATTAGTTCAAGATTGTCGTCAGTCCAATCATATTGTTGGTTTTATTGGTGGGCCACCTTGCCCTGATTTTTCTATGGGAGGGAAGAATAGGGGATATGCAGGAGAAAATGGCAAACTTTCAGCAGCTTACGTGGAATTAATCTGTCGAAATTTACCCGATTTCTTTTTATTTGAGAATGTTAAAGGTTTGTGGCGAACTAAAAAACATCGTCTATTTTTTGAATCCCTGAAAATCCAGTTACAACAAGCAGGTTATGTCTTAACAGAAAAATTAATTAATGCGATTGAATATGGTGTACCTCAAGATCGGGAAAGAATTATTTTAGTAGGATTCAAAAAGAGTTTCCTAAGTGATATTGGTATGACAGTTATTAGTAATTCTGGATTATCATCTATTGCTTTTCCCTGGTTGAATCATATTTTGTATCCTCAAACGAAGGTTTTTGCTTATCCTTGGAGTCAATGCGAACCATTTCACGAGGATTTGGCAATTCCCTGTCCTGATGATATTCCTCAAGAACTGACAGTTGAATATTGGTTTAGAAAAAATAATGTTTTAGAACACCCTCATGCTCACCATTACTTTCAACCCAGAGCAGGTATGCAAAAATTTGGCAGTATTGCGGAAGGAGATGATACAAAAAAATCTTTTAAACGTCTCCATCGCTGGCGTTATTCTCCAACAGCTTGTTATGGAAATAATGAAGTGCATCTACATCCTTACAAAGCCAGGCGAATTTCTGTGGCGGAAGCTTTAGCAATACAATCTTTACCTGCAAATTTTGTACTGCCAGCAAATATGTCTTTGACTAATATGTTTAAAACTATCGGTAATGGTGTACCCTATTTGGCATCAAAAGCATTAGCTCAAACAATTCTTGATTTCTTATCCTCTGGTACGGAAAAATGTAAAATTCAAAATCACGGTAATCAGGTAGCATCTAGATGCTGAGTCTTGTATATTATTTTGCTTGATTTTAGAGGGTAAGTATTACTGAAAATAATTCATTTCAACGTTAAGTGAA
This sequence comes from Trichormus sp. M33_DOE_039, assembly GCA_015296085.1. Taxonomy (GTDB): domain Bacteria; phylum Cyanobacteriota; class Cyanobacteriia; order Cyanobacteriales; family Nostocaceae; genus Trichormus. The sequence goes on along the minus strand of DVDT01000082.1, from coordinate 50,387 downwards.
ATACTTAATTAATCCTGTTATACTCAATATTCGGTATATACGACTCAGCCTGTAGTGTGTTTTCAGGGTAGACTCGGAATAGATGTGGTTTAATTAATAATAACAATCTTAATTTTTTATAAAGATTTATAGCTCAGTTATTGGTAAAAACACGATGGCAGCAGACTATCCAGATATCGATATTGCGCCATATCTCGATCATGCCCTGTTAACGCCAACAGCTACTCCAGAGCAGGTTGAGCAATGGTGTCAACAAGCAGATAGATTTAATTTTGCGTCCGTTTGTGTATACCCTGTTTATGTCAAACAAGCGGCAGAACTCCTACATGGCAAAAAGCCCCAAGTTTGCACAGTAATTGGTTTTCCCACTGGGGCGACAACTGGGGCGGTCAAATTGTATGAGGCTCAAGAAGCAGCAGAAAACGGGGCAACAGAATTAGATGTAGTAATGAATTTAGGCTGGCTGAGAGTTGGTAAAACTGATGCCATTCACCGGGAAATTGCCGAAATTTGTGAAGCAACGGGGCAAACAGTCAAAGTAATTTTGGAAACTAACCTGCTGACAGATGCAGAAAAAAAACTAGCAGCCGAAATTGCTATGGACGCAGGCGCAGCATTCTTAAAAACCAGTACAGGGTGGAATGGGGGGGCTACAGTCTCAGATGTGCGACTGCTGAAGGAAGTAGCAAGAGACAGAGTAGGAATTAAAGCCTCTGGGGGAATTCGTACCCTTGAACAAGCTTTAGACTTAATATTGGCGGGTGCTACTAGATTAGGCACATCTCGGAGTATTGATTTGATCCGCCAGCGCGATAACCTGGAAAAAGGTGGATAGTCTTAATCATTTGTCATTTATTTTTTGTCTTCACATAATGACTAATGACTAAGGATTAATAACTAATAACTAATGAGTAAAACCTATAAAGCAACGGGTATTAATCTCAAAACCCAAGTACTGGGAGAATCAGATAAAATAGTGACTATTTTAACACGAGAGTTTGGTTTGATTCGAGCAGTAGCCCCAGGCGCACGTAAGCATAATTCTAGCCTTGGTGGTAGAAGCGGCATGTTTGTAGTCAATGAACTACTGATTGCTAAGGGGCGATCGCTCGATAAAATTACTCAAGCCCAAACAGTAAAAACTTATCCTGGTTTAGCTCAAGATTTGGGAAAATTAGCTGCTAGTCAATATCTCGCGGAAATAGTTCTTTGTCAGGCTTTGAGTGAACATCCCCAAGAAGAACTATATGAACTGCTTAATGAGCATCTGCGACGTTTGGAAGCTTTACCTAAAAATGAGCCGTCTAGCATCTTAGCCTGCCTAGCTCATGCAGTTTTTCACCTCTTAGCATTAGCAGGACTAACCCCACAAGTCCAAACTTGTTGTTTAACTCAACGCCATCTTACTCCTGACTTGACAAATCCTCATTGGCAAGTAGGGTTTAGCATCTCATATGGTGGCATCGTGTGTTTAGAAGCCTGGGAGAGTTTGCGGAAAGAAGCCAGCAGGCTTGCTATGGAACAAGGTAGACAAGGCAGACAAAGTAGAATCATCAATTCCCCGTCTCCAGTTCCCAGCTTTCAGTCCCCAACAGCTTACCAAACAGTTGTACATCGACAAGAAATCCCAGTTATTTCTGTACGATTGAATTCTCTTGAACTGGCAATGCTCCAACAGCTGTCACAACCAGAGATAATGCAAATTAGCACTACCAAAGATAAAAGCTGGTTATCTGTAGAGCAGATTTTACGCCAGTATGCTCAGTATCATTTAGGTCGCCCTATTCGTTCTGCTACTCTAATCGATTCTTATTTTGCTGCCAACCATCATGATGCAACCGTCTGATTTTGATACGAAAATTCTGCCGTTGTCACCCACTCACGCCAGAAAACAGAATAGGGCATCAGCTCCCACTGCACCAAATTATTTAAGTGCTGTTCCTCATTCTCTGCCTATTCACACCCATAACCAAGAAATGTCCGGTGAGGATGTTGCTCACAAAGATCAATGTTGGACATCGGAAAAACACAAAACTGATATACCAGAGCCGTTAAACTTGATTCAGTCAGATGAGAATAACCATCATGGCGATCAAAGTAATGGGTATAGTCAGCCAGATTCCACTACTCCAAAAACAGAATCCACATCAGCGGATGATTCTGGCGTTGGAGGAGTAGCAACTCCAGACAATCAGCAACAGCAAGAAGGTTTTGCGGCTGTATTTAAAAATCCCAACTTTCTCGCTCTTTGGGGTGGTCAGGTTTTTTGTCAACTGGCAGACAAAGTGTATTTAGTATTGATGATTGCATTGATTAATACTGAGTTTCAAGGTAGCAATCAAAGTATCAGTGGTTGGGTGTCAGCATTAATGATGGCTTTCACCATTCCCGCCGTGCTGTTTGGTTCCGTGGCTGGTGTTTTTGTAGATCGATGGTCAAAAAAGACTGTATTAGTAGCAACTAACGCTTGGCGGGGCATTTTGGTGTTAGTCATTCCCTTGCTGCTGTGGTTAACTCATGATTGGCAGCCCATAGGTGTGATACCTGTAGGTTTTGCCATTATCTTGGCTGTGACTTTTTTAGTGTCTACATTAACGCAGTTTTTTGCACCAGCAGAGCAGGCAGCAATTCCTTTAGTGGTGAAAGAACAAGATTTACTCTCAGCTAATTCCTTGTATACGACGACGATGATGGCATCAGTCATTGTGGGATTTGCGGTAGGAGAACCATTATTAGCGTTGGCGGATAGTATTTGGGTGCAACTGGGTGGTCATAACGGCTTTGGGAAAGAACTTTTGGTGGGTGGTAGTTACGCGATCGCTAGTATCACTTTGCTACTGTTAGCCACTAACGAAAAAACCCACGCACCTGAAACAGAATTCCCTCACGTATTTTCGGATTTAAAAGATGGGCTACGCTATCTCAAAGAGAATTATCAAGTCCGTAATGCTTTACTACAGCTGACAATTTTATTTTCTGTCTTTGCCGCACTCACAGTTTTAGCTGTTCGTATGGCAGAAATTATTCCTCACCTGAAAGCTTCTCAGTTCGGATTTTTATTAGCCGCTGGTGGTGTGGGAATTGCCCTCGGTGCGACCATGATTGGTCAGTTCGGTCAACGCTTTTCCTACAACCAACTGAGCTTATTTGGTTGTATAGGAATGGCAGCATCTTTAATCGGTTTGTCTGTATTTACAACCCAACTGTGGTTAGTCTTACTTTTAGTCACACTGCTAGGTGTATTTGGTGCTTTGGTGGGTATCCCCATGCAGACGACCATTCAGACAGAAACTTTGCCAGCAATGCGCGGTAAGGTCTTTGGGTTACAAAATAATGTTGTGAATATTGCCTTGTCCCTACCTCTAGCATTAGCAGGAGTTGCAGAAACCTTTGTGGGGTTGAAAGCGGTGTTTATGGGATTAGCTGCGATCGTCATTTCTGGCGGGATTTTGACTTGGTACAACTCCCGTGATTAATATCAGCTACTTAGCCCAAATTATTTGCACATGAAAGGCGATCGCCTCTTCATAGAAAGCAAAACCTTTCATGCTAAACTAATCTCATAAAAATCTGACGTAAGCTTGCTGGGTATCAGTTTAACTTTAACCAAGAAACCCTGTGATCAACGTACTTTTACGTACAAGTGAAAAACACGGTAAATTAAGTCCATAAATTATCGGCTTTAGTATAGATAAAGCTAGTTTTTATGAGTAGTTTAAAATGAATTTAAAATAAATATACAACCAGCAAGTAAATGAATAAAACAAGAAAATTCAAAATAAATAATCAACCCTGCTCTTGTGATAGCTGATAAAGAATGCGTATAGCCTGGATTGGAAAAAAGTCACCCTTTTGTGGCAACGTCACTTACAGTAGAGAAATCACTAACTCTTTGTTAGATAGAGGGCATCAAGTTAGCTTTCTGCACTTTGCTCAAGAAGAATCCGAAAGCGACAATTGGCCAAATTTTAAAGAAGTTTCCTTGCCTTTCATTTACAAATCGCAGGTTTACACTATACCGACTCTGAAAGCTACAAAGGTTCTAACTGAGTCACTCAGAGAAATCAAACCAGATATTGTCCACGCTTCCTTGACTTTATCACCCCTCGACTTTTTTCTCCCAGAAATTTGTGACCAATTAAATTTACCCCTGATTGCCACATTTCATACACCATTTGCGGGAAAAGGGGCAAAGCTCATCTCAGGTACGCAGCTTTTGGCTTATCAGCTCTACGCGCCTTTTTTAGATAACTATGATCAGGTAATTGTATTTTCTCAAATTCAGCGAGAATTGTTAGCTAATATGGGTGTACGCGACAAAAAAATCGCAGTCATTCCCAATGGTGTAGATATTGATAAATATTCTCCTGGTTATTCCACAGTTAAAGCAGAATTTAAAGCAGAACGTCTATTTGTTTATCAAGGCAGAATAGCTCCGGAAAAAAATGTAGAATCGCTGCTCAGAGGTTGGAAACAAGCTAATATGGGCGCGGGTAGTAAATTATTAATTGTGGGCGATGGCCCTTTAAGAACTTCTTTAGAACCATTTTATGGTGCTGAGTACGGCATTATTTGGTTAGGATTTATCGCTGACGAGGAACGACGGATTAAAATTTTACGGGGCGCAGATGTATTTATTTTGCCCTCACTAGTAGAAGGTTTGTCTTTATCTCTATTAGAGGCTATGGCTTGTGGATTAGCTTGTATAGCTACAGATGTAGGTGCAGATGGCGAAGTATTAGAAAAAGGTGCAGGGGTCGTCATGAATCCTAAGACGGTGCGATCGCAATTACGCACGCTGTTACCCTTATTTCAAGACCATCCTGAATTAACAACGTTACTTGGCCAAAAAGCGAGAAACCGTGTATTAGACCTTTACACTCTCAGTAAAAATATTACTCACTTAGAAGAACTCTATCGTGACGTTTTAGCACAGAGGCATGTAAAGCTTACTTGGGGTGCGTAGGAAATTCAAAATTCAAAATACCTACGGGGACTTGTTAGGAAATTTAAAAAGTTAAAGTTTATCTAAACTTCGCACATTGATAATTGTTAATTTGACAGAATTTTAGGGAACTATTTACTTATAGCAATAGTTTCTCTATAAATCTAATTAGTGATGAATATCGATGAATTAGCTGCAAACAATGGCTTAGGAAATTTAGTCAAAGAGTTTAAGGTGGAATTTCTTTGGCACAATTACACTTTAGGTTTATTGATAGTAATACCCCTATCCTTTGTAGTACTAATAGGATTTCGGGGTCTAAATTTATATATCACTTTTCTTGTTATTTTAACTTTCTTTATTATTTTTAGTGGCATATTCATTGTTGTTTTTATTGCCAACAGAAATAAGCAGTTACTTATTTATGAAAATGGATTTATTTATATAAATAATGATAATTTAATAGCCAAATATGAAGATGTGAAAGAAATATTTCAAGAAATTACAACTTTATATGTTAATGGCATTCCTACGCCAACAAGCTATCAGTATAAAATTTATATCAAAAATAAAATTAAGCCCTTATATTTAACCAATATATTTTCAGGTATTAAACAAGCAGGAGATTATATTCAAAATAAAATATTACAGCAACAATTACCAATAGTTATAGATGCGTATTCCAGGGGTGAAGACGTTAAATTTGGGAGCTTAACAATTAACAAAAATAGCATAATTGTTGAAAAACAAACCCTAGCCTGGGAGCAAATAAAAAATATTAGAGTTGTCGAAGGTCACGTTTTATTGCAAAAAGAACGTGGTGATTTGTTGCTAAATATAGCTGCAATTCCTAACATTTATGTATTTCTCAACTTGATATATGAAATTATGGCAGTAACGCAGCCTCATACTAGAACTCCCACGAAAGGTAATGATATTCGCATTCATCTCAAAATCAGCCAAGCTGAAGCTACATCCGGCTGTGCAGAAAAAGAAATTAGTTTCAGTCGTTGGGAAACTTGTGATGAATGCAACGGTTCAGGGCTAGACAATCAGGGTAATAACTGTTTTGTCTGCTTGGGAGAGGGACAAAACCAAGTAGTGAAAAAAATCAAGATTGCTATTCCGCCTCATAGCGTCGCAGGCGATCGCCTAAACATTACAGGTGAAGGTGACGCTGGTCATCGTGGTGGCGATGCTGGTGATTTACACGTACATTTAGAGATTAATAATTGAAACCTAAACTAGTAGGCTGCTCATAAACCCGCTTCAAAGTATTTACATCTCTAGGAGAAATTGGCGGTGAGTTGCGGACTTGCGAAAAGTAAAGTGCGTCTGTTTCTAGTGGACTATGACCCCAAATTCCCAAAGCGTGACCAAGTTCGTGACGGGAAGCAGCTAAAAGATAACGACCCGTTTGGCTGGGACTTAATAAAATACTGAAGCGGTGTAATAAAACATTATTGCTAGTGTATAAGTGATAACGGGTCAGAGCAGAACGCGCACGCGGAATTTTATCTTCACGGGAAAACTCCAGAGGTGGGGTTTTGCGTTCAATGGTAATATCGGCTATCTTTGGGGACTCTACCACTACTAAAGGCAAATAATTATTCCACTCTTCGACGGTCTGTAAAACACTGTCAACCCATACTTGAGCCTGTTGGCTATTAGTTATTGGTCGTTTGATATGTACTTTCACGGGAAATTTTGACCACACTAAATAACCGACTTCGGTTGTTGCTATTTCAGAAAAGTAGTCACCGCTATTGGTTTGATCTTCCCATTGAACGAGGGTAGGTGGTAGAGGATGGGATTTAGCTGGAGGTAGTTTTGTGAATACAGCCAAAGAGGGGAAATTAGTCAAAATAACTAGCAGCCCTGTGGCGATCGCCAAGACCAGGGCTGCTAGTAACTGCTTGTTTATTAACTTGCTCAGGGTATTAGGTTTTGGGTGTTGAATTTTGTTTCCCATCTACCTATCTCCTGCTAACTAGATTTTTACTTACCTAGCCAACCAGCACTTAAAACCACTGTTAAACCGAGAAAAATTACTGTCAACGCCCAAGTAATGCGGTTTAGGGTATTTTCTGCGCTTTTGGTGCTGCTAAATAACTGGGCTTGTCCACCGATCGCACCAATACCATCACCTTTGGGGCTATGGAGTAATACTAAAACGATGACACCAAGAGCGGAAATAGCCCAGATGATTTGTAAAATACTTGTCACTGTCATGGTAGCAATCTCTTTTGATAAAAAGTTTCAAAATGTTGTCGGGGGATTAGGGACTGGGGGCTGGGAATTGGGTAATAGTTATTCTCCCTTGCTCCCTATTCCCCACTCCCTACTCAGGACTCACCACTCTCTACAACCCTACTGGTATAGGAGTGCGAGGACGTTGCACATCATATTCTGCTGGTTGTAGCAGCGATCGCCCAGTCATTTCTTGTGGTTGGGGTAGTTGGAGAATGTCTAAAATTGTGGGTGCGATGTCAGCTAGTTTGCCATCACTCCGCAGTTCGACATTTGTACCATAGCCAGGGATTTTGGCTTTTTCGCCTTCCACTAGAATTAAGGGGACTGGGTTAGTCGTGTGAGCTGTCCAAGAATTGCCTTCTTCATCTAGCATATACTCGGCGTTGCCGTGGTCGGCGGTAATAATAGTTGTACCACCGACTTTGCTCACACCTTCTAAAAGGCGACCTAAACAATTATCTACTGTTTCAATGGCTGTGACAGTAGCATTCATTTGACCAGTATGACCCACCATATCTGGGTTAGCATAATTAATCACCACCAAAGAGTAGATACTTTTGGCAATGGCGGCGATCGCTACATCAGTTACGGCTGCGGCTGACATGGCCGGGGCTTTGTCATAGGTCGCTACCATCGGACTGCTGACTAATTCCCGGTCTTCTCCCGCAAAAGGTTCTTCTAAGCCCCCGTTAAAGAAATAGGTAACGTGGGCGTATTTTTCGGTTTCAGCAGTCCGAAACTGCTTTAAACCGTGATTGGCGATGACTTCACCCAGAATATTACTTAAATTCTGTGGTTCAAAGGCTACAGTAACAGGTAAGTCGCTATCGTACTGGGTAAATGTCACAAACGATAGAGGCTTAACTTGCTCTCTGGGGAAACCGATAAATTCATCGCTGACAAAAGCTTGGGTTAATTGTCTAGCACGATCAGGGCGGAAGTTAAAGAATATCACCCCGTCTCCTGGCTCAATTGCGCCAGCAGCAATCCGCACTGGTAGGATGAATTCATCAGTCACCCCTTCTGCATAGGATGCTTGTAAGACATCCACAGCTTTACGACCATCACCGTTACCAGATTGTGTCATGACACTGTAGGCTTTTTGGACACGATCCCAACGGCGATCGCGATCCATTGCATAGTAGCGACCGCTAACAGTTACAATGCGTCCAATGCCTACACGGTTGATGTAGTCTTCTATTGCACTGATGGCTTTTATACCGTCTGTGGGTGCAGTGTCACGGCCATCAGTGATGGCGTGGATACAAACTTGTGAAATTCGCTGATCTTTGGCTAAGTCAAGTAGTCCGAACAGATGGGTGATATGTGAGTGTACTCCACCCTCAGAACACAGCCCAACTACATGCAGCTTGCCATTCCGAGAGCGAACTTCCTGGCAAATTTTGACAAGAGCTGAGTTGCTGAGGATAGAACCATCCTCCACAGCATCAGAAATGCGTACCAATTCCTGTGGTACGACTCGACCTGCGCCAATGTTCAAATGACCAACTTCTGAGTTACCCATTTGACCTTCTGGCAATCCTACGGCTTTCCCTGATGTGTGGATGAGGGTATGCGGGTAAGCTGCCCATAAACTTTCCATGACTGGTGTTTTAGCAGCAATAATAGCGTTTCCTCGCGTCTCCTCGCAGTAGCCCCATCCGTCTAAAATGACTAGCACCACAGGAGCAACAGGTGCTTTGGTCATAGTAAAATTGCCCTTTACTTTTTGTAATAACCGAATAATACCACTGCTACTCACCACTGCAAGTGAATTTCTGCCTATCAACTTCTTTCATGACATAATTCCATGTTTTTTAGCTTTTCTTAAATTTTGGTGATTGTTGCATATATTTTGTGATAAAGGTCATTAGTCAACAGTCAACAACTTCTCATTTCTTTTTTGCAGATGTTTTTGCAGATTTTGCGGCTTTTTTAGCAGCTTTTTCGGCAGCGATCGCTTCTAATCTCGCTGCTTCTTTTTCTTCGGCAATTTTCCCTAGATAATAGTGGTAATCACCTAGATAAACACGGAATTCACCATCACGAATTTCGACAATTTTGTTAGCTATCTGAGAAATAAAATAACGGTCGTGAGAAACTACAATTGCTGTACCGTCATAGTTTTGCAGTGCTTCCTCTAACATTTCCTTAGCCGGAATGTCTAGGTGATTTGTTGGCTCATCCAGAATAATTAAATTCGCAGGACGCAGCAGCATTTTAGCTAATGCTAAACGCGCTTTTTCTCCTCCACTTAATGCACCAACAGCTTTAAAGACTGTGTCCCCACTGAATAAAAACTTTCCTAATAGGGTGCGGACTTCTTCGTTTTTCCAATCAGGAACTTCATCATGAATTGTTTCCATGACTGTTTTGTTTAAATCCAAAGCTTCGGCTTGATTTTGCTCAAAATAGCCAGGAATAACGTTGTGTTCACCTAATTCGACATTACCTTCTGTGGGTGGTTCTAAACCCATGATCATTCGCAATAAGGTAGATTTTCCTGCGCCGTTGGGGCCAAGAAAAGCGATGCGATCGCCTCTTTCAATCAAGAGATTTGCACCCAAGAACAAAATCTTGTCACCGTATATATGGGTTAAATCTTTAATTTTGATGACTTCTCTTCCACTCCGAGGCGCAGGTGGAAAGCGGAAGTGCAAGGTTCTGACGCTGGCTGTAGGTGCTTCGATGCGTTCGATTTTGTCTAGCTGCTTTTCGCGGCTTTTGGCTTGGGTGCTGCGGGTAGCACTAGCACGGAATCTATCCACAAAAGCCTGTTGTTTATCGATTTCTTTTTGCTGGCGTTCGTAAGCACTCAGCTGTGCTGATTGATTTTCAGCTTTTTGCAGCAGGTAAGCTGAGTAGTTCCCTAGGTAGGTTGTTGAAACACCGCGTTCAGTTTCCACAATTTGGGTGCAGAGACGGTCAAGAAACTCCCGGTCATGGGAAACTATCACCATTGGGGTAGTCAAACCTTTGAGGTAATTTTCTAACCATTCGATGGTTTCTAAATCGAGGTGGTTAGTCGGTTCGTCCAGTAGTAAGACATCGGGTTTTTGCAGGAGGATTTTACCCAAACTCATCCGCATTTGCCAACCGCCAGAGAAAGCACTTACGAGGCGATCGCTATCTTCTGGCTCAAATCCCATTTCTGGCAGAATTTTCCCAATGCGTGCTTCTAAACCGTAGCCGTCTAAAGCTTCAAACTGACGCTGTAAGCGATCCAATTTATTAATTAGCGCGTCTAGTTCTTCTGGGGTTGCTGTTTCCATTTCGCGTTGTACCTGTGTCAACGCTAGCTGCGCTTGGTTAGCTTCTTTAAATACAGTCCAAAATTCTTCTCTAACCGTGCGGCCTGGGTCTACTTCAAACTCTTGATTCAGGTAAGCTATGTGCAGACTAGCAGGGCGAATAATTTCACCAGATGTCGGTTCAATTTCCCCCATGATGATTTTCAGTTGGGTGGACTTTCCTGCACCGTTAACACCGACTAAACCAATGCGATCGCCTGGCTTAACTTCCCAGTTGACATCTTTGAGAACTTCGCCTGTAGGATAAATTTTACTAATATGTTCTAGTCGCAGCATCGAGTCTCTCTTGGTTAGGAATTTAGGAATTATGGATAGTTGCGGACGAAGCACCAGCACTGTGTCCAATATTAACAAAAATTAACCAAAAATTCCTCTCAGAAACTCTTTTTAGACAAACAAGAATTCTGTTTTAGCAATTGAGACAGCCACTTGCTAAATTTTCGCTCTAAAACTGCTACGAAATAAACACCTTCCCCCTCTCTTTTCTGTCACCTGTGTTCCTTGTACAGCATGCTGTACTTACTCCACACTTAAGTCTAGAGCTTGTGTTATTTGTTCTATAGTCAAACCTGCTGCTAACATTGGTGGTACGGCTTGTAACTTGCCTATACGCACACCTTCTTCTCTACCTTCCTCTTTACCTTCTTGAAAAACATCCTGAAAATATCTGGTATTCCTGAATTCACTGAGGCTAAATATTTCCTCTATCTCCTCTTTAGTGATTGTGGGAAACTTGTACAACAAGATAGCCTCTATTAATTGAGATAATTTAATTTATATTTTGTTGTCTTCTACTGAGCCATCTCGCACTTCTAACAGTCGCTCTTTTGTAATTCCTAATATGCGTGTGAGTGGTAATAATAACCTATCATCAAATGCTTCACCTGCATAAATACTATTTAATTCTGTGGGGGAAATTTTGAAGGTATCACAGAACTTTGTAAACTCCGAATCACTCAAATCTAGTTCTGTTTGTCGTTCTTTTAATAAAAGCGCGATCGCTCTAGTTCCGTGCTTGGGACGCTCACTAACTTGTATATATTTTCTAATTAAACTATTAACTAGATTAATATCTTTACCAGTTGCTTTTAATAAATCAGCACAAGACCTTTTCAATGCTTTTTTTAAAACTTCATCTTCATTTAAAAATTGTATAACTTCATTTGCATATTCTTGCTTAAAAAACCCAACTAAATTACCTTTATGATAAATAGGTACATAAGCATCTTGAGTATTGGATTGCCATTCTAAAGGTTCATTGCGTAGAGACATAATTGCACCTAATTAAATTTGATGCTCACCATTTTAAAACCGTTTATACTGACTCGTCACTGTTGAAATCCTGGATAAATAGTGCATAGCTTAGATCCTCAACTTTTTGAAGAAATCGGGGATCTGATTCTGACTTTTCACCGGATATGGAAAACCCCTCTCCAAACCTCTCCCCTATCAGGAGAGATGCTTTTAAATTTCCCCCTTCCCTACTAGGGAAGGGGGTTAGGGGGTTAGGTTTCACATTAACTTTTCCGCATAACGTGAAAAGTCAGATTCTGATTAACTTATGTAACTGATTCAACTGGACACCAAGCACCAATAATCTTTATCCCCTGTTTTTCTTTTTCCGCCAATTCTGAATTCAATAGCACAAGTTTCTTTAAAATATCGTCTTTAGCATTAAACTCATAAGCTTGCATAACTAACTTATCTAACTGCTGATGTAATTTATAAAGCTGGCTAGTTGGTTCATCAAAAAAATTGTTGTAGAGTGTGGTGATTCCCCACTGTTTTGACTCCATTTGTTATGTGCGATATTGATGGAGTTCTTCAGTTTTAGTGCGAATTTGTTGAACTAATTTAGCATCTGGGTTTTGAGGAAAGGGGAATGTTTCAAAACAAAATTCTCCGCCCGCTTTTTCATTTCAATTAACACACGGGGTTTACACACCAAATCAGCAAAACCCGTTTTACCCTTCTTACTACCTTTTTTAATTGCTTCCTCGTAACTAGCTCCCACTTCCAATGCACCTTCATGACCAAAAGCCCGAAAAAAGCGGTCTAAACAAGTTTGTGCCTCTTTGTTTTCTTATCCTGTGATGTGCTGTTGACAATAACTAACAGATTTATTTAGGCTTTCAGGTGTTGCTTTTACCATTTGTTTACGAGATTAGTCTATGCAGTTCTAACTATTCCCATGTTATAAATTCATCCATTCAAATGGTACGAAAAATCTACATAATTAATTGATTTAACTAGCTTTTACCTCATCATCTGATGCTTGTGCCACAGCCGCTAGTCTATCCGCCGCCGCTTGCACTACCAAAGCCACTTGACTCAACGGCATATGCTTGATTTGTCGTAAAATCAAACTCAAATCTGAAGTTTCCGGTACTGGTTTGCCCTCTAAACAACAAAGTAACTCTTCCATTGTGTAACCTGCTTTCGCTGCGATTTGTGCCAGATTTTCTGTATCTGGCACTTTTACACCCTTCTCCCACATCTGAACCGCAGTAGCAGAAACTCCCAACAGTTTACCAAAAGCTCGCTGACTCAATGAACCACGAGCCGATTTAATGATTTCAATCAATTTTTGTCTACTTTCAACGTTCACTGCTTTTCTGGCTAGTCAACTTTATATACCAGTTTAGTTGTAACACTATCCGTTTACTTTTTGATTGACAGGGTTTGCTTTTAGCGATAGAGTATATAGTCTTAGGTTTTAATATTACAACTGAAGGAATAAATAGAATTTCTCTGCTTAAAGTAGTCTATAGCGCAAATAGATTTGTGCAGACTGCTATTTCATTGTGTGGAATTGAAACAGGTGCATAATGTCTCGGAAGCTACGCAGAATTAATCAGTATCGCCGTAAAAATAAAAATTTAATAGCAGCTAATAAAATTAAACCAGAAAAATGGTGCATATCTAACAATGAAGCACAAGTAGCTTTAAATTCTCAAGGCTATAAAGTTAAACAAATTAAAAAAATTTCTTGCCTGAAACATCAAGTTTGTATTTCTTTTTGGGATATAAAAGGCAACATATGCAGCAGCTTTTTTAGTTACCGAATTTTTCTCCGTTGGCAAAAGGAAGTAGAAAATTTAATTTCTACCTGCCAAATATTTAAAGAATGGCAAAAGTTAAACTATCTGTTGAAATACGAATTTGCTTATTACCAATATTCCAGTGCGATGGAAGAAGAACTACAAGCGGCATTAGAAATTCGGCTGAAAGTGTTAACAACTACAGCACCACAAGCAGTTTGAAAATGATAAAAGGTGTGTAAGGATTATCTACCAAAGATTTCATTAATTCCCGACTCAATCATTTTATGATATTGCTCTACTGTAAATTTTCGTTTTAATAACTGTACAGTCATAACTACCTCTACTGTCTCTTGTATCTTCATTATGGAACAAGTGTCATTGGAGAAATTATGATCACCAAAGTTTGCCCTTGCTCACAAATACAAAATTGGGTAGAGCGATCGCCCTACCCAACCTATAAGAAATATTTACTAAACCCCTATACCCCTAATTAGTACCAGAAGCCGCTAACTCTGCTAATCGTTCTTGCTGGTCTTGGGAAATACAAGATTGAATGAGTGATTCTATATCTCCTTCCAAAACAGGGTTAAGGGAGAAGTTTTGACCTAAACGGTGGTCAGTGGCGCGGTTATCTTTGTAATTATAAGTGCGAATTTTTTCCGATCGCGATCCTGTCCCAACTTGTGATCGCCGCATCGAAGTTACTTCTTCCTGTTGTTCCCGTAACTTCATTTCATACAGTTTTGCCCGCAGAATTTGCATGGCTCGTTCTTTGTTTTGCAACTGACTGCGCTCTTCTGTGCAGAAAATCCGAATTCCCGTGGGTTTGTGCATCAAGTCAACAGCCGTTTCTACCTTGTTGACGTTTTGTCCACCAGCACCACCGGAACGCGCTGTAGTCATTTCAATATCTTTGGGATCAATATGAATTTCTACATCATCGACCTCTGGCATAATGGCTACTGTGGCAGTGGAAGTATGAACTCTTCCCCCAGCTTCAGTTGCCGGTACACGTTGCACACGATGTACCCCCGCTTCAAATTTCAGCTTACTGTAAACGCTCTCACCTTGAATTTCCAGAATCACTTCTTTGAAGCCACCCATTTCACCCAGAGACTCACTCACTAGCTTGACTCGCCAACCTTGAGTATCAGCGTAGCGGGAGTACATCCGCAGTAAATCACCAGCCCAGATACTGGCTTCGTCGCCACCAGTACCAGCGCGAATTTCCAACATGATATTTTTATCATCATTGGGATCGCGGGGTAGCAGTAACACTTTCAAGCGATTCTCTAAATATTCTATTTTTTCTTCTAATTCTTTTACTTCCAAAGCTGCCATTTCTTGCAACTCTGGATCACCGTTTGCCTCTTTGAGTACCTGACGCGCCCCTATTAATTCTTCCTGTGCTGTTTTCCAAGTTTCATATGTGTTAACTACTTCTTCCAAAGAAGAACGAGACTTGGCAATCTTTTGATACTCATCAGGATTTTGAGCCGTATCAGGGTCAGCAAGGCGACGAGTTAATTCATTGAAGGTTTGTTCAACGGATTTTAATTTCTCCAGTAGATATGTTTCAGCCATAACGAGTGCAATGCTCCTTAAAAAATAACAAGTTGGCTCAGGCATAAAATGACAATCGACCCAGCATTCGCAGGGTCGTCGTTAACAGCAGAGCCAATCCGCTACTTTTTCTTTTTGTCGCCAGCACTCTGACTGCTAGACATACCATATTTGCGAAGGAATCGCTCTACACGACCTTCAGTATCAATAATCTTCTGAGTACCAGTGTAAAAAGGATGGTTTCCAGACCAAAGGTCTACGTGTAATTCTGGTTTTGTAGAACCAACAGTCATGACAACTTGACCGTTGCAGTAAACTTTTGCTTCTGGATACCACTTGGGATGAATATCAGGTTTAGCCATTGTTCCTTTTGTGGTGAATCTATATAAATTATAACTTTTTGGTTGTAATTAGGGATTAGGGATTAGGTATTGGGGACTGGGGACAAGGGATTAGGAATTTGAAATGTTTCCCAATACCCAGTACCCAATCTCCGATCCCCAATCGCTTACCGCTTGGAGTATTGAGGAGCTTTCCGAGCTTTGTGCAGACCATACTTTTTCCGTTCTTTCGCTCTGGGATCGCGGGTTAAGTAACCTTCGACTTTTAGAGGTGGACGGTTTTCTGGGTCTAATTGACATAAAGCACGAGCTACTCCTAAGCGCACAGAGTCGGCTTGTCCAGTTAAGCCGCCGCCTTCTGCTTTGACTAAAATGTCGTATTCATTTTCTAGTCCCAAAGTTTCTAAGGGAGCTTTGATAACTCCCAAATAATTGGCGTTGAATTGGAAATACAACTCTCCAGGCTTACCATTCACGATTAATTGACCGCTACCAGGAACTAAGCGCACCCGTGCTACAGCGGATTTACGGCGGCCAGTACCCCAGTACACGGCACGACCGCTATTTGCTTCTGCGACTACCATTAACTTTCTGCTCCGGGAATTGTATTAATGTTGAGTTCTTTGGGTTGTTGAGCTGCGTGGGGGTGTGTAGGCCCAGCATAGACTTTCAGTTTAGTAAACAACTGCTTACCCAAGCTATTTTTAGGTAACATACCTTTGACGGCGTGTTCCACAATTCTTTCTGGCAAACGCTGTTGCAGTTTGGCGAAGGTTTCGGTCTTCATCCCACCAGGACGGCCGGAGTGACGACGATAAACTTTCTGAGTCCGTTTTTTGCCTGTAACTGCTACTTTTTCAGCATTGACGACAATCACGAAGTCACCTGTATCTAGGTGAGGGGTGTAGTGAGCTTTATTTTTGCCTCTCAAAACCATTGCGATTTCGCTGGCAAGGCGACCGAGACGTTTATCTGTGGCATCCACTACATACCACTCACGCTCAAGAGATTCTTGAGGAGGAAGGTAAGTTTTAATCATTGTTTGTTAATCCTTTGTCATTTTTTTTGGGAGTCCATAGTCAATAGTTCATAGTCCATTGCCAAAGCATTTGACTGTTGACCGTTGACTGTTGACTCTGGACTCATCACTAACTTTGGCATGGTGTCATACCAAACATCAGGGGAAAAGGGAAAATCAGGGTAGCCGACTCGCAATAAACATAAGCCTTGCGGGGGTGCAGCGTACTTGACTTCTTGGCGGCGTTGCTCTTTCCAGATGTCGGTGAAACTAGCCAGAGTTCTTTGTCCAGAACCTACCTGTGCTAGCATCCCTACTAACAGCCGCACCATGCCATATAAAAATCCATCTGCTTGAATTTCAATATGGATAAACGACCCTTGACGATGACACTCTGCTGCTTGTACTTCCACCCAGGAATGCGATCGCTTTGACCCTGCTCGATGAAAAGCAGCTAAGTCATGCTTTCCCAACAATGGTTGGAGAGCAGCTTGGATGAGTGATTCATCTAGGGGCGGATGATAATAATGCCAACTGAAGGGTTTCACAAACAAGTTGGGACAACCTTCAGTATAAATGGTGTAGCGATACCGCCGATATGCGGCACTAAAACGAGCGTGCCAACAATCACTGACACCGGCTGAAGCCCTGATTAATATATCGTCAGGCAGATAACTATTTAAAACTGCTGCCCACCTGTGAGCCGGTATAAAGCCTGTCGCATCAAAATGTGCTACTTGAGCCGCAGCGTGAACCCCGCTATCAGTGCGTCCTGCACCGTGAAGTGTCACATGATAGCCCAATATATTAGCGATCACCGTTTCGATTTCTTCCTGCACTGTGCGGTGCTGCTTTTGCCGTTGCCAACCATGAAAATTCGTGCCTAGGTATTGAATTACCAAGGCAACTCGCTGAGTTGGTACTGGCTGGTGGCTCGCTAACATAGGATTTTGGGAAATAAAAAGGCAAAAGGAAAAAACTCTTTTCTTTTTACTTCTTTACTTCTTTACACCAGTTCAATAATCGCCATCTCAGCGTTATCTCCCCGGCGAGGCACCGTATGAAGAATGCGGGTGTAACCGCCTTGACGATTACCATACCGAGTGGGTGCTTGCTCAAACAGAGCATGAACTAGCTGTTTGTCGTAGATATAGCCTAAAGCTTCCCGACGCGCAGCTAATGAGCCGCTTTTGGCGAGGGTAATCATTTTTTCTACTTCAGAACGCAGCACTTTCGCACGTACTAAAGTCGTGGTAATCCGACCATGACGGATCAATTCTGTGGTGAGCGATCGCAATAAGGCGCGACGCTGGTCAGTTGGTTTACTAAGCTTTTTAACCCGGCAACGGTGACGCATAAAAATCTACTTTGAAATGATGAACGGTTTTGGTTTAGCTGTGTTTAGAGCTTCTTTCTTGAGGTAAGGTAATACCTAAGCGACGTTGCAGTGCTTCCACTACCTCTTCTGCTGACTTCTGCCCGAAGTTTTTAATCTCTAATAAATCTTCTTGGGTGTAATCCAACAAGTCTGCTACAGAGTTAACCTGCGCCCGTTTGAGACAGTTATAAGCCCGTACGGAAAGTTGTAACTCTTCAATGGGAATCTGAGCAGTGGGATCGTCAGGAATTTCAGAACTGGTATCTGTGGGTTCAAGAGAGATATCTTTCAAGGGGTTGAATAGCTCCACCAGAATCCCGGCTGCGGAAGATAGTGCTTCTTGGGGTGAAAGACCACCATTTGTCCATACTTCTAAAAGTAGGCGGTCTTTGGTAATCGAACCGTCTGCACGAGCTTCTTCAACGCTATAGTTGACTTTACGCACTGGCATAAATACCGAGTCGATTTGCAGAAAATCCAAGGATGTGGCTTCTTCTCGTCCCCTTTCGACTGTGCGATATCCTTTACCTCTCTCGATCCTAAATTCCATTTCTAGCTTGCCCCCTTCCGCAACGGTGGCTATATACTGGGTAGGATCGATGACTTCGACTTCACTAGGTAGATCAAAGTGTGCTGATGTGACGGTTGCTGGCCCATTTACAAGTAATCGACCAATCTGAGGTTGAGAAGAGTAACTCTTGAGAATCACGTCCTTCATTCGCATCAGAATGTCCAACACATCTTCCCGTACGCCTGGGACTGTGGCGAACTCATGAGTGACCCCAGCAATTCTGACTGCTGTAACTGCTGTTCCTTCTAAATTTGAGAGTAAAACCCGACGTAGGGCGTTGCCAACCGTTGTTCCTTGACCACGCTCTAGCGGTTCTAAGATAAACTTACTGTAATGACTCCGACTTTCTTCTGTACTGGACTCTACACATTCAATTTGAAATTGCGCCACGGAGTAGCCTCCCTTATTTAAGGTGCTGCTAGCAGGCAAATTGATTGCCTCTGGAATTTAATTTATTGCCTTGGGCCGGCTTTCGGTGGATCAAACTGCCAACTTTCGCAGAGAAGTGCTATTCGATACGCCTACTGAGCTTACGGGCATTCATTATAGTTTTGGGTGATTTGAACTTTAGCAGCCCTCCCCGATGGAAGAGCTGGTATGCTTTTCATCACTCTAGCCGTCGGAATTTATTTAGCTATTACCCAGTTTCCTGTTCTTCAAAGTCAAGCGATATATGACCATGCTTTCAGCAATAAAGCTCAATTTTGAATTTGGATCACTGGACAAAAGCTTTGTATCTATACGCGGCGGCGTTTGGGTGGACGGCAACCATTGTGAGGAATGGGTGTAATATCCCGAATGAGTGTAATTTCTAATCCTGCTCCCTGCAACGCCCGGATCGCAGTTTCTCTTCCTGCTCCTGGGCCACTCACCATCACCTCAATTTGGCGCATCCCTTGATCGATAGCTCGACGGGCAGCACTTTCAGCAGCAGTTTGAGCTGCAAAGGGAGTTCCCTTTTTGGCACCTTTGAAGCCACTAGAACCAGCACTTGCCCAGGAGATCACATCTCCGTTTTGGTCAGTAATAGTGACGATGCTATTGTTGAAAGTAGATTGGATGTAGGCCATCCCGTTGGGGACGTTACGCTTCTGCTTCTTACTCCCAGTTTTTTTAGTTGGTTGTCTTGCCATATTTGTTCAGTTAATCTAAAGGAAAACTTGCTGGAATCAACAGCAAGTATAGAAAAATTACTTACCAGGAGCTTTCTTCTTACCAGCCACTGTTTGCCGTCTCCCACGACGAGTTCTAGCATTAGTACGAGTTCTTTGTCCTCTGACTGGTAAGCCCATACGATGACGACGACCTCTATAAGTACCGATGTCAATCAATCGCTTGATATTCATCGCTTCCAAGCGTCGCAAATCACCTTCAACTTGATAGTTGCTTTCAATTTCTGCCCGCAAAGCTGCGACATCAGCATCACTCAATTCTTTAACACGGGTATCAGGGTTAACTCCTGTAGCCGCGAGAATCTCTTGTGATCTAGTTAATCCAATTCCGTAAATATAGGTTAGACCAATTTCAACGCGTTTATCGCGTGGCAGGTCTACTCCGGCAATACGTGCCACAATGAACTCTCCCTATTGTTATTGCAATTGCTGATGGAAAAACGCGTTGAATGCGTTTGTATTCTACTCAGTGATGATTTTGGTTATACGCCAAGACTCAGTGTTTGAGAGTACTATCCTTGGCGTTGCTTATGTTTGGGGTTGACACAAATCACCATTACGCGACCACGGCGTTTGATCACGTTACACTTTTCGCAAATTTTCTTGACTGAGGCTCTGACTTTCATGCCGTTTGCAAATGACTCCAAATATTAAATTATAGCATTTCTAGGAAAAATTATCCAATTAAGTAAATGGGTAACACCCAAATAAATTTTTTTGTGGTAGACTTCTATACGTATATCTACTTTTTACGCAGTCGATAGGTAATCCTGCCCTTTGTGAGATCATAGGGAGTTAGTTCCACCTTGACGCGATCGCCGGGCAAAATCTTGATATAGTTGCGACGGATTTTTCCAGAGATATGCGCTAAGACGTTAAATCCGTTGTCCAAATCCACCCGAAACATCGCATTGGGCAATGATTCAGTAACTGTACCTTCCATTTCAATCAAATCTTGCTTAGACAAGTTTTTCCCTCAACTCAATAGTTTTTTGTTCATTTGCAGCACTCTTCTGCAAGAGAACACAATCCGACTAATATATCAACAGTTTCTTAATATATCTTAGCTAAAATTGTTTAACATTCTGAACCAGAAGGGATTAGGAGTGGTGAATAAATCCCACTCCTCACTTCCTAATTCCTGTTTGCTAAAGTGGCTTTCAATTCGTGAGTGACTTCTGCTTGGGATTGATCACCATTAACTGTCAAGAGTTTATGGCGATCGCGATAATAATCAATTAAGGGTGCAGTTGCATTCCGGTAAACTTCCAGACGACGACGAATCACTTCTTCGCTATCGTCTTTGCGTCCCCTAGCCAGTAAACGTGCTATCACAATGGCATCTGGCGCATCTAAATTGACTACTTTTTCACCGCCTTGACCAGTAGTTTGCAGCAGTTCCTCTAGAAAAGCTGCTTGCGTCACCTTACGAGGAAAACCATCTAAAATCCAACCAGACTGAGCATCCGCTTGTTCTAGACGTTCTGCTACGAGGTCTTGTACCAACTGGTCAGGAACTAACTCACCGCTATCAACATAACTTTGAGCTTTAATTCCTAAAGAAGTTTGCTCTTGCATGGCTTGCCTCAATATTTCCCCTGTGGAAATATGAGGAATATTCAGGTGTTCTGCCAAAATTTGAGCTTGAGTTCCTTTACCTGCTCCAGGCGGCCCCAAGAAGATTAATCGCGTCACTATTGCTTCACCATCCCTTCATATCGCTGAGAAATAACATAAGTTTGTATCTGTTTGGCTGTATCAATTGCTACACCCACTATAATCAGTAAAGACGTAGCCCCTATGCCTTGGAATGTTTTAACTGGCAGATTACTTTCTACAGCTGTGGGAATAATTGCCACTAACCCCAAAAACAATGCACCTAAAAAGGTCAGCCGATTAATCACGCGCTCAATATACTCGCTGGTTGCTTTTCCTGGACGAATCCCCGGAATACTAGAACCCATTTTCTTCAAGTTCTGAGCCACATCGACTGGATTGACAATCAAAGAAGAATAAAAGTAGCTGAAGAAAATAATGGCAACAAAGTAGACTAGTGAATACATCCAGGAGTTAGGCCCGTTAGGACTCAGATAGTTACTGACGATCTTGGTAACTTCTGGATTCTTCGTCACATTAGCGATCAGTGATGGCAAACTGAGGATGGCAGCAGCAAAAATAATTGGCATCACACCACCTTGATTGAGTCGCAGAGGTAGATAGCTCCGTTGCTCTGCTAAAACCCGTCTCCCAACTTGACGACGAGCAGAAATAATGGGGATGCGACGAATGCCTTCCTGAACAAACACGATACCGACGATTGTGGCTAGGAAGAGTAACACTAGCACAATCACACTACCTACAATTTCCTGACCACGGACTTGCACTAGTTCAATGGTGTTGCCTAGTGATTTAGGTAATGAAGCTACAATATTGATAAAAATCAACAATGATGCACCGTTACCAATGCCACGCTCTGTGATTAGTTCCGATGCCCACATTACAAACATCGAACCAGCTGTCAAAGCGATCGCTGTTTCCGCTACAAATATTGGCCCAGGGTTTAAGGCAAACTGTTGGAGAAATAAAGCTGAAAATGCCACGCTTTGAATAATTGCCCACCCCAGTGACACATAGCGAGTGATTTGAGAAATCTTCCGCCGACCAGCTTCGCCTTCGTTTTTCTGTAAATTTTCTAAAGATGGAATGGCTGCCGTCAGTAATTGGATAATAATGGACGCATTAATAAAGGGCAAAATCCCTAAAGCAAAGACTCCCAAAGTAGAAAGTCCCCGACCAGAGAAAATATCCAACAAGCCGAATATAGAATTATTGCCCGATATCGCTTCAGCGAACCTAGCTCTATCAATTCCTGGTACGGGTAAAAATATACCCAGGCGAACCAAAATTAAAATACCGACAGTGACAAGCAGCCTACCTCTCAGTCCAGCTGCTTGTGCCATCTGCATAAAAGTTTCTTGAGCCGTTGGGGCTTTATCTCGACTGATCATAGAGTGCTACCTTTATCGTGAACCAGGCACCGGAAGCAAGTTGGCTATTATTTTAAGTGCGCTGTTCTGGCTCAACCTAAAACTTCACAACTCCCTCCAGCTGCCTCAATTTTGCTACGAGCTTGACCTGTAAAAGCTGCTGCTTTCACTGTAAGTGCCACACCTAATTCCCCATTTCCCAGAATTTTCAATGGGCCTTTAACAGCAGTGAGAATACCTACTGCTTTCAAGGATTCCAATGTTACTTCTGTATTGGCAGGAAGAGAGGCGAGCTTCTCTACATTAATCGTAGTGTAAATTTTCCGATTAACTACAGGAAAGCCTTTGAGTTTAGGTATGCGGCGGTACAGTGGCTGTTGACCACCTTCAAACCCTGGTCTAGTACTGCTACCAGAGCGAGCTTTTTGACCTCTCATCCCTGCGCCAGCACTTGCACCTTGTCCAGCAGCAATACCTCTACCTACACGGCGGCCGCGTTTTTTAGAGCCTTTTTGGGGCTTTAGATCGTTGAGTCTCATGGTGTAATTGATACCTGTTTACAGAAAAATTTTGTAACAGTAGCTCTACTGAACGTAGAGTTTTTCAATAGCAATGCCCCGGTCTTCAGCAACTTCGGTCAAGGTACGCAGGGTAGATAAGGCGTTGACTGCGGCTCTAGCGTTATTGAGTGGGTTGTTAGAACCCAGTTGCTTTGCCAGAACGTTACGTACTCCGGCTAATTCCAATACTGTGCGGACTGCGCCACCAGCAATTACCCCAGTACCGGGAGCGGCTGGACGCATGATGACTTTAGCACCGCCACCAACACCATCAATGGGGTGAGGAATGGAGTTAGATTTGGTAATGGGAATATCAATTAAGTGTTTTTTGCCGTCGGCAACACCTTTTTTCACAGCTCCAATGACATCGGAAGCTTTACCTACTCCCACACCGACTTGACCGCGTTCGTTACCGACGACCACGATCGCACGGAAGCTGAGTTTTTTACCACCTTTGACGACTTTGCTGACGCGGCGAATCTGAATTACACGCTCTTGCCAGTTGGTTTCTTCTTTTTTTGCGCGGTTAGCTTTACGACGACCAGTTGCCATAATCTATGCTCTCTATTTAGTCAATAGTCAATAGTCAATAGTCAATAGTCAATAGTCACTTAGCTTTTGACTTTTGACGTGGGACTGGTGACAGTTTAAAAATCCAAGCCAGCTTCGCGTGCGGCTTCCGCTAGTGCTTTGATACGACCATGATATAAGTTACCACCACGGTCAAATACGACTTTGGTGATGCCTTTTTCTAGCGATCGCTGTGCAATCAATTTGCCAACTTGCGCGGATGCTTCGCAGTTAGCACCTGAAGATAAACTAGACTTCAAATCTGGTTCTACAGTCGAGGCTGCTACTAAAGTACTATGTTGAGTATCATCAATTACCTGAGCATAAATATGCTCATGGGAACGGAATACGGCTAACCGTGGGCGTTCTGGAGAACCTTTAACTTTGCCCCGGATGCGTTTGTGACGACGCTGTTTTGATTCTCTACGAGTAAGTTTCATAGCTTATTTCTTACCTTTACCACCGGTCTTACCAGCTTTACGTCTGACCACTTCACCCGCATAGCGAATCCCTTTACCTTTATAGGGTTCTGGCGGACGAACGGCACGAATTTTAGCTGCTGTATTGCCTACTATTTCTTTGTCGTAACCACTGACGATGACGTTAGTGTTATTTTCTACGACAAATTGAATTCCTTCTGGTGGTTCAATTTGGACTTGATGGCTGTAACCCATGTTCAAAACTAG
Organism: Trichormus sp. M33_DOE_039; assembly: GCA_015296085.1. Classification (GTDB taxonomy): domain Bacteria; phylum Cyanobacteriota; class Cyanobacteriia; order Cyanobacteriales; family Nostocaceae; genus Trichormus. The sequence continues at coordinate 25,988 of DVDT01000082.1, read as the reverse complement.
GTTCCGCCCTTGCACTTGCGCCCGATAACCCACACCTTGGATTTCTAAGCGGCGTTGAAACCCTTGAGAAACTCCTTCGACCATGTTGGCAACTAAAGTCCGGCTCAAACCGTGCATTTGCCTAGAGGTACGGGAGTCATCCTTACGGGTGACTGTTAATATTTCTCCCTCTTGAGAAACTATGACATTGGCAGGTAAATTGCGGGAAAGTTCACCTTTAGGGCCTTTCACTAAAACCTTTGTGCCATCAATTGTCACTTGTACTTTGGCGGGAATAGTAATTGGACGTTTACCAATACGAGACATGACTGTTTGACCTTTGTGATTCGTCTATCGCCCATAGTCTCTAGTCAAGAGTTGTACTATTGACTGTTGACTGCTGACTGTTGACTCTTGAAAACTACCAGACGTAGCAGAGTACTTCACCACCCAAGTTCTGACGACGCGCTTCGCGGTCAGTCATAATGCCACTGGATGTGGAAATGATGGCAATACCAATACCGCCTAGTACCCTTGGTAATTCTTTTCTATTGGAGTAAACACGTAAACCTGGTTTACTTACACGCTTTAGCGCAGTAATCAGAGGCTGGCGATTTTTACCTTTGTATTTCAGAGAAATTACAAGGTTACGCTTTACACCCTCTGATTCTTCTGCGAATTCAGCAATAAAGCCTTCTTCCTGTAGCACTTTAGCAATACTACGCGTCATTTTCGTAGCAGGCACTTGTGTAGTTTGATGCCTTGCCATATTGGCATTGCGGATGCGCGTCAGCATATCTGCAATTGTGTCGTTAGCCGCCATCGTTCCCTCTTTAGATGAACTTATTGATCGCGAAAGGGCATTCCAAATTCTTTAAGTAAGGCGCGGCCCTCTTCGTCTGTTTTCGCTGTGGTAATAATGGAAATATCTAAACCACGGACTTGATCGATGCTGTCGTACTCAATTTCTGGAAAGATTAACTGTTCTCTTACGCCGAGAGTATAGTTACCGCGTCCGTCAAAGCTCTTGGGGCTGATACCACGGAAGTCTCTAATTCTAGGTAGTGTCAAACTAATTAATCGATCAAGAAAGGCATACATTTTCTCGCCTCTGAGTGTGACCATGATCCCGACAGGCATACCCTGACGAATTTTAAAGCCAGCGATCGCTTTTTTCGCCCTTGTTACTACTGGTTTCTGCCCAGTAATCACCGCAATTTCGGTTAAGGATGCTTCCAGGGACTTGGCATTTTGAGCAGCTTCTCCCAAACCTCTATTCACAGTTACTTTGACCAACTTAGGCACTTGATGCACGTTGGTGTATTGAAACTGATTGATTAGCTTAGGGACGATTGTCTCTTGATATAAGCTTTTGAGTCTTGTTGTCGCCATAGTTTTTTGTCCTGATTTTCCCTGGTCTTGGTCAGGGAAACTTTAATTTCAGATTTTAGATTTGAACTTAAATTTACAATCTAAAATCTCAAGTCGGTAAATTCTCTAGCTATCGAGAACTTCACCAGTTTTCTTGAGTTTTCTGACCTTTTTCCCTTCTGCTGTGAAGGTGTAACAGACACGACTAGCAACGTTTTGCTTGGTGGAATAAAGCATGACGTTAGAGCTATGAATCGGAGCTTCTTGTGTCACAATCCGCCCTGATTCCCCTTCTTGTTGGGGCTTGACGTGCTTGGTTTTAATATTTACACCTTTGACAATGACTTTACTAAATTCGGGTAGTGCTTTAATTACTTCACCGACTTTGCCTTTGTCTTTGCCAGCAATCACTTGCACGGTGTCGCCAGTTTTGACGTGCATTTTGTAGAATTTGGGTTTTTCTTTTTGGTTTCCCATTACAGCACCTCTGGAGCTAGAGAAACAATTTTGGTAAAGTTTTTGTCGCGCAATTCCCGTGCTACTGGGCCAAAGACCCGTGTACCTCTGGGATTACCTTCTTTGTTGATAATGACGGCAGCATTATCATCAAAGCGAATGCTCATACCACTATCACGATTGATGTTGTGGCGGGTGCGAACAATCACAGCTTCGACCACATCAGATTTTTTGACGGCCATGTTAGGAATGGCATCTTTGACAACAGCGATAATTCTGTCGCCCACAAAACCGTAACGTCTGTTACCCGCACCTAAAACACGGATACACATCAGTTTGCGCGCGCCACTATTATCTGCCACATTTAGGTAAGTTTGGGGTTGAATCACAATTGGTCTCCCTTATGCACAACTATCAAGTTGTAGCTTTAGTGTTGAGGATTTCTGCCACTTGCCAGCGTTTGGTTTTGCTCAGGGGTCTAGTTTCCTGAATTCGTACGCGATCGCCCACTTTGCATTTATTTTCTTCGTCGTGGGCTTTATAACGCCGGGTTCTGACTACAATCTTGCCGTACTTGGGATGGGGAGCGCGGTTTTCTACGGCAACAACTACCGTCTTTTGCATTTTATCGCTCACTACCAAGCCAACTCGTTCTTTGATTGCCATAATCTCCTACTTTGATTCTTGAGGCGGTTGACTTGCTGCCCGTTTCCTCTCTCCTTCTACTGTCAGGAGTTGGGCGAGGCGATGGCGGGCATGGCGGAACTGGTGGGGTTTTTCTAATTGTCTGGTGGCTTTTTGCAAGCGCAACTGGAACAGTTGTTTTTTCACCGCAATAATTTCCTCAGCCAGTTGATCGTCACTTAGTTCTCTAGCTTCTGAAATTTTGGGAAGAGGCATAACCTACTCCTGCTCCTCGATTTGCGATCGCACAATAAACTTGGTCTTGATGGGTAGTTTGTATGCCGCTAGACGCATAGCTTCACGAGCTATTTCTTCAGTAACGCCAGCGATTTCAAACAAAATCCGCCCTGGCTTGACTACAGCTACCCAAAACTCTGGATTACCTTTACCTGATCCCATCCGGGTTTCAGCAGGACGCATAGTAACAGGTTTATCTGGGAAAATCCGAATCCAGATTTTCCCGCCCCGGCGGATATAGCGAGTCATTGCCCGACGCGAAGCTTCGATTTGCCGCGAAGTGATCCAAGCTGGTTCTTGCGCTTGGAGGGCAAAATCTCCAAAGTTGAGGGTACTACCACGGTGGGCTAGACCAGCCATCCGTCCGCGTTGTTGTTTGCGGAATTTAGTTCTTCTAGGACTTAACATGAGTTTTACTAGGGATTAGGGATTAGGGATTGGGGATTAGGGATTGGGTGAGGTTGTTTGCCCAGTCACCAGTCACCAGTCCCCTGTTATCCTTCATTGGAACGGTCTTCAAACTGCTGGCGACGACGCTGTTGTTGACGGCGACGTGGTTCACGTTCACGGGTTGTTGGCTGGGCTGGGGCTTCTTCTTGTCCAGGAATGATTTCGCCCTTGAATACCCAAACTTTGATCCCTAAAATTCCGTAAACGGTTTTAGCTGTGCAGTAGGAGTAATCAATGTCAGCCCGTAAAGTGTGTAGAGGTACTCTACCTTCACGAGTCCACTCTGTACGGGCAATTTCTGCTCCGTTGAGACGACCGCTGACTTGTACTTTAATGCCTTGAATCCCTGCACGTTGAGCGCGTTGAATGGCTTGTCTAACTACCCGACGGAAGGAGACACGACGCTCTAGTTGTTGGGCGATGTATTCAGCAATCAAGTAGGCATCAGCATCAACTCTTTGGACTTCTACAACATTGATGCGGATTTGGCGTTGACCACCCAACAATTCTTGTAGTCCGGTACGCAACGCTTCAATTCCTTGTCCACCACGACCTACAACTACCCCTGGGCGCGCAGTACGTACTTCTAGGTCGATTTGATCGGCTTTGCGCTCAATCCGTACTTCGGAAATACCAGCATTGTTTTGAGCGTATCTACCCAACTTCTGCTCTATGTATTTGCGGAGTTTGTGGTCTTCTTGTAAAAGTTCTGGATAGCGTTCAGGGTCGGCAAACCAACGTGATTGGTGTTCTTGGGTAATTCCCAGACGAAAGCCAACTGGATGAATTTTCTGTCCCACAAATGTTTCCTCTAAAATTTCTTACTTTACGCAATTTTTTGTGTGTACCAATTACTCTGCTTTAGCATCAGCTGCTACAGCTAGGGTGATATGACACGTTGGTTTGCGAATTTGGTAAGCTCTACCTTGCGCTCTAGGTTGGAAACGTTTTAGTACGGGGCCTTGATCAGCATATGCCTGAGTAATCACTAATTGAGCGCGATCTAATCCTGCGTTATGTTCAGCGTTGGCCGCAGCACTTCTCAGGAGTTTTAGCACTGGTTCAGTGGATCGATAAGGCATAAATTCTAGAATAATCAGTGCCTCTCTGTAGGAGCGACCCCGAATTTGATCAAGTACACGACGTACTTTAAAGGGAGACATTCTTATGTAACGGGCGATCGCCTTTACTTCATTAGTATCAGTAGCCATATGTTTCTCCATTTGTCAAGAGCCAATAGTTAAGAGTCAAGAGTTTTTACTGTGGACTTTTGACTTTAGACTGTGGACTTTTGACTATCTCCCCGATTTTTTGTCAGATTTACCATGACCTCTGTAGGTACGTGTAGGAGCGAATTCTCCTAACTTATGCCCCACCATTTGGTCACTGATAAATACTGGTACGTGTTGCCGCCCGTTATGGACTGCAATGGTGTGGCCTACCATTTCCGGCAAAATTGTAGAAGCTCGTGACCAAGTTTTGATAACTTGTTTTTCGTTTTTCTCATTCAGCTTTTCAATTTTGCTTAACAAATGATCCGCAACAAAAGGACCTTTTTTAAGAGAACGACCCATAGTTCGATTTTGGATTTTGGATTTTGCGTTCGCGTAACGTGTCGGAGACAAAAGTTGCGTGGGCGGTGAACCACTTGCAGTGGACAGGTTTCCCGTCATAAGCAAAGTGGTGAACCCGAAGGGTTTTCCGACTTGAGCAAGCTTTTTAAGACAGATTTTAGATTTTGGATTCAAAATTTTGGATTCTGGATAAATTTAGGTGTTTCATTAGTTCGACTAACAGACCTTACACTAAATCCAAAATTTAAAATCTAAAATTCTAAGACTCCCGACCACCACGTCCGCGTTTAGAAGATTTACGACGACGGCGGACAATCAATTTGCTACTAGCTTTCTTGGGTTTGCGTGTTTTCGCTCCCAAAGTTGGTTTACCCCAAGGGGTTACAGGACCTGATCTACCAATAGGTGCTCTACCCTCACCACCGCCGTGGGGGTGGTCTACGGGGTTCATGACGCTACCTCTAACTTTGGGACGGCGACCTTTCCAGCGATTTCTTCCAGCTTTACCAGCACTCAAGTTTCTGGCATCGGTGTTACCAACTTGTCCGATGGTGGCGTAACATTCTCGCCGAATCATCCGGACTTCTCCTGAAGGTAACTTCAGTGTGACGTAATTACCTTCTTTAGCTACAACTTGAGCGGTAGCACCAGCTGCGCGCACAATTTGGCCGCCTTTGCCAGCAATTAATTCTACGTTGTGAACGCTAGTACCTAAGGGAATGTTGGCTAAGGGTAAAGCGTTGCCATCTTCAATGGGGGATTCCGGCCCAGCAATAATTGTTGTGCCTACTTTCAATCCATTGGGATGCAGGATATACCGCTTTTCACCATCTTCATAAGATAGCAGCGCAATCCGCGCGTTACGATTGGGATCGTATTCAACCGCTATGACTGTAGCTGGGATGCTACGTTTATCCCTTTTAAAATCAATGATCCGATAAAGTCTTTTGTGTCCGCCACCCCGACGACGGCTGGTAATCCGCCCTTGGTTGTTCCGACCTTTAGCACGGTGTTTATATACCGTGAGTGATTTTTCAGGTTCGGTTTTAGTGATTTCCGCAAAGTCCGATATGGTAACTTGGCGAGTGCTGGGGGTATAAGGACGATAAGAACGAGTACCCATGATATCTTAGACCTCTGGGAATAGCACTTGTCTAATTTTCTCTACATCCCCAGGTGCGACTGTGACAATCGCTTTTTTGTATTGGGGCTTGAAACCGATAAATTTACCAACACGCTTCTTTCTGCGGGGTGGTAATGTGGTGTTGACTTTTACCACTTTGACCTGAAATAAGTCTTCAATCGCCGCCTTAATTTGGGTCTTATCGGCTTTGGGAACTACTTCAAAGGTGTATTTGTTTTGTTCCATGAGAATTGTCGCTTTTTCGGTGACGATTGGGCGACGGATTAAATCAGGAAGGTTGCGGGTCTCAAATTTAGGCACTGTAGACCTCCTGAATTTTATCTAAAGCTGATGTTGTGACCACAATTTTGTCAGCGTGTAGTACGTCGTAGACATTGAGTTGATCAGCAGCAATGAGCTTGAGATTCTCAATGTTGCGGGCTGACAAATACACATTTTCAGGAAACTCAGACAAAATTAATAGTGTCTTATTTTCTGGTGCTGCTCCCCAACGGGCTAGGGCTGCAACCAAATCTTTAGTCTTAGGACGAGATAGCTCGTTATTAAATTCTTCTACTACAATCAAGTCTTCTACGCGGTTCACTAGGGCTGTGCGTAGTGCTAACCGTCTTTCTTTGCGGTTCATCTTCAGGCTGAAATCTCTGGGTTTAGGCCCGAAAATGACACCACCACCACGCCATAATGGAGAACGAATAGAGCCGGCACGAGCGCGACCAGTACCTTTTTGTCGCCAAGGTTTGCGACCACCACCTCGAACTTCTGAGCGAGTTTTGGAGCTGGCGTTTCCTTGACGGGCATTGGTCATTTGCCGTACCAGAGCGCGGTGGACAATATGAACCGCCGTTTCTGCTTTGGCGGAGCGCAAGTCAAACTCTTTTTGTCCGACTTCCTCTCCTTGCCAATTTTTAATTACACTTTCAACCATTTTCGTGTCCTTTGTCGTTAGTCCATAGTCTGGAGTCATTCAACGGTTAACAATTAACAGTTAAGACTCAGCACTATTTGCCAACTTTCTTGGCTGGCACAATACTCAGCAATGACCCTGGCTTGCCAGGAACAGCTCCTTTAATGAGCAACAAGTTACGCTCGGCGTCAACTCTTACTACAGTTAATTTTCTAATGGTGATGCGGCTTCCACCTAAACGTCCTGCCATCCGTTTACCTGGATAAACACGACCTGGGGTTGTACCAGCACCAATAGAACCGGGCGCTCTATGGTTTTTAGAACCGTGGGACATTGGCCCGCGGCCAAAGTTGTTGCGCTTTTGGTTGCCTGCAAAGCCGCGACCGATACTTGTACCGATAACGTCTACAATTTGACCTGCACTAAAAATATCTGCTTTAATCTCTTGCCCTAAAGCATAATCACTAGGACTATTGACGTGATACTCTCTCAAGTGCCGCAATGCTGGGGCTTCGGATTTCGACAAATGACCCAATAAGGGCTTGTTTAGTGCTTTGGGCTTAACTTCTTTGTAACCAACTTGGATAGCAGCGTATCCATCGGTTGGGGTGGTTTTTATTTGCGTAACTACGCATGGCCCAGCTTGGACAACTGTGACAGGAATTGCTACTCCTGCTTCGTCAAAGATTTGGGTCATGCCCAGTTTTGTGCCGAGAATGCCTACAGACACGGTAACTGGATCTCCTTTCTACTTGCTGACCTTGAAATCGGTTTCTTGAAAACGCACTCTTATCAACACCGGTAGAGACGGACGAATCTCTGATGTCGAAAGCAGTCTTACCTGCTACCGACTCTCCGGTAACAACAAGCTGTGTTGTTACTGTTTGGTGATGTTATTTAATTTCACTCTCTTTCCCACCAGAACAGCCACAATTTCCTTCTTTTTGAGAAGGTATAACTTCTGGTATCAAGGCAATGCTGTATAGCTTTGCTCTTTGTGCAGCAACGCTTTCGTCCTAGCGTTTGCTTAGGCACTTTCTGGAGGCAGCGCCATTAGCGGGTCTCCCGGTTGGGGCAACTGCCGCATCTCAGTGGGACTTAAGCCGCTTTTGCCGCTCAGTATCCGTCGAACTGAGGATTAGTGTAATGTCATCCAGCTAACATCACTACTCAGCTTTTTATTCACTGAACAAATCAAACCTTGAGTGTCAGGTGTTGATTACTTCTTTTGACTACATGAGTGGGTGTAGCCTGGTGATGAGGGTGGCCTGTTTATTTCGGCTGCTACCCTGAGTTTGACCTAAAAGCTTTCTAAGTTTACCAGCTTTTGAGCTGTTTCAGCCTGGCTATTTTCCTGGTGAAGCTATTCGTTAACTTTTGAGGTTAGCGATCGCCCAAAATGGTGATTACATGGTATCTTAATTTGCAAAATTGGTCACAATCTAATACTATAAACCATCAACTAATCTTTGTCTAGGAAATTAAAGATTATCTTTTGGCATGGGGCATTGCTTTAATCTCCCTTGCTCCCTGCTCCCAGTCCCCCTGCTTTTTCTCAGTCCCCAGACTTTACTGATAAAATTGAGTTTAGCTTATCTAATCCATAAGCTTTGTGATCTCACTTGATCGATCACTTCAAGGTCAATAATAGAGATATCAAAGTGGGATAGGACAATAATCCGATAAATCTATGGCACTAATTACCACTGGCAACGGTTTCATCCGCAATCTGGAAAAATTTGGTTCTTTAGGTGTTTATGTACCCTTGGAAGGGGGTTTTGAAGGTCGGTATCGCCGTCGTCTGCGTGCTGCCGGTTATGTGACTCTGCCTATGACGGCTAGGGGATTGGGTGATGTTGCTGCCTATCTGACAGGAGTTCACGGTGTCAGACCACCGCATTTGGGTAAAAAAAGTTCTGGTAGCGGTGCAGCAGTTGGTAGTGTCTACTATCTACCACCCGTCGTCAACTACCAATTAGAGCAACTACCACCAAAGTCTAAGGGTTTGGTGTTGTGGATCATTGAAGGATATATCCTTTCTGATCAGGAAGTTGAATTTCTGACAACTCTACCTAGTTTAGAACCAAAAGTGAAAGTAGTCGTAGAAAGAGGTGGCGATCGCTCCTTCCGTTGGCTGCCTCTCAAGGATACTTTCTCTGCTAGTTATCAAGTAGGTTAGGGAAGGCAGGGGAGCAGAGGAGGCAGAGGAAAATTAATATTCCCTGTGTTCCCTGTTCCCTGTTATTCAAAAACTCACTGAGTAAATTAAATCAAATTCACGCTCAAGAGCTATACGGCAAGTATTATCATTATTTTCTAAAACTTCATACTCTAAACCGCCTGTAATTTGTGTGACTGGTCGCTTGAGGGGTTTTTCAAACTGAGACCATTCCCGGTTACTCCACTCAAAGATTGCTGCATCTACATCGTTTTGCAATTCTGAGGCTAGCAGTAACAACTCCAATCTGTCTTGAGGGTTGCCAAGGATGAAAAACCGCAAAGCAATCGACTGGTTAATAACTGGTCTAGGTTCGTTGGCGGCGGAGGTGTTGCAATTGCCAAATCGGATATCATAGGGCTGTAATTGAAAATTTTCCGGTTGTATCCAGGTTTTGGCAATCTCCTGGAGGCGTTGATCTAGATATGGTAGCAGCCCTAATTTGGCATCGGTTAACAACTGACGAATGTTGGAAGCTTTGGTCATGAATGGATTTTACTCCGCGATACCCAGTCAGATTAGCGTTTTGTGGACAAGACAAATCAGAAACTTTGAAAAACTTTGTTTGTGGCTAGTCTTGTTGGTGAGCAAATTTATAACCACCCCAAAAAGCCAGAGTGATCGCGCTCATCAACAGAATTGGTAGGCTATACCAAGGAAACTGAGATAACGGTAAATTAGCAGCTGCCCTTAACCCAGTGCTGGCATAGGTTAGAGGTAACAAATAAACAATCACCTTCAGAGCAGTGGGTAATGTAGCAGGATCAAAGAAAGTCGCCCCTAAAAAAGACATAGGGATAATCACAAAATTATTGTAGAGTCCTACTGATTCGAGTGACTTTACCGATAAACCCACAATTACGCCCAAACCTGCAAACACTGCACAATTCAACACCAGCAACAGCAAAAACAAGGGATTGAGAAAATTCCAATTACCAGTTAATAGCAACGCTACCATAATCACAGAACCAGCAGTCATTAATCCCCGCACGACTCCTGCCAGCATTTGACCAAAGTGTAATGCTAAGGGATGTATGGGTGTGAGTAGTAATTCTTCAAAGGTTTTATTAAATAGTCTATCTCCACAAATGGAAAATGTCGTGCCAGCAAAGCTAATGGTCATGGATGATAACGCCACCATTCCCGGCAACATAAATTCTAGATAGTTATTGTAATTACCACTAATGCCAGAACCTGGTCTAATCGCACTGCCTAAACCCAAACCGAAAGCGACAATATAAATTAATGGAGAAACCAAACCAGATGCAGCTACTTGCGCTACTCTGACACGTAAATCTAACCACTCTCCCCAAAAAATAGTCAGACTATCTGCTAACAGAATTTGCAATTGCGAAGCTTTAAACTTACCACCCCAGAATAAGCGTGTTGGAAATTTCACTTTATTTATCAGTCAGGTATTAAAATTTTCGTAAATATTACTTTACATTTTTTCGCTTCTAATTGTAATAGGGAAGGTGGAAGGTGACAGGGAACAGGTGACGGGAGGAAGGAGTTGTTACGCAATGCCCAATTCTGATCTAAAAAGTTACGGGCAAATCTAGCCAATAATCGGCATACTGAAATAGGGAGACACTTCCAAATTTTTCAGGCGTGAAGGTTCATAAGCACAAATGAGACGTAAATCAACTGGTAGAGCGGCTACTACATCTAAGCCTTCTGGTTTCCAATCTTCTATGTTTAACTTCACCACTATTGCCATTTTGGGAGGGGTGTTTGTTCTGGGAATTGGGATTGGAATTGCTTTTAGTTCGACAACTACGTTAACTCCATCTAATGTAGCTTCCCGTGAGTTTATTGATACTAAAGCACCGAATCCTGAGATTTGCGTACAGTACGGAGCAAGTGCAATGGTTATGGATGCTCGGTTATTTGTAACACTCAACCCTTTTAATGTCTATGTTGCCCAACCGAGTATGCGTCCTGGGTGTGTAATTCGTCAAAATAACTGGGCAATTTTAGAACAACGCAAGCTAGTAACATCTGATCAGGTAAGAGAGTGCAAAAACCGCCTGAATACTTTTGGTTTTACTGGTAGTTTAGACAGTGAAAAGCCCGATATTAGGTGTATTTATCAAAATGAAGCGGGGCAAAATTTCTTCTTGTCTCAACCAGGAGCAGTTGCACCATCCCAGGAAACAGAAAGATTTTAGATATTAGTTAACACTCAAAACTTCTTCCGCTGTTTGCTGTTTGTGCCAAAAGACTTGCCATCCTACTCAACAGTCTTTTGGCATTACAAGCAATGGTAGGCAGAGGGATTTATCGACACACAAACGGTAAAAAATACTTGTAATACCAGCGTTAAGTCTAAAGGATTTTGTCATTACAAATGTACTAACGGTATGAAATGCCATCTCGCTGTCGATACTCTGGGATTACCATTTTTTACCCACTGTCCTAAAGCAATGTTTACCTTGTTAGTGTTTCTGTATTGAGAGTTGTTCCCTGCCTTCTAGTTGTCCATCGACCAACTAACCTAGAACTACTCTCTATTCTATAAGCAGCTACACCTGAAAAGTTGCCGTAATAGCTTACCGCTAAGACATTTCCTTGCAAAATACCAATACCGTTAAAGTTTTGCTTTCCAACTGACCATTTTACATAGTAAACACTTCCCTTTTTAGTAATATTTGCTGTGCCATCATAAGTTGAGCCGTCAACATTTTTACCTTTGCATTTGTATTGACCAGTTATATCTACATCGATAGCCATACCTATATTCATGACAAAAAAAGGCAACCCAGCAGAAACTATCCCAGCCAAAAGTAATCTACGCTTCATGATATTTAGTTAATTTTGAATTTAATAGTATTCCCATATACTGCGCCAGAAATCACTTACTGAATAGCCATAATGCTAATTTATACGCCTAATATTTGAAACCTTGAATTCACAGTTATTTACAACTACAGAAATTTTTCACTTCACCACGGTGTAAAGATGTGAAATGGGTTTGATATTTTCAGACTCAAGGGAAACGGATAAATCTTACTTTCCCCGTTTCCGTTTCCCCTTAACCAGACTGTATTTTTTGATGAGTGTAGGCAGTTCATCAAAACTGCTTAGTTTCTTAATTTAGGTATAGGCTGACCAAATTCAATCACGATGGGATTTGTAACTTTTGGCGGTGAGTTGGGTTGGCTTGAGATTGTAGGAGTGGGGAAAGATGGAGAAGAATTTTGTGTTTTAACAGGATTACTGGAGTTGAGGGGAGGTACAGTAACCAAAGGTTGCTGTGGACTAGCAAATGTTGGGGTGAGAGTACTGGGTAATTGTAAGTAGTTATACTGAGTGAATTGTGTTGGGGGAGAACTTCTAGGTGGATTTTTGGTGTTACTTAGTTGTCTAGAGCCGCTAATAAAGGGTCGTAAAACCCAGCGAGTAGGGTTTTGTTGAGAAATAGGTTGTAATTTGACCTGGTTAGGATCTAAAACTACTCCATTAGCTAAATCTAAGACAATGCGAGTGATGTTGGCGTTTAATTGGGAAACACGAACGCGTTGGACTGCGCCAGTGTAATTTTTTTGGGTGGGGATGTAACCAAGCTTGGTATCAGGAATATCGACGACGATGCGCGGTGGTTCGGAGAGGTAGAAGTAGTTTGGTGTTTTACCGACAGAAAGGTTAATTTCTAACTTTCCGGCTTCTGGGTAGAATCGCCAATTGTTGAGTTTGGCTACCTGAGCAGCAATTGCACTGGTGGTTGGTAGGGTAAATGCAGCAAACAAACTGATGCTGAATAGTTGTTTGCCCCTGTGAAAAATTTGCTGAGTTGAGATTCCCTTAAACATCATGAATTTATCTATGATTGTGTTGCACCAGCAGGCATTCTGCCATTGCGGATAAAAGGTAAAATAGTTACCAATTTACGCTGCCTCATAAATTGCCGTATATTAATGGCTATTTGAGTTTTTGGTTTTTGCCTGGGCTGCTTCAGGTGTAGCATTAAATTCTAAATTTTGCGCGATGGTACTGATAATTATTTTGCCTTGTAGTTTACCACTATCTGCTAGTTGCATTTGAGCTTGAAGGCTATGGGGAGGTGCAATATTGCAAAGAATAATTTTGTCAACTTCTCCGGCTAAATTCAACTGCTGATTTTTCAAGATACCTTTGAGAGAATATTGTTGTTGGGTCTGTGCATTCGCCTTGGTTGGCAACAAAGAGGCGTTAACGTAAATACCTGATTGCTGAATGTCTAGTCTCAATGGTTCTGATTGCTGACATTCAGGCAAGTTTTTACTCAAGGTCAGACGATAAGCACCGTTAATGATTGGGGAAGCGTGGAGGTGTTTTTCTCCGTAGAGAGTGACAGTTTTAAATAAAAGCAGAACTGAACCTATGGCGATCGCATAGAAGGTGAGAGATTTAGAATTGAAATGATTCATTGTTTTCAGTTCTTGATGGTAGGCTCTTGATTACTTAGCTCAGACAGTGCAGACGTAAGATGAGAGGTGAGTTGACTGTAGCGACGGGTAATGAGCAGTGAGGAACGGCATTGAATAGCCAGTTCATCTGTATATCTTCCCAGGGTTTGACGTTCAATGCCCCAAGCGCGGCTAGTGCCAGCAATTGTCAAGTCTACGCTTTCTGAGGCTGCGACTACGGCAGCAATTGGTTCGGGTGCATGGATAATCTTAATGTCGATGCGATCGCGCACACTTGATGGTAATTTCTCAATCATGGCGTACAGTTCGTAGCTCAACTCCTCATGGACTTGATGTTCTTTAAGTACTTGTAATACTTGCAATGTGCAAGTATCACGATTGATTAATAGTCTCAAAGCGAGTGTGAGAGCCAAATCATCATGAATATTTGCAGAATAGGGAACTAGCAAACTTTCTAATCTTTCCCCGCCTCTATCCACAAACACGGCTACATCTATTGGTGCAATGCTGAGAATTTGACCGACTCTGCCACCTAGGCGATTATTACTGAAAGCTGGACGATGCCATCCTACCAAAATTAAATCTACTTGCTCATTTTTGGCGATTTGCGCTGTTTCCCTGGCGACATTGCTGGATATTCGCACGATGGGATGGATAAAAGGTTGTGTTGCTGGTGGTTCTAAGGTATTAATCAACTCTTCTAACTGCTGACGACGCTGAAGAATTAATCGGTCAGCTTCATCTGGGGTATTCTCAAAACCATAATCTTCTTCTAATTCAATGAGACTAAGGGGATTAACTACGGCTGGTTGACGGTAGTTGAGTGCTAATGTGACTGCAAACTGTAATAACCCTTTTTGGCTGCTGGGATTGGCGACTGGGACTAAAATACGATAGGGACGGACGTAACTTTCACTGACAATGTTAGCGATGATACTGGTATCTGTTTCTAGTTCCGGTTCGACTACATCTAATTTGATCAGTTTCTTGGGATAAGTCCACTCCAGTAGCGGCGAAGTCATAAAAGTGGTGACTAACGCCATAATGACCAACATGGTAAACAGTAAGGGCGAAATTACTCCTAATTCCAAACCAATATTCAGCACGATTAACTCGGTTAAACCGCGAGTATTCATTAACCAACCGAGGGCTGAGGCTTCCCGTTCGTTAATGCCACTAAAACGGGCTGCGACATAAGTACCAATATACTTGCCGGCAATCGCTACTAATACAACTGCTGCACACAATAGCCACAGTTCGGGACGGTTCAATAAACCAATCTGTGTCCGCAAACCACTGTAGGCAAAAAATATTGGTAGGAGAAAAATCAGGACGAAATCTTCGGTTTTAATGGCTAATTCCCGGACTAAGTCTGCATTCTTGGGCATAGCTGCACCCAATAAAAATGCTCCAAAAATTAAATGAATTCCAATCAGTTCGGTAATCAGGGCTGAGGCGACAACTGCAATGTAAATCCCGGCCAGTACCAATTGACTCAAGCGTCCAGCACGACGGTAATGGGCTGCAAGACGTTGCAAAAACCAGCGTCCTACTGTCACCATAAAACCGATATAGACTAGACTTTCCACGATTGTGGGCAATGCACCCATAATATTACCAGTTCTGGCTACGGCGATCGCTACCGCTAATAAACACCAAGCTGTCACATCATCGACCGCTGCACAAGTTAAAGCCAGTGTGCCTAAACGTGTCCCTTGTAAATTATTTTCTGTGATAATACGAGCCAATACAGGAAAGGCTGTAATTGACATCGCTGCCCCTAAAAATAGAGCAAAGGCAGTAAAAGAAACACTAGCATTAGAAACGAGAGGATACAGCAGTAATGCTAGTAATGTTCCTAGGGAAAAAGGGACTAAAATACTGACATGAGAAGTTAATACTGCCACTTCTAACTGCCCACTAAGATATTTAGGATTGAGTTCCAACCCAATCAAAAACATGAAAAATATTAGTCCGACCTGAGATAAAACGTTGAGAAAAGGTAGGGTCTCTGGTGGAAACAATGTAGTTGATAATTGTGGAGCAATTAAACCAAATAATGATGGGCCAAGCATAATCCCAGCGACAATCTCACCAATTACCAAAGGTTGTTTAATTGATTTGAATCCTAATCCTACTAATCGGGATAATCCAATAACAATTAGCACTTCAACCAGAACGAGAATAACTGTGTGCATAGTTCCCTCAATAGTGATTACCTGGTTTCCCTAAGATGATTCTGCAATTGAATCGGAATGTCAAGTTTGGGTAGTTAATTTACGATGATTTACGATGGGGTTTAATGTTAATTGTTGTAACATTTATCCTAGTGATTAAGAGTACAGAAGCGTGAATCTTAAGACTAGAATGAGATAAATTATTTGGGAATAGCAAAATCCCCGACCTCTTCAAGAAGTTGGGGATTTTAACCTCTCAATTATCCCAGTTAATTTCAGCTAAATTTGCTATTTTTGCCTCAAATAGCTGCACTTTCATATTCTGTACCCTGTAAGAGCAAGGTCAGAATTGGTGATGCCATCAGTGTAGTGACAATTGCCATAATTACCATGATAGTGAATAAAGTGGGAGTGATTAGACCTTGTTCTAGACCTATATTGAGAATAATCAACTCCATCAAACCACGAGCGTTCATTAATGTGCCAATAGTTGCCGACTCTCGCCAATTCTCTTGAGCTAATTTAGCGGCTAACATCCCAGCAACACCCTTACCAATAATAGCGATCGCTAAAATCAAGAGTGTAATTCCCCATAACTTCGGTGTATTTACTAGCCCAATTTGGGTGTTGAGTCCAGAGAAGACAAAAAAGATGGGTAGCAGAAACGAAGTTGTCAAAAATTCTGTATATTGGCGGACTTGTTGACCAAATTCTCCGCGTGGTGTCACCGCACCTAAAACAAATGCACCAAAGATCGCATAGATACCAGTAACATCGGTAAACCAAGCACAGAACATTAAAACAATCAACAATAAAGTTAAGATTTGGCGAGTTACACCACCATCACGTCTGGATAAGTTAACAAATTTACTCAACAAGGGTTTGCCGATGAAAATTGCCAACAATATGTAAGCAATCCCACCACCTATAGCTAAAATAGCAATGCTAGTGGAATTTTTCACATTAGCCAGCACAATTGCTAGTAAGCACCAAGCAACACCATCATCCACTGATGCTGCGCCTAATGCTAATGTGCCGAAGCGAGTTTTTGTTAAACCCTTTTCATAAATTATCCGCGCCAGCATAGGAAATGCTGTAATGGTCATAGATGCGCCTAAATACAAAGCTGCTGACCAATGGTTGACTTTAGCTGGAAAAAAATCGCCGTTGTCATATAACCAAAAAGAAGCGATCGCACCCAAAACAAAAGGCGTGATAATTCCTGCTGCTGATAAAATACCTGCACTTTTGATATGGTGTTTGATGAGTTTTGTATTGAACTCTAACCCAATCAAAAACATATAAACTGCCAAACCGAGTTGACTAATTGCATATAAAATCGACATTGATGGGTTAGGGATTTTAGCTCCCGCAGCAGTTAAAATTGGTAGTTTAGGGAATAACCATTGCTGAAATTCTGGTGCAAGTAAGCCTAGTAAAGAAGGGCCTAACATCACACCTGCAATCATTTCACAGACGACATCAGTTTGACCAAGATACCGTCGTCCGAAAATTGTCACAATGCGACAAGTAGCTAAAATAATTGTCAGTTGCAGGAATAACTTAATAACCAGTTCAAAATTTGACATTTTACTTCTTTGCTCAAAAGAGCAGAAAGGGAAGAGATGATGCGAATTTTGAATAGAGTTTTAAGATGGCAATACTTGTATAAAGTTTGTTCTAGTACAACAAGACGTAAATAAACAACGCACTTTAAATCAACGAAATGGTTACACTTTGTTCATGCTTGAGGTGCAGCCTTTCGGTAGGTATTTTGAATTTCGCCTTGTGGTCATAGAGGTTTTAAGATGATACTATTTATCGTTCACAAGTATTAATTACCACAACTTATATTTACAGAAATAACTAAAATAAGTAAGTTGGTGGTAATTATTATAACTATATTAAGTAGTATAAAATTATTGCGATCGGTTTTGTTGCCAGGACTTTAGTTCTTATTTAAAGAAAAAAGTCTTTACTCAAAACCTTTTATTATTTATACACTTCTGTTTACAATTGATACCAGGTTGATCACTAAGCTAGTAGAGATAAGGAAAATAGAGTTATTAAATATTATCTTTTCCTCTCTGATGTTGCATCCCAAGCTAAGTTCACCTAGTGTTTTGCCATTAGTAAGGTGTACCGTCTTTGTGGAAAAATTTCCACTTGCCATTCTCCAGCAAGGCTATGAGGTCGTCATCGGGATAGCTTCCTTCATCTCCTGGTGTTCTGTCTCCGATTTCGAGATAAAGAACATCCTCTGAAGTTTCATTGATAAGATGGTGAGCATTACCAGTCCCAGCCTTAAAACCTGCACACATACCTGGGGTGAGTTGTGTGCAACCTTCATCGGTACGGAGTGTTGGATGTCCCTCCAAGATGTAGATAAATTCGTCTTGCTGGCTGTGAGCATGACGGAGGGCTGAAATTGCTTGGGGAGCTAGGCGTGTTAGGTTTACACCAAAATTAGTAAGGCCAAACAGGTCGCCTAGTGGGTGTTTTTCCCTGCCTACCATACGCGATGCGAACGGTTCAGGATAGTTTGAGGGCTTAGTCCTGGCTGGTGCTTCAGAGGTATTAATGGCAATCAATTTTGCTCTTTCTGGCATAGAAACCTTGTGAGGTCAAATTAGGAGAGCTAAAGGCTGTTTATAGTCAGCTATAGCTATAGGAATGAGAATGTTTTTTTAGTCTGTAACTCACAGAATCTATAATTTTGAATAATTTACAGCCATTGTCCACCTCGGAATCGCCAACGAGGAAATAAGATTCTCATAATGCTTTGGGAGGCAATAAAAACTGATAACCAGACAAAGCTGTAATGTAATATAAAAGCGTCTACTGGTATGACTTCTTTAGGTAACGGTACTGGTAAAAAACCGAAAATCTTGACTCCACAAAGTACAAATACTAATTCCCAAATACCAGCTAAGAGTTGATAAGCTGCTGGCCAGTCCCTATCCCAACGGAATTTTTGCAGAAAGTTATAAAGTACGTCCCAGCCTAAACCAAAAATAGCAACGTAGCCAAGTATCCAAAAATAGATAGAACCAGCAGCAATAGGGTTGATTAAGCCAAACGCAAAAGGCAAGGATACTATTACACCCACGGTAGCTAGTAGTAATAACCGAGTTTGCCAACGACCAAACAGAGTAGGAGTCATAAAATTGCTGAGTTATGAAGATATGGGTTGTGAGATAAATTTTACACTCACCCATATTGAAAATTTCAGCAAGGTTATAGCACTTTACGCAAGAGTGAAATTATATAATGGCGATATGCTGGACGGAAAAGTGAGACATATTTCTGGGTAAGCTTCCAACCCTTAATCATACTCAGTAGTCAACACCATTTTTAAAACAGTTGTAATTGATACTCTGGTTGAGCATGATAGGCCGCTAGTACTTCCCAATTTACAACGTCTTCTAGCAAAGTTTGATAACCTAGGGTGTTAGGATGGAGTCCGTCGGCACTCAAACGATGATTTCGCCAAGTTTCAGTATGTGCCATCCAGCGATCGAAAATATCTAAATAGGGAATTTGCCGTTGTTTACAGGCTATACGCGTAGCTTCTTTGTAACGATATTGATCAGCGTGATTATAGTAAAAACAATCTAGAAAGGGCATCTTGGCTTCATTCACGGGAATCATGCCCACGAATAATACAGGACAAAGTTGCTGTGCTTGGTCTAATAGTGCAGCGATGTCTGACTCAAATACAGCAAAGTCCGTATAGTGTTTGCCATCGGGACGACCCAGGCGAGAAGAATCATTGACCCCTACGGAGAGGATAATTAAATCGGGGACACGATTGCGCAATTCACCGCGATGACGAAATTCTACTTCTAATCTCTGTGCTACTTGCTGGGTGCGATCGCCTCTGACTCCCAAATTGTACAATACATGACCAGAGCTATTTGGCAACATCCACAAACGCCGCAATTGTTCTACCCAACCGCCTTTTTCGGGGTCGCCAAAACCATATACTAAACTATCCCCCAGCGCGACAATCTTCAAAGGCTGACATTGATTTGGTGATAAAGACAGCTGCATTGAGGAATGAACTGGTAATGTTTGCATTTTAAAAATAATTTATCTTAATGTTTTAACAAGATTCTATACATATCTACACTATTAAACAGTATATTTTTTTGTTTTTTGCGATAAAATTTCAACTTTTGAGGCTATGAACGTTAATTAGGTATGGTACTTGCGCATCTTTGTTTGGCCAATTCCGTACTAGGAAGCGCAACAAAAAAGGTAATGAGACTAACATCAACAAAATTCCTACCCACCAGCCAGAACGTAATTGTTCCAGAGAGTTGACGGCTGATGTGGTTGTGTTTTCGGCTTGACCGGATAAAAATCCCATACTGGAAGCTATCAAGTTATTGAAAGCATGACAGGCAATGGGTACGATTAACGACCGAGTTTTGATGTACAAAACCCCCATCACCATGCCAAATACAGACAATCCCAAGAAGTTAGCGTGCAAGAATCCAAACAAGAGCGAAGAAACCACCAAAGCCGAAGGAAGACTCCATTTAGCAGCCCAACGCTGGAGAATAAAGCCACGAAACAGAAATTCCTCTGTAATAGGAGCGACAACTACGTAGGCGATCGCCCCCAGCACATTAAAAAATAACGGTGCAGAACTATTCGGTGCAGGATCATTGGCAACTTGACGAAGCAATGCCTCGATCAAGTTAGGTGCTACCCACGATAGAAGAGAAAATGAAACGAGATAGGCACTGATAGAAAATAAAATCATCAACACCACTAAGGCTAATGTCGAGAACCATTTATAGTTCTGAGGGACATTTCCTACTAAGCATTTGAGATTGACACCCACACGGCGAAAATCTACCAAAATCCAGAGAGACAGTGAACTAAATAAAACGATATAGAGAACTAAGGTTAAAGCTTGACTATTGAATTTTTGTCCGCCAATTTCCTCTATTAAACCGAGTACCAAGCCAATACAAATCGATATAATCAAGAACTGCCAAAACAGATAGCGAACCTTCAGTTTATGGAAGGGATTATCTAGATTTTCATTCATAGTGGGAATAGAGCATTGGGCATGGGAAAAGGGACAAAGTAAAGTCACTAATGATTATTAACTGTTGACTCTTTATGGCGATTGATTCAAAACCCACTTTAACCACTGTCCAAAGGAACTGAAGGGGTTTAAACGCCCGACTCCTGGCGCACGGGCAGCGGCGAGTCCATCGACAGCGACTAAGGCAGAATATTGCAAGCCCA
This sequence comes from Trichormus sp. M33_DOE_039, assembly GCA_015296085.1. Classification (GTDB taxonomy): domain Bacteria; phylum Cyanobacteriota; class Cyanobacteriia; order Cyanobacteriales; family Nostocaceae; genus Trichormus. The sequence continues at coordinate 5,120 of DVDT01000082.1, read as the reverse complement.
AAAAACTATCAACGGCTGCATAGGGGCCGCCGAGGGTAATTGCTCCAGCGACATACATTTGACCTTTACCATTCCGCATTTCTGGGATTTCAAAGTTGTTGGCAACAACCAATCGTCCCAGGTAATTTAGGGGTAGGTTGTAGTGTTTGACTAGATCATCTAGTAAGGGGTTAGCCTGAACTTTCGCATCTAAACCTGTAGCATCAACAATAAAGTCAGCCGTCAATTTCATTTGACCAAAGCCCTTTTCTTGAATCTGGGTCAGAGTGCGGTTTTTTGCGTCCCTTTCCACAGTCAATACATCCCCAAAAGTAATTTGATACCAACCTTCTTTTAAACCATCTTCAGTGATTTGTTGCCAGTCATAGCGATCGGCGGTAGTTGTCCCACCCCAATCAGTGAGTAAGCGTTTGCGTTCATCTGGTGTGGCTTGTTCTAACATGACGCGCAGTTCTCCACTCCAACAGGCTTTGGGCCAGTTGAAGGGTTGAAACTCGTAATGATTTTTGACTAGGCGTTGGGCTTTTTGAAATTTGTTGCCTTGGGGTTTAGGCGATCGCATCAAATGTAAAACTGTAATATTCGTATTTTTGCGTCTAGCTTCATAGATGCGCTGCACAATCCGCGAAGCCACAATTCCCCGTCCGCGAATTAATACTGTTCCACCTTGGCGTTCTAACTGTTCATATACGTGATCATGCGCTTCATAAGCATTCACGACGGATTTAAAATCTTGATATTTTTCTCTATAAGCCTGCAAATCGGGAAGAAACTGAATCGCTGGATACCCGGTAGCTAAATGTATATAACGACTCACTAAAAAAGCATGATTACCTTGTCCACGGGAATAAGCTACACAATATCGACCATCGTCAGTTTTGCGAATTGCCCTCACTCGCCCATAACGATAAATTTGATTCCAGCTAATACGCTTGGCTTCTCTATCGATGGAATCAAACACATTAGCCGCACGAGGAGTATAAGTTTCGGCAAACGTTGGTTCTCCAAACACTTGCCATAAATACCGCAACGCTGTATTTGGTTTACCTGTAGTCAAATCATGCCAAGCTTCCCGCCAAGCATAACTAGGCCAACCCCAAATATTATCAGGGCAAGAGTCAGAATTAGAGCGCAGTCTTTCGTGTAAAGGAATTTGGGAATTCAAACACAGCCGCTTATAACGAGCATAAGGCTCTGGTTCTAAACCCAAAGCCATAATTTTTTCGGCACGGACACCGCTGATTCGCAGCAAATCAGACCAGATAAAACTTCCTAGTCCACCACCCACAGCTAAATAATCACATTCATCTACAGGTAAACCCGTCGCGTGGATTGCTTGGACAACAATCTGTTCCGCTTGAAATGCTGGCGGAGGAAAATTACTCCCTAAAGGTGTGACCGGACGGGCGGACGGTAAGCTGGGATCAGGAATATTAGTATTAGGGTTAAATTGAATTAAGGATGGAGGGCTAGTGATGGGTGGGGTTGCCGGAGTAGCATTGTTAGCCACACTCACCATCATTGTATATGGGCCAATTTGCAACGTATCGCCGTTATTAAGAACACTGCGCGGTTGTCGTTGACCATTAACCAGCACGCCATTAACACTACCTTGGTCAATCACTATCAGTTGATTGTTTTCCCAGGTAATCAAAGCATGGTAGCGAGAGACCTCATTACTATTTAGCAGCATTCGAGCTACGGGCTGCCCATTCAATTCCGCAGGCAAACGAGCGAATTCTCGACCAAAAGCTATAGGTAAATTTAACTTTGGTTCTCGCCGTTCCCCCGTTGTCGGATCTTCCCAAGTCAATTGAATTTGTTGGTTAGTCATTGGTCATTAGTCATGATTAAGAAGGCAGAAGGCAGAAGGTAATCCCCATAAATAAATTTAGGGGATTTAATCAGGACTCCTTTTTTATCGCACTTGCACGTCTCGAAGAAAATTCTCTGAATTTTTTCATCAATAAATTTAGGCAGCAGTGCGGTGGACGGGTTTCCCGGCATCAAGCAGCTGCCGTGGGCTGCAAAAAACCCTCTTGGGAGAGGGAAGAATGATTTTTTATAACATAAAAGCCTTTTGCCTCCTAACCTCTGCCTTTCCCCAGTCATTATTCATTAGTCAATAATCATTAGTCTTTAGTTATTAGTTTCTCTACTCTGCACCCATACTTCCTTGTCCCCCATTCCCAGCCCCTCAATTTCAATTCCCTGGTGCTACCAATACACTCACAGCCGCTGCTAAAGATGTACCGCACCAAGGACAGCCTACTTGTAAATTTTCAGGTGGTGACACTTTATGGCATTTAGGACACTCTAAGCCGTAAGTTCCTTGTACTGGTGGATGGTTGTGTACTGGAGGTGTAATTGGTTGATGTTGATGTACTGGTGGTCTTTGTTGTACTGGAGGGGTAACTGGCCTATTTTGATACACAGGTGTTTGTGGCTGTACAAGAGGAGTAACTTGTCTATTTTGATGTACTGGTGGCTGTGTTGGGGGTGTAAATGGTTGGGGTTGATGTGCGTGTGGCTGCGGTGGATTGATAATTGTGGCTGCCATTGTGCTAATGTTAACGGCAGTCACTTGCAGCTTTACTTGACCCAAGTAGACAATGCTACCTTGATTGAGTGGTCTGTCACCTTGAATCAGTTGTTGTCCATCGACTAAGGGGGGATTATTTGGCTGTAAATTTCTAATATAAAAACTTTGTTGCTGAGAATTAAAATAGATTTCTACGTGCAGACGAGATACAGTTCCAGGAATTAGAACAATGTCGCACTGGAGTTTATCTCTACCAATACGGATAGTACCAGGATTTTTACTTGGCTGTTGTTCGTAAATCTGCTGAGTGTAATTTTGACCGGCATCATACCACTGTAAAGTTAGTGAGTTCATTGTTCTAACTTGGATAACTCGTATTTAGCTACTTCAACTTCCTTCTGTGCGATTCCTAACATGATTAAGTGGTAGCAGGCAAGTTTTGAGAACAAACTTCAACAAAATAATACGGTTGAGGATTGGGGGCTGGGGACAAAGTTGGCGAGATTTGCGATCGCTGATAGCACTTACTCAAATTGCTAGTATTGTGTAACGTATTAAGGCTTAAATCTGACAATATAAACATCAGGGAAAAACTCTCTCTCGTCTCCCTGTCTCCCTTCATCTATCTGACGCTAATTTATCCGCTGCGCGAGTAGTTTCTGGTAGTCGATATTTCGGAGTGCAGCGTAATACGTAGTCAATTGCCGTAGGTAAACTGATTTTATGTCCACTGGAAACATACACAGGTTTAACTCCCGCGCGTGTGCGTAAAACTGCACCGATGGTTTCACTTTTATGTATTAATGGTTGCCAACTGCCTTTAGTATCTGGTAGTTTCTCGTGTTTGCCAATTAATAATGACTTAGCTACACCAATTGTTGGCATATTGATGATAACTCCCAAATGGCTGGCTATACCTAATCTCCGAGGATGAGCAATTCCTTGACCATCACACAAAATAATATCTGGTGTGGTTTGTATTTTTTCTAAAGCATCAAGTATGGCTGGGATTTCTCGAAATGATAAAAAACCGGGAATGTAAGGAAAGGAAGTGGGACGGTAGGCTAATTGAGTTTCAACGATTTGCAAGTCAGGAAAACTTAGCACCGCTACAGCTGCACGGCTAATAGTACCATCCGCCTCAAAACCCATATCAACACCAGCAACATATTTCACAGGCTCTTGTAGTTGATCTTGGGTAATTACTTGATTGCGTAATTCTTCTTGAATAGCTGTGGCTGCTTCTAAAGTTTGCGGCCAAGTATGAGGTTGATAAATCTTCATATTTTTAATTAATAGTTAAAAGAATTTTTCTAAAAAAGCAATAGATCACTGTGTATCTACAGTTGTCACTAATTGTAATTTATTTGTACTTTCTCATTGAAGATAAATACAGAATTCACTCTCAATTCATGAAGAATAATTTGCGAAATTTACTTCCAAATTACTATCGTTTTTAGGCGTACTCTTCCCAAAAGATAAATCCCAACGATTGGCAGTGATTTGTAAAAAATTGTAAGGATTTGCCAGTCAGCAGTAACTCAGTCTGAGTTTCATTACGATAGCCAATTATTGCAGATTGCAAAAGGAGAATAAAAATATGCGTAATATTGCCAATAATTCTAATGGTAAATTCAAATATGGTTTTTATTTAACTGGTGGGATCTTTTTCCTACTGTTAGCCATGATGTTTCGCCCTTTTACAATCGTGAATGCAGGCGAACGGGGCGTAGTTATGCAATTTGGTAAAGTCCAAGATAGGGTTTTAGATGAAGGGCTACATACAATTATGCCCGTTGTCACATCTGTGCGAAGAATTAGTGTGCGCGTACAACAAAATACTTTTAAAGCTGATGCGGCTTCTAAAGACCTACAACAAGTAAACACGGAATTAGCTGTCAACTGGCACGTTGACCCAAGTAAAGTCAATAAAGTATTTCAACAAGTCGGAGATCAAGAACAAATAGTTGCAGGTATTATTACTCCGGCAGTATCGGAAGTCTTAAAGGCTGCAACTGCTAAAAAAACAGCCGAAGAAATTATCACTAGACGCACGGAATTAAAGGAAGAAATTGATCAAAATCTCAAGGATAGGCTGCAAGCTTATGGTTTGATAGTCGATGATGTTTCTCTCGTAAATTTTTCTTTTTCACCAGAGTTTAGTAGAGCCATTGAATCGAAACAAATCGCTGAACAAGAAGCCAAACAAGCGGAATTTATTGCGAAAAAAGCAACTCAAGAAGCTCAAGCAGAAGTTAACCGCGCTAAAGGTCAAGCTGAGGCGCAAAGGTTACAAAGGCTGACTTTAACGCCAGAGTTGTTACAAAAACAAGCAATAGAAAAATGGGATGGTAAATTCCCAACGGTGATGAGTGGTAATGGTTCACTACCATTGATTAACGTCGATCCCAATAGTTTGGCTAGCAAAAATAATTAACGGGACTTAAACAAAACAAAAAAGTAAAAAAGGCTAAAATAGTTAACTAGCATAGCTTTCACATCGAAAGAAGCTTATGAAAGAAACCTCTCCCGCAGCAATGCCACCATGCTTTGAAAGATGGTGTCAAAGATTTGATGA
>DVDT01000107.1 GCA_015296085.1 Trichormus sp. M33_DOE_039 | reverse complement strand
TATTAATCCCAGAGTCGTGAAAAAACCTGTATCAAAATTTCGTTCTAAAAAACCGCAACACAGAGGGACTGGACAACGAGTAGAAGCTCCGAAATTTCATATCACTAATCAGCTTTCTAGCCTTAACTGAACCGTATTGGATTATATATAACTCTGTAGCGAAATTTGATTTGGCTGTGTCCAACCGTGGCTACATAAATGAAATTAGTAAAGGTGGCTTCTAAGGACTTTGCTTTTATCGCTGTGAATTCTGATTTAAGATGGGGTTGTAAAATTTCTGTGTGGTGTATCAAATATTTTAGATCCCCCTAAATCCCCCTTACAAAGGGGGACTTTGATCCTTGTTCCCCCTTTTTTAAGGCTACGGTGTACACACATCTTTTTTCCTAAGTGCAAAATGTGGCTCGATCCCCCTAAATCCCCGTTAAAAAGAGGGACTTTGATTCTTGTTCCCCCTTTTCTAAAGCTATGGTGTACACACATCTTTTTGCTAAGTGCAAAATGTGGCTTTATCCCCCTAAATCCCCGTTAAAAAGAGGGACTTTGATTCTTGTTCCCCCCTTTTTTAAGGCAGGGCTGTTTCATTCCACAAGATGAATGAGTTTGTCAATATCATGCGAGAGAAATCTTTGAGCAATTGTGATGGAATAATAACCATTGCGACGCAAGATGTTGAGAGCGATTGCTCTAATAATGGAAAGATTTGCGGGAGCGTAGCCAAGACGGATAGTGGAACAGTCCTCTTTGAAAACAACATCTTTCACCCAGTGCAAGCAGTTTTCGATACCCCAATGACCACGAATGCCGAGAGCAAATTCCTTAGCCGTGCAAATCAAACTGCTAATATAACAAACAATTTCATGATATTTCTTACCCTTTCTTGTACCGATTCTTTCGACCTTGACTAAAGATTTTATTCCAGTCCATGCTGGGTCAATTCCATTGACATCATGAAAAACTTCGACAATACGTGTTGTCAATCTATCTCTAGTTCTTTCGGTCTCGATTACACGATAATTTGGTTTTTTTGTAGCGGCAATGTGTTGAATATGGCTATGTAGTTTGGGCTGATTATCTTTAACCGCAATCACATAATCATTGCCACTTTCTCTAATTATTTGGCAAGTTTTTTTTGACAATGTAAGGAATCAAAGCTCAAGACCACACCTTCTAGACCCAATGCTGTAATTAACTCTTGGACAACTTGAATTTCACTTTTGAGCTGATTCTCAAATTTTTCCATCCCCACAACCAGCCCTCTTTTGCAAGCAAACACCGATACTATACTGACAAAATTTTGATTATATGAACTGTAGTTTTGTACTGTCCCCTTAATACTTTTACCATCTGTAGCACACCATTCTGATAACTCTAAATCCACATAACTTTTTGCCCATTCATTAAACTTTTAAGCCAGTTTATCGAAATCTACTCCCATGACTACACGTCTGATTGTTGAATATGATGGTACTCCATGTTTTTGTATCCCAAATTTCTCTATTAATACCCCTCTATGCCTTTTGACAAAATCTCCCCATCCCCGATATCCCACGTATCCATTCATTGTTCCCATTATGACAAACAGCAACACTAACCACAGTGGATGTCTTCTGCCATCAGTTGTTCTAAAATCTTCCACTTGCTTCAATTTTTCAATCAGTTCCGCACCCATCATTTTTATCCCCTCAACCCTTGCTATTTTACCTGTTTTAGGGAATGAAACAGCCCTGCCTTAAAAAGGGGGGTTAGGGGGGATCAATAAATACTTAAAATCACACCCAAGCCATTCTTAAATAACCTTTAACTAATATCAATTGTATTTTTACTAAATAGATGAAGTAGGAAATTAATCTATGGTGATGAGAAAACTGCGAAAGTTCTTGAAAAATATTCAAGATTTGAATTGGGGTGAAAGAGTAGAAGCAACCAAGACTGGCGCGGAAGCTGCTAAAGCTGTGTTTGATTTGGCAAAAGCGGTTAAAGAAAATAAACCCAATTTGCAAAACCTTAAACCCTATGTCGAACAGTTTTCTTCATTATTTGATGTATTTAATAGCCCTTTAGGTCAAATTACTAAAGAAGTAATTCCCTTTGCGCCGCTTGCTATTACTATACTTCAGGTTATTTGTGATGCTACTAAGCAAGAGCCGAGTTTATCAGACTGTGTGCTGCTAGTTAGTCAGGCTGCTTATATAGATAGTTTTAAAGAAATTTGCCAACAAAAACAGGAGTTATTTAAGAATATTAATCTAGACAGTAAAGCTTCTGATGCTTTAGCTAGGCAGATTCAGAAATTAGGTGAGCAAGACTTTGAGGAGCGAGAAACTAAAAAAGCGATCGCTTATTTTCATGAGTCGCAACTGGCGGAAGCATTTAATCAGATTTTACAGCAAAGATTGGAAGAGGCTGGGTTAAAAACAGAAGCCGCAGAAGATATTACTCAACAGGTAGCACGCAAGACTGATGACTATATGTTGTCGGAGTTGGTCAAAGTTGGGGATAAAGTCAAGCAATTGGTGGACTGGTATAGTGCAGGAGGTAAGGAGAAACTAGAGAAACATCTGAGTATTGAAGATTATTTAGAAACAGTAATTGCCCCGAAACCTCAAGAATATATTTTTGATGAAACTCAGATTACCTTTGAAGATTTGTATGTACCTTTGCAAGTCAAAGAAGTTGCTAGTATCAGTGATAAAAATATTGACTTGGAAGATTGGGTTAAAACAATTCTTCGTGACTCGGACCCAAAAAAGCCGAAACAAGTCTTGTTTATTCAGGGGGAAGCTGGACGGGGTAAAAGTGTATTTTGCCGGATGTTTGCCGACTTGGTGAGGCGAGAATTACATCCCAGCTTTACTCCTGTTTTAATTAGGCTGCGGGACTTGCGGGTTTTAAAAGATAATCTGACTGATACGCTGGAGAACTATTTAGAAAACCTGGATTTTGTTCAGAGTGATTCCGGCTGGCTGACGGATAAAAATACCAGATTTTTGTTTTTATTGGATGGTTTTGATGAGCTATTACTAGAAGGAAGAGCTAGCGGCGGCTTGAAAGAATTTTTGGAACAGGTTGAAAGATTTCAAAAAGATAGCTTTTGCCATCATCAGTTTTTAGTGACAGGTCGTCCTTTGGCATTACAAGGAATAGACCGCCTACTTTCACAAACGAAAAGTTTAAAGCGTGTTGAACTTCAGCCAATGAATGACACAATTCGGGAAAATTGGCTGAATAAATGGACTGCAAAAGTTGGTGAACAAGAAGCGAAGGAATTTGAGCAGTTTTTGCAGGCTTGTCCTGATGAAATTAAAAATAAATTAGCACGAGAACCTTTACTACTTTATTTATTAGGACGAATGCACCGAGAAAAACATTTTAATGTGCAGATGTTTGCAGGTGCAGAAGGTATCCAGGCGAAAATCCGTATTTATGATCAGTCGGTGAGATGGGTTTTAGAAAAACAACGAGGGGATGAAAATGATCGCTTGACTAATTTAGAAAGTGAAGATTTACGGCAGTTCTTAACTGAAGCAGCATTGTGTGTAGTGCAGTCGGGGAATGAATCTGCAAGATTGGCGATATTAGAAGCAAGGCTTAATGATAAAGATAGTAACAGCCCAGCTGCTAAGTTAATTCAGCAAGCTAGACATGAAAGTCCCTCGGAAAAAAATCAACAACAGAAGTTACTTAATAATTTGTTGACAGCCTTTTATATCAAACCAGCCTCTGGTGATAAAGGTGGCTCAGTGGAATTTGTCCACAAGAGTTTTAGCGAGTTTTTATTTGGAGAACGGTTAATAGAAAGCTTTGTGGATTGGACAACTAAGGTCAAGAAACGTCAGCGAGAAGAAGACTTTGTTCCGACAGATGCGATGAATAAGCAGATTTATGATTTGCTTGGTTATGGGAATTTAACCCGTGAAATTGTCGATTATTTAATGGGTTTGTTGGTTACAACTCCAGAGTTTCAAGATGCGGGACGTTTGGTAAACCTCTTTCAAAGATTAGAAGAGTTTTACTTTCGTTGGTGCGATGGTGAATTTATTGATGCAGAAGATACCAACTTACCCCAGATTAAGAAAAAACAATTAAGGGAGCAATTACCAGACAGAGAAACTCACTTGGGTTTGCGTCAGGTGGATGTATATACAGGGCTGAATGTGATGATTGTGCTGCTAGAGTTGCATCGTTACGCCCGATCAAAAGATGACATCAAAGACCATATCAATTTTCACCCGTGCGGTAAACCAAATACTACTCAATTTGAATCAGCACGCTTGCTGCGTATTATCGGTTATAGTCACTGTCTAAGTGTCTCTGCTTTTAGAGAAAATTTAGGATTATTCCTCAGCAATGCCGACCTCAGCAATGCCAGACTTTGGGATGCCAACCTCAGCAATGCCAGACTTTGGGATGCCGACCTCAGCAATGCCAGACTTTGGGATACCGACCTCAGCAATGCCGACCTCAGCTTTGCCAACCTCAACAATGCCAACCTCAACAATGCCAACCTCAGCTTTGCCAGACTTTGGGATGCCAACCTCAGCAATGCCGACTTCAGCGATGCCAACCTCAGCAATGCCGACCTCAGCAATGCCGACCTCAGCAATGCCGACTTCAGCAATGCCAACCTCAGCAATGCCAACCTCAGCGATGCCGACCTCAGCAATGCCGACCTCAGCTTTGCCAACCTCAGCAATGCCAACCTCAGCGATGCCGACCTCAGCTTTGCCAACCTCGGCTATGCCAACCTCAGCGATGCCGACCTCAGCGATGCCGACCTCAGCGATGCCAACCTCCGCAATGCCAACTTCAGCAAAACCAACCTCCGCAATGCCAACTTCAGCAAAGCCAACCTCCGCAATGTCAATCTTGATGCAGTTGTATGGAATAGTAATACAAAGTGGCTAAATGCTACAGGACTAAATAGGGCATTAAACATACCTCCAGAGTTAATGCAAGATTCGGCTTTCGCAGATGCTTACAATAATTCTTAATCTGTACAAGTATTCCTAACAATAAATTACGCCTGATGTGAATTAGTAAAACCTTCTATATCCTAAAAATAGCCGATGCTTGAAGCTAATGAGACTCGGTAGGGGCGGGTTAATCAAATATCATGAACAATTAACGATGATCTCGGTGAACCCGCCCCTACAAATGTCTATACTTGCCAAAACAGCCTGCGCGGTTTTACATAAACCCGCCTGAGTATAGCGTTGCGAAATAAACAATTATTATGAGTAGAACTTTCTGGAAAGTGCTGGGAGTCCTATCATTACTGGCTGGGATTTCCTTGTTGATGCAATCTCCTGGTGTATTTGCGACTCGACCCCCAGATAAACAACTGGAATTTATTATTGGTACAGCAGCATTAGTAGGATTATGCGGTTTATTTGCGATCGCCTGTTGGTTTCCCCAAAGTCATCAAATTACATTACGGGTAATTGGCTTATTTGGCATGGCTTCATGCCTTTTTTCTATCTACGATATTTTCCGCGTTCTTCCTCCTAATTGGCTGGCCATCTCGCCCCGCTTGGTGTTAATTATAGGCTTTTGGCTACCTGTTTCATTTTTCCTCATCAAAAAAGGCAGCATGAAGGACTATTGAGATTTTACATGATTATTAATAACTGGACTTTCTCAATCGACAATTACTAAACATTCTTTCTGCACTTTGGTCAACATATCTTGAAAAGCAGGAGTGTAATGACCTTGTTCATCGACAATTCTCCGCAGTGTGTAATCAGCAAACCTAGGAATGATACTCAACCAAATATTTTTGCGTTGCCAAGTATCGCCGTTTGGAGAATTTTCGTCTTGTTGCATGGTGGCATTAATCAACCATAAAGGAATTTCTATACCGAAGGCAAAGGGTATAACTTGCGCTTTTTTCAAGCTTGCATCTGTAAACTGAATTTTATAAGTTAGCTTACTTAGTTGCACTAAACGCAGTAATATCTTTCCCAAAATTGAGTCTTCAAAAGTCCATTGCAAAGGCGCGTAAACGGGGAGAGACAAAGTATAGTTTTGTTCATCCCATTCTAGATTGTACATGGTGATACAATCATCTGGTGCAGGATTCCCATCCATAAAAAATACACCTTTTAACACACTGGGTAATTTTGTTTCTTGGGTTGGGATCATCCAAGTGGCAATATCATCAAATTGCTTTTTCTCGATGGAATAAATCATTATGAGTACATCTGTGTAAATTACAGTTTGGATCAACCAGAGTCAGAAGCACAGAGAGAAAAACTGTTGATTTATTCAAATTTATGAGTAAAGCCTTGAAGGACTAAATCATCTGGCGTGAAGGGTTTAAAGTTGGTAAAATCCCATTTGGCTTCTGTTGATGATTGCCATTGATATTTTTGTAATAGATACAAGCAAAATGTTTTGATGATGGCAATTGATAAGGAAGTACCGGGGCAAACTCGTTCATGTCCTTGGCTATTCCAAGATAAGATGTCGGAAAAGTCTCGTGTTACATCAAAATTATCAGGATTTTCGTATCTATTTGGATCTCGATTGGCCGTGAAGATAGAACCCATTAACAACGTCCCTTTTTGGAATGGGCATTTTGTTTCCCCAAAGGAAATTTCACCTGATTGATTGGTAAATTGACTGACAAACCGCACGGGAGGATAGAGACGGGCTGTTTCTAAAATTACTTTTTCGGTGAGTGTGGCATTTTCTAAGGCAGATTGATTAAAGGTTTCTTGCCCATTCCAGATATTATTTACTTCTGTTGTTAGCTCATTTCTTAAGCCATCATTGAGACAAAGAACGCCAATTACTGAGCCTAGCAACGCACTTGTTCCAGCAGTTCCGGCCAGATGAGTCATATCAAATAGGGTGTTGGCAATCTGGTGTTCATTTAATCCATGCTGAGAACCAATTTCTAAGAAAGTTGCCCATTTGGGAGATTGTTTATATCGCTCAATTAAACGCTGGCGATGTTCAATGAGTGGTGCGCTTTTGTTTCTCAGTAGATACTTGACTACGAAATTAGGTAACAATGCCAATCCTATATCTTTGATATAAGCTTTAGAACTAGTTACTTCGTCTTCAGTTAATGACATCTCAAATACAAGTTGGTGCAGAATTCGCAGCAGCATTGCTGGTATATCGTTGCCAATATGTAATTGACCTTTTTTGGACAAATCTGCTAAGTTTTGATTTACTAGTTGTCCTAATATTTCGGCCTTTTCTAAAGGGTCTGGTACTGCTTGCAATATTAAAGCTCGTACAGCAGTATGTTCTTGACCATTCGTTCCCAAACTCAGGGGATTGTTGAGGAGATAGCTAGATGCCATCATTTTAATGATGCCTAAATAATTAGTTCTAATTTGAGGCTCATTTTGCATCAGCCTTTTAACATCAGCGTGAGTAGAATGAACGATCGCATGATCTAAGGCAAAAAATTTGTTGCCGAGATTATCTTTGCGAATATAGAGAAAATCCCGCCAGTTTGTGAAGATGAGGGTGGCTTCCCAATAATAGAAAATGAACAGCAGCAGTTTACCAATAGGGCTAGTATTACCGACTTTAGCCAGAATAGATGCAAGTCGGATTTGGCGATCGTGGGCTTTGAGGACTTTATCTTTAAGTTGCATAGTTGTTGGGGATTGGGAGAAGAGAGCAGGGGGAGCAGGGGAAGTAAAAGAAGCAGGGGAAGAAAAAACTAATGACTATTTACAGTTTTTGAGTAAAGCCTTGCAGGATTAAATCATTGGGAGATACGGCTGTAACGTTGTCAAAATCCCACTTGACTTCTGTTGATGATTGCCATTGATATTTTTGGAACAGATGTAAACAGAATGTCTTGATGATGCCAATTGATAATGATCTGCCGGGACAAATTCGCTCATGTCCGTGGCTGTTCCAAGATAAGTTGTCGGAAAAATTTCGTGTTACATCAAAAGTATCAGGATTTTCGTATCTATTTGCATCTCGATTGGCTGTGAAGATAGAACCAATCAAGCGTGTCCCTTTTTGGAATGGGCATTTTGTATCCCCAACGGGGATTTCACCTGATTGAGTGGCGAGTTGACTGACAAATCGCACGGGGGGATAAAGACGGGCTGTTTCTAAAATTACTTTTTCGGTGATTGTAGCTTTTTCTAATGCAGATTTGTTAAGGGGTTCTTGACTATTCCAGATAGTATTGATCTCTGCTGTGACATCATTTCTTAAACTCTCATTAAGACAAAGAACACCAATTACTGAGCCTAACAGCGCACTTGTCCCCGCAGTCCCGGCAATATGAATCATGTCGAATAAGGTGTTACCAATCTGGTGTTCATTTAATTGATACCGAGAACCGGTTTCTCGAAAAGCTGCCCATTGAGGAGATTGTTTGTATTTCTCAATTAAACGCTGACGATGTTTAATAGTTGGGGCTGTTCTAAATGCGAGTAGATACTTGACAACGAAATTAGGCAAAGATGCGATCGCTATATCGTTGACAAAACCTTTGGAAGCTTTAACTTCTTCCTCAGATAATGATATCTGAAACACAAGTCGGTGCAGAATCCGGATCATCATTTCTGGTAGATCATTACCAATATGTAATTGACCTTTTTTCGTTGCATCCGCCAGATTTTGATTGACTAGTTCTCCTAATAACTCTGCTGTTTCCAAAGGGTCGGGCAAAGCCTGGGAGAATAAAGCCCGCGCCCCTTGATGTTCCTGTCCATTCATCCCTAAACTTAGGGGATTATTCAGGAGATAGCTAGGAGCAAGCATTCTAATGATGCCTAAATCATTGCCTCTGAGTTGTGGTTGAGTCTGCATCAGCCTTTTGACTTCTGAATAAGAAGTATGAATAACGGCTTGGTCTACGGCAAAAAATTTCTCTCCAATGTTGTCTTTGCGGATGTAGAGAAAATTCCGCCAGTTTCTTAACATGATGGCGGCTTCTAAGTAATAAACAATTAATCGCAACAGCCTACCGATGGGGCTAGTATTACCGACTTTAGCGAGAATAGATGAAAGTCGGACTTGGCGATCGTGGGCTTTGAGGATTTTATCTTGGAGTTGCATAGTTGTTGGGGGATTGGGGATTGGGACTAGGGATTGGGGACTGGGGATAAGGAAGTAAAAAGGTAAAAGAATGAAAGTTTTTGACTTTTTCCTATCCCTACTCACCACTCCCTACTCCCTAGATGTTTATGCTTTGGGGAATTTGGGAAGGTAGTAGATATTCGTAGGGTGGGCGATCGCGGTTACGCTTTTTGATGGTGGTTTCAATTTCTTCCAAATGGCTTTGGAACGATCGCAATAAGGGTTCGACTTTGGGATCTGGGAAGTGTTTTTGCGGGTATTCGCCTAGTTTATTGTAATAAACAGAACCTAGCAAAGCCAGCAGGTTATATTGTTGTTGGGCTTGATCTAGTGGTGGTAAGAAGTTGAGGTAGTCTTGCTCTGTGACTTCTCTTTTGAGAATGGAGGCTGGTAAATAACCGGCTAGGGGTACGGCTGGAGTGTAACCCATGACATCTTTTTGGGGAAAATTCACGGCGGCGTGTTGTACACTGGCAGTAAAAATAATTAAGGTAGAGGCATCAATTAAATATTCCCTGGTCTTTATCCCACCATCTTCACCAAAATCAGTGAGGCGACCGCCATTGTAAGCTTGTACCTCTTCTGCCCAGGCTTGGATATATGCGTCGTTTTGAATTTCTTGATCAGTGTTGTAGTAAAGCTTGATGTAGTCGGAAACCCATTGCCGAATTGCATCCCATAATAAAAGGGCATCATCTCGGTAAGGATACACAGGTAAGAGGTTGGGATCATCTACGCCGCGTTGCCGCAGTTGTTTGGGTAACATGGCACTGTTGAAACCATAGCTTTGCAATCCCACTACGGCTAAGACACGGGAATTATCAATGGTGGATGAGAGTAAAGTGTCAACGCCACCCAAAGGCGCAATGAGAGCGCGTTGTGCGGCATCATTGATGGCTAAAGTCCCTTCAAAATGAGGCTTGAGGAGCAAGTAGAGGGGGTGAGAGTTGGGGAGTTGACGATGGGTGGCGATCGCAAAAGTCCCTACTAATAAATGTGTTCTGCCTAGGTGGGTGACGGGTTCATGAAAGTTCGCATCCGCAATCTGAACTATGGTTTTGGCAATTAACCAAGCATATTCGCTAGATTTCGGGGTGATGATTGGGTTTTCCTCTGGATTTTGACCACATTGAATCGCCACTGGCTGTAACAGACGATTGGGATTAGAGCCTTTAGGGACTGCAAACAGTGCTAAAGGTGCATAGAGATACTTTTGATAGCTGGGAAATGTCCCGTTAAGTCCACCATTGAAAATTCCATAGTCAGCGAGATAAAGTCTACCCTCTTCTCCTGCAAGTGCGAGGGAATCGTCACTTCCCATGACGGCTTGATACTGTGCATCGCTAACGGGGAAGCGTTCTCCTAAGTTAGTAACTCGCTCAATCATCACCGGATTGTAGCCAGCAACGCGCATATAGGCGAATTCGGCATCATCCTGGAAAGTTTTGGCGATCGCTGGCGTGGGGATGATGGGAAATAATTTTTGATAGTCTGCCAAACTTTTCACATGACCTGTAGGTTTTCCTCGATCAAGTAGTTTGGTAATGCGCTGGAAAGAATCCCCCAGTATTAAGAGTCCACTTTCTTTGACCAGTGAAAACAACAAATCATCCAATTCTCGGAAATCAGTAGAAAATCCCCGAATCAGCATTTGAGGGACAATTTGCATTAATCTGGCAATCACACTGATGTTAGCCGGGATTGCCCCTTTGAGAATAGCTTCGAGAATGAAATTTTTGACATCATCACGAATTGATTGCGAACCTCGATTACCTCTGTTGGTAATCAAAGTATTCACAAAAATCATCTTTAACTCTTGAGCTAACAAACAAAACCATCTAGTCGAGAAGTCTTCCCCATCAGGTAGTTCATCCACCATTGCGATCGGTGGAATGTAGCTGTAGTTATATTTATATTGCTGTCTAGCTATTTCTAGACTGGGATTAGTTGCAGCACTGATCGAATTATTGGTGAATGATGCAGTCATGAAAACTCCGCACAGCAAATGGTTTCAACAGATTCTTAAAATTTAATTGCAAGGACTTTTGAAGTTACTTATGTAAGTAATCAGGCGATTGACAAAGTTTTACGGCTTTAAAGAAGATTAATTTTGTTGATAAACGCCAGCATAGCTAAGGCTATTATCGCAACGAGACTTTAGACCGCAGTTTTTTTAAGGAAATTTTATGTATTGAGTGTTGACTAGTAAAATCTTGGTGTCTGAAAATACCAAGATTTGATGTGTTTTTCTGCACAGTATCGTCAATGACTACTTACCGGCTACCACAGCTAACGCTTCGGTGATCGCCAGCGGTCACTATCTCGGCGAGCAATGTGATTATAGTTAAAGCACCTTTGAAAAGTGCCAAAAATAGCTTAGTCTCTTTTTTAGAAAACAATGCTGTTCTCAAGGAAGTTAACCAACAGTTTGGTGCTAACTACCTCAGCAAGATTATGTGAGGGGATTATACCAATTCTCTATAAAGTTGCACCAAATAAATGATGTAGAGACGTTGCATGCAACATCTCTACATTACTGTTAACGGTTGAGGGTTAACAGTCAACAATCAATATGAAAAGATTTACAAGTTAGATGCGCGATCGCTTAAGAGTTTTTTGTAGATTTAACTTGTGCTTCTATTGTTACACTCTTGACACCTTTAACTTCTTTAACTAATTTTTCAGCTTGTGCTAGTTCTGCTTTAGAATTAGCTGTACCTTTAATGGTAATTTCACCATTATTATTTTCAATTACCAATTTATTTCCAGGTAAACCTGTTTCTAGTTTTTTGCCAATGGCAGTTTTCAGTTCTGCATCAGTTTTGCTAATTGAAGTTTTCTGAGTCTGAGTTTTTGCTTTATTATCTGCACCATTTACTGGCAAAATAGTTGATTTATCAGTTGCTTTGGTGATTTTATCTGTAGTTTGTGTTGTCTTTTTAACATTTGTACTGGGGCTGGGGGTATTAGGAATATCCGAAGCCTTTTTAGCAGCTTCTTCACAACCAAAAGTACCAACCAATAAAAAGCCACTAACTATGAAAGTAATTAGCTTTTTCATGTTTATCTCCTAATTGAATAGTTGAAGCGGTTAATTAATGTGTGTGTCAGCTTGATGAGCAAAGTTTTACAGCAGACGAGAAGGGAGTTAGCCAATATTTACAGCAATCCCAGATAGCTGTATCTACAAACTTATACGTCTATACACTAAGAAAATCCGCAAGCTTATAGGGAAAATTTTGAATTACAATTCAACGGTAATAATTAAAATACTCATTCAGAAAATACTTGATTTTCGAGATATTCTGTAATGCTTGTATAATTCTGCTGTCAAGAGTAAATGCAGAAATAAAACCAATATAATTACTTAAATATAGAGCAGTATAAAAGTGCAAATCCAAATAAATATAGGGTAGCTTTGTTAAGGTGTGACACCTTTAAACTACATAATCATTCATGGGACTTGTTGACTACTAACAGCTAAATATGTAGATTCTTAACACCCATGTAATTCATGATGGCAAGACATCGTTTGGGAGATAAGGTTGTCAAGACGTAATGAAATGTATATGTATTAGGATGTTATCTGCTGCGTCATTGATATTAATCGAGATAAATCATCGTTTAGGCTGCAACTAGAATGGATTTTGACCAAGGGTAAGTAAGTTGTGGCGTATGATAGGGGAAATTGCGCCTAACTTGTTCGGTTATACGACTGTTATCAGAGCGTAAATAACTATAACCTCTAAATAGTAGTGAAACTTGAAATCTGAAAGCTGCTAGTAGCTCTTGAACCAAGAGGTGAAAGTCTGTGTACGAATGGATCTTGCCAAGTCTAAATGAAGTGTTAGCCGAAAGTGGATCTATTGTAGCTGAAGGCTCACCAACCAAAGCAGAGCGGCAATGGCGCATGAGTCTAGCAGCAATAGAGCATTTGTTAATCAACACTTTAGCCAATACTGCACCTGATAAAACCCTAGGACTAGTTTTAGCTGCACCCGCACCTTTATTTAGTCAGCCAATACTTACCCAGAGGTTGCAAAAAGTAACTTTCACAGCCAAGCCATTTAATCCTTTGGCGTTAATGCCATTTAATATGCCTGGTGCGATGGCTGAAGATTCACATTCTGCTGACGGAGACGCTGTGCGAACTGCCGCTATTTGTCCAGAAGCATTTACCCGCTGTGAGTCAGTTCTGCCCCTACTACCTGCCGATCCCCTAGCCGCAGAACAGTTTTGTTTGGTATTTACCGAGAAATTTAGCTTAATTCTAGTTTTAGCAACTCACAAAAACGGTACAAAATCGTTTTCATTTGCCTTTGAGCCGGAAGTAGTGCAGCAAGCATGGCGATCGCTTGGTGCGCGAGTGATGCTGACTAATCCCGATTATTTTGCTGAATTGGACTCATTAATCGAAAACTATCCCTTAGTACCACCCGACTACCGCATCACCCTTCAGTTTAGCCAATTTCTTCTCCAAGAATTACCAGAAGAAGAGTCCAAAGACTGGGGAACAGGAATTAGAGAAGAGTTCCCCCAATGCTCAATTCCCAATGACCAGTCGCCAATTTCCAACACGCCAACCCCAAATCCCGATGTAGAATTACTGCAAGCTTTCGCCCATGAAGTCCGTACACCACTCACCACCATTCGGACTATGACTCGCCTGTTGTTGAAACGGCGGGATTTGCCTACAACTGTGATCAATCGCTTGGAAATTATCGATCATGAGTGTACTGAGCAAATTGACCGCATGGAGTTGTTATTTAGAGCCGCAGAACTAGAAACAAATACGACAGCAAAGTCTGGGATTACTCATCTAACACCCATGTCTCTTGATCAAGTGTTGCATCACAGCATTCCCCGTTGGCAACAAGCAGCACATCGGCGCAATTTAACTTTGGATGTAGTTTTACCGCAACAATTACCCACGGTGGTAAGTAATCCCGCCATGTTGGATCGGGTACTTACGGGTTTAATGGAAAATTTCACCCGCAGTTTACCTCCTGGTAGTCATATCCAAGTCCAAGTGATTCCCGCAGGTGATCAACTAAAGCTGCAACTATCCCCCCAAACGCTTTGTCCAGAGACCAACAAAGCCACCACACCACCCACACCACCTATCCGCAAAGCTCTGGGACAGTTGCTCATGTTCCAACCAGAAACAGGTACTATTAGCTTGAATCTGGCTGCTACCAAACACCTATTTCAAGCGATCGGTGGTAAGTTAATTGTCCGTCAGCGTCCGCAATACGGTGAAGTTTTGACTATTTTCCTACCCTTGGAAGTGAGTCGTTAGTCATTGGGCATTGGTGATAGTTATTTTTTGTTACTTACACCCCTAAACTCCTACATTCCTCTATCTTCAGGTTGAAATTTCCGGAACTATCAAGCTGGGTGCTGTATCACCCCTTGTTCAGATATCAATATAAAAAATTATGAATCCGAAAATGAAATTTCAACCTGTGTCTCATAGCTGGGTTGCTTTACATCCACAGCCAAAAGGGGTAATTCAATTTATTGGTGGGGCTTTCTTCGGTACTTTTTTACCCATGTTTTTTTACCGCTATTTGCTGCAATCTCTATTTAATAATGGATACACTATTATTTTGCTACCGTTCAATTTTACTTTTAATCATTATGTAGAAGCGGGATTTCTGATCAAGGAACAATACGAAATTACACCTGAGCTTGTCAGAATGGCTCAATTGGCCAACTATGATTATCAAGCTTATTTAAAAGATACTAATTTTTCTTGGGTTGGTCATAGTATTGGTTGTAAATATATTGCTCTTTTAGAAGGTTTTACAGCTTTACCAGAAGACCATGATGAATTAGAAAAGCTGATTCGTAAGATTGTCTTAGAAACAAGCACGACATCGGACAAGGCTGTAAATGAACGCAAGGTTGAGCGAATTCTTTCAGATATTGAAACATTAATTCATGAATTGCAGCAAGAAACCGAAAAAGCGACTAAGTTAAGCAGTTACTATGTTGGTGCAGAAAAACATATTTTTTCTGACTTGTTCATCAAAGGTCAAACCTCTGTTTTGTTAGCTCCTGTTAATAGTGGTACTGATAGCGCGATTCCTAAGTTTCTAGCAACAATTATTGATAAATTAGGATGGGGTGTTAACCCAAGTCCTCAAGAAACTTATGCTTTAATCAAAGAAACAAATCTCTTTAACTTGCTGGGATTAATCCAGTTTAAAGCGGATAAAATTGCTCAATCAACTGTGGATTGGTTTATTAACAATTTTCACAAACCACCAGTTGATTTTCGACATATCGCCTCAGGAGGACATTTAAAACCTTTGGGATTACAAATTGGTAATTACGTGTTGAATTTTCCTGATAGTTTACTAATTATTGAATCTACACAAAGACGTAATGCTGAATTAGAATCTTACGTGGGTAAATTGCTTCAGGCACTAGAAGAAAAGCGATAAGAAATGATTTAGAAACGTAATCTTAAATTGTAGTGGACTGACATAGCTAGTTTTGTGCATTAGAGAAATCTTGTGGGATGGTCATTTTGACCATCCCATGCGGGCTGTTCGTCATACTCTCCCAGAAATATTAATTGATATACGCAGTTTTTCCATGATTTTGATAGCTGTCTCAATTTGGGTTTGAGCTATTTTTAAGTGTTTGCTGAACTTATCACTGCCAATCTCAAATTCATTTGTAGTTGATGGCTTTCCCTATATTTATAATTTCCTATATTGATGAAAAAATTGCAGATTGATACTTTTTATTAGTCCTGATAAAAACTAATACTTAAAAAATATGTATATTTTTTAACGGCTATGCAATTAATAATATCTAGTTGATTATTTGAATAATTTTTGTCCATCTAACTCACCTGATTGGGTGATATCACCACAGAAGAAATATGTAAATATGACTAGTATCTTAAATAAATAACGACAGGATAAAAGCTATGCAGCTAAGTATATTTAATGGAAATTTGCAAATTTCTTGGGAATGGTATGAGCAATTTCTCACTTTAAATCTTAATCAAACTTTTGTCATTCCCCTGAATCATATAAAATCTGTGTCAACGGCTGAACCTGTGAGTAGTTGGACAGAAATTCGTAGTCCTGGAACTAGCATTCCGGGGATTATCAAGGCTGGAACTTACTACAGTAGTAGAGGTAAAGAATTTTGGTATGTCACCCAAGATAAAAATTATTTAGCAGTGGAACTCAAAGATGAACCTTTCCAACGTATCATTTTAACAATTGATCATCATCAAGATTGGGCAGAAAGAATCAATCAGTCTATACCTAATTCTGAAATAGCTAACTAAGTTAACTGGTTATAAGATTGGTGAATTTTAATGATCGCTCTTGAGTAGAAAGTCTGGAAAAGCAATTATTCATATGGCAATCATGACAAATCGTAGAGGTTATTTCAGCTATCTGGCTTTACTGGGAGCGATCGCCATTGGCTTAATTTTACGGTTTTGGCATTTAGACTTAAAACCTCTGTGGATGGATGAAGTCATTACTGCTATCTTCAGTTTAGGGAAAAGCTATCATGATTTACCTTTGGATGTAGTTTTGCCTCTGCGAGATATCCCCAATATTTTTACGTTTCAGTCTGGGGTTAGCTGTGGCGAAATCGCGCAGAATCTTGCTACTCAATCTACTCATCCACCACTATTTTTCTGTGGTATGTATCGTTGGTTTGAGTGGATAGGAATTTTAGGGAATGATTGGGTAACTAAACTGCGATCGCTCCCAGCTTTATTTGGTGTAGCTGCGATCGCAGCTATATATGGGGTAAATTATATCACTTTTTCACCCACTGCGGGAATTATCGCCGCCTTTTTGATGGCAGTCTCTCCTTTCGCTGTGTACCTTTCTCAAGAAGCACGCCATTATACTTTACCTATGTTCTTGATCACTTTATCCTTATTAGGACTTATGCAAATCCAACAGGATATTGCCAAGGAACGCCTAAGGTTTTGGGTATGGTTTTTATGGATAGTAATTAATATTATTGGTTTTTATACTCACTATTTTTTTATTTTAGATTTTATAGCAGCAATTGTCACTTTATTGGGATTAATTAATCTATATAAATATCAGCATTTAAAAATTAAAAGACAATTTTTATTATCGCTTGGGATATCTATTATTACAGTTATTATTTGTTTTATTCCTTGGGTATTAGTAACATTGAGTCATGCTCAACGTTCAGAGACTAGTTGGCTCAATTCTCCAGGTATATTTGCACCTTTTTATCAAACTCTGATTAATTTGGTGCTAATGGTTATAGCTTTGCCAGTAGAAAATCAAGCATTAATAACGATAATTATCTCTGCCTTATTAATGTTAATTGTCGGGATTTGGTTAGGGGTAAAATTATTTAAAAGTTTCAAACAACTGTGGAAACAAAACAAAACACATGACGCGACGTTAACACTCATCATGTTCACAGGTTTGGTACTGTTACAGTGCTTTGCGATCGCTTATGTATCAGGTAAAGATATTACTGCCATTCCTCGTTATAGTTTTGTCTATTATCCAAGTTTTTGCGCTCTCATATCAGCTGGTTTGTGTCACACTCAAACACTAAGAAGCCAAACTTTTAGACAAATCTTAATTGTCATTTTAATTGGTGTATGCAGTAGTGTACTTGTTGGGTCTAATTTCGTATTTCAAAAACCGTTTCAGCCAGAAAAGGTAGCACAAAATATGAATTTAGACCCATCCTTACCTTTATCATTGGTAGTAACCTATGATAACTATCAAGATATCGCGCTAGGACTCAGTTTCGCCTTAGCACTAGAACAGATCAGAACTCAAACATCTGATGCTGATAGTTTTGTTGCTCTACGCAAATCTCCTGACCTAGCGACTGTTTGGACAAAGTTATCGCAACTATCAATAAAAGTTACATCACAGTTAAATTTATGGATAGTTGCACCTGGACTCAGACGTAGGGATTATCCTCAACAGCTAAAGTTAGCTGAACAAACTAACTGCACAATCAATCCCCAACATCACTACCGGATTGGTATCCCTTATCAGCTTTACCAATGTAGTAACGTCAATTGATTGAAGTATGTTTGATTTGTCATTTTTGTAATACTTTAGACATCTCTTTGTAATCAATTTGTCACAACCCCTGATTAACATAGTTCTCAAGTAAACTTTATGTTTGCTCCTCACACCATACAATTACCCTCTGCCTATGAAATAGCAGAGGGATTTTTTATACATTTGTAACTAAAACTTACATTTTTTCTTGATAAATATGTGATTTTGTAAATAATTAAGGCAGATCAAAATCTCTCTAATTATTTAATTAGAGAATAATTTTTTACAGGGTTAGTTTAGATTCATACTCAGATGGATATCTCTAAATTGAGTCTCTTTAATACCAAGTATCAACAACCATTGGTAAAAGTTACTCCCAATACGCCAGTGATGGAAGTTATCTATCTCATGAATCAAACACAAACTAGTTGTGTATTAATTCTGGAACAGGAAAAATTATTAGGTATTTTTACAAAAACAGATTTGGTGCGATCGCTAACTACTCAAGTGGTGTTGGTAGATAAAACTATTAGAGAATTGATGAGCAAGCCAGTGATTACTTTAAGTGCGACCGAGGCAGAGGATCTACCGACGGTTTTGAGGAGGTTGCAACAACATCGGATCAGCCATCTGCCAATAATTAACGAGCAAAGACAGTTATCAGGGATAGTCACACCACAGTCAATTCAAAATACTTTATTACAAGCCTGTGATTCATTCCCATCGCGGCAACTGACAGAATTACTGTCCCAACAGGAAGTACGCTACCGCACCTCAGAAGCTCGCTTAAATGACATCCTCAATAGTGCTATTACTACTTCTATTGTTAGTTTTCGGGTATTTTCAAATTATGATTGGGAATATGAATATCAATCTCCCGGATGTGAAGCCATCTTTGGCTTTACATCGCCGGAAATTATGCAAGATAAACACTTGTGGATGTCACGAGTCCATCCCCAAGATCTAGAAACAGTAATTATGCCCCTGTTTGCAGATATCTTGGTGGGCAGAACCAGGACTGTAGAGCTGAGATTTTATCACAAAGATGGGTCTCTGCGTTGGATATCAGCTACTTACACCTCTCGCCAGGATGTGGAAAATAACTGCTGGATTGTGACTGGCATTAGTAAAGATATTAGTGAACGCAAACAAGCAGAAGCGGCTCTCAGAGAAAGCGAAGAACGTTGGCAATTAGCGATCGCCGGTACAGAAGAAGCTATTTGGGACTGGGACATCACAACAAATCAAACCTTTCGTTCCGACCGTTGGTTTGAATTGTTGGGTTATCAACGCTACGAACTCAGCAATTGGGATGATGAGTGGAGTAAACGTATTCATCCCGATGATTATGAACGAGTCATAGTAGCCCAAACCGCTTATTTACAGCAACAAGCAGACAGCTATAGCGTAGAATATCGTCTGCGCCGTCAAGATGGTAATTATGGATGGTTTCGTTCCCGTGCTAAAGCAGTTTGGGATGAGTCAGGGAATCCCATCCGCTTGGTTGGTTCGCTGGGGGATATTAATGACAGCAAAGCTACAGAACAAGCCTTGCAAGAACGGGAAGCTATGCTGCGGAGAATCGGCGATCACCTCCCCAATGGGGCAATATATCAACTCATCCGGGAACTAGATGGTAGCGATCGCTTTTTCTACATGAGTGCAGGAATTGAAAAATTGATGGAAATCACAGCCGAAGACGTACTTAAAGATTCTAGTTTGCTATATCGCCAGGTGATTCCAGAAGACGTTCCTCACATAGTGATCGCGGCCAATGAATCCTTGCAGCATCTGTCAGTGTTTAATCTCCAAGTCCGCATCTGCACACCTAGCGGTCAAATGAAATGGGTACAGATGCGTTCCACACCCCACCGATGTCCAGATGGTCGCGTGGCTTGGGATGGATTAGTAGTGGATGTAACTGACATCAAGAATAACGAAGACATACTCCGCAAAAATCAAGCATTATTGGCAGAATCGCAACGAGTTGCGCGTCTTGGTAATTGGGAATTTGATCTTGCTACAGAAAAAATTACTTGGTCAGAGGCGTTATTTCACCTTTTCGGTTTAGATCCTACCCAACCAGAACCAACTTATCAAGAAAACCTGGAACTATATCACCCAGAAGACAGGCAAGAACTAGACCAAGCGGTGAGGCAATCTATGATCACCGGTGAATCTTATAAATTGCTACTGCGTAAGTTAACCACGGATGATTCTGTCACCTACATTGAAGGTATTGGACATACAGAGTTTAACGATGATGGTCAAGTCATTCGGCTGTATGGCACTGCTCAAGATATCACTGAACGCATTCAAGCAGAGGAAAAAATTCGCCACAGTGAAGCAAAGCTAGTCACTACCCAAAAAATTGCCCATGTCGGTAGTTGGGAATTGGATCTCGACACATATCAGCGCATTTGGTCAACAGAAACCTTTGATATTTTTGGGTTAAATCCCCATCAATCAGAACTGAACCACGCCGAGTTTTTGCAGATGATTCATCCAGATGATCGCGTTCTGGTGCAGAATCAGTTGACCGACGCAATTTTACACAGCACCCCTTTCTCCCTGGAATACCGTATTATTCGATCTGATGGCTCAATTCGTTATGTCGAATCTAGAGCAGAAGTAGCTCAGGATAGTGAAGGAAAAGCACTCAAGCTCATAGGAGCAATTTTAGATATTACAGAACGCAAACAAGCCGAGTTAGAAATTATCCATAGTCGTGACTTGCTCGGAGCTATTTTTAATGAATCTGCTGATGCGCTGTTTTTGGTAGATACAGAAACACTACTGACGACTGACTGTAATCAGCAAGCATTAAAAATGTTTGGTGCATCTAGCAAAGCTGAACTCATCGGTATTGAAGGTCAGACCCTGCAAAAACAGCAGTTTACTCCACAGGAGTTAGCAGCTTGTGTTGAACAAATTAATCAACAAGGGTTTTGGCGTAAAGAACTAGAATACATGACCAAACAGGGAAAGACATTCTGGGGAAGCCTTGCAGTCAAACGGATAAAGGTTGCTGGTCAAGATATCAATCTCGTCAGAGTTACAGATATCACCGAACAGCAAACCGCGCTACGCGATCGCCAACAAGCCGAAGCTGCTCTAGCTAGAAGTGAAGAACAACTCAGACTCACATTTGAATTTACCGACATCGGTACTTGGGATTGGAATGTGCAAACTGGTGAAGTAGCTTGGAATGACAATCACTATCGCTTATTAGGTTTAAACCCCGCCACCTCAACAGCCCAGTATCAAATATGGCGTGATGCCATCCACCCAGAAGACGTGAACCGAGTTGAGCAGGCTTTGTTAAATGCTTTACAACATCGGACTAATTTTGAAGTTGAATATCGAGTCATTCATCCCAATGGCAGCATTCATTGGCTAACAGGCAGAGGCAGAGGAATTTATAACCAAGCAGATCAGCCGACCAGAATGCTCGGCGTGATTATTGATACCAGTGATCACAAACGAGCGGAACAAGCACTCCAGGAAAAAGAACAATTTTTACGCAGTATTTACGATGGCGTGGGACAGTCAATTTTTGTCATCGATGTCATTGATCAAGACTTTCGCTACGCAGGGATAAACAACACTCACGAGATCCTCACAGGTTTACAGTCTAATGATTTAAAAGGGAAAACCCCTGAGCAAATTCTCCCAGCCGACGTAGCCGTAATGGTACGACAGCATTATCAAAATTGCCTAGACACGGGGACAACCATCACCTATGAAGAGTGTCTACCCTTCCACGGTCAACTAACTTGGTGGATTACTAGCTTGACTCCTCTGCGTGATGAAAACTCACAGATTTATAGGATTGTTGGCAATAGTATCGATATTAGCGATCGCAAACGTACTGAGCAGATGTTAGAGCTACAAGCAGTCATAGCGCGCAATATGGCTGAGGGAATTCTTTTAGTCAGAGCATCTGATGGTGTAATTGTCTATACCAATCCCAAATTTGAACAGATGTTTGGTTATAACTCTGGAGAATTAATCGGTCAGCATATCTCAATTGTGAATTACGCCGATGACCCAGCCGCAGCCAGAGCTGTTCACGAAGCGATCGCCGCTAGTCTCACACAACGAGTTGAAGTCACCTACGAGGTCTATAACGTCAAAAAAGACGGTACACCCTTTTGGTGTACTGCTACTACCTGTGTATTTGAGCATCCCGAATATGGTGCAGTTTTTGTAGCTGTTCAACAGGATATTACCGAACAAAAGCAAGTTGGCGAAAGAATTCAAGCATCCTTAAAAGAAAAAGAAGTATTACTCAAGGAAATTCATCATCGTGTTAAAAATAACTTAGGAATCGTCAGTAGTCTACTGCAAATGCAGTGCAGACGTACCCAAGATCCTCAAGCCACTGACATTCTTCGAGATAGCCAAAACCGTATTGCTTCCATTGCATTGGTACATGAAAAACTTTATCGTTCTGATGATCTAGCTAATATCGATTTCGCTCAGTATATCCCAGACTTAACAACTCATTTATTCGATTCTTATAATGTCAGTTCTAATCATATTCAATTGAAGATTCAAGTTGAAAAGGTCAGTCTCGATATTGAAACCGCTATTCCTTGCGGTTTAATTATTAATGAATTAGTTTCTAATGCCTTAAAATATGCCTTTCCTGTGCATCGTGCTGGCGAAATTCAAGTCAGTTTGTCACAGGATAGTAATCATACATTAACACTAATCGTTCGTGATAACGGTATTGGATTACCTGCGGAATTTGAGAGCAAAAAAACCAGAACCCTGGGGATGAATCTGATCCAAGGATTAGTCAAACAGTTAAGAGGGAACTTAGAGATTAACAACCACCAGGGAACAGAATTTAAAATTTTCTTTACAGCAGGCAGGATATAAGTATGATCACTATCCATTCAGATACAGAAAAAGTCAGCACCATCAAAGTGCTAGTTGTCGAAGATGAATATATCTTGGCAATCAATCTCCAAGAAACCTTAGAATCTTTGGGTTATTTAGTTGTTGATATTGCTGATACTGCCGAGCTAGCGATCGCCAAAGCCACCGAATTACGCCCCAACTTAATTTTGATGGATATCCGACTGCGTGGCGAAATTGATGGTATCCAAGCCGCAGAACAAATCTGGCATATCCTGCAAATTCCCATCATCTACGTTACAGGACATTCTGATAAAAGCACTGTAGAGCGAGCCACAGTCACATTTCCTTTTGGTTATATCCTCAAACCTATTAGAGAACAAGAGCTTTATGTAGCGATTCAAACAGCACTTAATCGGTACGAACACGAGCAATTTTTGAGTTCCGTGTTGCGAGAAATGGGAGACGGTGTGATTGTGATTGATACTCAATTACAGATCAAATACATGAATCAAGTTGCAGAACAACTTACCGGATGGCGATTCCAGGAAGTCAAAAACCACATTGTTACCGAAGTTCTACAGTTAATTGACGAAAAAACTCTCAATAACATCCAAAATCCTTTAATTCCAGCTATGCAACAAGCAAGCACCTTCAATCTCAGTAGTGGCATCCTACTCAGCACTAAAGATGGCACGCTAATTCCAGTTGCAGATAGTGCTTCTTGTTTAAAAGATTACAATGGTGTAGTGACAGGGGGAGTAATGGTGTTCCGTGATGACACCCAAAGGAGAATTACAGAAGAACGTAACCTAGCCGCCGAACGTTCCCGCCAACTCAAATTGCAAATAGCAGAAATGCAAAGAATTAATCAGTTGAAAGAGGATTTTTTGGCGGCTACTTCTAATGAAATGCGAACGCCATTATCGAATATCAAAATGGCTGTGAGTACACTCAAAAATCTACTCAATCAACAGAATATTTTTAAAGCTTTTGCACCAGAGGCTTTTGAGTCTACATTGCATTACTTGAATATTCTCAATCATGAATGTGAGCGAGAGTTAAATTTAGTAGATGATTTGCTGAGTATGCGAATGATTGATGCAGATGCTTATCCCTTAGAATTTACTAAGATTGAAGTCCAAACATGGCTACCTCAAGTAGTTGCAAGTTTTCAAAATATTGCCCACACTCAAAAACAAATTCTGGAAGTAAGTGTTCCTCCAGATTTACCACCTTTAGTTTCTGATTTAGGTCTTCTGGGTCGCATTGTTTCCGAGTTACTTACCAATGCTTGTAAATATACTCCTCCATTGGGCCGCATTACGGTAACTGTTCATTTTAGCGAAAACCCAAAACATAAAAAAAATCCTTTCACTCTGGCAGATGGAGTCGAATTTCATCTATTACCTTGCTTACAAATTAGTGTTCATAACTCTGGAGTAGATATCCCCACAAACGAACAATCTCGTATTTTTGAACCCTTTTACCAAATTTCTCGCAACTCCATAGAAGAGAAGTCCTCAATTTTTGATACAGCTTTTCACAGCAGCGAATCTGAGTCTTGGCAAGATAGCGGGACAGGCTTGGGGTTAGCATTAGTGAAAAAGCTAGTAGAGTATCTCCAAGGTTCGATTGACGTGATCAGTGGTAACAATTTGACAACTTTTACAGTGCAATTACCATTAAGAATAACCAAAGAATAATAAGTTAAACTAATTTTCTCTCAGTTTATCTCTTGCACCAGAGTTTCATTTTGGCAATGAATTTTTTGACTAATAGCATATGCCGCTAAAACTGACTCTGACTGTATTTGAGTCAGTTCTAACGTCTCTGGAGAATTACATAACGTTTCTAGATATACACAACTAAGAGAATGAGAACAGGTTTTATCTATCTAATGGCAGAATTGCATTTAAGACAATAAATACTAAATAAATAACTATTCCGATCACCTGACGAACTTGATTTACTAATCTACCCGTTGCTAATAGCAACGGGAGATTTTTTAGATTTTGCATGAATATCTCGTCTTATGAGTTTCTGGATTGAAAGGAAATGTAGGGGAAAATATCTTTGATTTTTAGCGGTGACGTGGCGTGTATAGCTTGCTTGCCTGGAGGGTGAAACTTATTTTATTAGCACGCTTTTTGTTTTCTTTAAGGATTGCAATACATACATTGGGCCGGGTCGGCAAACTTTTGTCCGTGAGGAAATAATTTTTCCTCTCTAAATCCACATTTTTGACACTGATATACAAATTTATGCGTTAATGTAGTTGGTGTATGACATATTTCACAAGGTAATCCGGGAATACGTTCAATAACATCAAATCCTGGTATTTGGCATTGAGGACAACAACTACTAATCTTATTTAGCAAATTCTGTGTAGCTTTAGCAATATTTTTCAACCGTGTGGGGTTATAGAGCGCACGCATATCAGTCTCTAAGTGAGCTTGTTTTTTAGGTGCGGTTGCTAAAGCTAAGTTTACAGCTTCTAGAAATTTATTTTCAGTGTTAATCCCTTTGAGAGTCTCACTTTGCCCGTTATTTGAAATCTCAAAGCTAACTACTATTCCATGTTGTGGAAATCCGATTTTATGAGCAAATTCATATGCTTCTGATAGGGAGTTAACAATTTGATGATTAAAGTTAGTTTCTGTAGAAAATTCTTCGCCAATGATTTGTAAATTATTGATTTTGTCTAATAAAATAACTATTTCTCGATTAGCGTAAAGGTAAGGTAAAACAGGATGAGGATAAAAACTACCTTCACTGGCGATCGCTAAATTTTCTCCGGTAATTTCTAAGGCTTTTTCGGCTTTTAATTTAGCGGCTGCAATTTGCGTACCCGGACGGTTGATTTCTCTAGTAAATGTGCCGAAAATATCTGTATTAAAATTTTGGGGTACTATAGCTCTCATTCCCAATTCTTGTTTTAATAGAGGAGCAATCACTGTCTCTTTGTGGTGCATGGTGGCGATGACAGCGACGCGATCGCAAAATAATTCCTG
The DNA here is from genome assembly GCA_015296085.1 of Trichormus sp. M33_DOE_039. GTDB lineage: Bacteria > Cyanobacteriota > Cyanobacteriia > Cyanobacteriales > Nostocaceae > Trichormus. The sequence goes on along the minus strand of DVDT01000107.1, from coordinate 13,184 downwards.
ATATTTCATCTTTGCAATTACAAATTAATACTAAACCAAGTTGCTAGTTGGTCTCAAAGAGAGATGACACAAAGGTAGAGAAACAAGAGAATCCCTCCAAACAAGACAAAGAGGAGGAACAGATGTTAAATGAAATAGTTACGATCTATTCTGTCATAGATGACTTCTTAAAGGCGATCGGCCATAAAAAGGAGAGATAGAAAATAGCACAGGCATCGACAAAATAAAATATGCGTTATCTAAAAACCTTGTAGAGATGTAACAATGTTCCGTCTTGAAATTTATGAATTTTACCTTTTCTGTTCTTGGTCTAGCTCCAGTTATCAATCCTGAATCCGCGATCGCCTAGTAGAATAGGGTACAGATACGCTCTATGGAAGGGAGGAAGGGAAATTGGATGAGCTAAGGGCGGCGTTAGAGTTAGCTACCGAAGATGAATTACAAGATTTAACGGCAATTCTGTTTAGCCGTAAGTTTAATCCTTTAGATTATGTACAAACACCTGAACCGATCGAAGTCCAAAGCCAAAGCCGTAACGCTTGGCTTGATGCACTAGAAAGTCGCTTTCGATTTTTAGCCGCAGATGGGATGACAGTCTTACGTGGGCGTACAGATCAAGTAACTTACCGTCAAGCACTACTTCAAGTCTGTAAATACTTAAAAATCCCTCATTCTCTCGATTTAACAACTATTGATTTAGAAGCAGAAGTATTTTTGTATCTGTTGGGACAAGTGTGGAAAAAATTACCAGATAACGAAAAGCAAAAATTAACTGTGCAATTGCAGAATCAGCTGGTGAAATCAGAAATTACCGAGCCTTTACCACCGTTGTTACAGCATGACCCTTTAGGTTTACTGTTAAAAGGTGGTAGTGCCTTAGCTGTGACATCTATAGTCAAACCATTAGTTTTGCAACAAATTGCCCGTCAGTTTGCTATCAACTTTGCTACCTATCAAGTAGCCAAAGAAGCTGTCGTTGCGGGTTCTCAAGCCGCAACTACACAGTTTCAAAGCTACGTCACATTGCAAATGGCGCGTCAAGGTATGGCTTTGAATGCAGCTCGATACACAGCCGTTCGTAGTGTCTTCGCCTTAGTAGGGCCGATGATGTGGGCTTGGTTCTTTGCAGATTTAGGTTGGAGAATGATTACTACTAATTATGGTCGGATCATCCCTACTATCTTTGCTTTAGCGCAAATTCGTCTTACTCGTAGCGAATGTTGGGAGCTAGCTTGAAGTCAGGTTTTTATCATTCTCATCCTCAATTGCAATTGCCCTGGAATCTTCTGCAAGTTGGTCTACTCATATTCCCATTAAGTCCTTTGTTGGGAGCTGTGAGTATAGGTTTTGCAACATTATTCGCTTGGTTGCGCCAGCAACGCGCCATTATTCATACTCCCATTAATCAGGGCTTTGCCGTTTTTACGATCTTATTATTGATATCTGCCGGCTTTGCTTTAGATAAAGCCGCAGCTTTCATAGGGCTATTCAATTTATTGCCATTTTTCTTGGTGTTTGTTGGTCTGAGTTCCTTAATTCAAACCACTAACCAGTTAAGACGTATTGCATGGATTTTTGTGATTGGTTCTGTACCAGTCCTAATCATAGGTTTTGGACAGTTATTTTTGGGCTGGACATCCCAGTTACAGATTTTGGTGTTGGATGTAGCGATCGCATCCGGTGGGAATCCCCCAGGACGAATGTCATCTCTGTTCATGCACGCCAACATTTTTGCGGCTTATTTAGCCATTGTCTTCACCCTAGGATTAGGTTTATTGCTAGAAAGAGGGATCGGGGATTGGGGAATAAAGACTGGGAAAATAAATAAATCCCTACTTCGTAATCCTTATTTTCTACTCCCGATCATTTTAGTTGCTGATTTTGCGGCGTTGATTTTAACTAACTCGCGTAATGGATGGGCGATCGCAATTCTTGCTTGTTTAGCCTACGCACTATATCAAGGTTGGCGTTTGCTAGTAGGAGTGGTGACTGGAGTCGTCACTAGTGTTTTATTAGCAGCTTTTGCCCCTGCGCCAATTGCTCAATTATTTCGTCGTGTTGTTCCCGCTTTCTTTTGGGCTAGGCTAAATGATGATTTATACCCAGATCGGCCAGTAGCTTTAATGCGAAAAACTCAATGGCAGTTTGCTTGGTCTTTGACTCAACAACATCCCTGGACAGGATGGGGATTACGTAATTTCTCAGCCCTTTATAAATCCCAGATGAATATTGATTTGGGACATCCACATAATTTATTTTTGATGTTATCGGCCGAAACGGGATTACCAGCTACTTTATTGTTTTTTGGTTTACTAGGCTGGATATTATTTTCCGGTATCCAAATCCTTCAAAAATCTCATGCTCTAGTTCTAGAAAATCGAATAATAATCTTTAGTTATCTTGTGGTTTTTGTAGAATGGCTGCTATTTAATACAGTTGATGTTACTCTCTTTGATTTTAGGTTGAACACCATATCTTGGGTATTATTGGCAGCTATTTCTGGAAGTACGTATCATTACCATCAATATCATCATCAACAGATAAATCCCCAAAAATAATGCGGTGGTGAATCCCACTACGAATTCAATTGAGCGTCGCTATGAATTTTCAGTGGTTACACTGCGGCTATTCCTAGGTTGTAGTTAATAAGATGTTTATATTCACGTTTGTGACTGTGAGTGTGGCTAACACAAATTAGCCACTGTTGCTGATTGTTGGGAAGGTGTAGGGAAAACCAGTTTGGTTTTTTCCTGCATAACAGGCATCTGAAAAGATGTCTTTTTTTATGTTTATTTTTTGTTTGTTAATTATAATTTTTCACTATAAAATCGGTCTCTAAAAATTCTTCGTTTTTACTATCTCCTTGCAGCATACTTGGATTAAATTTTGCTATTTCTCAGCCTGCTAACGCCGCTATCAACTGTGAACCAGGAACTATTAGTATTTATTCTAATGGTTCGTTATCTACCTGCATTTTGAGTCGGAAAACAACATTACAATTATCTTATATTGCGGGAATATCTACTTTTCCGTGTCAAGCTCAAAGCCATATATCATTTGACGTAAACGGGCAGTTTCAGCGTTGTCAGCTAGCTGAAGATATTCAAATTCAAAGAAGCAATTCACTAGAAAAATGTCCGGCAGATTTTTGGGTAGATGTTTCTATCTCAGATCAGAAAACTATCTATATTAATTGTCAGCAATATTAACTAATATCAACTCGTGCAACCCCAGCAGAAATTAAGTTTTCCATTCACCTGGCCTAACATCTGGTTGCGGTCTACTTCCTTATAGTCTCTACATTATCTGTAAAATAGGTGTGTCAACACAATACCTAAGTAGCCAAACCGTATGCTGACAACGGCTGAATTTCTGCAATACACTCAATGGTCAGGTATTGCCACACTAGTATTTGCGGCTTTGGCAATACTAGCTTTTTTGTTTAAATGGGGCATCCGCTTTCGGCTAGTAGGTACAACCGGCTTTATGTTGGTGCTAACTGCTGGTTTATTTGCGCTGTCAATAGTTCCTTTAAGTCGGACTGTGATTCCAGGTGCAGTTAAGTACACTCTTGTCTACGATAACGGTTCAAACCAAGCGGTAATTGCTACATCACCGCAAATTTCACCAGAGGAAGTAGAAGCTACATTGCGTCAAGCTGCTAGCAATCTCTATTCTTTTGGTCGTGGGGGTAGAAATGGAGATAATCAACTCACAATTCGGGCGCGTACCATCATCCACCCAGAACCAGGCTTATCTATACCACTTTACCTGGGTGAAGCGAAGCGATCGCTCGCCAGTCGTGAAGATCAAAATTTGACGGTTGAGTTATATCCAGAAAAGTTTGCTCAATTGCCAAAATCTCATGCTTAACTACCAATGGGGTGAATGGGAAACATTCATCCTATTGTCTTGTTAAGTGTGATGCTTAATACTTTAATCTCACCACATGACTACTTACCAAAGTGAACTATAGCCTGATGTTAAGGAGGTTTTGATTAGCTTGTGCTATTTCTTTTCAGTAAAACTACTACATAACAAATTAAATAATTGACTAAATGTTAGGGTCTCATTAGTTTTTTGTATTTAGGTATACAATATTTGTTAATTTTAGATTAAGATATGATCTACACAAATTAAACAGCATCGCCTGCGGACTGTGAATATGGGTAAGGCTGTCTCACGTCCGTTAGACATACTAATATTTACTTTCGCTGAGTATTCTGACAGTGGTATCTTTAATAAACCATACAGTTATTCAAAACTTTGATAGTTCGGAATTTATGGACTATTGGCAATACCCGTAAATGACTCCTAGCGTTAATACTAGGGGTGTCATGTGTGGTCAGCAATCGTTATAAATTTAATTTTATTAAGAAATATCAAGGTTTTGGCAAACTAGAGTATATGTCTAATCAAATATCTACTCAAACCTTGTCTACTCAAACTTCTACTTCCCTACTCACGCTAGCAGTAGCCCCAGCCAAAGTAATGCGTGGGTCAAATATATTGGAGGCAGCAGCCTTAGAAATTGCCAAATTAGGCAGTCGTCCCATGATTGTGGCAGGAAATAGCACCATTGCGATCGCGCAAGCAAGTTTACTGCCAATCCTAGAACAGCAAAATCTGCAAGTTATGCCGTCCTCTTATGGTGCAGATTGTGCAGAATCCAGCTTAAAAGCTCTGAGAAAGATCGCAAAAGAACATCAAGCCGATGTGATTATCGGTATTGGTGGTGGTAAAGCCTTAGATACAGCCAAATTAGTCGCCCATCAATTGCAGTTACCTGTCGCTACTATCCCCACCTCGGCAGCTACCTGTGCAGCTTGGACGGCTTTGTCGAACGTCTATTCTGAGACTGGGGCATTTCTTTATGATGTGGCTTTGTCTCGCTGTCCCGATTTAGTCATACTTGACTACGATTTAGTGAAAACTGCACCACAGCATACTCTAGTAGCAGGGATTGGAGATGCGATCGCTAAATGGTATGAAGCTTCAGTTAGTAGCGGGCATTTAGAACAGACTCTAATTATAGCTGCTGTCCAACAGGCGCGGGTTTTACGTGATATTTTATTTCAAAAGTCAGCCACAGCCTTGGAAAAACCAGGGAGTGAGGTATGGCAAGAAGTTGTTGATGCTACGGTACTACTAGCTGGGGTAATTGGTGGCTTGGGTGGGGCGCAATGTCGCACTGTCGCCGCCCACGCTGTACATAACGGTTTAACGCACATTGCTGGACACAGCAGCATCCACGGCGAAAAAGTCGCCTATGGAATTTTGGTGCAGCTGCGTCTCGAAGAAATGGTACAAGGCAATCAACTAGCAGCAGCTTCTAGACAACAATTATTGAAATTTTACGCAGAGATTGGACTGCCACAAAAATTAGCGGATTTGGGTTTGGGTAATATTACCCTAGGTGAGTTACAAACAGCCGCCGAAATCTCTTTAGCACCTGAATCTGACATTCATCGACTACCATTCAAAGTTGCATCGGAACAGTTAATGGCGGCGATGGTTTCTACCACTGCACCAACAGATAGTAGAGACTTGGTTAATCGTGTCTCCACCAGGGGAATAAGTGACGAGGTTGAGGAATGAGTTTGGATTGGATTACGCCAGCAGATCGGATACAGCAACTACCACCTTACGTATTTGCCCGTCTCGATGAGTTAAAAGCTAAGGCTAGAGAACAAGGAATTGATTTAATTGATTTGGGGATGGGCAATCCCGATGGCGCAACACCACAGCCAGTGGTGGAAGCAGCTATGAAAGCTTTGCAAGATCCCGCCAATCACGGTTATCCCCCCTTTGAAGGTACTGCCAGCTTTCGCCGTGCCATCACTAATTGGTATAAGCGTCGCTATGGGGTTGTATTAGATCCTGATAGTGAAGCATTGCCGTTATTGGGTTCTAAAGAAGGATTATCGCATTTAGCGATCGCCTATATTAATCCTGGCGATGTGGTACTAGTTCCCTCCCCTGCCTATCCTGCCCATTTTCGCGGGCCGGTGATTGCTGGGGGTAAAGTCCACAGCTTGATTTTAAAGCCTGAGAATGACTGGTTAATTGATTTAGCTGCCATTCCTGAAGAAGTGGCGAGACAAGCCAAGATACTTTATTTCAACTATCCCAGCAACCCCACAGCCGCCACCGCACCCCGCGAATTTTTTGAGGAAATCGTCGCATTTGCTAGAAAATACGAAATTCTCTTGGTGCATGACTTGTGTTATGCCGAGTTAGCTTTTGACGGTTATCAACCCACTAGCTTACTAGAAATTCCCGGTGCAAAAGAAATAGGCGTAGAGTTTCACACCCTATCGAAAACTTACAACATGGCTGGTTGGCGTGTGGGTTTTGTTGTGGGTAATCGTCATGTGATTCAAGGACTGCGAACACTCAAAACCAACTTGGATTATGGGATTTTCGCCGCCTTACAAACAGCAGCTGAAACAGCCTTACAACTGCCCGATATTTACCTACACGAAGTTCAGCAACGTTACCGCACCCGCCGCGATTTCCTGATTCAAGGTTTCGGGCAGTTGGGTTGGGATATCCCCAAAACCAAAGCTACAATGTATTTGTGGATGAAATGTCCTGTGGGTATGGGTTCGACGGACTTTGCTTTGAACCTGTTGCAGCAGACAGGCGTGGTTGTCACCCCCGGTAATGCTTTTGGGGTTGCTGGGGAAGGATATGTGCGTATTAGCTTGATTGCAGATTGCGATCGCCTAGGTGAAGCCTTACATCGCATCAAGCAAGCCGGTATTCGTTATCAACCCGAAGCTATGGTGGCTGGCTCAGAATTAGGAGTATAAATCATGCCTTCTGTATTTCCAGGAATGAACCCCTATTTAGAACACCCGGATTTATTTCCTGGATTACATCACTTGTTAATTAGTGAAATTGCTAGGTTTTTATCACCTCAATTACGCCCTAAATATCGCGTCGCCGTCGAGGTGCGGATGTATGAAACTACAGATGACAATTCCGTAACTGTTGGTATTCCTGATGTGATGGTGAAAACCCGCCAAAACATCAAGAATACTAACAATACAAATGTAGCTGTTGCCACACCAACACCTAAACCTGTCAAAGTGACAGTGCCAATACCCATAACTCTTAAAGAAGGATATTTAGAAGTCAAAGAGGTAGGTACAGAAGAATTAATTACTACGATTGAAATTCTTTCTCCTAGTAATAAACGTCCGAGTAAAGGCAGAAAAGTTTATGAAAAAAAACGTGAACAAGTTCTAGGCAGTCATACTAATTTAATAGAGATCGATTTATTACGTAAAGGTAAACCTATGCCGATGTTTGGTGATCATATTGAAAGTGATTATCGAATTTTAGTTTGCCGAGGAAATCGTCGTCCCATTGCTGATTTATACGCTTTCAATCTACAAGATGTAATTCCTGCTTTTCCCCTACCTTTACGTTCTGGTGATGATGAACCTGTAATAGATTTACAGGCTTTGTTCACTCAGGTATATGATATTTATGATTATGATTTGATTGTCGATTACACTCAAGAACCAGTTCCACCACTGTCAGCAGCAGACGCAATTTGGGCGGATCAGTTATTGTGTGAGCAAGGGTTAAGATAGCGTTGAATATTTTGCTGGAAGAAGTATGCTATTTGAGACGGAGAAATGAGCAAGACTAGAAATGTTTGAATAGAGCAAACTTTACACCGTTGCCGAACCAAGGTTAAGTTAATGCCAATCCCTACTGCTACCACCCCTCACTTGATTGTGGCTGGTTTTCACGCTCTTTCTGACCCCATTAGGATTAATGTATTGGAATTGCTACGCCAGCGCGAATTATGCGTCTGTGACTTATGCGAAGTTTTGGGGGTGAGTCAGTCTAAACTATCATTTCACCTCAAAACTTTGAAAGAAGCTGCTTTAGTTAACTCACGTCAACAAGGACGTTGGATTTATTACAGCCTGAATTTACCTCAATTTGCTGCTTTAGAGGAATACTTAGCAGATTACCGTCGCTTGGGGCAGATATTACCTGCACGCCCCTGTGATAATATTTCCTGATATATCAACTTTTTTTGATGAATTTTTGTGTATACCAGCCTTGCGGTGATTGACATATCAATTTTTTTTGAAATGATATAAATATACATTTCATATCACCCAGCAAGGTGAGGTCAATGAACGCACTAGCAAAGAAATTGGCTCTCGCATTTGGGATATTAGCTGTAGCAACCAGTTGTACAGCCACATCCAATTCATCAACTCAAACTCAACAGTCACCAGCAGTCACCGAAGTAGCTAATTCTGAACAGGTGGCAAAAGTTACCATTGATGGTTCGAGTACGGTGTATCCCATTACCCAGGCGATCGCTAAAGAATTCCAAGCCAAAACTAAAAGTAATACACAAATTCAAGTTAATTTTTCCGGTACTGGCGGCGGATTTGAGAAATTCTGCGCCGGGAAAACAGACATCAATAATGCCTCTAGACCGATTTCTCAGTCAGAGATGGCAGCTTGTAATAAAAATGGTGTGAGGTATATAGAATTACCAATTGCTTTTGATGCCTTAACTGTCGTGGTTAATCCTCAAAATGACTGGGCAAAAGATATTACAATTGCTGAACTGCAAAAAATTTGGCAACCTGCGGCGGAAGGAAAAATCACCCGTTGGAATCAAGTCAGGGCAACTTGGCCAGATCGTCCACTGAATTTATATGGTGCGGGTAAACAATCTGGGACATTTGACTACTTTACAGAAGCCGTCACAGGTAAAGCTAAAGCCAGTCGTAATGATTATACAGCCAGTGAAGACGATGAAGTTTTAGTAGACGGTATTAGTAAAGATCCTAATGCTTTGGGCTATTTTGGTTATGCCTACTACGAAGAGAACAAAACTAAGTTAAAAGTCCTAGCAGTAGATAGTGGTAAAGGTGCAATCTTACCATCACGAGAAACTGTAGAAAAATCTAAATATCAACCGCTTTCTCGACCTTTATTTATCTATGTCAATCCTTGGTCAGCCCCACATAAAAGTGCAGTTTACAAATTTGTAGATTTCTACGTTAAACAAGCACCAAATACTGCAAGCAGCGTGGGTTATGTCCCGCTACCAAATGAAGCCTATAACATCGACTATGTGCATTTAAACCAAGGTAAAGCCGGTACAGTTTTTGGTGGTAAAGCACAGATCGATTTAACAATTAGCGAATTGTTACGTAAGCAAAAGCAGTTTTAGTTTGAGAAATTTATTTATCTAAACTCATGAAAGTTCGTGTTGGCATTAATGGATTTGGTAGGATGGGACGGCTAGCACTGCGAGCTGCTTGGGGTTGGCCAGAACTAGAATTTGTTCATATTAATGAAATAAAAGGTGGGGCTGTAACAGCAGCTCATTTACTCAAGTTTGATTCTGTACATGGACGTTGGACACCCGAAGTAGAAGCAGAGGGTGAACGTGTTCTCATTGATGGTACACCCCTGAGCTTTACTGAGTATGCCAAACCGGGCGATGTACCTTGGGAAGATTTCGGTGTTGATATAATGCTGGAATGTTCCGGCAAGTTTCGGACTCCTGCTACCCTTGACCCCTATTTTAAGCGCGGGGTACAGAAAGTCATTGTGGCTGCTCCAGTGAAGGAAGAAGCCTTAAATATTGTCATGGGGGTGAATGATCACCTCTATGAATCGGAAAAACACCATCTTTTAACGGCTGCTTCTTGTACAACTAACTGTTTAGCACCAGTCGTGAAAGTCATTCATGAAGGCTTGGGTATTAAACATGGAATTATTACTACCATCCATGACAACACCAATACTCAAACCATTGTCGATGCACCTCACAAAGATTTGCGCCGCGCACGGGCTACAAGTCTATCTCTCATTCCTACCACTACCGGATCAGCGACAGCCATTGGTTTAATTTACCCCGAACTCAACGGTAAACTCAACGGTATCGCAGTCAGAGTCCCACTACTTAACGCTTCGCTCACAGACTGTGTGTTTGAGGCTGTACGACCAACCACAGTCGAAGAAATTAATGGCCTATTAAAATCTGCTTCTGAACAAGCACCACTCAAAGGCATCCTCGGCTATGAGGAACGTCCTTTAGTGTCTATAGATTACAAAGATGATCCTCGTTCTTCCATTATTGATGCCCTTTCCACAATGGTGGTTGACGAAACACAAGTAAAAATTCTGGCTTGGTATGACAACGAATGGGGTTATGCCAATCGGATGGTTGAACTCGCACGGAAGGTTGCATTGAGTCTGAATTAGGGACTGGGTGATCTTAAATAACGCGATGTGTAACTTATCATTAAAACCCCTCTCCAAACCTCTCCCCTGCAAGGAGGAGCCACTGCGTTGCGCGGGTTTCCCGCGTTGTAGCAAGTGGCGTTAGAGGCTTTGATTCTTGCTCCCCTTCCCTTGTAGGGAAGGGGTTGGGGGTTAGGTTTGAGAGAAAGTTGCACACGGCGTTAAATATTCTCCCATTCCCCTGCCCCCTGCCCTCTTTCTACCCACTCATGACTACCACAGCATCTAAAGCAAATTTTAAAAACTATATTCTGGTAACACTCGCTTATTGGGGTTTCACCATTACTGATGGTGCGCTAAGAATGCTAGTGTTACTCTACTTCAATAAAATTGGCTATACGCCACTACAAATCGCTTCTTTGTTTCTGTTTTACGAAGTATTCGGGATTGTCACTAACTTTTTAGGCGGTTGGATTGGCTCGCAATTGGGATTAAAGGTCACTCTTTATACTGGCATTGGGTTACAGATTTTCTCTTTGGTGATGCTGGCATATTTGAATCCCGGTTGGGCGCAGTGGTTAGCAGTCCTTTATGTGATGACGGCTCAGGCATTTTCTGGAATTGCCAAAGACTTAACCAAGATGAGTTCTAAAAGTGCGATTCGTTTGGTAGTTCCCCAAGATGCTCATTCCTCTTTATTTAAATGGGTGGCGGTGCTCACTGGTTCTAAAAATGCCCTCAAGGGAGTTGGTTTTTTTGTTGGTAGTGCTTTGTTAGATGGATTTGGTTTTGTTAATGCTTTATTAGTGATGGCAGCTGCCTTATTCTTGCTGATGTTCACTGGGTTGATGCTGCCGAAAGGCATGGGCAAAATTAAGAAGAAAGTCAAGTTTAGCCAACTGTTTTCTAAGAGTCCAGAGATTAATATTCTCTCGGCTGCTCGCTTCTTTTTATTCGGTTCGCGGGATGTCTGGTTTGTGGTGGCTTTACCAGTGTTCTTGCGCGAGGTTTTAGGTTGGTCTTTTTATCAAGTTGGTGGGTTTTTGGCGGTGTGGGTGATTGGCTATGGCATCATTCAATCATCAGCACCAACATTGATTCGCCGCTTCGGTTCTGGTCGTCCGCCACAATCTAAAACTATCCAGTTTTGGACATTTACCCTGACAGCAGTACCAGCTGCGATCGCCCTGGCTCTACAATTAGGTGTCCCCGCCAATATCGCCATCGTGGGGGGACTGCTGCTATTTGGTGTGGTGTTTGCCTTTAACTCTGCGGTTCACTCTTATTTAGTGTTGGCTTTTACCGATGATGACAAAGTAGCCCTCAATGTTGGCTTCTACTATATGGCTAACTCCGGCGGTCGGTTAGCTGGTACGGTTTTATCAGGTTTAGTATATCAATGGCTGGGGTTAGTAGGTTGTCTGTGGACATCGATGTTTTTGGTACTAGGGGCAGCCGTAGTTTCACTGAAATTACCTGATCCCAAACCCAGTCAAGCGATCGCCTGGAAAGCTGGAGACGGAGACTAGTACTACAAGGCGGAATTCAAAATACCCTACGGGAAGCAAGCTACAAAATTCAAAATGAGAAAAGCAACAGTATAAGAGCGTAGGCAGGTATTCCAAACCCCTAAATCCCTACACCCTTACACCCCTATACCCCTAAAAATGAAACCCAAGAGTAATCTGAGTTTTTTTGAACGATATCTTACCCTGTGGGTGTTTCTGTGCATTTTTGCCGGAATCGTCCTAGGAAGGTTATTTCCAGAAATAGCAGTCAGACTTGATGCTATTAGTATTTATCAAGTGTCAATTCCCATTGCGGTATGTCTGTTTTTCATGATGTACCCCATCATGGTAAAGATTGACTTTAGTCAAGCTATCAATGCCATCCGCACCCCTAAGCCTGTCATTCTTACCTTGGTGGTGAACTGGTTGATTAAACCATTCACAATGGTAGCTTTTGCCCAGTTCTTTTTAGGTTGGCTATTTCGTCCGTTAATTACTGGCACAGAATTAATTCGTGGCGGTGAAGTAGCGATCGCAAATTCCTACATTGCTGGGACAATTCTACTAGGAATTGCTCCCTGTACAGCAATGGTGTTGATGTGGGGTTATCTGTCCTATGGTAATCAGGGACACACGTTAGTCATGGTGGCAGTTAATTCTCTAGCAATGCTATTTTTATACGCACCTTTGGGTAGGTGGTTACTAGCAGCAAATGATTTAACCGTACCGTGGCAAACCATAGTTTTATCAGTGCTAATTTATGTAGGTTTGCCTTTAATTGCAGGCATTTACAGCCGTTACTGGATATTCAAATATAAAGGTAGAGAATGGTTTGAAGGGCAATTTTTGAAGTATCTTAGTCCTATTGCCATTACCGCTTTGCTGATTACTTTAGTCTTGCTATTTGCCTTCAAAGGTGAATTAATCGTCAACAATCCCCTACACATCCTATTAATTGCTGTACCACTGTTTATTCAAACTAATTTCATCTTCCTAATTAGTTATGTAGCAGCATTAAAACTCAATCTCTCCTACGAAGACGCTGCACCAGCCGCCTTAATTGGAGCTAGCAACCACTTTGAAGTTGCCATTGCTACAGCCGTCATGCTGTTTGGCTTAAATTCTGGTGCTGCACTCGCCACGGTAGTAGGCGTTTTAATCGAAGTCCCAGTTATGTTAATGCTAGTAGAACTTTGCAAACGCACAGCACCCTGGTTTCCCAGAGAACCAGAAAAGGCAAGTTTACCAGATCCACGTTGTATCAATTCCTTTCATTAAGTTTCCCCCCTACACCCCTAGGGCTAATTCATTGTAATGAGAGAAAAATTAAACTAGAAATCATCCCGACCTCAAGTGTACTGTGGTGTGAAATGAGTAGTAGTTTGATAGCGGCATTACAAAGCATAGAAGACTATCACGCTCCTCGTGGCAAACGTT